>NZ_JBLUQA010000001.1:0-870206 GCF_048068295.1 Pseudomonas sp. NY15435
AATCTCTGTAAGTACTTGATTTTCAAGTTCTTTCAGCGCTTCGTCGCTGGGAGTGGTGCGCATTATAGGGAGTTTAAATGGGCCGTCAACGACTAATTTAAACTTTCTTCACTCAGCGACCAGGGAGACGCGAGCGAAGGCCTTCTTGCCCGCCTGCAGCACATGGGTAGCGCCGATCTCGAAGACAAAGCTGCGATCCACGACCTCACCATCCACACGCACACCGCCAGACGACAGCAGATCGCGAGCGACGGCAGAGTTCTTCACCAGGCCTGCCTTATTAAGGACAGCGCCAATCGGCAGGTCTTCTGCAGCAGCGACTTCCACTTCCGGCAGATCTTCCGGCAGCTCGCCCTCTTTAAGACGGTTACCTGCAGACTTGTGCGCCGAAGCAGCCGCCTCTTCGCCATGGAAGCGAGCCACAATCTCTTCGGCCAGTTTGATCTTGATGTCGCGCGGGTTGGCGCCAGCCTCGACGTCTTTCCTGAAGCCTTCGATCTCTTCCATGGAGCGGAAGCTCAGCAACTCGAAATAGCGCCACATCAGAGTGTCCGGGATGGAGACCAGCTTGCTGTACATGACGCCCGGCGCTTCCTGGATGCCGATGTAGTTCCCCAGGGACTTGGACATCTTCTTGACGCCATCCAGGCCTTCGAGCAGCGGCATGGTCAGGATGCACTGAGGCTCCTGCTCATAGGCGCGCTGCAGCTCGCGCCCCATCAGCAGGTTGAATTTCTGGTCGGTGCCGCCGAGCTCGACATCTGCACGCAGGGCCACCGAGTCGTAGCCCTGAACCAGCGGATAAAGGAACTCGTGAATGGCGATGGACTGATTACTGGCATAGCGTTTGCTGAAATCATCGCGTTCCAGCATACGAGCAACGGTGTACTGGGAAGCCAGACGAATGAAATCAGCGGGGGAAAGCTGGTCCATCCAGGTGGAATTGAAGGCTACTTCAGTCTTCGCGGGGTCAAGAATCTTGAAGACCTGGGCCTTGTACGTTTCAGCGTTGTCGAGAACCTGCTCGCGAGTGAGGGGTGGGCGGGTAACACTTTTCCCGCTGGGGTCACCGATCATCCCAGTGAAGTCGCCGATCAGGAAGATGACCTGATGGCCCAGGTCCTGGAACTGACGCAGCTTATTAATAAGGACGGTATGACCCAGGTGCAGGTCCGGAGCGGTCGGGTCGAAGCCGGCCTTGATACGCAGGGGCTGGCCGCGCTTGAGCTTTTCGATCAGCTCGGCTTCCACGAGAATTTCGTCTGCTCCACGCTTGATCAGCGCCAGCTGCTCTTCGACCGACTTCATTGCAGGTTCCTGTACGTTGCGAATTGCGAAAGGGAACCAACGATACAAGAACAGGCACTAAAAACAAGTTTTGCCCAGCGCCAGAGGACATGACGTCAGAAGCCCGACATCAGGGTTGCTTCAGAGGGAATTTGGTTATATTTTAGGCAGTTATTTCACATTCCAAAAACACCACTCACGCCATGACGCAATCCGATCAGAAAGCGCCGTACTACCCGAAGAGCCATCTGCTGGCCGCAAGCGGTGTAGCAGCGCTCCTCAGCCTGGCTCTGCTGGTGTTCCCCTCGGCCGAGGTCGAGGCGAAGAAGACCACGCTCAACCTTGAGCTGGAAAACGGCACCGAGCAGATTCTCCAGGAAAAAGACGATCTTCGACCCAATTCGGTCACGGAAGACGACGGCTCTTCGCCTTTTGCACAGATAGAAGGCCAGCCGGACGACCAGAACAGCGCCGGAAAAGACGCGGAAAAGAAGAACGATCTCGCCGATTCGAAGCAGCAACCCTCCCCCTCCGCTCCCGCAGATCCTGCGTGGAAGAGCGTGACCGTGGGCAAGGGCGACACTCTTTCCAACGTGTTCGCGAAGGCCGGCCTGCCGGCGAACGCCGTGCACGACATGCTTGCCGCCAACAAGGACGCCAAGCAGTTCACCCGTCTTGATGTCGGCCAGGACGTGGACTTCCTCATCGGCTCCAACGGCGAGTTGCAGGGCCTGAAGGTCAAGCGCAGCGATCTTGAAACCATCAGCCTGGCCAAGTCCGCCAAGGGCTATGACTTCAAGCGCGACCTGGTGAAGCCCTCGGTCCACGCCAACTATGCCCACGGTCGCATCGACAGTTCGCTGTTCGTTGCTGGCCGTAATGCCGGCCTGTCCCATGACCTGATCATGTCGATGGCCAACGTTCTGGGCTACGACATCGACTTCGCCCAGGATATTCGCGAGGGCGACGAGTTCGATGTGATCTACGAATCCCAGCAGGTGAAGGGCAAGCAGGTCGGCACCGGCAGCATCCTGGCTGTACGCTTCGTCAACCGCGGCAAGGAATACACCGCGGTGCGCTACACCAACAAACAGGGCAACACCAGCTACCTGCGCGCCGACGGCAGCAGCATGCGCAAGGCGTTCATCCGCACTCCGGTGGACTTCGCTCGCATCAGCTCGCGCTTCTCGATTGGGCGTTTCCACCCGATCCTGAACAAGATTCGTGCACACAAGGGGGTGGATTACGCAGCCCCCATCGGCACGCCGATCAAGGCAACTGGCGACGGCAAGATTCTCGAAGCCGGCCGCAAGGGTGGTTACGGCAACGCCGTGGTGATCCAGCACGGCCAGCGCTATCGCACCGTTTACGGCCATATGAGCCGCTTCGCCAAGGGCATCCGCTCCGGCGTGGCAGTGAAGCAGGGGCAGATCATCGGTTATGTCGGCATGACTGGCCTGGCCACCGGCCCGCACCTGCATTACGAGTTCCAGGTCAACGGCCAGCACGTCGACCCGCTGAGCGCCAAGCTGCCCACAGCCGACCCGCTGAGCGGTCCGGAGCGCAAGCGCTTCCTGGCTCAGACCCAACCGCTGATCGCGCGCATGGACCAGGAGAAAGCAACCTTCCTGGCCCTGAACAAGCGCTGAGCCATGCCGCTCTATCTGGGGGTGATGTCCGGTACCAGTCTCGACGGACTGGACATTGCCCTGATCGAGCAGGGCGAGCAGACCACCCTGCTCGCCTCCCACTACCTCCCGATGCCTGCGGCACTCCGCGCCGACCTCCTGGCACTCTGCTCCTCCGGCCCTGACGAAATCGCCCGCTCCGCCCTCGCGGAAAACAGCTGGGTACGCCTGGCTGCACAGGGCATCAACGAACTCCTCGCCCGCGAGAAGCTGAGCGCCAGCGCCATTCGCGCCATTGGCAGCCACGGCCAGACCATTCGCCATGAGCCGCATCTGGGCTTCACCGTGCAGATCGGCAACCCGGCGCTGCTCGCCGAGCTGGCCGGCATCGACGTAGTGGCCGACTTCCGCCGTCGCGACGTAGCCGCCGGCGGCCAGGGCGCACCATTGGTACCCGCCTTTCACCGCGCACTGTTCGGTAGCGATGATCGAGAGTGCGCCATCCTCAACGTGGGCGGATTCAGCAACGTATCGCTGCTCGGGCCTGGCAAGCCGGTTCGCGGATTCGACTGCGGCCCCGGCAACGTGCTGCTGGATGCCTGGATTCAGGAGCAGCGTGGCGAAGCCTACGACCGCGACGGCGCCTGGGCTGCCAGTGGCAGTATCGATCAGGCGCTGCTGCGAAAGATGCTGGCTGATGACTTCTTTGCCGC
This sequence comes from Pseudomonas sp. NY15435, assembly GCF_048068295.1. NCBI lineage: Bacteria > Pseudomonadati > Pseudomonadota > Gammaproteobacteria > Pseudomonadales > Pseudomonadaceae > Pseudomonas > Pseudomonas sp. NY15435. Next base: position 3,629 of record NZ_JBLUQA010000001.1, read on the forward strand.
CAAAGGCCCGAAGAGCACCGGGCGCGAGCGCTTCAACCTGAATTGGCTGAACGCGATCCTGGCCAAGCATGGTCCCGTCAAAAGCGAGGATGTGCAGGCATCCCTGCTTGAGCTGACCGCCCAAAGCATCGCCGCGGCACTATTGGATGCGCAGCCCGGCTGCGAGGAAGTGGTGGTTTGCGGTGGCGGCGCCTTCAATACGACGCTGATGCAGCGACTGGCCGCGCACATGCCTGGCGCCAGGGTGATCAGCAGCCTCGATCGCGGCGTTCCGCCGGAGTGGATGGAAGCCATGGCCTTCGCCTGGCTGGCCCATCGTTTTCTCGAGCGCGAGCCCGGAAACTGCCCGGAAGTCACGGCCGCGACGGGGCCGCGCATTCTTGGCGCGCACTATCCAACCTGATCCGACGGCACCAACAAAAACGCCGCGCAATTGCGCGGCGTTTTCATATCAACGGCATCAGATCGAGAAGGACTGACCGCAGCCGCAGGTGGTCGCTGCGTTCGGGTTCTTGATGACGAACCGCGAACCTTCGAGGCCTTCCTGGTAGTCCACTTCCGCACCGGCGAGGTACTGGAAGCTCATCGGGTCGACCACGAGGTTGACGCCATCGCGCTCGACGATCGTGTCGTCGTCCGCGGTGTCTTCATCGAAGGTGAACCCGTACTGGAAGCCCGAACAGCCACCGCCCGTGACGAACACCCGCAGCTTGAGGCGCGGATTGCCTTCTTCGTCGATCAGGTTCTTCACCTTGTTCGCAGCGCCTTGCGAGAACATCAGCGGAGTGGGGGTGAAGGTTTCGATGGTCATGGTGAAAACTCTCCCGGCCGAAGCCGTACGTTACAACATTGCGGACCATTATCCGCTTACCCCAGAAAAACGGTCAACTAATCCGACTCATCCATTGGTCCAGATCAATTGGCCGCCTTTCCGGGGCAGTCTTTCCTCAAGGCAGCAGCGCGACGTTGGACAGGCCCAGGTGCTCGTCCAGGCCGAACAGGATGTTCATGTTCTGGATCGCCTGGCCGGACGCACCTTTCACCAGGTTGTCGATCACCGACAGGATCACCACAAGGTCGCCGCCCTGCGGACGGTGCACCGCGATGCGACAGACATTGGCGCCACGCACGCTACGGGTTTCCGGATGGCTGCCGGCCGGCATCACGTCGACGAACGGCTCGTTGGCATAGCGCTCTTCATACAGTTTCTGCAGATCGATACCACGGTCGGCCACGCGTGCGTACAGCGTCGCGTGGATCCCGCGGATCATCGGGGTCAGGTGCGGCACGAAGGTCAGGCCAACATCGCCCTTGGCCGCGCGACGCAGGCCCTGGCTGATTTCAGGCAGGTGACGGTGGCCTTTCACCGAATACGCCATCATGCTCTCGCCGGCTTCGCAGAACAGCGAACCGACCTTGGCACCACGGCCGGCACCGCTGACGCCGGACTTGCAGTCGGCGATCAGTTGACTGGCATCGGCCAGGCCATTCTCCAGCAGCGGAATGAAGCCGAGCTGAGTGGCAGTCGGGTAGCATCCTGGAACGGCGATCAGGCGTGCGGATTTGATGGCCTCGCGGTTCACTTCCGGCAGGCCGTAGACGGCCTCGGGCAGCAGATCCGGAGCACCGTGGGGCTGGCCGTACCACTTGGCCCATTCCTCGGCGTCCTGCAGGCGGAAGTCCGCGGAGAGGTCGATCACGCGGGTACCCGTTGCCAGCAGTTCGCCGGCCAGCGCATGGGCCACGCCGTGCGGAGTGGCGAAGAACACCACATCGCATTCGCCCAGACGCTTCACGTCCGGCACGCTGAAGGCCAGGCCGTCATAGTGGCCTCGCAGGTTCGGGTACATATCGGCGACTTTCACGCCCTCCTCGGAACGCGAGGTAATCACCTCGACGCAAGCCTGGGGATGCTGCGCCAGCAGGCGCAGCAGTTCCACGCCCGTATAACCCGTACCGCCTACGATACCGACCTTGATCATCTGCCTGTCACTCCACCTATGGGGCCAAATTCAGGGGCAGTCATGATATGAGCCGCTGCCCCCGCTGAACAGAGCGAATCAGCCTGAATTGAGGGTTACGCGGCGCGAGCGTTTCGTCTTTCCGATCAGGGGCAACTGGCCGCTCTGCGATACCGATTGACGCAGGCAGGCGATCTTTCCTACGCAGCCGCCGCCACAGGGATGACGGCATTGCACGGCGCCACTACTATCGGCTCTACCGTGATCCGAGGAAGTCCCGATGCTTTATCTGTGGTTGAAAGCCTTTCACATCATTGCCGTAGTCTGCTGGTTCGCCGGCCTCTTCTACCTCCCGCGCCTGTTCGTCTACCACGCCATGAGCGAGGACGCCGCCAGCCGCGAGCGCTTCTGCATCATGGAGCGCAAGCTTTACCGCGGCATCATGGGGCCGTCGATGATCCTCACCCTCGTGCTTGGTGCCTGGATGCTTTACCTCAATCCGGCTTGGCTGACCCAGGGCTGGATGCACGCCAAGCTGACCCTGGTCGTCCTGCTGATCGGCTACCACCACGCCTGCGGCGCCATGCTCAAGCGCTTCGCCCGTGGCGAGAGCGGCCGCAGCCATGTGTTCTACCGCTGGTTCAACGAAGTGCCGGTGCTGTTCCTGCTCGCCATCGTGATCCTGGTGGTCGTCAAACCCTTCTGACCCCGACAAGGAGACTGTCATGTCCCTGCCCGCCCTGCTCGACCGCCGCCTGCGCATTCCCCTGGTGGCGGCACCGATGTTCCTGGTCTCCAACCCGCAACTGGTGCTGGCCTGCTGCAAGAGCGGCATCGTCGGCAGCTTCCCGGCGCTGAACCAGCGCGAGAGCAGCGGCTTCAAGGCCTGGCTGGAAGAGATCGAGGCGGGGCTGGCCGCCGACCCGCAGGCCGCGCCCTATGCGGTGAACCTGATCGTCCACAACACCAACCCACGCCTGCAGGAGGACCTGAAGCTCTGCGTAGAGCACAAGGTGCCCATCGTCATCACCAGCCTGGGCGCGGTGCGCGAGGTGGTGGACGCCGTGCACAGCTATGGCGGCCTGGTATTCCATGACGTGACTACCCGCCGGCATGCCGAGAAAGCGGCGGAGGCGGGCGTCGACGGCCTGATCGCCGTGGCCGCTGGCGCCGGTGGCCATGCTGGCACCTGGAGCCCCTTCGCACTGATCGCCGAAATCCGCCAGTTCTTCGACAAGACCCTGCTGCTGGCCGGCTGCATCAACCATGGCCACGAAATCCTTGCCGCCCAGGTATTGGGGGCCGACCTGGCCTACCTTGGCACCCGTTTCATCGCCACCCGCGAAAGCGCCGCGTCCGAGGACTACAAGCACATGCTGCTCGACGCCCGCGCCTCTGACATCATCCATACGCCCGCCGTTTCCGGCGTGCCAGCCAGTTTCATGCGGCAGAGCCTGGAGGCCGCCGGCTTCGACATGCAACGGCTGAACGACAAGGGCGCGCTCAACTACGGTGAAAAGCTCAAGCCGGTGAGCGACGAGGCCAAGGCCTGGAAGACCGTGTGGTCCGCCGGCCAAGGCGTCGGCGATATCCGCGACCTGCCCGCGGTGGGCGACCTGATCGCCCGGCTGGACCACGAGTACCGCCAGGCCCTGACACGCAGCGCCGGCCTGTCCAACCAACTGCTGGTCTGAGCTGCGGCACCGCTCACGATATATCCGCCGGGGCTGCTTGTTGGCCCCCGGCGGCCCGATTACGCTGTAGCGATTCCAACATAGCCAGAAGACAAGGATGCCCCGATGGATCAATCCCGCTTCAAGATCGTGTTCGACGGCGCGCTGATGCCGCAGACCCCTCTGGAAACCGCCAAGGAAAACCTCGCCCGCCTGTTCAAGAGCGACGCCTCGAAAATCGAAGCGCTGTTCAGCGGCCAGCCGGTCGTGCTCAAGCGCGATCTGTCCGGCGACGAAGCCGACAAGTACCTGCGCGCGCTCCATGGTGCCGGCGCCAACGCCCGCAAGGAAGCCGAAGGCGTTGCCGGTTTCAGCCTGGTGGAAACCGACGACCACCCCAGCGAGTCGACTCTGGCGGCCCGCGCCGCCGGTGAAGCTGCCAGCAACGAGCGGATGACCTGCCCCAAGTGTGGGCATGAACAGGCCAGCTCTATCGAGTGCAGCGCCTGCGGCATCGTCATCGAGAAGTATCTGGCGCGTCAGGCAGAACTGGCAGCCAATCCGGTGCCCACCACCGCGGCGCCAACCGCGAACGCAACGGCCTCTCCCTACGCTCCGCCCCAAGCACAGGTCGGCGACGACCTACCGGAATTCGGCGAACTGAAGGTCCGCAGCCTGTCCGGCCGGATCGGCCGCGTGCGCTACCTCGGCTGGTCCGCCGCACTGTCCTTCATCGTCTTTGGTGCTTACCTGGTCGCCAGTCTGCTGATGGCCGTCTCGCTGCCACTGGGCGTAGCCGCCATTGCTGCGGTGGTCATCGCCGCCATGGTCTTCAGCGTGCCCATCGGCGTGCAGCGCCTGCATGACCTGGGCTGGTCCGGCTGGCTCTGGCTCGCCCTGCTGGTGCCCTTCGTCAACGTGGTCCTCAGCCTGCTGATGCTGTTCATGCCCGGCGAGCAGACCGCCAACCGCTTCGGTCCGCCGCCGCCGCCCAACAGCACCGGCGTCAAGGTCCTGGCCTTCTCCTGGCTGCTGTTCCCGGTGTTTGGCGGTATCCTCGCCGCCATCGCGATCCCCGCCTACCAGAGCTACGTCGAGCGTGCCCAAGCAGCGCAAGCCTCGCAGTACCAGCAAGGCGACGAAGCTGCCGATCCGGCAGCCACCGCGGAGCCCTCTGACGGCGACTTCAGCAGTGGCGATACCGAAGGCGGCGACTCGGATCAGTAATGCAACAACCCGTGGCGGGCGTGGTCGAACGCCACCCCGTCACAGAGACTCCTGAATGCCTCGTTTTGCCCTCATCACCGGCGCTTCCAGCGGTATCGGCCTGGCCCTGGCCGAAGCCCTCGCCCGCCGGGGCCAGGCACTGATCCTGGTAGCACGCCAGCGCGATGCACTGGAAACGGCCGCCTGCGAGTTGTCTCAGCGTTTCGGGGTGGAAGTACTGTTCCGCGTCTGCGATCTGTCCGAGCCGTTGCAGATTTCCGGCCTGCTGCACGAGCTGGAGCAGAGCGGGCGGCAAATCGAGCTGCTGGTGAACAATGCGGGCATCGGCACCTCCGGCGCCTTCCTCGACCAGGACTGGTCGCGCGAGCAGGAACTGCTGGAGCTCAATGTCCTGGCCCTGGCACGCCTGTGCCACGGCATCGGCGCGATGATGGAACGAACCGGCGGCGGACGGATTCTCAACGTCGCCTCCATGGCCAGCCTGCTGCCCGGCCCCTGGATGAGCAGCTACTACGCCAGCAAGGCGTTCGTGCTGCACTTCTCGGAGGGGTTGCGCGAAGAACTCAAGGGCCGCGGCATCAAGGTTTCCGTGCTGTGCCCGGGGCCGACCCGCACGGCCTTCTACCGCAATGCCGACATGCGCCTGGGCAAGCTCGATGACGGCAAGCGCGTCATGTCGCCCGAGGAAGTGGCCTTCCTGGCCGTGAAAGCGCTGCGTCGCGCGCCCGCTCTCATCATCCCCGGTTGGCGCAACCGCCTGTTCGCCTGCGGCGTGCGCCTACTGCCGCGCTGGCTCATGCGCAAGCTGGCCGGACGTATCAATCGCCTGGCGCTGGCCAGCTGACCGGCACTCAGTCCGCGCGCACGGTACGGCCGTCCGCCCACTGGCGCAGCGCGGCCAGTTCCTCCGCCATGACCACCGACAAGGGCGCGGTACGGCGGATTTCCTCCAGCAACAGCGTCTGGTCCACCGCCTTCTGTCGTGCCTGTGCGGCATAGAAGGCGCCGACCACTGCCTGCTCGATCTCCGCACCCGAGAAACCGTCTGCCGCTTCGGCCAGTTCGCCCAGATCGAACTGCGCCACCTCCAGCTCACGACGCACGAGGTGGATGCGAAAAATGTCCATCCGCACGGCATGATCCGGCAGGTCGACGAAGAACAGCTCGTCGAAGCGCCCCTTGCGCACCAGCTCCGGCGGCAGGCGATCGATGGCGTTGGCGGTGGCCACCATGAATACCGGCGCCTTGCGCTCGGCCATCCAGGTCAGCAGCGTGGCCAGAACGCGCTGACTGACGCCGTTGTCCTGGTCACCGGTGGCCACGCCTTTTTCGATTTCGTCCGCCCAGAGCACGCAGGGCGCCATGCTGTCGGCCAGGCGTAGCGCTTCACGCAGGTTGCGCTCGGTCTCGCCGAAGTACTTGTTGTAGAGGCTGCCGAAGTCCAGGCGCAGCAGCGGCAGGCCCCAGAGACCCGCGATCGCCTTGGCTGCCAGGCTCTTGCCACCGCCCTGAACACCGACCAGCAGCACGCCCTTGGGCAGGTCCTTGTCCTTGCCTTCGGTGAATGCGCTCTGCCGCTCGCCCAGCCAACGCTTGAGGCTGGCCAGCCCGCCGACTTCGGCAAAGCGCGCGGTATCGTGCTCGAAGCTGAGCACGCCATCGAGATTGAGCAGCTCGAACTTGGTGCGGTTGAGCTCGGGCAAGTCTTCCTGGGTGATCGCCCCATCGTTGCAGATCACGCTGCGCGCCAACAGCCGCGCCTCACCGTGAGTGAGTCCGCGCAGGTTCTTCACCACCTGGCGCAGCGTTCGGTTGTCCGTGCGCACGCGCGCGCCTTTATTGCGCTCGCTCCAGCGGCTCGCTTCCTCGCGTACCAGCCCGACCAGTTCATCCTCGGAAGGCAGCGACAAGGCAAAGCGCGCGGCGAAGCGCTGGACCTCGGCGGGCAATTTCAATGCATGGGAAACCAGCACCACTGTGGGGCGGAAATTTCCCTCGGCCATGGCGATCTCCTTGAGCAGACGCACGGCACGCGGGTTATCCACCAGATAGGGATGCAGATCGCAGAGCACATAGAGGTTCGGCTGCGGATCGGCCTTGATCAGGCGCAGTGCATTCTCGGCCTCACGGCTGTCGCCCTCGCCCTGGGGCTCGCCACCAAAGCCGAGGCGCTGCAGACCTTCGGTTGCCGACCACAGCTGCAGGTTGAGCCCACGCCGTACCGCCAGGCCGGTCAGGGTCTCCAGCACACGAGGTTCGTCCCAGGACTCGATGACGATCAGCTTGACCCTGGAATCGAGCACCAGGCCCAGGTCATGGATATCGTTCTGCACGCTTGCTCCTTGCATTGACCGGCCCGGAACTGGGCGCGGTGGTCGACGGCCGCTAAACTCGTGCTCCTGACCACACGACTGGAGGAGCATTTCGTGGACTGTCTGTTCTGCAAGATCGTCGCCGGGGACATTCCCGCGCGCAAGCTCTATGAAGATGAGCAGGTGATTGCCTTCCACGACATTGGCCCGCAGGCGCCAGTGCATTTCCTGGTAATCCCGAAGAAGCACATCTCGACGCTCAATGACCTGACCGAGGTAGACAAGCCGCTGGCTGGGCACATCCTCTTCACCGCCCAGCGCCTGGCCAGGGAACAAGGCTGCGACGAGGGCTTCCGTGTGGTGATGAACTGCAACGACCTGGGCGGCCAGACCGTGCACCATATCCACATGCACGTGCTGGGTCAGCGCCAGATGCATTGGCCGCCGGGCTGATCGCCGAGCAATCGACAAGAAGACGCTGCGCGCACCTCGGCAAGACCTGTCATCCGCCATCCGGTAAACTGCCGGGCGAATGTTCCTTCCGGAGGTGCGCCATGTCCGCCGACCGTCACTACTCCCCCGCCGACCGCTTCCTGCTGCAGGCCGATGCCGCGCTGCGCACCCTGCTGCCTTTCAGTGGCCATCCGGGGCGCCCGTCCCCCGCCATCGTCCAGCCGGATGCCGAGCTCAGCGACACCGATGCCCGCCACGTGGCCGGCCTGATGCGCATCAACCATACCGGCGAGGTCTGCGCGCAGGCGTTGTACCAGGGCCAGGCGCTGACCGCCAAGCTGCCGAAGGTGCGCAAGGCCATGGAAGAAGCCGCCGACGAGGAAGTCGACCATCTCGCCTGGTGCGAACAGCGCATCCGCGAACTGGGCAGCCGCCCGAGCGTGCTCAACCCGATCTTCTACGGCCTGTCGTTCGGCGTCGGCGCTGCTGCCGGGCTGATCAGCGACCGGGTCAGCCTGGGCTTTGTCGCCGCCACCGAAGATCAGGTGTGCAAGCACCTGGACGAACACCTGGCGGAAATCCCCGCCGAGGACCAGAAGTCCCGCGCCATTCTCGAGCAGATGCGCGAGGACGAGGAGCACCACGCCACCAGCGCCATCGAGGCCGGCGGCCTGCGCTTCCCGGCGCCGGTGAAGTTCGGTATGACCCTGCTGTCCAAGGTGATGACCAAGTCCACCTACCGGATCTGATCCGGCCGACAAAAAAAGGGGCGCCCAGTGGGCGCCCCTTTTTCGTTTCTACTGTCGAGCGTTGCGAGCGCAGGAGAGACAAGGCGAAAAGTCAGGATGAAAGCGGAGTTTGCTGCAGCAAATGAGCATTTCAGCCCGGCTTTTCAACGCCGTGTCTCCCAGCGCAGTAGCTCGATCAGCGCGGCATGTTGCGCGCGTAGAAGATCTCCAGCATTTCGTGCCGTACGCGCTCCTCCACCTGCTTGCGCTGCTCGGGCGACAGGTTGCGGGTCGCGTCACCGAACAGGTAGTTGTCCAGGTCGAACTCCTTGAGCAGCATCTTGGTGTGGAACAGGTTCTCCTGGTACACGTTCACGTCGGTCATCTGATAGGCCTCGTACGTGTCGTCGGAGAGATAGTTCTGGATCGAGTTGATCTCGTGGTCGATGAAGTGCTTCTTGCCTTCCACATCGCGGGTGAAGCCGCGCACGCGGTAATCCACGGTGACGATGTCCGAATCGAATTGGTGGATGAGGTAGTTGAGCGCTTTCAGCGGCGAGATAACGCCGCAAGTCGACACATCGATGTCCACCCGGAAGGTCGCGATGCCTTCCACCGGATGAATCTCCGGATAGGTGTGCACGGTGATATGGCTCTTGTCGAGGTGCGCCAGGATGGTTTCCGGTAGCGGCCCCGGGGATTCCTCGATCTGGCTGTCAGTCGGGGTGACCGGCTGCTCGGAGATCAGGATGGTTACGCTGGCGCCTTGCGGATCGTAATCCTGACGAGCGATGTTCAGGATGTTTGCGCCAATGATGTCGACAACATCGGTGAGGATCTGCGTGAGTCGTTCAGCATCGTACTCTTCGTCGATGTACTGCACGTAAGCCTGCTGGTCTTCAGGCGTCTCGGCATAGCAGATGTCATAGATGTTGAAGCTCAAGGTCTTCGTCAGGTTGTTGAACCCGTGGAGCTTGAGTTTGCTTTTCACCGTGGGATAACTCTCGTCAAATGCGGCTCTGCCGCGTGGTTGAGCATGCCCGTCAGATGCGTACGGCGGCACCTGCGTAGGACGGTTTACACCTCTTCGCGATGGCGATTGTGGTTGCTTGGTTTCGGGCCGAATGGCCCTGAAAAAAGGTGGCGCATTATGCAGAGGTCAGTCGACCTCTGCCAGAGTTTGCGCACCCTTGATGATGAAAGGATGAAGGTGCCTGTCAGCCCAGTTCCACAATCTCGTAGTCGTGGGTGATCTCGACGCCGGCACGGCCGAGCATGATCGAGGCGGAGCAGTACTTCTCGGCCGACAGCTCGACCGCGCGCTTGACCTGCGCTTCCTTCAGACCACGGCCCTTGACCACGAAGTGCACGTGGATCTTGGTGAACACCTTCGGGTCCTCGTCGGCACGCTCTGCTTCAAGGAAGGCTTCGCAGCTTTCCACTGGCTGGCGGCCCTTCTTCAGGATGCTGACCACGTCGAAGTTGGTGCAGCCGCCCAGACCGAGCAGGAGCATCTCCATCGGGCGCACGCCCAGGTTGCGGCCACCGGCGTCTGGCGGACCATCCATCACCACGACGTGGCCACTGCCGGATTCGCCGAGGAACATCGCCTCGCCCGCCCACTGGATTCGCGCTTTCATTGCAAGGAACTCCGCCGGAAAAAAAAGGGGCGACAGCTTATCACAGGCCCCTAGCACGCCCAGTGGGAGCGACGGCTGTTACCCAGGTCTCATTTCCACACGGCAAGTATGCATTTATCACTTAAGCTGGCGCCGGTTTACTGGCACACTCTCGGAAATTGCCTACACGAACGTTCCAGACTTCCAATTGCTGGTAACACGACGTCTGTTAAGCTCTTGCGGATTTACGTTCACGCAAGAATGCTCAGCTAGGCAATCGCCGCCCTGCGGATCGAGGGGGATCGAGCCAGGGACGCACGGCACTACAGCTGGTCATAACAAATCATTAGCGCCTGTTGTGCAAAGGCCACTTTTTCTACTTTCCGGGACTCGGGCATGGTAGCTATTACCCTCACACCCAAAATAAAGAACCTCGACAAGTTGCTCGCGCACTGTCATCGCCGCCGCTTCACCGCCAAGAGCACCATCATCTACGCCGGTGACCGCTGCGAGAGCCTGTTCTTCATCATCAAGGGGTCGGTAACCGTCCTGATCGAGGATGACGATGGCCGCGAGATGATCATCGGATACCTCAATACCGGCGATTTCTTCGGGGAGATGGGGCTCTTCGAGAAGGAAGGCAGTACCGGCCAGGAGCGTAGCGCCTGGATTCGCGCCAAGACCGAATGCGAAGTCGCTGAGATCAGCTATGCGAAGTTCCGCGAACTGAGCCAGCAGGACCCGGAGATTCTCTTCACCCTCGGCAGCCAGATGGCGGACCGCCTGCGCAAAACCACGCGCAAGGTCGGTGACCTGGCCTTCCTCGACGTCACCGGTCGTGTCGCGCGCACCCTGCTGGACCTGTGCCAGCAGCCGGACGCCATGACCCACCCGGACGGCATGCAGATCAAGATCACCCGTCAGGAAATCGGCCGTATCGTCGGCTGCTCCCGCGAGATGGTCGGTCGCGTGCTCAAGAGCCTGGAGGAGCAGGGTCTGGTACACGTGAAGGGCAAGACCATGGTGGTCTTCGGCACCCGCTGAAGAAACGCCAGAAAACAAAAAAGCCGGCAATTGCCGGCTTTTTTGTTGCCCTGATTCTGTAGGAGCGAGCTTGCTCGCGAACATTACAAGGCCACTACTGCGCCTGGGCAGTTCGCGAGCAAGCTCTCTCCTACAAAGAGCTGTCAGTCCGGATCGGCGCCCAGCTTGACCTTGCTGCGCTCGGGGAAGAACAGGCGCTTGAGCTCGGTGCCCGGCTCGTCGGCACGCATGAAGGCTTCGCCGACCAGGAAGCCGAACACATCGCTGACTTCCATCAGCTCGACATCGGCGCGATTGAGGATGCCGCTTTCGGTAATCACCATGCGCTCGCGCGGGATTTCCGGCAGCAGGTCCAGGGTGGTCTCCAGGCTCACCTCGAAGGTGTGCAGGTTGCGGTTGTTGATGCCGACCAGCGGAGTGTCCAGGGTCTTCAGCGCGCGCTCCAGTTCCGGTGCGTCATGCACTTCCACCAGCACGTCGAGGCCGACGTCCTTGGCCACCGAGGCCAGCTCGGCCATGCGCACGTCATCCAGCGCCGAGACGATCAGCAGGATGCAGTCGGCGCCGATGGCACGGGCTTCCACCACCTGGTACGGGTCGATCATGAAGTCCTTGCGGATCACCGGCAGCGAGCAGGCCGCGCGGGCTTCCTTCAGGTAGGCGTCGCTACCGAGGAAGAAGTCGATGTCGGTCAGCACCGAGAGGCAGGCAGCGCCACCTTCCTCGTAGCTGCGGGCGATATCGGCAGGGTCGAAGTTCTCGCGCAGGATGCCCTTGCTCGGCGAAGCCTTCTTCACCTCGGCGATCACTGCCGGCTCGCGGCGCTTGGCGCGCTCCAGCAGGGCGTTGGCGAAACCACGCGGAGCATCGGCCGCACGCGCCAGTTGTTCCACCTCCGCAAAGGCGACACGGGCGCGGCGTTCGGCGACTTCTTCGGCCTTGCGGGCCAGGATCTTCTGCAGAACCGTCGGCACACTCACTGTGCGTTCTCCTCTCGGTAAACGGCGGTGAAGGCCGCCAGCTCTTCCATCTTCTCCCGCGCCAGCCCCGTGTGCAGGGCGTCGTGGGCCAATTGCATGCCTTCGTGCAGGCTGGTGGCCAGGTCTGCCGCGTAGAGCGCGGCGCCAGCGTTGAGCACGATCAGCTCGGCGGCCTTCTGCCCGGCCTCGGTCTTGCGTCGGCCCAAGGCGTCACGGATCAGCTCCAGCGACTGCTGCGGGCTGTCCACGGTCAGACCGATCAGGCTCTCGCTCTTGATGCCGAAGTCTTCGGGCTGCACTTCGTATTCGGTGACCACGCCGTCTTTCAGTTCGGCGACATGGGTCGGCGCGGCGAGACTGAACTCATCCAGTCCATCGCGGGAATGCACCACCAGGATGTGCTCACTGCCCAGGCGCTTGAGCACTTCGGCCAGCGGACGGCACAGCGCCTGGCTGAACACGCCGACCACCTGGTGCTTCACGCCGGCCGGGTTGGTCAGCGGGCCGAGCATGTTGAACAGGGTACGCAGGCCCAGCTCGCGGCGCGGGCCGGCGGCATGTTTCATGGCCTTGTGGTGGACCTGGGCGAACATGAAGCCGACGCCGACGGTCTCGATGCAGCGCTTCACCTGGACGGGTTTGAGGTCCAGGTAAATGCCGGCTGCTTCCAGCAGGTCGGCGCTGCCGCTCTTGCCGGAAACCGCACGGTTACCGTGCTTGGCGACCTTGCCGCCCGCTGCGGCGACCACGAAGGCCGCCGCCGAGGATACGTTGAAGATGTTCGCGCCATCGCCGCCGGTGCCGACCACATCGACCACGTGCTTCAAGCTGTCCAGCTCGACCTGGTCGGCCAGCTCGCGCATCACTGCCACGGCGCCGACGATCTCGTCGATGGTCTCGCTCTTCATCCGCATGCCCATGAGGAAGGCGCCGATCTGCGCGTCGGTGCACTGCCCGGTCATGATCTCGCGCATGACGTCCTGCATTTCCTCGGTGGTCAGGTCCAGCTGGTTGACCACGCGGCTGAGGGCTTCCTTGATATTCATGCGCGCACCCCGCCGGTCTGCTTGAGGAAGTTGGCCAGCATCTCGTGGCCCTGTTCGGAGAGGATCGACTCGGGGTGGAACTGCACGCCTTCGACGTTCAGCGTCTTGTGGCGCAGGCCCATGATCTCGTCGACCGAGCCGTCTTCCAGCGCTGTCCAGGCGGTGATTTCCAGGCAGTCGGGCAGCGTCTCGCGCTTTACCACCAGGGAGTGGTAACGGGTCTGGGTCAACGGATTGTTCAGGCCGGTAAACACGCCCAGGTCCTTGTGGAACACCGGGCTGACCTTGCCGTGCATGACCTGGCGGGCACGTACCACATCGCCGCCGAAGGCCTGGCCGATGGACTGGTGCCCCAGGCACACGCCCAACAGCGGCAGCTTGCCGGCGAAGCGCTCGATGACTTCCAGGGACACGCCCGCCTCGTTCGGCGTGCACGGGCCGGGGGACAGGACGATGCGTTCGGGATTGAGAGCGGCGATCTCGTCGACGCTCAGCTCGTCATTGCGAATGACGTGGATGTCGGCCTTCAACTCGGCGAAGTACTGCACCAGGTTGTAGGTGAAGGAGTCGTAGTTATCGATCATCAGCAGCATGTCTGCTCGAACCTCATGATTGCACTGCTTTCGGATCGCGCCATCGTCGACACCCGTTGCGGCCTCGCAGGCTGCGCGAATCTGGCGATTATGCCAGCGGATGGAAGAAATGGACGCGTAAGAAGAGACCGGCGCTATGCCGGGAAAGAAGGAATCAGGCGCGCCAGCGCCAACGGGCGAATGCCTTGAGGAGGGAGGTGATGATGCGGGTGCGGTGGATCACGGTTGCGGTCTCGCCTAGCGATGGCCGAACAGTAGCCCAAGGCCGGGCGCCAGCGCAATACGCGTGGCGCCCCTGCCGACGAAGGTAGGAAGTTTCAGCGGCACGCGTCGAGGGCCGCGCGCAGGCGGGTTTCGTAGGCGAGGCGCTGCTGCCGCTCGGCCAGCAGCGCGCGCACCTTGGTTTGCAGATCGTCCGCCGGGCGCAGGTTGGCGGTGGCGAAGCGAGGGGGCTCGATGGCCGGCGCCCGGCACGGTACCGGGACAGGGATTCGGATTGCCACGGGCTGCGTTGCGGTCGTGGCGCAGCCGGCAAGCCATAGCGGAAGGGTCAGCGCCAGCCATCTCATGGCAACAGCTCCCGGTCGATCAGCTCGCGCACCACGGCGCACTCCTCGCCCTGGCTGCGCCCCAGCAGAAGCCGGCTGGCGGCCGCTTCGTGGCTCTCTGCCTGCTCGCGGGCCGCCGCCAGGGCTCGCTCAGCGGTTTCAGCGCGCTGACGAGCCGTTTGTTCCAGCGCCACGACCTGCTCGTTCTGCAGCGCCAGCCTCGCCTCCAACGCCTTGCCCACCTCGCTGCAGCGCGCCTGGTCCCGACGCAGGCTCTCCAGTTGCCCGCCATAGAAGCGCGCCGCCAGACAACCTCCAAGGAATCCACCCAGCAGAAAACACGCGATGCCCAGCGCCAGCCAGAAGCGGCTCATGCCAGCACCTCCTGTGCGCGCCGCCATAGCCGAACACGCTCATCCAGGCCATTCAACCCGCCATTGATGCGCCGGGTGATGTCCTCGAAACGCGCCGCGTCGGCCAGTTCGTTGAGCCCATTGCGCTGCCACCACCAGGCGGCGGATCGACATGCCCAGCGCGGCTCCGCCAGCAATTGCGGGCGGGCGACAAAGGGTTGCGCGAGACCTTCGCCGACAGAACGGTAATTGCTCCGCCCGGTCACCTGCAGCAGACCGCGCCCACGGAAGCGCCAGCCATCGCCGGACGCCTCATCGCCATTGCCGTTGCGCCCGGCGTAGACGAGGTTGGCGATGCGCTCCGGCTGGTACGCCACCTCCCGCGCCAGCGCCGTGGGCGAGCCATCGGCGCTGCGAAAGCGCCGCGGCCAGACGGCAGCCAATCGCTGGGCGCTGTAGGTCAGGTTTTCCACACAACGGGTCAGTTGAGCGCTTTCATGGCCGACCTGGGCAATGAAGGCAGCAACGCGCGGCGGCGTGTCGATGCCGAAGTCGCGCATGGCTGCATCGAGCGCTGGCAGAAAAACGCCCGCTACGGGGCGGGCGTTGGGCAGGACCAGCAAGAGCTGGCGTTCGTCGATAAGCATGTCAGCCGCCCTCCCCCGCCTGCGCCTTGCCATCGTTACCGCCATTGCACATCACACGAGTGGTCCAGCCGCCTGCGTCGTAGTGCTGGGTAACGGTATCGACCAGGTAAACGCCGTCGACTCCCGCCTTGAAACCACTCAACTCGACCCGGCACTCGGCAAACAGATCGGTGCGTCCCGGCAGTTGCAGGCGTACGCCGGCGGTCTGCCGGTTGAAGTCCGCCAGGCGCGACCTGGCCAGTTGCTTCGCCGCCGCCTCGTTGGCCTGGACGTGGCGCTCGACGTACTCGGCCTGCACCTTCTTCGGCGCGTTTGGATTGGCCACCGTGACTGTCCGCAGGACGCCATCGGCCCCCTGGTACGGCACGCTCACCTGCGCGACCACCTTGCGATCATCCAGAGTGAAGCTGAAGGAGCTGACGTCTTCGCGCTGGAGCAGAACCCTGTCCAGCGGCTGCCCCGATGCGCTCCGGCCAGCCTGGCGTGGCATGACCAACAGCTTCAGGTCGGCGATCTTCGCCGTACAGTCGTACTGCCGCGCCAACCGGGTAATGAAGTGATAGTCGGACTCGTTGATCTGGTCCGCGCGGACGATCCGCGTCGTCACCTCACACCGGGCTGTCCAGCCGTTGCGGCCGGCGATGCGCTCGACGACCTCCGCCAGCGTCACGTCCTCCCAACTGTCGCTGCGTATGGATTTCGCGACGTTGCGCGAGTCCGCAGACTTGGCCTTGATCACCAGCGTGTCTGGCGCACCGCTGAAAGTGATGGTGTCGACCTTGTAGCGCCCCATCGGTGCTACGCCCGTTTCCGCGTAACCCAGGTACAGCGCCAGCTCTGCGCCGCGCCGAGGCAGTGCCACCGTGCCGGCGCGGTCGTCGAGGGTGAGCGAAAGCGTGTCCGACTCCAGACCGTGTTTATCGGTCACTTCCAAATCGAGCACGCGATCATTGACCTGTGCCGTGATGTCGCGCCCATCGGCGACGATGCGAAAGACAGGTTTCATAGGTCACCCGAATGAAAAAGCCCCGCGCTTGCGGGGCCTGGATGGAACAGCCGAATCAATCCCACAAGCGGACCTGCGGGTTGTCCGGCGCCCCCAGGTCGGGCATGCGGATCAGCACGCCGGCACGCAATGGTTGCGGCTCGTCGGCCAGGCCCGGATTGGCGTTGAGCACCGCCTCCACGCAACCCTTGAGGTGGCCGTAGTGCTGATAGCAGAGCTGATCCAGCACGTCGCCATTACTGCTGCGATACATCGTTGTCGTCGCCATAGCGGCTGAACTCCAGTTCGAAGACTTGATTACGCGGGGCCCCATTAGTGAGCAGAGCACTCTGCGTCTCGGTCACCTTCGTCAGGCACCAGGTTCCCAGGGGATCCCCATAGCCACTGATCAGGCTCACCGGTTTGCCGCTCAAGGCGATTTCGCGCAGCTGGTTCGGAATCTTCCATCCCACGCGCTTACCCGATGCCCGCGACAGGGCCGGCATGAGCTTCGCACTCAGCAGCAGCGTCTCCGAACCAACGCCGACATATTGCAGCGCGCCCCGGCGGCCTAGCCGCGCCTGGTCCTTCCAGGTGAGCTGGCTGGTGCGAGTCGCCGATTCGAAGGGCACCGTGTCGATATTGAAGTAGAATTGGGTCTGCGAACCCAGCACCGTCATGACCAGCAGATGCGGCTGGGGGATCGCGCACATGAAATCACCGGGCGAGGGCTTGGGCGCCAGTACCGAGCTGGGCAGTATCGAACCCAGCGAATCACCGACCTTGCCGATGACCTTGTCCACCGCCTTCCTGGCCCGGTCCACCTGTTCGCCCAGCCCCTGCATGCGCTCATCGATGCCCTTCAAGGCTCGCGTAGCGCTGTTGTAGGTGTTGACCACCTTGTTGACCTTTACCTGCGCGCGCTCGATGCCCTGCATCGCACGCTGCACCTTGCCCGCCATCTCCGGCGTAACACCCGGCAAACCTTCCAGCTCGCCGGCCGCCCCCCGGATTTCACTGACCGCACCGTTTACTGGCGCGATCACCTCGTCCAGATCGCGGCGACCATCCTCGGCCGCCCGGGCGAGCTGCGACAGGCCGTTCTGCATCTGTTGCCAATACGCCATACCGCCTCCTTAAACCACGGCCATGTCGAACAGCGCATCGCGCTGCCGGTCCTGAGAGAAATCCGCCAGCATCCGCCGCAAGCGCGGTAGCAGTTCGTTGGCCAGTTGATCGGGGTCGCTGACGTTGCCGGCTACGTTGATGCTGATCTGGGGAGAGAAGGTCCAGTTCTGTGCCTGGTCTGGGGCCAAGGCACCGCTGGCAGAACTGGGATCGCGTGGCGATGGTTGCACCGGCGCATGCTCCGCGTCGCGAGATGTGCCCGATTTAGCCGCCGCCCCGTTGTCGTCAGCGTCCTGGCTCGCCAGGATGCCGAGAGTGGCCCCGATCAGACTGCCCACCGGGGAAAGCAACAAGGCGGCGAGCAGTCCCCCACCCACAACGCTACCGACCGAGGGCCCCACCGCCGGAGAATCTGCCGGAGCACCAACGGCCCCACCCACAGCGCGCCAACGATCAAGCAACGACTCTTTGGGAGAGTCAGGGCTGATCTGAACAAGCGTCTGGTGCTGCAGAGTCTGGCTCAGAGCTTGCCCCAGCGATGGCAGGCGCGCTGTCGCCGAAGCATTGGGCGACGGCTTCTCACCCGCCAGCCGCTCCCGAAAATAATCGATCAAGGCTCCCGGAGATCGCAGCGGACCGGGATCCAGCGAACGAATGCCCTGTGCTTGTCTTTCGTAGCCCAACTCCGCAGCAAATTCCGCAGCCATCTCCTGCGCCAGACCGAACTGAAGCGTTGCCAGAGCCATCCGCGCGCCATCCAGAGAGGCTGCCCGAGTCAAACCTGTGGCAACGCTTGTGGCCAACGGCAACCCCGCATCCATTGTCCTCAGGCTAACGCTCCCGCCGGCCTGGAGCATGCCGCCCAGGGAATTCTCCGTAGCGTTACGCCGCCCCTGCACGGTATTGCGTCGCGCATCGACTGAGCTCTGCAATTCCACGCCCGGATCGACCCGCATCTGCTCGGGACGCTGCAGAACCTGCTTCCAGGAGCGTACATCCTGCCCGGCGTCCAATCGGCGGACCAACTGCTCGACGGACACGCCTTCCTGCTGGGCGCGCCATGAGATCACCCCCAGCCCCCGCTCCACGTCCGCCGCATCGCCGTTGCCCTGCTGCAGGATATTCGTGACAAGGCCCACCACAGCTTCAGATGTCAGTGCCTTGCCGTACTGAAGCTTTGTCGCCGCGGGCAGATACTGCAGGCTCCGCTCAAGCGTGAGTCCGGCATTCATCATCAGTCGGACCATGTCCAGCGCAGCGCTGGAATCCATGCCGCTGCCTCTGGCAGCCGCTTCGACCTGCTTCGCCACCAGAGCCTCGGATGCTTGGCCCGGCACCAATCCTCCCCTGACGGCAATTTCCTGAATGCGCTGCTCGTACTGGAGCGCATTGCGAAGTCCGAATACCGCGGCCTCCCTGGGACCGGAGAAGGCCTCGGGAATCGCGGACTCTTTCTTGGACCACTCGTACGCTACGGGAGGCAGGGCAATTGTGGTGCTGCCGAGCAGTCCTGTGGCGGGTCGCGCCGCTACGACTCCCGGTTGACGAAGCAGCGCGGCAATTTCTCGGAGGGCTTCAAGTGTCTGCTGAGCCAGCTGGTTCCCGCTTTGCGCCCCGTCGCGCCACGATTGATGCAGATCCAGAGTCGGCGGTGCGCCGCCTGCTCGCTCCGTGGCTCGCCCCGCGCGTGCACTCTCCAGGCGCAGCAAGGCATCAGCGACTGCCAGACCGAGCGAGTCCTTCAGCGTCCCGCCAAGCGACCGCTCCAATGCCTCTCCCAATTCGGGGCCGAGGACTACCGTCACCCTTGGGCTTTCACTCATGTTCATTTCACTCCCCTCTGACGACAGGAGGCACCGGGGCACGGTGCCTCCTTACGGGCGAACTAGCCCGCCTCGTCCCCCAGCCACCAACGCAGGTCACTGAGAGTCATGCGGTCCAGTTCGCCGGCCGTGAAGCCCGACTCAGCCGCCAGCTGCCGCGCCAGCTGGCGCATCCGCGCGAAGCTCATCCGCGTCCTCTCGCACCAGGCGAAAGTAGGCGTGCTGCAGGCGCTGGTAGTCGCTGAGCTTGAGCCCCTCCAGATCCTGGCGGCTCACCTGCGCCAACGAGGCGAACAACTGCAGTTCGCGCTCCTCGTCGTCGCTGGAGACCTTGCTGGCCTGGCGGATATCGCGCACGGTCGGCGCGCGCAGGGTAACGGCATCGACCTCGACGCCATTGCAGGAGGTCGGACGGGACAGCTTCACCACCGCCGCGTCTTCGGACAGGCTCAGCCACGCGGGCTGTTTGACGGAGTCTTGCATCAGGGTTCTCCTCAGGCGCCCAGGTCAGCGCGCAGCGCGGCGAGCTGGTCAACGCCGTTGATCTTGCGCACGGAATTGACCGGGTCGATCTCGAACATCTCGCGACCTTCGATTTCCAGCTTGTAGTAGGTGACGGCCACGCTGTAGGTGCAGGCGGCCAGCTCGTTGGACTTCCACTCGCCCGGATCGACTTCCTTGAGCAGGCCGCGCACGGTGGCGACCACCGGCACGGTGCCGCCCTTCTGGGTTTTGAAGGAGCCGCGGAAGGTGCCGTTGAAGGAGCCCTGGTCACTCAAGCCGAAGAACTTCATGGCCTCGCGGCGCGCGCCGTTGGTGGTGAACTTGGCCTCCATTGCCTCCAGGCCCATGTCGAGCAGGATCGGGGCGTCCATGCCGCCGGCACGGTACTCCTGAGTCTTCACCTTGAGGGCAGGCAGGGTCAGGGAGGGCACGTCACCGGCAAAGCTCACGCCGTCGACGAAGAGGTTGGTGTTGGTAAGGATCTGCGGAATCATCTGGGGTTCTCCTTAAGCTGCGTCCAGGACTTCGGTGAGCCACTGATCGGTCACCTCGACGCGGAAGTTGGGGTTCTCGGCAGGCGGTACGTCGGTGAACCGGATGTTCCAGTACACCTTGCCCTGGGCCAGCTGGCTGGCGGTGTTGAGTTCCGGGTCGGCGTAGACCTCGAAGTCGATCACCGCGCCCTGGTTCTTCAGATCGCGCATGAAGGCCTGCAGGCCCTCGGTGACGTCCTTCACGTAGGTCTTGGTGATGCCGCGGTCGACCGCCCACTTGTGCCCGGCGAGGATGGCGTCCATCACCATGTCCATGGTCCGCACGCGGGTCACGAAGGCCCACTTGGCATCGCTGGACAGCGTGCGGTTGCCCCACAGGCGGTAGCCGTCGTCACGGATGATGGTGGTGATGTTGGCGTTGTTGAGCAGGTTGGCGCGGCAGGTCTCGTCGCCGTCGAGGAACTCGATCGGACGGCCGGTGCCGGTGATGCCGAGCAATTCCTTGTTCGATGGCGAGGACCAGAAGCCGTACTGGCTGTCAGTCCAGGCGAACAACGCGGCGGCGTTGGCGGAAGCCGCTGCATCGACGGTGGCGCTGCTGGCGGTATCCCAGTACTGCACGCCCGGATCGACCAGGTAGATGCGCTTGCTGCCGAACTCGCCGGCGTAGGCGATGGCGGCCTCGTCGGTAGTGTTCGGGCCGTCGACGATGGCGATGGCGCGCAGCTTCTCGGCCAGCGCGCCCATGGCGGTGGCTACCGCCTGGGTGGCGGAATGTTTCGGCGCGACCAGTAGACGCGGTTGGGCGTTGAAGCGCGACTTACCGTCGAGCAGCGCCTGCAGGCCGGTACGCTGGCCGGCCTCGGTGACGGTGCCGATGATCGCGGAAGTCAGTTGTGCAGCATCCTCGACTTTCGCCACGCCCACCGCCACGACCACCGCGGCGGACTGGGTGAAGATGGCGGTGCAGGACTTGTAGATCGCCGACGCGGTACCGAACGCGGCAGCCGCTTCGCGCAGGCTGGTGAGCAGCACCGGCACATCGGCT
Organism: Pseudomonas sp. NY15435; assembly: GCF_048068295.1. NCBI lineage: Bacteria > Pseudomonadati > Pseudomonadota > Gammaproteobacteria > Pseudomonadales > Pseudomonadaceae > Pseudomonas > Pseudomonas sp. NY15435. The sequence continues at coordinate 24,795 of NZ_JBLUQA010000001.1, forward strand.
TGCGCTGTCAGCTTGGCATCGGGAGTGAAGGTATCCACCAGGCCGATGATCGAGGACGACGGCAGCGCAATGGTGCGCGCACCGACGTCAACATTGGTCACGGTGACGCCGTGAAAGAAGCTCATAGGGTTTTCTCCAGACATAAAAAAACCGCCGGGAGGCGGTTGGCTTTAGGACGTTCAGCAGGTCGAAAGGACATCGTGCTGATGTGGCGAGCCTTTCTCTTACGTGCCCCGTCGTAAGGGCAGTGCGGACAGACTCATGAAACGAAACTGCAGTTGATCGTAAGCAACTGTCAGAAAGCAGCTTCAGACGCTACCAAGTATCTGGTAGTCGATGCGCAAGGCCCCGTTTGGGAAGGTTTTGAAGCAGATGTCCACGTATGAACCGGTAACCACGTTGGGAGATGCCTGAATTCCCGAGCCAACGGTCGACTCGGCCTGGTACTCATTCGCAACGACTGACCAGACGGAGCTCAACGCGAACGGAAAGTTAATCCGCACAGTCCCCTTGCCCTCACTATTGCCGGTAGGAATGACTGTGCCGAACATTCGCACCAGCCCCGTAGGCAAGCGTTCGTACTTGACGGCGCCCGCCACGTTCAGGACCACAGATGCAGACCGCCAGACGTTTTCAGCACTAAAACGCGAGCTGATGCCGGACGCGAGACCTGCGGGAGTTACAGCTCGCTCCGTGTCTGTGCCAGCTGCCGCTTCGGTGGTCGTTGCGAGTTCAACCAACCCAGCCCGAGCCTCGGTCGCTGTGCACGCCGCCAGGCTGGCAGGAGTAATCGCTCTGATGGTGTCCGTCTTGGCCTGGACCTCTGCGGCAGTAGCCAACTCCACCAACCCCGTCCGAGTGTCAGTCGCAGTTCGAGCGCTCAAACCCGCCGGCGTCACAGCACGCTCCGCATCCGCTCCGGAGACTGTTTCAGCCGTGGTAGCGAGCTCCACCAATCCGGAGGCATCCTCGGATGCCTTGCAGGAGGAAAGTCCAGCAGGCGTGACCGCTCGAGTGGTATCGATCTTGGCTTGCACCTCAGCAGCGCTTGCCAGCTCGATCAGGCCCGTGCGCGTTTCCGTGGCAGTTCGAGTTGCCAGTGAGGCAGGTGTAATGCTGTGAGTCGCTTCAGTACCAGCCTGGACCTCTGCCGCTGTTGCCAGTTTGACAACCCCGAGGCTGGTTGCCGACGCCACTCGCGTCAGAAAAGCCGAATCGACATACTCCCGCGTCGCCAGCACCACGCTCGGATCAATCTTCAACTCCACCGACGCCGCATTGCTGACGATCAGCACGATACGCACGGTCTGGGTGCGGCCGCTGCCTTCGGCCAGTTGTGGTTTATAGGACGGCGCACAGTTGGCGTAGGCGATCAGCGCGCCGGCTTCGTCGTACAGGCCCATCTCGCGGATCCACCAGCCACCCACGTCCTCGGGGATGACCTGCTCGGCGATGATCTGCGCGCTGTTCGCCGGGTCGACACTCAGCCGGTTCAGCGGTGCGCGGCGGACTTCGTTGACCAGCTGGGTGCGGCTGGCGTCGGGGGTCGGCACGTTGCCGCCGCCGTCGCCCACCGCGAGCTGGGTGATTTTCAGGGTGGTGCCCAGCGCGGTGGCATTCGCCAGCTTGCCGGCACCGATCGTGGTGAGTAGTGCGTAGTAGGTTACTGCCATGGGTAGACACTCAAGCTATCGATGGTGTGCTCCCGGCCCGGCATGCCGTGGCTGCCGATCGCTTCGATCACATCCGGGAGGTAGGGGTAGACGGTGACGATGTCGCCGTCGTATTGCCCGGAGCCGACGGTGATCCGCCCCTGGGATTCCAGGCTGATATCCAGCCCGATGAGGTGCCGCGTGAGCGGCTTGGCGTCTTCGATCAGACGCTCCACCTCCTGGTACATTTCTTCGCTGATACCGCTGTCGAGCACCCCGATGCGCAGGCGGAAGGTGCCGGGTTCGCCCATGGGCGAGCCCTGCCACCACTCGATGATCTCGATCAGGTAACCCAGCGGCTCGATCACCCGCCGCAGGGCGGCGATGGTTCCCTTGTGCTGGTGGATGCGGAACGCCGCGGCCACCGCCTTGCGCTTCACCACCTCGCTCCAGGCCGGGTCCCAGCGGTCCACCGACCAGGCCCAGGCGAGGTACGGCAGCAAGGCCACCGGGCAGCGCTGCGGGTCCATCAGCTCGCGCAGCGGCACGGGCAGGTCGGCAGCCTGTACATCCGCCAGTACGCGCTCCAGCGGCGTCGAGTTGATCGGCAGCAGGCGGCTACTCATCCGAACCTCCCACGCGGATCTGGTACCCGCTGCAGTACGCCGCCTGGGTGGAGTCGAGCACCACGTCCGCCGCCGGCTTCGCCAGTTCGACACGCTGCACACCTTCCACATGCAAGGCGGCGAACAGCGCGCTGCGGCGGATATCACGGCCGATGCGGCGCTGGGTGGCGATGTAGGTCTGCAGCGAAGCCTCGGCGGCCTGCTGGATCAACTCGGCCTCCGGGCCGGGATAGATGTAGAGCACAGCGTCGACCTGGTAGGGCACGATGGCGGCAGACTGCACGGTGAGGCGATCGCCCACCGGACGAACGTCCTCATCGTTCAGTGCCGTGCGCACCGCCTGGAGCAGCTCTTCCGAGGCAACCCCGTTGCCCTCGGAAGACAACACGCTGACCAGTGCCTCGCACGGTTGCGGACTGATTGCCGAGACATCCGCGATACGCCCATCGGCACCGAGTGCGAAGGCCACGTAGGCATTGCGCGGGCCGGCCACCGAAAGCTGATCGAAGGCCAGCTGGGTGCGGTTGCGCAGCGAGTCATCGCCCTCCAGCACGGCCGGCGTCGGTGGCGAGGTCGTGGCATCCGCCTGCTGGATCACCAGGCGCTTGACGTTATAGCCGGCGGCCAGTTGATCCAGGTCGCCCTGGGTTGCATAACCCAGCATCACGGCGCGAGCGGCGTCGTTGATCCGGGCGCGCAGCAGCAGTTCCCGGTAGGCCGCCAGTTCCAGCAGCTTGACCACCGGGTCGGACTCCACCGCCGCCGTCCAACTCTCGCCCATGGTGCTGCGGAAATCCGCCAGCAGCTCTGCGTAGAGCGTCTCGTAGTCGAGGATCTCAACGACCTCAGGGGCGGGCAGTTGGGACAGATCGATCAGGCTCATGCCGCCACCTCCAGTCCGATCTCATCGCCCAGATAAATGCCGCGCAATCGCAGCGAAACATTGCCACCGACTACCGCGACCACCTGCACGGAACTCAGGCGCAAGCGCGGCTCCCAGCGGCCGATGGCGCGGGCGACTTCCGCTTGCACCGCGCCCTTCCAGCCTTCGGTCACCGGCAGGTCGACCATGCGCCGCAGGCGGCTGCCGTATTCGGGGCGCATGCGCCGGCTGGCCAGCGGCGTGCCGAGAATGTCCTCGATGGATTGCTTCAGATGCGCCAGCCCCGTGAGCGGCTGGCCAGTGCGTCGATCCATGCCGATCATGGCCATGCCCTCCGCCACTCGGAATGCGCACAGGATTGTTTGCCCATGGCAGGTCTCCAGAAATGCAAAGGCCCGCACTTGGCGGGCCAGGGTGAGAAGTCGAAGCGACTTCAGTGGGTGTGATGGTTGCTGTTGCCGGCGGTGTCCATGATCGAACCGGTACTGCTGATATTGCCGTTCACCGTCAGTGCGCCCTTGATGGTCACCGGGCCGGTCAACTGGATGCTGGCGGCGGTCACGCTCACCGCACCCGGATCGACCACCACCTGGGTGCCGCCGACCTTCACCGTCGCACTGCCGGCGGGCAGTTGCAGGTCATAGCGATGCGCCTGCCAGTCGTAGCTCAGCACCGCGCCATCGGGGAAATGCCAGCTCTCCACCTCGCCGCGATTGTTCGGCGGCGCCGACCCCGCGCCGAACAGCCCCGGCACGAAGGTCCCCATGGCGGCCATTCCGGACGGACTGAGCAGTACACCCTGCTCGCCCAGGCTCGGCGCGCGCCAGTGCCGAGCGGCACCAGCGGCCTGTGCGTGCCAGCGAACCCAGGCGCTGGTCCACTCGCCGGACCGCACGCGTACCCGCGCCGCCGCCAGGTCCACGGCCACGACCTCGCATGGCATGACCAGCGCGGCCAGCATGCGGTCGTGCTCGGCACTCACATAGTCCTGGTTCATTGCAGCGCTCCCGGGTCGAAGTAGTCGTCCTCATGACCGGGACCGGTCTCGGGATCGAACCCCAGCACCAGGCTGCCCGGCGACTGGTCTTCCCACGGCCATTCCGTTTCGCCGAGCAATACCGGTTGCTGCCACTCGACCAGCCAGGCCCGGCACGTCGCCAGCGCAGGGTTCTCGCTGTCCGGCTGGGCCTGAACGAAACTCACCGGCTGCAGTTCCAGCCCCCAGTTCTGGGCACGCAAAAGCACAGCCAGCGAGGCGACGCTGCGCAGCGCGAGGGCCTCAGCGTCCGCGTCATCCTTGGTTACCAGAATGCGCGCCTGGAGCCGGCAGATCAGTGCGGTCTGCCCATTGCCGGGATCACGGCCGGGCAGCAGGCCGGCGTACTCCAGCGCCAGCGCAGGAAGTGTCGCCGGCACTTGCTTGAGTGGGCCGCGCAGAAAGGCGCCGATCTCGGTCAATCGCGTGGCTAGCGCCTGCTCCACCGTGTCGAGCAGCAGCGCCAGGGTCAAAGGTTGTTCGGACATGTCGTCTCCTTGCAGCTTCACTCTTGTCCGCGCTCGCTCGGCGGCAGTTCGCACACGCCCAGGCGCTTCGCCGCCCAGCGTTCATAAAGTCCGACGGCGATCTCCGCCCCGGCCGCTGCGGTCAGGCTGCCGATAGCGGCGGCAAGGGTCAGCGAAGCACCGCAGGCCATGGCCAGGAACATCACCGCCATGCCGCAGACAATCGAGGCGCCGGAACGCAACGCCAACCGGCGCAGCAATCGCCAACCACCCAGGCCCGCCTTGTCGGCGCGCCACATTTCACCGCTGATGCCGCCCGCGACAGCGAGCAGGATCAGCCCCCACAAAGGCACATCGGCCAGGGTCTGCGGTTCGTTGCCCATTGGCTCACCTTGGATAAAGACGCCCGCGAACGGGCGAAACCGGCGGCTATCAGCCAACCGGGGATGACTGCCGACGCTCTCGCCGGCCACCCGCCGAAACGGCGGATAAAAAACGCGGGCATGAAAAAGCCCGGCTCAATGGCCGGGCTTTTCGGGGTTTCGCGTTGTGCTCCCTGGGGACGCACCTTTACAAGAATGACTACTTTGTACCCCTCGATTCCCACCGGAACAAGGCTTCTCGGGGAATGCGCTGCAATACGCAGATGACACACCGCAATGTGCCATCGAAACGCCGAAATCCAGCGTCGGAAATTTCAGAGGTCTTTGCTCATCAGCACGGTAGTGAAGCCGCTGTGCCATTCCTCATCAGGGTAGAAATCGACCTCCGCATAACCGTGCTTTCCGTAGAAGGCCCGCGCCAGCAGGTTGAAGGTATCGGTCTCCAGACGGGCACGCACATAGCCCGCCTCGGCTATGGCAACTTCCGCTTGACGCAGCAGAGCCGCACCAATGCCCAGGCGCTGATAATGGGGAGAAACATGCAGGGCATCGATGAAGTCCTCACGCCAGTCGAGCATGCCGGCCACTTCGTCAGCAATGCAGGCAACCTGAAAGAACGGCAGGCGTTCATGCACGTACACGCTGGTGTGCGTAGAAGACTCGAAACGCGCAATGGCTTCGGCGCTGAGCTCGGGCTTCCAGGTGGCTTCGTAGGTTTCGCCGAGAATACGCAGGATGGCATCGGCATCGCCGGGTTCGGCACGACGAATGAGGATTGGTGTTTTCATGGGGCGCGAGCATAGCGCAGTGCGCTCGGCGAGAAGCACAAAGCCCGGCGCAAGGCCGGGCTTCGGGTCATGGAACGGGCGGATCAGGCGACGCGGCGCATCAGCCGTGACTGGATGCTCTGATGCGCCACATGCAGGCGCAGGTAGAAGGTGTTGCGGCTGCAGCGGCAGTGCCGGTACTTCTGCGAGGCCTCACTGTCACGGTTGAGGTAATGCTCGGTGACTACGTCCTTCTGCTCGTCGGGCAGGTGGTTGATGATCAGGTCCAGTTCGGCGACGCGGTCGAGGATCACCTTGCTGCCCCGTGTGCCGCGAATCATCTCGCCCTTGTTGGCCATCATCATCGCCAGCAGGTTGCCGCCGGCATAGCCGCCACCGGCACTGCCAGGGTTGTGCATCTCTTCGGCCCAGAGCTTGAGCATTTCATCGATGGGTTTGATCACTGTATTTCTCCCGGGGCGGCTCAGTGCCGCCGCTCCAGCTCGTCCATGGCCTGGCAGTCGATACAGCGGGTGCAGCCCGGCGCGGCCAGGCGGCGCGCCAGTGGAATGTCGTCGCCGCAGTCCTCGCAGTATTCGGCGGAGTTGATGGCCGCCGAGGAGCGGCGGCTGTGCAGCATGTCCTCGATGCGCTCCAGCACCAGGTCGTTGGCGTAGTCGGCGATATCAGCCACGGCGCACCTCCGCAGGAGCGGTGTCATGGGGCTGCAGCGGGCAGTTCGTTGGGTGGTTCATGTAAATCCTCCTGGCGACGGGCCCTCCGTGGTCGCCGAGCCTTCGGCCGCCTGGGGTGGTCAGTCGCGATCTATTCGTCGCGGACGCCGACTCGTCGGACGGCATCCATTGCCGGTACGCGGGCGGCATCTCCCTGGCCTGCCCGCGTCCTCCAGCCTGCAGGGCAGGCAACCCGCGGCTTCCTTGCCGTGGTGAGGGGAAGCCGGTCGCCTCCCTTCAGCCAAACCGATTCTGGTTTCTCCGGTGGGCTGCTGGCTTTTATGATTACAACCATGGCTATATTTAGTCAACACCAAAGCTATTTACACGCTACAACCCAGGAGGTAGAGTGCCCCCATGGAAAACTCACCCTCATCGACGCTGGCAGAGCGCCTGAAGCAGGCGATGGCCTCGCGTAACCTCAAGCAGGAAACCCTTGCCGAAGCCGCCGGGGTTTCGCAGAACACCATCCACAAGCTGACCTCGGGCAAGGCCCAGAGCACGCGCAAGCTGATCGAGATCGCCAGCGCGCTGGGCGTCTCGCCGACCTGGCTGGCCACCGGCGAAGGTGCACCGACGCAAAGCGCCGGCACGCCGACCGCGGCGCCCGCCGACGGCAGCCCGTTGCGACTGGAACCGCTGCACCCATGGGATAGCGATACGCCGCTGGACGAGGACGAAGTGGAACTACGCCTTTACAAGGAAGTGGAACTGGCGGCCGGCGCCGGCCGCACCGCAGTACGCGAGATAGAGGGGCGCAAGCTGCGTTTTTCCTACGCCACGCTGCGCGCGGCGGGGGTCGATCCAGCGGCGGCGATCTGCGCCCAGCTCACCGGCAACAGCATGGAGCCGCTGATCATGGATGGCTCCACCATCGGCATCGACACCGCCACCACGCACATCACCGACGGCGAGATCTACGCCCTTGAACATGAGGGCATGCTGCGGGTGAAATTCGTCTATCGCCTGCCGGGTGGCGGCATCCGCCTGCGCAGCTTCAACCGCGACGAGTACCCTGACGAGGAGTACCCGCCGGAGCAGTTCGATAGCGGGCAGATCCGCATGATCGGCTGGGTGTTCTGGTGGTCCACCGTGCGCCACCGTCGCGCACCAACCCTGGTTCGCTGAACTCCGTTCGCAACAGGAAAGCCCCGCTTAGGCGGGGTTTTTCTTGCGTGTCGATTGAAGATAAATACAACCTTTGCTATATTTCTCTTGTCGCCACCACCATCGGAACAGGAGAGTCCCATGCAGTCGACCGCAGATGTCCGCCCCGCCCCCCGCCCGGAGACGGTGAGCCTGGTCTATCAGATTTTCGGGGATGTCCTGGTGCCGCTGGAGCAGGTGCGCGAGCGCTGGTTCCGCAACCTGAACCGGGAGAATTTCAGCAAGGCACTGTCCTGCGGGCGCATCGCCCTGCCGGTGACCACGCTGGACGACAGCCACAAGGCAATGCAGTACGTCGCGGTGGATCACCTGGCGGCCTATGTGGAGGAGCGTTCGCAGCAAGCCGATGTGGCGCTGGCCCGGCGCAAAGCGAATCTGCAGGTGGTGGAAGCACGGCAGGCCGGTTGAGTCCCGGTGCGCGACACGTCATGTGCTGTAGGAGCGAGCTTGCTCGCGAACCCGCCCAGCGATGGAGGAGCCGGCAGACTCAGTTCGCGAGCAAGCTCGCTCCTACCAAGAGCTGTATCCCCTGATATTCCTGCGTTGGGCGTTCCCCTCACCCCAACCCTCTCCCAGAGGGAGAGGGGGCAGCTCGGAGCAAGCGGAACGTCCCGCGCCAGCCGGTGGATTCCAGCCGGCATCCGGCGGTTCGAGCCCCAATAAAAAGCCCCGCCGAAGCGGGGCTTTCATCGAGCCGGCCACTCAGTCGCGGCCATGCACCTTGGCCGTGTGCTCGGCCAACGCGACGGCGCGGAACATGGCGCGGCGCTTGTTGATGGTCTCTTCCCACTCCGCCGCCGGCACGGAGTCGGCAACGATGCCGCCGCCAGCCTGGACGTGAAGCTCGCCGTTCTTGATTACCGCAGTGCGGATGGCGATGGCGGTGTCCATGTTGCCGTTCCACGCGAGGTATCCCACGGCGCCACCGTAGACGCCACGCTTGACAGGTTCCAGCTCGTCGATGATTTCCATCGCACGAATCTTCGGCGCTCCGGACAAGGTGCCGGCCGGCAGAATGGCGCGCAGCGCGTCCATCGCCGAAAGCTCGGGCTTGAGCTGGCCGTTGACGTTGGAAACGATGTGCATGACGTTGGAGTAGCGCTCGATCACCATCTGCTCGGTGACCTTCACCGTGCCGGTGTCGGACACGCGGCCGACGTCGTTGCGGCCCAGATCGATGAGCATCAGGTGCTCGGCGATTTCCTTGGCGTCGGACAGCAGGTCTTCTTCCAGGGCGCGGTCGGCCTCTTCGGTCGCGCCACGCGGGCGGGTGCCGGCGATGGGGCGCACGGTGACTTCACCATCCTCGACGCGCACCAACACTTCCGGCGAGCTGCCCACGACGTGGAAGTCGCCGAAGTTGAAGAAGTACATGTAGGGCGTCGGGTTGAAGCAGCGCAGCGCACGGTACAGGTCGATGGGCGCAGCGGCGAAGTCGATGGACATGCGTTGCGACGGCACGACCTGCATGCAGTCACCGGCGAGGATGTACTCCTTCACAGTGTCCACCGCCCGCTCGTAGTCCTCGCGGGTGAAGCTGGCGCGGAATTGCGGCTCCGGCGCGTTGACCGCGCTGAAGTCCAGGCCACGGCGCGGGGTGATCGGCTGGCGCAGGCGCTCCAGCAACTCATCCAGTTGTGCCAGGCCCTTGTCATAAGCGTCGGCCTGCGCCGGGTCGGCGAGGACGATCGCATGCATTTTGCCGGCGAGGTTGTCGAAGACGACCACCGCGTCGGAGACCATCAGCAGAATGTCAGGATTGTTCAGCGGGTCCGGGTTCGGGCACTGCGCCAGGCGCTGCTCGACGTAGCGCACGCAGTCGTAACCGAAGTAGCCGACCAGGCCACCGTTGAAGCGCGGCAGGCCGGCGATGGTCGGTACGCGGTAGCGCTCCTTGAACTCCTCGACGAAGGCCAGCGGGTCGGCGCATTCGAAGTTCTCGGTCTCGACGCCGTCGACCTTGATGCTCGCCTGGTGACCGTACACTCGCAGCACGGTACGGCTGGGCAGGCCGATGATCGAGTAACGCCCCCACTTCTCGCCGCCCTGTACGGACTCGAGCAGGTAGGTGTTGGGGCCATCGGCGAGCTTCAGGTAGATCGACAGCGGGGTATCGAAGTCGGCAAGGGTTTCGCAGGTCAGCGGAATGCGGTTGTAGCCTTCGGCGGCCAGGCGCTGGAATTCTTCGCGGGTCATGATCAGCCTCGTGGAATAAGAGCCTGTTTAGGATCTCGCGAGCTAGAGCGGAACAAGGCGAAATCGCTTGAGAGAGCGGAGTTTACACGCAGTAAATGAGCATCTCGAAAGCGATTTCAACGCAGTGCCGCCGACGCGCAGCAGATAGTAAGCGGGCTCTGAGGGGGAAACGGACTTGGGTGCACACACGCCGGCGTACCGGCCAAAGGATGTCAGGCGCGCCAGCGCCAGCGGGCCAGGGCCTTGATGACTTTCATCCAGAGTGTGTGGGGAGCCGTTTCCACGGTGCTGTCTCGCTGAGCGGGTTTTGAAGCGGAGTCGGGCAACACTATCGCTTTGCCCGAGTCGAAGCAAGGCAGCAGATGGCGCAGGTCGTCGAGCACCAGTGTCGGGGTTTCCTCAGCGATGGGGCGGCCGTGGTTGTAGCCGTAGCTCAGGCCCACGCTGCGCACGCCGGCGGCCTTGGCCGCGAGGATGTCGTTGCGCGAGTCGCCGACGAACAGCGCCTGTTCTGCCGACACACCGGCCATCTTCATCACGAATAGCAGCGCGGCCGGGTCGGGCTTCTGCTGCGGCAGGGTGTCGCCGCCGATGATCCAGCGGAAGAACTTGCCCAGCTTCATCTCGTCGAGCAGCGGGCCGACGAAGCGCTCGGGCTTGTTGGTGATCAACGCCAGCTCAACGCCGCGCTTCTTCAGCCACTTCAGGGTCTCGATCACGCCGGGATAGACCACGGTCAGCGCGTGGCTATCGGCGTAGGCGTCCATGAACAGTTCGAGGGCGCGCTCGGTGTCTTCCTCGCTGACCCCATCGTGTTCGATGTCATTGGCCAGGGCGCGGCGCACCAGCACGCGTGCACCGTTGCCGACCCAGTGACGCACCGCGTCCAGGCCGGCCGGCTGGCGCCCGAGCGCCAGCAGCATCTTGTCCACCGCCGCGGCGAGGTCGGGGACCGAATCCACCAGGGTGCCGTCCAGGTCGAACATCACCAGACGCGGCAGCCCGGCGAACGGCAGTTGTGCAGCGCTCATCACTTGCGCGCCTGCGCCAGCTCAGCGTGCATGGCGCGGATGACCTCGGCGTAGTCCGGTGCATTGAAGATGGCGGAACCGGCGACGAAGGTGTCGGCGCCCGCTTCGGCGATTTCGCGGATGTTCTTCACGTTCACCCCACCGTCGATCTCCAGGCGGATGTCGCGGCCGGAGGCGTCGATCAGGGCGCGGGCTTCACGCAGCTTGTCGAGGGTGCCGGGGATGAATTTCTGCCCGCCGAAGCCGGGGTTCACACTCATCAGCAGGACCATGTCGATCTTGTCCATCACGTACTTCAGCGCATCCAGCGAGGTGGCCGGGTTGAACACCAGGCCCGCCTTGCAGCCACCGTCCTTGATCAATTGCAGGGAGCGGTCGATGTGCTGGGTCGCTTCGGGGTGGAAGGTGATGTAGGTGGCACCGGCTTCGATGAAGTCGCCGATGATGCGATCCACCGGGGAAACCATCAGGTGCACGTCGATGGGCGCAGTGACGCCGTACTTGCGCAAGGCCGTGCAGACCATCGGGCCGATGGTGAGGTTCGGCACGTAGTGGTTATCCATCACGTCGAAGTGGACGATGTCGGCGCCGGCAGCGAGCACTTTGTCCACATCCTCGCCCAGGCGGGCGAAGTCGGCGGAAAGGATCGACGGAGCGATGGCGTAGGGTTGCATGGCGCACCTCTGTGGGCGGAAATCACGGATGGCGCGCATTGTAGCCGCTCGGACGGCTCGAAGGGGATCGCACCGATGATCGCCACCGATGGCCGAGGCGAAAAATGCAGGAGGGGGCGACAGCTCAGGCAAGGTCGCAGGCAAAAAAATCGCGGATCAATCCCGCCCCTGTGGGTGAGCACAGGGACGAAACCGTCCGCGAAACACTGTGAATCAGGAAGTCGGTGCGGTACGCAGTTTCTCGCTGCGGCCGCGCAGCCACTCAAGGGTGAGCAGGAGCAGGACGGAGAAGCCGATCAGCAGGGTCGCCGCGGCGGCGATGGTCGGGCTGAGGTTCTCGCGGATGCCGCTGAACATCTGGCGCGGCAGGGTGGCCTGCTCTGGGCCGGCGAGGAACAGGGTCACCACCACTTCATCGAAGGAGGTGGCGAAGGCGAACAGCGCACCGGAGATGACGCCGGGAGCGATCAGCGGCAGGGTGACCTTGAAGAAGGTCAGCACCGGCGGCGCGCCCAGGCTGGCGGCGGCGCGCACCAGGTTGTAGTTGAAGCCCTGCAGGGTCGCCGACACGGTGATGATGACGAAGGGCACACCGAGCACCGCGTGGACGATGATCAGCGAGATGTAGCTGTTGCCCAGGCCCAGCGGCGCGAAGAACAGGTAGCTGGCCACACCGATGATCACCACCGGTACGACCATCGGCGAGATCACCAGGCTCATGACCAGCGCCTTGCCGCGGAACTCGCCGCGGGTCAGGCCGATCGACGCCAGGGTGCCGAAGACCATCGCCAGCACGGTGGCCGCCGGGGCGACGATGATGCTGTTGGTCAGCGCGCGCATCCACTCGGCGGAGTTGAAGAAGTCGGCATACCAGCGCAGAGAGAAGCCCTGCAGCGGGTAGACCAGGAAGGTGCCGGAGTTGAACGACAGCGGCACGATGACCAGTACCGGCAGCACCAGGAACAACAGGATCAGACCGCAGAGGATGCGCAGGGTGTAGAACCACACGCGCTCGACTGGGGACATATAGGGACTCAGCATCTTCTTGTTCTCCTCGGAGCCTGCTCAATACCTGCCTGCACTTGCTCATGCGGCGTTGCGAACAGGCTCAAAATGCTCATTTACTGCGCGTAAACTGCGCTTTCTCGCCTGTTCTCGCCTTGCCTGAGCTGCGTTCGGCAAGGCCTTGAACAGGCTCCTCCATCAGCCCAGGCGCAGGCGGCTCGCGCCTACCAGCCAGCCGTAGATCACGTAGAGCACCAGGGTGGCGAACAGCAGCAGGCCGCCCAGGGCCGTGGCCATGCCCCAGTTGATGGTGGTGTTGGTGTAGAAGGCGACGAAGTAGCTGACCATCTGGTCGTTCGGGCTGCCCAGCAGCGCCGGGGTGATGTAGTAGCCGATCGACAGGATGAACACCAGTAGGCAACCGGCGCCGACGCCGGCCACGGTCTGCGGGAAGTAGACCTTCCAGAAGCTGGCGAACGGGTGGCAGCCCAGCGAAATCGCGGCGCGCATGTAGCTCGGGGAAATGCCCTTCATCACGCTGTAGATCGGCAGGATCATGAACGGCAGCATGATGTGGACCATGGAGATGTACACGCCGGTGCGGTTGAACACGAGCTGCAACGGCTGGTCGATCAGGCCCATCTTCAGTAGCGCGCCGTTGATCAGGCCCCCCGACTGCAACAGCACGATCCACGCGGCGACTCGCACCAGGATCGAGGTCCAGAACGGCAGCAGCACCATGATCATCAGCAGGTTGGACTTGCGGGTCGGCAGGATCGCCAGCAGGTAGGCCAGCGGGTAGGCCAGCGCCAGGCAGATCAGGGTGATCACCGCGCCCATCCAGAAGGTGCGGGCGAAGATGTCCAGGTAGATCGACTGGTCAGGCGTGGCGCGGGCGATCTCGCCCAGGTCGTCGATGCGGTGATCGAGCGCCGCCAGCAGGTAATAAGGCGTGACGGAGCTGGCATTGCGACGAATCGCCTGCCAGTAGGCCGGGTCGCCCCAACGCTCGTCGAGGGCTTCCATGGCGTCCTTGTACGACGCTGGTTGCTCCTTGAACGGCAATGCGCGCGCGGTCTTGGAGAGCAGGCTGCGGTAGCCGGCCAGCTCCATGTTCAGGCGCTTGGAGAGATCACCGATAGTCTGGTTCTTGCGCGCGGCGACCAGGTCGTCGCTCAGCGCCTTGTACACCGCATCCGAAGGCAGCGATTTGCCGTCCCATTCGGAAATGGCGTTGACGGTCAGCGGCATGGCGCCGACGACCTCGGGGTTGTTCACGCTCTTGTAGAGCAGCGCCGCGATGGGCACCAGGAAGGTCAGCAACAGGAAGACCAGCAGGGGCAGCACCAGCGCCTGGGACTTCAGACGGTTCATCCGCTCCGCGCGCGCCAGGCGCTGCTTGAGGGTGGGGCCGGCGACCTCGTTCAGAGACACAGCGGTGGCCATAGCGAACTCCGGTAAAACGGGCCGCCCAAGGGCGGCCAAGGTGTGGTGTCAGGAGGAGCCGCCGCGAGGGGGTGGCGGCTCCGGTCCGCCACGGTCCGGGAGGCCGTGGCGGTTTGGCACTGCTGCTACTTACTTGGCAGCCCAGGCGTTGAAGCGCTGTTCCAGCTGCTCGCCGTAGTCAGCCCAGAAGGTCACGTCCATACCGACCTGGCCCTGCATGTTTTCCGGGGTGGTCGGCATATCCTTCAGCAGGTCCTTACTCAGCAGCGGTACGGCGTTCTTGTTGACCGGGCCGTAGGCGATGTTTTCGGAGTAGGTCTTCTGCTGCTCGGGCTGAACCGAGAAGGCGATGAACTTCAGGCTCTCGTCGACTTTCTTGGCGCCTTTGGGGATGGCCCAGGCGTCGAAGTCGTAGATACCGCCGTTCCAGACGATCTTCAGGTTGCTCTCTTTCTGCACGGCGGCGATGCGGCCGTTGTAGGCGGAACTCATGACCACGTCACCGGAGGCGAGGTACTGCGGCGGCTGGGCGCCAGCTTCCCACCACTGGATGTTCGGCTTGATCTGGTCGAGTTTCTTGAAGGCGCGATCCTGGCCTTCCTTGGTGGCCAGCACCTTGTAGACGTCCTTGGGCGCGACGCCGTCGGCCATCAGGGCGAATTCCAGGGTGTACTTGGCGCCCTTGCGCAGGCCGCGCTTGCCCGGGAACTGCTTGGTATCCCAGAAATCGGCCCAGCTGGTCGGTGCGGTCTTCAGCTTGTCGGCGTTGTAGGCCAGCACGGTAGACCAGACGAAGAAGCCGACGCCGCAGTTGCTCACGGCGCCCGGTACGTAGTCGTCAGCCTTGCCGAGGATGGCCGGGTCGATGGTCTCGAACAGGCCTTCGTCACAGCCGCGAGCCAGCTCCGGCGACTCGACTTCCACCAGGTCCCAGGAGACGCTGTTGGTGTCGACCATGGCCTTCACCTTGGCCATCTCGCCGTTGTACTCGCCGGCGACGATCTTGTTGCCGCTGCTCTTCTCGTAGGGGCCGTAGAACGCCTTCACCTGGGCGTTCTTGTTGGCGCCGCCGAAGGACACCACGGTCAGGTCGGTGGCGGCCATGGACTGGGCCGCGAAGGCCACGCCCAGAGTCAGCGCTGCGAGTTTGAGCCCCGATGCTTTCAAGGACTTCGACATTATTGTTGTCTCCACAGTGTGCAGTTTGTTTTTCTTGGATGCGTCCGGGAGTGGCCGGGCCGCTTTCGTTACGCCGCGGACAGTGGGTCGAGCGCGCGGACGTGCTCGACTTCCCAGCCCAGCGGAACCACGTCGCCAACACTGAGCGCGGGATCGAGCTCGGCGATCGGCTGTTTGACGAAGAAATCGGTACGGCCGCAGACCTCCAGGCGAATGCGCACGTGGTCACCCAGGTAGATGAACTCGGCGACGCGGCCGGAGAAGCGGTTCACGCAGTTTTCGCTGTGGCCGTTGAGGCGCACGCGCTCGGGGCGGATCGACAGGCTGACGGTATCGCCGACGTTGCCGACGTTGACCGCCAGCGCCTCGACCTTCTCGCCACGGGCCAGGCCCACGGTGCAGCGGTCGCCATCGCGGGCCTGGAGCTGGCCGGCGATGCGGTTGTTCTCGCCGATGAAGTTGGCGACGAAGGAGTTGCGCGGGTGCTCGTAGAGCTCGGCCGGCGGGGCGATCTGCTGGATCTCGCCCTGGTGGAACACGGCCACGCGATCGGACATGGTCAGGGCTTCGCCCTGGTCGTGGGTCACGTAGACCACGGTCACACCCAGGCGCTGGTGGATGTGCTTGATCTCCATCTGCATGTGTTCACGCAGCTGTTTATCCAGCGCACCCAGGGGTTCGTCCATCAGCACCAGTTGCGGCTCGAAGACCAGCGCGCGGGCCAAGGCCACGCGCTGCTGCTGGCCACCGGAGAGCTGGGCGGGATAGCGACCGGCGAAGGTGTCGAGCTGGACCATCGACAGCGCACGCTTCACGCGCTCGCTCACGTCGGTCTTGCTCATACCGCGCACCGAGAGCGGGAAGGCCAGGTTCTCGGCCACCGTCATGTGCGGGAACAGCGCATAGTTCTGGAACACCATGCCGATGTCGCGCTTGTGCGGGGGGACGTTGTTGATGGCGCGGCCGGCGAGCTGGATTTCACCGGCGGTAGGAGTTTCGAAACCGGCCAGCATCATCAGGCTGGTGGTCTTGCCGGAACCGGACGGCCCCAGCAGTGTCAGGAATTCGCCTTTGCGAATGTCCAGATTGAGGTCCTTCACGATGAGGGATTCGCCGTCGTAGCTCTTCTGCACGCCACGGAAACTCACCAGCACATCGTTTGCCTGATTCTCGGCCATCACCGCACCTTTGTTTTTTTGTAAATGCCGTTGAATCAAGCCTAGAGAAGCTGGACCGGCACGCAAATCGGGCGGTATGAGAGATTGCTATAAGGCTTAGAGAGGATGCTTTGTAGGGATCGCCCTACAAAAATTAGCGATTCGAAATGCCAGGCCCACCACCGCGCAGTGGGCCTGACAAACCGCCTCAGCGCTTGGCCCAGGCCTGGAAGCGCTGCTCCAGCGCGTCACCGTGCTCGGCCCAGAACGCCACGTTCATGCCCACGGCATTGGCGATGTTCTGCGGTGCGGTGGGCAGGTTGGCGGCCACGTCCGGCGCCAGCAGTTCCACGGCCTTGCGGTTGGTCGGACCGTAGGAAATGTTCTCGGCGAAGGCCTTCTGCTGCTGCGGCTGGCCGGCAAAGTTGACGAACTGCTCGGCCAGTTCCTTCTTGAACACGCCCGAAGGCAACGCCCAGAAGTCGAAGTCATAGATGCCGCCGGCCCAGACCATGCGGAAGCCCTTCTGCTCGGCCTGTGCGGCGGCGATCCGGCCGTTGTAGGCGGAGCTCATCACCACAGTGCCGTCGGCGAGGTCACGCACCGGGTCCTGGCCGGACTTCCACCAGTTGATGCTCGGCTTCAGCTCATCGAGTTTGCGGAAGGCGCGGTCAACGCCGTCGTTGGTGGCGAGCACCTTGTAGACGTCCTTGGGCGCGACGCCGTCGGCCATCAAGGCGAATTCCAGGCTGTACTTGGCGCCCCAGCGCAGACCGCGCTTGCCGGGGAATTTCTTGGTGTCCCAGAAGTCCGCCCAACCGCTCGGCGTACCCTGCAGCTTGCTCTGGTTGTAGGCCAGAAGCGTCGTCCAGACGAAGATGCCGACGCCGCACGGCTGCACCGCGCCGGGAACGAAATCGGCGGTGTTGCCCAGGGTCTTGGGATCGAGCTTCATGAACAGCCCTTCCTCGCAGCCGCGCGCGAGTTCGGGGGCCTCGACTTCCACCACGTCCCAGGACACATGGCTGATTTCCACCATGCGCTTGAGCTTGGCCAGGTCGCCGTTGTAGGAGCCGTGGACGACGGCGTTGCCGGTCACTTCCTTGAACGGTTTGTAGAAGGCTGCCTCCTGGGCTTCCTTGTTGGCGCCACCGAAGGAAATCACCGTGACGTAGTCCGCCAGCGCTGGCATCGCAGCGCTCCCCAGCAGGCTGAACAGCAGCCCTCCCCTTACCGCTCGCAACATCTTCTTCTCCTTGTTATCACGACGTACTGCATGAAGCCGGCAATCATTCCCTGCCTCACGCCCGCTAGATAGACGGTGTGTTACAGAAATCGGACACGTCGCACATCGTGGAGGGAAAATTCAGCGAGCCATCTGCCGCAGATCAAGCCGGCGGCGCGGGTCGGTCAGACGAGCTTGTGCTCCATGGCGTAACGCACCAGGTCCGCCACCGAGTTGGCATTGAGTTTCTGCATCAGCCGCGCCTTGTGGGTGCTGATGGTCTTGCTGCTGACCGCCAGCTGCTGGGCGATCTCGTTGACGCCCTCGCCATGCACCAGCCGCTCGAACACCGAGAACTCGCGCTCCGACAGCAGTGCATGGGGCGGGCGCGAATCGGTGAGGCCGACTTCGAAGACCATGCGGTCGGCGAGATCGGGGTCGATATAACGGCCACCACTGGCGACCTTGCGGATCGCCGTGAGCAGCAGCGCCGGGTCGCTGTCCTTGGTCGCGTAGCCGGCGGCGCCGACCTTGAGTGCGCGGGCGACCATCTGCACTTCATCGTGCATCGACAGCATGAGGATGGCCGGCGGATTGTTCAGCGCGCGGATCCGCGGGATGGCTTCCAGGCCGTTGACGCCAGGCATGGAGATGTCCAGCAGGACCACTTCGCAGGGTGTCTGGCGCAGGGTTTCGAGCAGTTGCTCGCCGTTGGTGGCCTCGCCCACCACCTGCAGGTCCTTGGCCATGCCGATCAGCTGCTTGATGCCCTCACGCACGATCGTATGGTCTTCCGCCACCAGCACTCGAATCACCGCTCTTCCTCCCGATCCACTCTTGTCATTGTCGTTATGGTTGCCGCCCGCTTACGCACTTCGGGAGCGCAGAGGCACCCGGATCCACAGCGTGGTGCCCTCACCGGGCTGGCTGTCGATCTGCAAGGTGCCGCCGAACATCAGCACCCGCTCGCGCATGCCCACCAGGCCAAAGGAAACGCCCTGGCGCGTTGCAGTCGGGTCGAAACCCACGCCATCGTCGGCGATGCGCAGGCACAATTCGCGCCCCTCGACGCTCAGCTGCAATTCCACAGTATGCGCCTGGGCATGGCGCATGACATTGGTCAGCGCCTCCTGGAGGATGCGGAACAGGCCGATGGCCTTGGCGTCGGACAGCTCCGGCGGGTTCTCCGGCACCTGCACCAGGCACGGAATCTGTGTACGCGATTCGAAGCGGCGAGCCTGCCATTCCACCGCCGAACCGATGCCGGCATCGAGGATCGGCGGGCGCAGCGCAGTGGCCACGTCACGCACCAACTGGAACAGCTGGGCGATCAGGCGCTTCATGTTGTCCAGGCGCTCGCGCAGGCCACTGTCCAACTCGGCATAGGCCAGTTCGCACATGGACGTCTCCAGCTTGAGCACGGTGAGCACCTGGCCCAGTTCATCGTGCACTTCGCGGGCGATGCGCGCCTTCTCCTCCTCCCGCACGCTCTCCAGGTGCGCCGACAGCTCGCGCAGCTGCGCGCGGGAATCCTGCAGTTCCAGCTCGATCTGCTTGTGCTCGGTGATGTCCCAGACCACCCCGTCCCAGGCCGGGCGGCCGTCGTCCAGCGTGCGTACCGTGGCCTTGATGTCGACCCAGCGCGGCTCGTGGCTGCGGGTGAGGATGCGGCCCTGCCACAGCCAGTTGCAGTGGCCTTCCACCGCCGCCAGCTGGCTGGCGAGATACCCCTCGCGCTCGGACGGATGCACCAGCCCCATGATCCCCAGCCCACTCTCGCGCAGGTAACCGGGCGAATAGCCCAGCGAGGTTTCGCTGCCTCCAGTGATGAAGCTGATATAGGCGAAATCGGAGTCGTCATCCGGCGCATTGGGCTCCAGGCGGAACACCAGCCCCGGCACGTTGGCGGCGATGCCCTGCAGGCGCGCCTCGCTTTCCTCCAGGGCGGCGCGGGCACGGCGGCGCTCGGTGACGTCGCTGAGGAACACCAGCAGGTATTCCGAATCGCCGAAGCGCAGGAAGCTCAGGGAAACGTCCGCCGGCAGCCACTGGCCATCGGCGCGCAGGCAGCGAGTCTCGAAGCTCAACGGTGCCTCGTCGGCATTGCGCGCGCGGCGCCAGAGGTTGAGCCAGCGGTCCATGTTCAGCGCCGGTTCGAAATCCGACAGTGGCCGGTCCACCACCGCGCCCGGCACATAGCCGAGCATTTCTTCAGCGGCGCGGTTGGCATAGCGAACGTGGCTGTCCCAGTTGACCCAGAGAATACCCACGGTGCTGCTGTCGATGGCGAACTGGGTCAGGCGCAGCGCCTGTTCCGCCGACTGGCGCAGCTCGATGTCCCGCCGTGCCGCGAGCAGGCGCGACTCGAGGGCGTGGTGCTGGCGGCGCAGCAACAGCAACGCGGCAACCGCAAACAACAACAGCAGGCCGAGCAGGATGCAGAGGTTCTGCCAGAAACCGGGCGAGGAACCCAGCCGCGGATAGGTCGGTTGCAGCCAGCGTTCATGCAGTTGGTCGAGGTCCTTCGCGGGCACCGCGCGCAGGGCTGCATCGATGATCCCGGCCAGTTCCGGCAGACCTCGCCGGGTCGCCACACGCAGCAATTGCGGATAGCCGATATCAGCCACCACGGAAAGGCCGGTGAACTCGGTTTCACGGGTCAGGCGCGCCAGTTGCGCCTCGTCGATCACGGCGTAGTTGGCTTCGCGGCCGAGCACCTTGCGCAGCACTTCACGGTCGCTGTCGACCACTTGCAGGGTCAGCCCCGAGTAGGTCCCGCGCAGGTAGTCCACCACCGGGCCGGGGCCGCGCACGGAGACGGATTCGCCTTCACCGAGGTTGTCCAACTCCACCGAGGTACCGCTGCGGCGATCGCCGACGACCAGGCGCGGCACGCGCAGATAGGGGTCGGAGAACAGCCAGTCGCGCAGGGTCGAAGGTGTCTGGCTGACGCCGGGCGCGAGGTCGATTTCCCCCGCGCGGACTGCCTTTTCCAACGCTGCCTGATCCGCGAAGGTGCGCCACTCCAGGCTGACGCGCAGGGCTTTGGCCAGCCATTCCAGCAGCTCGACGTTGGCCCCGGAGAGCTGCTGCAGGCGGCGATCCTGCTGCACATAGGGCGCTTCGAGCACCGCGCCGACGCGCAACTGCGGGTGCTCGGCGAGCCAGGCGAGCTGCGCGTCGTCCAGCGTCAGCGGCGGCGCGGCGGTTTCCGCCACGGCCAGCAACGGCAGGCAACAGAACCAGGCCAGGCAGGCTTTCCAGAACAGACGACTCATGCCGACAGCACCATGGATTTCACTCGGGTCAAAGCAAATGGCCGGCATACCTTACAGCAAGCCCGATTGAACCCGGCATGCCCGCGCCTGACAAAGCTTATACAAGCCGCTAGGCTGGCCGCACTCGCGCCCGCCAAGACAGGGATATCACCGATGCCGTACCTGCCTCGCCCGACCATTTTCGCCCTCTGCGCCGCCCTCGGCCTCGCACCGCTGGGCGCAACCTGGGCCGAAGACGCCAAGCCCGCCACCGATGAAAAATCGACGGCCGCACCGGTGCAGCGCCCGGCGGTCAGCGAGCGCAGTCAGGACGAAGCGAGCGGCCTGGTGCGCCAGCTGCCAGAGAGCGAACGCCAGGAGCTCAAGGCCGGCGACGAGACCTTCCTCGCCCTCTGGCTGCCGGCCAACACCGCCGACGCCGAAGGCGCAGTGATCCTCATCCCCGGCGACGGCGAAAGCGCTGACTGGCCGGTGGCGATAGGCCCGCTGCGGCGCAAGCTGCCCGATGCCGGCTGGCAGACCTTGGCCGTTACGCTCCCCGACCCGCAGAGCACCGCACCGATTCCACGCCCGAAGGAATCACCGGACAAGGCCAGCGCCGACACCGACGCCACGGCCACCGACAGCGCCAGCAAGCCGGAGGTAAAAGGCAGCGAAGGCAGCGCCACGCCGACGCCGGAAAGCACCGCCGAAGCCGGCAGCGCCGAGCCGGCCCAGGCCAGCCCGGAAGCCCCGCCACCGCCCACCGATCCGGTGGAGCTGCGCAAGGCCCATGCCGAGCGCGTACTGGCGCGCATCCAGGCGGCCGTCGAACTGGCCCAGCAGCACAAGCCCAAGACCATCGTGCTGCTCGGTCACGGCACCGGCGCCTACTGGGCAACCCGCTACCTGGGCGAACGTGCGCCGGCCGAGATCAAGAACCTGCTGTTGGTGGCGCCGGAGATGCCGCGCGAGTTCAAACCGTCACTGGACGAGACCGTGCCGCTGCTGAATCTCGCCACCGGCGACTTCTATTACAAGGACAAGGCGCCTGACATTGCCGCCGCGAAGCTGCGTCTGCAGGCCAGCAAGCGGCAGAAGGCACCGAACTACGTGCAGATCGGCATGAACGCCCTACCCGCCGACCTGGGCACCGAGCAGGAGCAGCTCTACCGGCGCATCCGCGGCTGGCTGTCGCTGCACCTGGAGCCGATCGAGCAGCCCTGACGGCAGCCTGGCTCAGCGAAAACCGCGGCGCTGGCGCACCAACAGGTAGGCGGCCTGGATCTCGCGGGTGCGGTTGGTTGCCGCGGCGATCCGCTCTGGGCTCGCGCCCATGCCTTCAAGCTTGTCCGGGTGGTTCTGGCTGATCAGCTTGCGGTAGGCACGCTTGATCTCTTCCGGCTCGCTGTCCACCGTCACGCCCAGCAAGCGCAGCGCCCCGGTATAGGACTCGCGCGGCGTGGCGGATGGCTTGGGCGGCTCTGCGCCCGCCGACAGCGCCAGGATCCTGTTACGGGACAGCCCCAGCGAATCGCCCCACTGCAGCAGCAGGTTCTTCTGCGCGGCATTCGGCACGCCGCCTGCCCAGGCCATGCGCCAGCAGGCCTGAACCAGGCCTTCGGCAGTGGCCTCCTGGCCATGGCGCTGGCGCAGGCCAACCTCCAGCAACTCGCCGCCCAGCTTGCCGCGACCGAAGGCATCGATCGCCTGGCGCCGGGCCTTGTCATTCAGTTGCAGGCGCTGCATCTCGGCCCGCGCCTGCTGGATGTGCGCATCGACCACGCGCCCACGGCTCTTCGCCAGTCGGCCAAGCAGGAGAAACAGCAATTCCTGATCGCTGACCCTGGGCCCGCCACGCAACTGCTCCAGCAGGCCCCGCCACGTGCGTTTCTTCAGGCGCCGGTCGAGCACCTGGCCCAGCAGTGCACCGAGCATGGCGCCCGGAATGCTCGCCAATGCCCAGCCGGCAATGACACCTACCAGGGTGCCTGGCCAGAACACCTCAGCCCTCCGCCGACTGGCGTTCGACTTCCGCCAGGCGCTCGTGAGTGCCGACGTCGATCCAGCGGCCACGATGGTGCGCGCCGCTCACGCGACCGGCTGCCATCGCCTGGCGCAACAGCGGCGCCAGCTTGAACGCGCCGGGCTCGGAGCCCTGGAACAACTCGGGACGGAGGATGGCAATGCCGCTGTAGGTGAGGCTCGGCTGGCCTTCGCGGTAATCGCTGACTCGGCCTTCACTCAGACAGAAATCGCCGCGAGTGTGGTGCCCAGGGTTGTCCACCAGGACCAGGTGCACCAGATCACTCTCGGCCAGCGCGCCGTGCAGGCTCGCGTAGTCAAAGTCGGTCCAGATGTCGCCGTTGGCGATGACGAAGGCATCGTCACCCAGCAGCGGCAACGCCTTGAAGATGCCGCCGCCAGTTTCCAGCGGCTCACCTTCGGGCGAGTAGCGGATGCTCACGCCGAAGGCCGAACCATCGCCCAGGTGATCCTCGATCTGCTGGCCGAGCCAGGCGTGATTGATCACCAACTGATCGAACCCGGCCCGGCGCAGCGCCTGCAGTTGGTACTCGATCAGCGGCACGCCGGCGGCGCGCACCAGCGGCTTGGGCGTGTGCAGCGTCAGCGGGCGCAGGCGTTCACCCTTGCCCGCCGCGAGGATCATGGCTTTCATGCGGGATGCGTCTCGTCTTTGGGCAGGCTGGCCAGCAGGGCGGCGAGGTCGGCCAGCTCAGGCCGGCGCGCGATGACGCTCTCCAGGTAGCGGAAGAAGCGCGGCACGTCGCCCAGGTAGCGTGGTTTGCCGTCGCGGTGGCAGATGCGCGCGAAGATGCCGATTACCTTGAGATGGCGCTGGGCGCCCATCAGGTCGCTGGCGCGGAAGAACTCGTCGAATGTATCGGGCAGCGGGATGCCGGCGGCCTGTGCCTTGCGCCAGTAGCGCGAGAGGCCGTCGTGCACACGCGGCTCGGGCCAGCTGAGGAAGGCGTCCTTATAAAGGCAGGTGACATCGTAGGTCACCGGCCCGTAGACAGCGTCCTGGAAATCCAGAATGCCGGGGTTCGGCTCGCTGAGCATCAGGTTGCGCGGCATGTAGTCGCGGTGCACGAACACGCGGGGCTGCTCCAGCGCGCTCTGCACCAGCAGGTCGCAGGTGCGCTCCCAGCGGGCGAGTTGCTCGCCTTCCAGGGTCACGCCCAGGTGGCGCTGCAGGTACCAGTCGGGAAATAGCTGCAGCTCGCGGCGCAGCAGGGCATCGTCGTAGGCCGGCAGGCGCTCGGCGACATCGACCTGCTGGAAGGCCACCAGTGCGTCGAGGGCGTCCTCGAACAATTCTTCGGCGTTCTGCGCAGTGAGTACATCGAGGTAAGTCTGGCGCCCCAGATCATCGAGCAGCAGGAAACCCTGCTCGACCTCCTCGGCCAGAATCTTCGGTACATGCACACCGGCCTCGGCCAGCAGGCCGGCGACCTTGATGAAGGGGCGGACGTTCTCCTGGGGCGGCGGTGCGTCCATCACGATCAGGCTGCGCCCCTCGCCCTGCCAGCGGAAATAACGGCGGAAACTGGCATCGCTGCTGGCCGCGGTGAGACTGGCCTCGGGCACCGCCCCCCAGCCTTGCGCGTTGAACACAGCGGGCAAACTCAAGTCCAACCAGCCGATCATCTGCTGGTAACGGGCATCCTGTGACATCTTTATGGGTTCTCCACGGCCCTAGCCGTTGCGCGGGTCATGCTTTATTATCCAGCATCTTTTTGAGCCCATCGATAGGCGTGCGGCCCGTTTTGGGCTGAAGGCTCGCAGGAAGCCCGGATTAACAAGATGGCAGTGAATTTCCCCGTGTTCCGTAGAAAATTCCCCTTACTGGTGACCGGTGGCCTTCTGGCTATTCAACCGCTTGCCTCTGTGACCGCGGCACCCGGCGAGCAGTTCGCCTGCCAGCCTTCCGCGTCCGGCGCATGGGACTGCTCGTCGCAGAACAGCGCCAGCAGCGTACCGCGTCCGCAGCATGGCGCCAGCTCGGTCAGTGCCGGTGGCGCCACCGCCAGTAGCTCGAAGTCCTCGGGCAGCTCGAACAGCGCTGGCGAAGAGCCCAAACAACTGGTCACCGAGTCCGGCGGCCGCGGCCTGAAGTCGCGCAGCAGCGACTACAGTCACCTCGACTGGATTCCGCGCGACAAGCTCACCGCTGCCCAGCAGGCGGAAATGGGCCCGTATTGCAGCGGCGCCTATGTCGAGCCAGTACGCCCGGGCATGAACGACAAGACGCCGAACGACGAGGCTCCGACCTACGTCTCGGCGAAGGTTTCCCGCTACGAGCAGGAAAAGCAGATCGCCACCCTCGCGGGTAACGTGGTCCTGCGCCAGGGCAGCATGCAGGTGGAAGCCGACGAGGCCAACCTGCACCAGGCCGAAAACCGTGGTGAGCTGGTCGGCAACGTCAAGCTGCGCGACAACGGCGCCCTGATCGTCGGCGACCATGCCGAACTGCAACTGGACAACGGCGCGGCGAAGATCGACAACGCCGAATACGTCATGCACCAGGCGCAGATCCGCGGCAGCGCGCTGTATGCCAAGCGCCAGGAAGACGCGATCATCCAGCTCAAGGACGGTACCTACACCCGCTGCGAACCGGGTAGCAACGCCTGGGTGGTCAAGGGCAACAACATCAAGCTGAACCCGGCCACCGGTTTCGGCACCGCGACCAACGCGACCCTGCGGGTGAAGGACATTCCGGTCTTCTACACCCCGTACATCTATTTCCCGATCGACAATCGTCGTCAGTCCGGTTTCCTGGCACCGTCCTTCGCCAGCTCGACCGATACCGGTTTCACGCTGACCACGCCGTACTACTTCAACCTGGCGCCCAACTACGACGCCACGTTGTACCCGCACTACATGGTCAAGCGCGGGCTGTTGATGGAAGGTGAGTTCCGCTACCTGACCCACAGCAGCGAAGGCCAGGTCACGGCAGCCTACCTGAACGACAAGAACGACGACCGCAAGGACTTCCCGCAGTACACCGACACCCGTTGGCTGTATGGCTGGAAAAACACCAGCGGCCTGGATTCCCGCCTGCTGGCGCAGGTGGACTACACCCGTATCAGCGACCCGTACTACTTCCAGGACCTGGACACCTCACTGGGCATCGGCTCGCCGACCTACGTCAACCAGCAAGGCAGCCTGACCTATCGCGGCGACAGCTACACTGCCAAGCTGAACGCGCAGTCCTACCAGCTGGCGACCGTGACCGACGTCACCCCGTACGATCGCCTGCCGCAGCTCACTCTGGACGGCAAGCTGCCGTTCAACCCGGGTGGCCTGGACTTCACTTACAGCACCGAGGCCGTCCGTTTCGACCGCGATCTGGACGAAGGCTTCTACCGCATCGACGTGAACGATCCAACCCGTTACCCACGCCCGGACAACAACATCCTGGGCCTGGCGCGCGCCACCGGCGATCGCTTCCACGCCGAGCCGGGCATCAGCCTGCCGATGAACCGCAGCTGGGGCTTCATGACTCCGACGGTCAAGGCGCTGTACACCAAGTACGACCTGGACCTGGACGGCAAAGGCAAAGCCACGCTGCCCTCGTACATCGACTACGACAGCAGCCCGGATCGTTCGCTCGGCCTGGCCAAGCTGGATTCCGGCCTGTACTTCGACCGCGACACCACTTTCGGCGGCACCAAGTTCCGCCAGACCCTGGAGCCGCGGGCGATGTACCTGTACGTCCCGTACAAGGACCAGGACAACCTGCCGACCTTCGACACCGGCGAATTCACCTTCAGCTATGACTCGCTGTGGCGTGAAAACCGCTTTACCGGCCGTGACCGCATCGGCGACGCCAACCAGCTGTCCCTCGGCCTGGGTTCGCGCTTCATCGAGGATGATGGCTTCGAGCGCGCCTACATTGCCGCCGGCCAGATCTACTACTTCAGCGACCGCCGTGTTCAGTTGCCCGGCCTGACCGAAGACGATCTGCGCGCCAGCGGCGCGAAGAACCCGGATGCCGACACCTGGCGTTCGCCGTACGCGCTGACCGGTACTTATCGCTTCAACCACGACTGGTACGCCAGCTCGGACTTCAACTGGAACCCGAACACGCACCACACCGACAACGGCAACCTGATGTTCCACTATCAGCCCGAAGCCGATCCTCGCAAGGTGCTGAACGCCGGCTACCGCTACCGTGCGGACAGCAAGCGCTTCAACCCCACTACCGGCCAGTTCGAATACGGCAGTGACGAGTACAAGATCGAACAGCATGACTTCTCGTTCATCTGGCCGGTTCTGCCGCAGTGGGCCGCCATCGGCCGCTGGCAGTTCGACTACAACCAGAGCCGCACACTGGAAGCCTTCGGTGGCTTCGAGTACGACAGCTGCTGCTGGAAACTGCGCCTGATCAATCGCTACTGGGTCGACTACGACGACGAGGAATTCGTGACCTCAACGTCCAAGGCCGACCGCGGTGTATTCCTTCAAATCATCTTGAAAGGCCTTGGCGGCGTGGTTGGCAACCAGGTGGAAGGCTTCCTCGACCAAGGTATCCAGGGTTATCGTCAACGTGAAGACAATGCTATGTAAGGCCCTGCGCCCGCTGATGCTGGGCGCGCTGTTGGCAAGTTCCGTCGTGCACGCCGAAGTGGTTCCGCTGGACCGTGTGGTCGCCATCGTTGACAACGACGTGGTGATGCAGAGCCAGCTGGACCAGCGCCTGCGCGAAGTCCGTGCAACCATCCAGAAGCGCGGTGCGCCGCTGCCGCCTGAGCACGTGCTGACCCAGCAGGTACTCGAACGCCTGATCATCGAGAACATCCAGCTGCAGATTGGCGACCGCTCCGGCGTACGTATCACCGATGAAGAGCTGAACCAGGCCATGGGCACCATTGCCCAGCGCAACAACATGAGTCTGGATCAGTTCCGCGCCGCCCTTGCCCACGACGGTCTGTCCTACGACGAGGCCCGCGAGCAGGTGCGCCGCGAGATGATCATCAGCCGTGTGCGCCAGCGCCGCGTAGCCGAGCGCATCCAGGTCAGCGAGCAGGAAGTGCAGAACTTCCTCGCTTCCGACCTCGGCAAGATCCAGCTCTCCGAAGAGTATCGTCTGGCCAACATCCTGATCCCGGTCCCCGACAGTGCCTCGCCGGAAACCGTGCAGGCTGCGGGCCGTCAGGCTCAGGAGATGTATCAGCAGCTCAAGCAGGGTGCAGACTTCGGCCAGCTGGCGGTTTCCCGCTCGGCCGGCGACAACGCCCTGGAGGGCGGTGAGATCGGCTGGCGCAAGGCCGCCCAACTGCCCTCCCCGTTCGACAGCATGATCGGCAGCCTGGCCGTGGGCGACGTGACCGAGCCGGTCCGCACCCCGGGCGGCTTCATCATCCTCAAGCTGGAAGAGAAGCGCGGTGGCAGCAAGATGCTGCGTGACGAAGTCCACGTCCGCCACATCCTGCTCAAGCCCAGCGAAATCCGCAGCGAGGAAGAGACGCAGCGCCTGGCCGAGAAGCTCTACGAGCGCATCCAGGCCGGCGAAAGCTTCAGCGATCTGGCGAAGAAGTTCTCCGAAGACCCGGGCTCCAAGCTCAACGGTGGCGACCTCAACTGGGTCGACCCGGAATCCCTGGTACCGGAATTCCGCGAGGTGATGAACAACGCGCCGCAAGGCCAGGTCACCAAGCCGTTCCGCTCGCCGTTCGGTTGGCACGTGCTGGAAGTCCTCGGCCGTCGCGCCACCGACAGCAGCGACAAGTTCCGCGAGCAACAAGCCGCCCAGACCCTTCGCGCACGCAAGTACGACGAAGAGCTGCAGGCCTGGCTGCGCCAGATCCGCGACGAAGCCTACGTCGAGATCAAGCAGTAAGCCGCTTGAGTCGCTCACAAAGAAACCCGGCCTTGGCCGGGTTTCTTTTTGCCCGCCGAAAGCTTCGAAGAACAAGGGCTTCGTCGTAGAGTAAGCCCATCCGCTGCAGATACCGATTCGAGAGCCTCCTGATGAGCATTTCCCACCTTTTCGCCCTCACCCCCGGCGAACCCGCCGGTATCGGCCCCGACCTCTGCCTGTTGCTGGCGCGCGAGGTACAGCCACACCCACTCGTCGCAATCGCCAGCCGTGAACTGCTGGCACAGCGCGCCGCCCTGCTGGGGCTGAGTATCGACCTGCAGGACGTCGGCCCCGGCCAGTGGCCCAGCGCCGCCGCCCCGGCGGGCACCCTCTACGTCTGGGATACGCCACTGGCCGCGCCAGTTGAACCAGGCACGCTGAACCCGACCAACGCCGCCTACGTGCTGGAGACTCTGACCCGAGCCGGCCAGGGCTGCCTGGACGGGCACTTCGCCGGAATGATCACCGCACCGGTGCACAAGGGCGTGATCAACGAAGCTGGCATCGCCTTCTCGGGGCATACGGAATTCCTCGCCGACCTCACTCACACCGCCCAGGTGGTGATGATGCTGGCCACCCGCGGACTGCGCGTGGCGCTGGTGACCACCCACTTGCCGCTACGGCAGATTGCCGATGCGATCACGACGGAGCGCCTGGAGCGTGTCACCCGCATCCTGCACGCCGACCTGCGCGACAAGTTCGGCCTGGCCAACCCGCGCATCCTGGTCTGCGGCCTGAACCCCCATGCCGGCGAAGGTGGCCACCTGGGCCACGAAGAGATCGACGTGATCGAGCCGACTCTGGAGCGCCTGCGCACCGAGGGCATGCAGCTTATCGGCCCGCTGCCGGCCGACACGCTGTTCACTCCCAAGCACCTGGAGCACTGCGACGCCGTGCTGGCGATGTACCACGACCAGGGACTGCCGGTGCTCAAGTACAAGGGTTTCGGCGCGGCGGTGAACGTGACGCTGGGCCTGCCGATCATCCGCACCTCGGTGGACCATGGCACTGCGCTGGACCTCGCCGGGACCGGCCGGATCGACAGCGGCAGCCTGCAGGTCGCCCTGGAAACCGCCTACCAGATGGCCGAAGCCGGGGCCGGCGCGCGCTGAACCCCGGCATTCCGTTCGGCCAGCGTTTCGTGCTGGCCGCGCCGGACTGGTAAACTGATGGTTTTTCCGCCTCCAGCCGGCCGCCGCAAGCGCCCGGCTGCTCTCCGGAGCCTTCGATGTCCGAACTCTTCCAGCACCGCGCCCGCAAACGCTTTGGGCAGAACTTCCTGCATGACGCCGGGGTGATTCACAAGATCCTGCGTGCCATTGCCGCCAAGGAAGGCCAGCACCTGCTGGAAATCGGTCCGGGCCAGGGGGCCCTGACCGAGGGCCTGGTGGACAGCGGCGCGAAGCTCGACGTGATCGAGCTCGACCTGGACCTGATCCCGCAACTGAAATGGCGCTTCGGCCTCAAGCCCAACTTCAGCCTGCACCAGGGCGACGCCATGAAGTTCGACTTCTCCACCCTCACGGCCTCTCCCGAGGACAAGCTGCGCGTGGTCGGCAACCTGCCCTACAACATCTCTACCCCGCTGATCTTCCACCTCCTGGACCACGCCTCGCTCATCCAGGACATGCACTTCATGCTGCAGAAGGAAGTGGTGGAGCGCCTGGCGGCCGAGCCGGGCAATGGCGACTGGGGCCGCCTGTCGATCATGGTGCAGTACTTCTGCCGGGTGGATTACCTGTTCACCGTCGGCCCCGGCGCGTTCAACCCGCCGCCCAAGGTCGAGTCGGCCATCGTCCGCCTGGTGCCCTATGCTGAACCGCCCCATCCGGCCAAGGATCACCGCGTGCTGGAACGCATCGTCCGCGAAGCCTTCAACCAGCGCCGCAAGACCCTGCGCAATACGCTGCGTACGCTGATGAGCGTCGAGGACATCGAAGCCGCCGGCGTCGACCCGACCCTGCGTCCGGAGCAGCTGAGCGTCGCCGATTTCGTCAGCCTGGCTAACCGCTACAGCGAAACCAACCCGGAAGCCGAGCAAGGACCGAGCGCATGAGCGACCCCCGCTACCAGGTCAGCGTCAGCGTCACCACCCGCCACCTGCCCGAGCAGTCCCAACCGGAACAGCAGCGCTACGTGTTCGCCTACACCGTGACCATCCACAACCACGGCGAGCTGGCGGCCAAGCTGCTGACCCGCCACTGGATCATCACCGACGGCGACGGCCACGTGCAGGAAGTGCGCGGCGCCGGCGTGGTCGGCGAGAAGCCGCTGATCGAACCGGGCGCCAGCCACACCTACACCAGCGGCACCGTGATGGCGACCAAGGTCGGCAGCATGCACGGCAGCTACCAGATGGTCGCCACCGACGGCCATCACTTCGACGCCGAGATCCCGGCGTTCCGCCTCGCCGTACCCGGAGCGCTGCACTGATGGCCACCTATGCCGTCGGCGACCTGCAGGGCTGCCTGGAACCACTGAAGTGCCTGCTGGCGCAAGTGAAGTTCGACCCGGCCCAGGACAAGCTCTGGCTGGTAGGCGACCTGGTCAATCGTGGCCCCGCATCGCTGGAGACCCTGCGCTTCCTCTATGGCATGCGCGATTCGCTGGTCTGCGTGCTCGGCAACCACGATCTGCATCTGATCGCCGTGGCGTACAACGCTGAACGCCTGAAGAAAAACGACACCCTGCGCGAGATCGTCGAGGCGCCCGACTGCGCGCAGCTGATCGAATGGCTGCGGCAAATGCCGCTGGTCCACCACGACGCTCAGCGTGATTTCACCCTGGTGCACGCCGGCATCCCCCCGCAGTGGGATATCGACAAGGCCCTGCAACGCGCCGCCGAAGTCGAAGCCGCCCTGCGCGACGATACCCAGTTGCCGATGTTCCTCGACGGCATGTACGGCAACGAGCCGGCCAAGTGGGACAAGAAGCTGCACGGCATCGCGCGCCTGCGGGTGATCACCAACTATTTCACGCGCATGCGTTTCTGCACGCCCGACGGCAAGCTCGACCTGAAATCCAAGGAAGGCCTGGACACTGCACCGTCCGGCTACGCCCCCTGGTTCAGCTACACCGAGCGCAAGGCCGCTGGGCGCAAGATCATCTTCGGCCACTGGGCCGCGCTGGAAGGCCAGTGCGACGTCCCTGGCCTGTTCGCCCTGGACACCGGCTGTGTGTGGGGCGGCAGCATGACGTTGATGAACGTCGACACCCTCGAGCGCATCCACTGCAGCTGCGCCGACAAACCAGAATGAATGCAGCGGGGCTACAGGCTCCGCGCCTTGCGAGGTAACCCCATGAGCGACTTCAAGCGCATCGCCCCCGACCTGGCCCAGCAACTGCGCGAAAGCGGCGCCCAGGTCGTCGACATTCGTGACCCGCAAAGCTACGCGATGGGCCACATCAGCGGCTCGCGGCACATCGACAACTACTCGGTGGCCGACTTCATCCGCGAGGCGGACATGGACGCGCCGCTGGTCGTGGTCTGCTACCACGGGAACTCCAGCCAGAGCGCCGCGGCCTATTTCGTCCAGCAGGGTTTCTCCGAGGTCTACAGCCTCGACGGCGGCTTCGAACTGTGGCGCAGCGTCTATCCCGCGGATACCAGCGCAGGCGGCGCTGACTGAAAGTCCCTACGAAAGGGGCGGATTAGCCCCTTCAAAAAATCTGTAACTTCTCGCTCTTTCGTCCTTTACACATCGAAGAACGAACTATCCTTTCCCTCAGGCCATCCAAAAAAGGGAGAGCCGGCACACCGGCTTCCGGTTAATCGGCAGTGACCATTGGGGCGGATCAGGGCAGAGGCCAGGTTCCGTTGGAGTTCTGGGGGATTCTCGCCGGTAACACTGGCAGCCCGACCGCACCCGCACAGACCGATCCGGCGCCGGCTCCATGCATCGAGCGAGGAGACGTCATGAGCATTTTCAGTCACTTCCAGGAACGCTTCGAAGCGACCCGTCAAGAAGAGTACTCCCTCCAGGAGTACCTGGATCTCTGCAAGCAGGACAAGATCGCCTACGCCACCGCCGCCGAGCGGATACTGATGGCCATTGGCGAGCCTGAACTACTCGACACATCCGTCGATTCCCGCCTGTCGCGAATATTCTCCAACAAGGTAATACGTCGCTACCCGGCCTTTGCCGACTTCCATGGCATGGAAGAGTGCATCGACCAGATCGTCTCCTTCTTCCGCCATGCCGCCCAAGGGCTGGAAGAGAAGAAGCAGATCCTTTACCTCCTGGGCCCGGTCGGTGGTGGTAAATCCTCCCTCGCCGAGAAACTCAAGCAACTGATGGAGCACGTGCCCTTCTACGCGATCAAGGGCTCGCCGGTGTTCGAATCGCCCCTGGGGCTGTTCAACCCGGACGAAGACGGCGCCATCCTCGAGGAAGACTACGGCATCCCGCGGCGCTACCTGCGTTCGGTGATGTCGCCCTGGGCAACCAAGCGCCTCAACGAATACGGCGGCGACATCAGCCAGTTCCGCGTGGTCAAGCTGCACCCGTCGATCCTCAACCAGATCGCCATCGCCAAGACCGAACCGGGCGACGAGAACAACCAGGACATCTCTGCGCTGGTCGGCAAGGTGGATATCCGCAAGCTGGAAGAATTCCCGCAGAACGACGCCGACGCCTACAGCTACTCGGGCGCGCTGTGCCGGGCCAACCAGGGCCTGATGGAATTCGTCGAGATGTTCAAGGCGCCGATCAAGGTCCTGCACCCCTTGCTCACCGCGACCCAGGAAGGCAACTACAACAGCACCGAAGGCCTCGGCTCCCTGCCCTACAGCGGCATCATCCTCGCCCACTCCAACGAATCGGAATGGCACAGCTTCCGCAACAACAAGAACAACGAGGCCTTCATCGACCGGATCTACATCGTCAAGGTGCCGTACTGCCTGCGCGTCTCCGATGAGATCAAGATCTACGACAAGCTGCTGATCAACAGCTCCCTGGCGCACGCCCACTGTGCGCCGGACACCCTGAAGATGCTCTCGCAGTTCTCCGTGCTGTCGCGCCTGAAGGAGCCGGAAAACTCCAACATCTACTCGAAGATGCGCGTCTACGACGGCGAAAACCTCAAGGATACCGATCCCAAGGCCAAGTCGATCCAGGAGTACCGCGACACTGCCGGAGTCGACGAAGGCATGTCCGGGCTTTCCACCCGCTTCGCCTTCAAGATCCTTTCCAAGGTGTTCAACTTCGATCCGCATGAAGTTGCCGCCAACCCGGTGCACCTGCTTTATGTGCTGGAACAGCAGATCGAGCAGGAGCAGTTCCCGCCGGAAACCCGCGAGCGTTACCTGCGCTTCCTGAAGGAATACCTGGCGCCGCGCTACGTCGAGTTCATCGGCAAGGAAATCCAGACCGCCTACCTGGAGTCCTACAGCGAGTACGGCCAGAACATCTTCGACCGCTACGTGCTGTACGCCGACTTCTGGATCCAGGACCAGGAATACCGCGACCCGGAAACCGGCGAGATCCTCAACCGCGCCGCCCTCAACGAGGAACTGGAGAAGATCGAGAAGCCGGCTGGCATCAGCAACCCGAAGGACTTCCGCAACGAGATCGTCAACTTCGTGTTGCGCGCCCGCGCCGGCAACAACGGCAAGAACCCCAGTTGGCTGTCGTACGAGAAGCTGCGCGTGGTGATCGAGAAGAAAATGTTCTCCAACACCGAGGACCTGCTGCCGGTCATCAGCTTCAACGCCAAGGCGAGCAAGGAGGATCAGCAGAAGCACAACGACTTCGTCAAACGCATGGTCGAGCGCGGCTACACCGAGAAGCAGGTGCGCCTGCTGTCGGAATGGTATCTGCGGGTTCGCAAGTCGCAGTAGTCTGCCATCGGCGCGGCGGCATTCCGCCGCGCCGGTCGCCGTCGCATTCGGACCTGTCCTTGGCGGCTCCACGCCGCTGCGCAGCAGGCCCTGAGGAGCATTCATGAGCTACGTCATCGACCGGCGTCTGAACGGCAAGAACAAGAGCACGGTGAATCGCCAGCGCTTCCTGCGGCGTTACCGTGAGCACATCAAGAAGGCCGTCGAAGAGGCCGTCAGCCGTCGCTCCATCACCGACATGGAACACGGCGAGCAGATCAGTATTCCTGGTCGCGATATCGACGAGCCGGTCCTGCACCATGGACGTGGTGGCCGCCAGACGGTGATCCACCCCGGCAACAAGGAATTCACCACTGGCGAACACATACCGCGCCCCCAGGGCGGCGGTGGAGGTCGTGGCGCCGGCAAGGCGAGCAATCAGGGCGATGGGATGGACGACTTCGTCTTCCAGATCACCCAGGAGGAATTCCTCGATTTCATGTTCGAGGACCTGGAGCTGCCCAACCTGGTCAAGCGCCACCTCACCGGCAGCGACACCTTCAAGACCGTACGCGCCGGCATCAGCAACGAGGGCAATCCCTCGCGCATCAACATTGTGCGCACCCTGCGCTCGGCCCACGCGCGGCGCATCGCCCTGTCCGGCTCCACCCGCGGCAAGCTGCGCGCGGCGATAGCGGAGCTGGATCGACTCAAGCGCGAGGAACCGGACAACCTCGGTGACATCCAGGCGCTGGAGCAGAAGATCGCCGCCATGCGCGCGCGCATCGACAAGGTGCCGTTCCTCGACACCTTCGACCTCAAGTACAACCTGCTGGTGAAACAGCCCAACCCGACCTCCAAGGCGGTGATGTTCTGCCTGATGGACGTCTCCGGCTCGATGACCCAGGCCACCAAGGACATCGCCAAGCGCTTCTTCATCCTTCTCTATCTGTTCCTCAAGCGGAACTACGAGAAGATCGAAGTGGTGTTCATCCGCCACCACACCAGCGCCCGCGAGGTAGACGAGGAAGAGTTCTTCTATTCCCGCGAAACCGGCGGGACCATCGTCTCCAGCGCCCTGAAGCTGATGCAGGAGGTGATGGCCGAGCGTTACCCCACCAACGAATGGAACATCTACGCCGCCCAGGCCTCGGACGGCGACAACTGGAACGACGACTCGCCCGTCTGCCGCGACATCCTGATGAAGCAGATCATGCCGTTCGTCCAGTACTACACCTACGTCGAGATCACCCCGCGCGAGCACCAGGCGCTGTGGTTCGAGTACGAGAAGATCCGCGATACCTTCGAAGACAGCTTCGCCCAGCAGCAGATCGTCTCCGCCTCGGACATTTACCCGGTGTTCCGCGAGCTGTTCCAGAGGAGGCTAGTCGCATGAGCAAGCGCCAGCCGATCGCCACCGGCTCGGAGTGGACCTTCGAGCTGATCCAGCAATACGACCGCGAGATCAGTCGCCTCGCCGAACGCTACGCGCTGGACACCTATCCCAACCAGATCGAGGTGATTACCGCCGAGCAGATGATGGACGCCTACGCGTCCGTCGGCATGCCCATCGGTTACAACCACTGGTCCTACGGCAAGCACTTCCTCAGCACGGAAAAGAACTACAAGCGCGGGCAGATGGGCCTGGCCTACGAGATCGTGATCAACTCCGATCCGTGCATCGCCTACCTGATGGAAGAAAACACCCAGTGCATGCAGGCGCTGGTGATCGCCCACGCCTGCTATGGGCACAACAGCTTCTTCAAGGGCAACTATCTGTTCCGCACCTGGACCGACGCCACCTCGATCATCGACTATCTGGTGTTCGCCAAGTCCTATATCAACAAGTGCGAGGAACGCTACGGCATCGATGCCGTGGAAGACCTGCTGGATTCCTGCCACGCCCTGATGAACTACGGCGTGGATCGCTACAAGCGGCCGTACCCGATCTCTGCCGAGGAAGAGAAGCAGCGTCAGAAGGAGCGCGAGGAACAGATCCAGCGCCAGGTCAACGACCTCTGGCGGACCATTCCCAAAGCCAGCGGCAAGGACAAGGAGCAGGGCCTGGCCCGCTACCCCAGCGAGCCACAGGAAAACATCCTCTACTTCATCGAGAAGAACGCCCCGCTGCTGGAACCCTGGCAGCGCGAAATCGTGCGCATCGTGCGCAAGGTAGCGCAGTACTTCTACCCGCAGCGCCAGACCCAGGTCATGAACGAAGGCTGGGCGACTTTCTGGCACTACACCCTGATCAACGACCTCTACGACGAGGGGCTGGTCAGCGACGGCTTCATGATGGAGTTCCTCCAGTACCACACCAGCGTGGTCTACCAACCGGGGTTCGACAGCCCCTACTACAGCGGCATCAACCCCTACGCGCTGGGTTTCGCCATGTACCGCGACATCCGCCGCATCTGCGAGAACCCCACCGACGAAGACAAACGCTGGTTCCCGGACATTGCCGGCAGCGACTGGCTGGCCACCATGAAATTCGCCATGAAGAGCTTCAAGGATGAAAGCTTCGTCCTGCAGTTCCTCTCGCCCAAGGTGATCCGCGAGTTCAAGCTGTTCAGCATCCTCGACGACGACCAGAAGGACGACATGCTGGTCGACGCCATCCACGACGACGACGGCTACCGCAAGATCCGCGAAACCCTGGCAGCGCAGTACAACCTCGGCAATCGTGAGCCGAATATCCAGATCTGGGACGTCGACCGCCGTGGTGACCGCTCACTGACCCTGCGCCACCAGCAACACGACCGCAAACCGCTGGGCGATTCCACCGACGACGTGCTCAAGCACCTGCACCGCCTGTGGGGCTTCGACATCCACCTGGAGACCCTTCAGGGTGAAAACATCGTCAACACCTTCCACATGCCCCCAAAGGGTGAACGCGACAGCGAGGAGGGCTACCCGCGCCTAGACCTGATCATCCCACCCATTTGATCGGTTGACCGGGCCAGCAGGCGTGACAAGCATGGCGGCAACCCCGCTGGAGACCGCCATGCGCCTGTTCGCCATTCTCCTGCTCTGCCTTGCTGTCGCGACCTGCAGCAACCCCGTGCCCCACGCCCAGGTCGCGCATCCCGCCGATGCGCGCTTGGCCGGGCTGCGCGACTTCCAGCTGATGCCGCCGGAAAACGTCGTCGACGCCCTGCCCTACCGCAGCCGTTATCCACTGATCAACGCCCAGGTGCGCCAGGGCCTTATCGAGCGCGGCTACCGCGAAAGTGCCGCGCCACAGCTGCGCGTTTACTACTGGTTGGCGCTGCAGGATGCGCCGCTGGAGTTCAAGGTTGATACCCCGCCGCCCAATCCGTTGGGGCCCTATCTCGCCATCCATCGCCTGCGCGATGAGACCGGCACCTTGCGCCTGCGCCTGACCGATGCGCAGGAACAGACGCTCTGGGAAGGCACCGTCAGCACCGGCCTGAGCCCTGCCCACGCCAGCGCCGCCCTGCTGCAGGACGCCATTGGCGCATTGCTCCAGCAGGTGCCCGCTGCTACGCCCTAGGCGCACGTCGCACTCGTTCGCGAGCAAGCTCGCTCCTACACCCCGGCTATTGTAGGAGCGAGCTTGCTCGCGAACCGCCTCGATCCCCAGAAGCCACCGAGCTTGCCCCACTCGCCGCAAACCCCGAAGCTATCCCCCAGAACAGGAGACAGCTTCATGCAGATCTACAAGGTGGGCGGCGCCGTGCGCGATCGCCTGCTCGGCATCCCCGTCAGCGACACCGACTGGGTAGTCGTGGGCGCCAGCGCCGACGAGATGCTCGCCCAGGGCTACCGCCCGGTGGGCGCCGACTTCCCAGTATTCCTCCACCCGAAGACCGGCGAGGAATACGCCCTCGCCCGCACCGAACGAAAAAGCGGGCGCGGCTACGGCGGCTTCACCTTCTACGCCAGCCCCGACGTCACCCTGGAAGAAGACCTGATCCGCCGCGACCTGACCATCAACGCCATGGCGGAAGACGATGACGGCCAGGTCGTCGACCCCTACCACGGCCAGAAAGACCTCGAAGCCCGCCTGCTGCGCCACGTCTCCCCGGCCTTCGCCGAAGACCCGCTGCGCGTGCTGCGGGTCGCCCGCTTCGCCGCCCGCTACGCGCCGCTGGGCTTTACCGTGGCACCAGAAACCCTGGCGCTGATGCGCGAGCTGTCCGAATCCGGCGAACTGGAAGCACTGACCGCCGAACGCAGCTGGAAGGAAATCTCCCGCGCGCTGATGGAATCGCGCCCGGACGTGTTCATCCAGGTCCTGCGTGATTGTGGCGCCCTGGCCGTCCTGATGCCGGAGGTCGACGCGCTGTTCGGCGTACCGCAGCCACCCCAGCACCACCCGGAAGTGGATACCGGCGAACACGTGCTGGCCGTGCTGCGCGAATGCGCCCGGTACGACCAGCCACTGAGCGTGCGCTGGGCCTGCCTGGTGCATGACGTGGGCAAGGGTGAGACCCGTGAGGAAGAGTGGCCCAAGCACCACGCCCACGAACACCTGGGCCTGCCGCTGATCGATGCAATCAACGCCCGTTTCAAGGTCCCACGGGACTGCCAGGAGTTGGCCCGGCTGGTGGGCGAGTACCACACCCACTGTCACCGCGCGCTGGAGCTGCGGCCGAACACCATCCTGGAGGTGCTGCAGTCCTTCGACGTCTACCGGCGACCGCAGCGCTTCGAGGAATTTCTCGCTGCCAGTGAGATGGATGCCCGTGGCCGCCATGGACTGGAAGATCGCGCTTATCCACAGGCCGACTACCTGCGTGGCGCAGCACAGGCCGCACGCGCGGTCGCGGTGCAGCCGCTGCTGGAAAAGGGATACAAGGGCGCCGAGCTGGGCGAAGCGCTCAAGCGCGAGCGTCTGAATGCCCTGAAGGCCTACAAGGAAGGCAACACCGCCTGAAACAACTGGACTTGTAGGAGCGAGCTTGCTCGCGAACCGCCCAGCGCTGGAGTGGCCGGCAAGCTCCGTTCGCGAGCAAGCTCGCTCCTACAGATAAGCCCTAAGGCGCCGGATGCGCCTCGATCAAGGCCGGCGAGGTCAGCTCCACACCGCGCCAGCGGAACCGCACCGGCCAGAGTTTCTGCTCGATCTGAGAATTCGCCCACAGCTCGGCAAACGAACGCTGCACGCCTGGGTGCTGTACCTGCGGAGCCAGCAACGCCAGCGGCCAGAGGACGAAGGCATTCTTCAGCACCTCGGCGCGCGGCAGCGTCAGACCGTCGAACTCGCCATGCAGGTCGCCATACAGCAGCACGTCGATATCCAGCGGCAGGCCCTTGCGCTCCGGCGCATAGCGGCCGTTGTCCGCCTCGATATGCTTCAGGCGCAGGCTCAGTTCTGCCAATGGCAGATCGGTGCGCGCGGCAATCACGAAGTTGTAGAACGGGCCACTGCGAATACCCACCGGCTCACTCTCGAACACCGGCGAACAATGGATGTCCTGCAGGAACTCGCTCAGCGCTTCCAGCCCGGCCAGCAGATGCCGCTCGCGCTCGAAGTTGCTGCCCAGCCCCAGGTAGACCGTCGTCAGCGGCATCCGCGTTCGATCTCCACACCGACGCCGATGGCGGCCGCAACGGCGCCGGGCTTGGTGACTTTCAGGCGCAGCCACTGGATGCCGAACTCTGCCATCAGCAACTCGGCGAGGCGTTCGGCGAAGGTTTCCACCAACTGGAAATGCGCGTCACGGGCAAAGGCCATGACGCGCTCGGAGAGCACGGCGTAGTCCAGGGCCTTGGCGATATCGTCGTCGGCCGCCGCCAGGCGATTGTCCCAGCCCAGCGTCAGGTCCAGGCGCAGGCACTGCCGGATACCCCGTTCCCAGTCGTAGACGCCGATCACGGTGTCCACTTCCAGCCCCTCGATGAAAACTCTGTCCACTGACTGCATGCTCCAAGGCGACACGACAAGCGGCCGGCGCCCCGTTAGAATCGGAAACGACCTCGTCTCCGGTGGAAACCATGTTCTGGTTCTTGGCGATCCTCGCCTACCTGCTCGGATCACTGTCCTTCGCGGTACTCCTCAGTCGCCTGTTCGGCACTGCCGACCCGCGCGCCAGCGGCTCGGGCAATCCCGGCGCCACCAATATGCTGCGCCTGGCCGGCAAGAAGATCGCCATCCTCACCCTGCTCGGCGATCTCGCCAAGGGACTGCTACCGGTACTCATCGCCCGGATGATCGGACTGTCCGACGTGCAGCAGGCCTGGGTCGGACTGGCAGCGGTGATCGGTCACCTCTACCCGTTGTATTTCAACTTCCGTGGCGGCAAGGGCGTCGCCACCGCCGCCGGCATGCTGCTGGCGCTGTACCCGCCAGCGGCCCTGCTCGCGGCAGTCGCCTGGCTGGTGACCTTCAAGCTGTCGCGCACCAGTTCGCTCGCTTCACTGGTCGCCACGCCGCTGACCTTGCCGCTGCTGGCCTGGCAGGAACCGTCGGCGCTGCTGCCGATGACCGTGCTCACCGGCCTGATCGTCTGGCGTCACCGCAGTAACCTGCGCGATCTCAT
Organism: Pseudomonas sp. NY15435; assembly: GCF_048068295.1. Classification (NCBI taxonomy): domain Bacteria; kingdom Pseudomonadati; phylum Pseudomonadota; class Gammaproteobacteria; order Pseudomonadales; family Pseudomonadaceae; genus Pseudomonas; species Pseudomonas sp. NY15435. Next base: position 65,892 of record NZ_JBLUQA010000001.1, read on the forward strand.
CGCCGGACGCGAGCGTCACTTCTAGAACCGCGAGCTTCCCGGCCCACGTACAGCGCTGCAAGCGAAAAAACGGCCCATGCCGCTCAGAGCATGCGCCGCGTCGTTTGCAGCTTCATTATTCAGATCGCTGGCAGCGACTCCATTGGCCAACGCGCGTGGACGCCGATCGACGGGCCGTCCTGCTGCCCGGCCACCAGCCGCTGGCAGCCAGCATAGGCGATCATCGCGCCGTTATCGGTGCAGAAGCGCGGGCGGGCGTAGAACACCTGGCCCTTCATTTCGCCGAGCATCTTTTCCAGGTGCTGACGCAGCGCCTGGTTGGCGCTGACACCACCGGCGATCACCAGGCTCTTCAGGTGCGTCTGCTTGAGCGCGCGCTTGCACTTGATGGTCAGGGTCTCGACCACCGCGGTCTGGAATGCCAGGGCGATGTCGCTGCGGGTCTGCTCTCTGTCGTCACCTTCGGCCACGCAGCGCTGCCAGGTATTCAGGGCAAAGGTCTTGAGGCCGCTGAAGCTGAAATCCAGGCCCGGACGATCGGTCATCGGCCGCGGGAAGACGAAGCGACCAGCGGTGCCGCGCTCGGCCAGCCGTGCGATCTCAGGGCCACCGGGATAGGCCAGGCCGAGGAGCTTGGCAGTCTTGTCGAAGGCTTCGCCGGCAGCGTCGTCTACCGACTCGCCGAGTACCTGGTAGCGGCCGATGCCATCCACCCGAACCAGCTGGGTGTGACCACCGGATACCAGCAAGGCGACGAACGGGAACTGTGGCGGCTGCTCTTCGAGCATCGGCGCCAGCAGGTGGCCTTCCATATGGTGCACGCCGACGGCCGGTATGCCCCAGGCGAACGCCATGGCCTGGGCGCAGGATGCGCCAACCAGCAACGCGCCCACCAGGCCGGGGCCGGCGGTGTAGGCGATGGCGTCGATGTCTTCGGCGGCGCGGCCGGACTCATCCAGCACCTGGCGAATCAACGGCAGCATGCGCTTGACGTGATCACGGGAGGCCAGCTCGGGAACCACGCCGCCGTATACGCGGTGCAGGTCGATCTGGCTGAACAGCGCGTCGGCCAACAGGCCCTTTTCGCTGTCGTACAAGGCGACGCCGGTCTCGTCGCAGGAGGTTTCCAACCCCAGCACTAGCATGGGTTTGAGCCTTTACTCTGGGCAAAATTGAAGCCGCGCATCATAATCGCCGGCTGGGCTTCGGACCAGCGCTTTTCGATCGGAGGCTTTGCATTCCTCCGCTCGAACGTTTAATATCCGCAACCCTTGAAAACCGCCGACTCCGAACAACCGTCAGGAGCGCGATAAATCCTCCGGTAATCATTGAAGGTACGACCTGGATGCCCGCCGTCAAAGTTAAAGAGAACGAACCCTTCGACGTAGCTCTGCGTCGTTTCAAGCGCTCCTGCGAAAAAGCAGGCGTACTGGCTGAAGTCCGTAGCCGCGAGTTCTACGAAAAGCCGACCGCTGAGCGTAAGCGCAAAGCCGCTGCCGCTGTTAAGCGTCACGCCAAGAAAGTGCAGCGCGAACAGCGCCGCCGCGAGCGCCTGTACTGAGTTACAGCGCTTCGTCGCACGCTTTCTGCATCGCCCGGCCCACTCGCCGGGCGAGTGCCTGACACAAGGCACCCCACTCCGATTCGCGCTCGCGGACTTCGGAGTTTTTGCTTTTCAAGCCCCATGCTTAGTCTCAAGCGTCGCTCACGGCTTCACCGCCGAGCGCTATGCTTGGGTCCACCCTGCGTCCCGATGAGTCTATGGCCGGCCTGATTCCACAATCCTTCATCGATGACCTGCTCAACCGCACCGACATTGTCGATGTGGTGAGCTCGCGCATCCAGCTGAAGAAGACCGGCAAGAACTACAGCGCCTGCTGCCCGTTCCACAAGGAGAAGACACCCTCCTTCACCGTCAGCCCGGACAAGCAGTTCTATTACTGCTTCGGCTGCGGCGCCGGCGGCAACGCACTCGGCTTCATCATGGACCACGACCAGCTGGACTTCGTCCAGGCGGTCGAAGACCTGGCCAAACGCGCCGGCATGGATGTGCCCCGCGAGGAGGGCCGGCGCGGTAACAAGCCCCGCCAACCGGTCGACTCACCGCTGTATCCGCTACTAGCAGGCGCCGCCGAGTTCTACCGCCAGGCACTCAAAGGCCACCCGGCACGCAAGGCCGCCGTGGAATACCTCAAGGGCCGCGGCCTGACCGGCGAAATCGCCCGCGACTTCGGCCTGGGCTTCGCACCGCCGGGCTGGGACAACCTGCTGAAGAACCTGGGCGGCGACAACCTGCAGCTCAAGGCCATGCTCGACGCCGGCCTGCTGGTAGAAAACCCCGACAGCGGCAAGCGCTACGACCGCTTCCGCGACCGGGTGATCTTCCCCATCCGCGACAGCCGAGGCCGAGTAATCGCGTTCGGCGGCCGCGTACTGGGCGATGACAAGCCGAAATACCTGAACTCGCCGGAAACCCCGGTCTTCCATAAAGGGCAGGAGCTCTACGGCCTGTATGAAGCCCGGAAGAACAACCGGGATCTCGACGAGATCATGGTGGTCGAAGGCTACATGGACGTCATCGCACTGGCTCAGCAGGGCATCCGCAACGCGGTCGCCACCCTGGGCACGGCCACCAGCGAAGAACACATCAAGCGGCTGTTCCGCATCGTGCCGAACATCCTCTTCTGCTTCGACGGCGACCAGGCCGGCCGCAACGCCGCCTGGCGCGCGCTGGAGTCGGCGCTGAGCAACCTGCAGGACGGGCGCAAGGTCCGCTTCCTGTTCCTGCCCGAAGGCGAAGACCCGGACAGCCTGGTGCGCGCCGAAGGCCCGGACGCGTTCCGCGCCCGCCTCGCCCACCAGGCCCAGCCGCTGGCAGATTACTTCTTCCAGCAACTGACCCAGGAAGCCGACCCCAGCACGCTGGAAGGCAAGGCGCACCTGGCGACCCTGGCCGGCCCGCTGCTGGAAAAGATTCCCGGCAACACCCTGCGCCTGCTGATGCGCCAGCGCCTGGGCGAGATCACCGGCCTGTCCGCCGAGGCACTCAGCCAGATCAGCGCGCCGCGCTCCGGCCTTGGCGGCCAGAGCAAGCCCAGCCATACGCCGGCAACCGTACAGGCGCGCGGCGCGGACCAGCATGCCCATGAGTACGCCGATTACGATACGGGCCAGTTCGCCGGCCAATTCGCAGAGCATGGCGACAGTCATTACCAGGACGCTTCGAGCTACTTTGAGGCGCCGACGGATTTTTCTGCCGGCAATGGCGGCGCCAAGCAGGGCAAGAAGCCCTGGAAAGGCGATCGCAAATGGGACGGCAAAGGCAAGAAGGGCGACTTCACGCCGCGCCAGCCACGCACCGAAATCAGCGTCGAATCGCCGACCCTGACCGCACTGCGCACCCTGCTGCACCATCCTCAACTGGCGCAGAGCGTCGAGGATGCAAGCCATTTCTCCAACGAAGGACAAACCTATTCGCAACTGCTCGCCGCGCTGGTCGAAGCGTTGCAGAAAAATCCGAAACAGAGCTCGATGCACCTCATCGCGCGCTGGCACGGAACCCCCCAAGGGCGCCTGCTGCAGGTGCTGGCGGGAAAAGAATGGCTGATCGATGACGGCAATCTTGAAAAGCAGTTCGTCGACACCATTACTACACTTGCACACAACCAACTGCACAGCAGCCGCGAAGCCCGCCTGCACAGCGTGCTGCGAAAGAATCCCAGTGAACTGACCGACGAAGAGAAAGCGTTACTGCGGGAGCACTACAGCACCCCCTCTTCAACAGGCAGCCAGAGCTGAACTGGCGTCTGAAGCCTCGAATCTGGTATAATCCTCGGCTTATTTCAGCCCGCCAAGACCTTCAGTGGATAGGGTGTTATGTCCGGAAAAGCGCAACAGCAATCTCGTCTCAAAGAGTTGATCACCCGTGGTCGTGAGCAGGGTTACCTGACTTACGCGGAGGTCAACGACCACCTGCCGGAGGATATCTCTGATCCGGAACAGGTAGAAGACATCATCCGCATGATCAACGACATGGGGATCAACGTATTCGAGACAGCCCCGGATGCGGATGCCCTGTTGCTGGCGGAAACCGATACCGATGAAGCTGCCGCCGAAGAAGCTGCCGCCGCGCTTGCCGCGGTAGAGAGCGACGTTGGCCGCACGACCGACCCGGTGCGCATGTACATGCGTGAAATGGGTACCGTGGAACTGCTGACCCGCGAAGGCGAAATCGAAATCGCCAAACGCATCGAGGAAGGCATCCGCGAGGTCATGAGCGCCATCGCCCAATTCCCGGGCGCGGTGGACGGTATCCTCGAAGAGTACAACCGCATCGTCGCCGAAGGCGGCCGCCTGTCGGACGTCCTCAGTGGCTACATCGACCCCGACGACGGCACCCTGCCGGCCGAGGAAGTCGAGCCGGTCGGTCTGAAAGACGACGCCGAAGCCAAGGACAAGGATAAGGACGAAGAGGACGAAGAGTCCGACGGCGATAGCGAGGAAGAAGAAGGCGACGGCGGTCCGGACCCGGAAGAAGCCGCCCGTCGTTTCGGCGCCGTTTCCGAGCAACTGGAAAAGGCCAAGAAGGCCCTGAAGAAGCACGGTCGCGGCAGCAAGCAGGCCACCGAAGAGCTGGTCGCCCTGGCCGAGCTGTTCATGCCGATCAAGCTGGTGCCCAAGCAGTTCGACGTGCTGGTCGCCAAGGTCCGCGACTCGCTGGACAGCGTCCGCCGCCAGGAACGCGCCATCATGCAGTTGTGCGTACGTGATGCCCGCATGCCGCGTGCCGACTTCCTGCGCCAGTTCCCTGGCCACGAAACCGACACCGCCTGGGTCGACGCCGTACTCAAGGGTAAGCCCAAGTACGCCGAAGCCATCGAACGTCTGCGTGACGACATCCTGCGCAACCAGCAGAAGCTGGTCGACCTGGAAACCAGCTCGCAGCTGACCGTCGCCGAGATCAAGGACGTCAACCGCGCCATGTCCATCGGCGAGGCGAAAGCCCGTCGTGCGAAGAAGGAGATGGTCGAGGCGAACCTGCGCCTGGTGATCTCCATCGCCAAGAAGTACACCAACCGCGGCCTGCAGTTCCTCGACCTGATCCAGGAAGGCAACATCGGCCTGATGAAGGCGGTGGACAAGTTCGAATACCGTCGCGGCTACAAGTTCTCGACCTATGCCACCTGGTGGATTCGCCAGGCGATCACCCGTTCGATCGCCGACCAGGCCCGCACCATCCGTATCCCGGTGCACATGATCGAGACGATCAACAAGCTCAACCGTATCTCCCGCCAGATGCTGCAGGAGATGGGCCGTGAACCGACCCCGGAAGAGCTGGGCGAACGCATGGACATGCCGGAAGACAAGATCCGCAAGGTCCTGAAGATCGCCAAGGAACCGATCTCCATGGAAACGCCGATCGGTGACGACGAAGACTCGCACCTGGGCGACTTCATCGAGGACTCCACCATGCAGTCGCCGATCGAAGTGGCGACCAGCGAGAGCCTCAAGGAAGCCACCCGCGAAGTCCTCGCCGGCCTCACCGCTCGCGAAGCCAAGGTCCTGCGCATGCGCTTCGGCATCGACATGAATACCGACCACACCCTCGAGGAAGTCGGCAAGCAGTTCGATGTGACCCGTGAGCGTATCCGGCAGATCGAAGCCAAGGCGCTGCGCAAGCTGCGCCACCCGTCGCGAAGCGAGCACCTGCGCTCCTTCCTCGACGAGTAACGAAGAACCCCCGGCCAAAACCGGGGGTTTTTCTTTGGGTCTTCCACTGGGCAAAGTGCCACGTCTACACTTCGGCGTAGTCCCCCCAGGAATGAGGCCCTTATGCCGCGTCTGCAGGCAGTTCTACTGTGGTGCCTCGCATTCTGGGCAGGACAGGCGCTCGCCCTGAGCCTCACGCCCGAGGAGCAGCAGTGGCTGCAGGCGCATCCCACCCTGCGCCTGGGCGTCGACGCCTCCTGGCCCCCCTTCGAATTCCGCGACGATGACGGCCGTTACCAGGGCCTGGCCGCCAGCTATGTGAAGGTCATCAGTGACCAGCTCAAGGTGCAGCTGAAGCCAATAGAGCCGGCGAGCTGGACCGAAGTCCTGCAACAAGCCAGGGACAATCACGTCGACCTGCTGCCCGGCGTCATGGCCACGCCCAAGCGCCTCGATTACCTGAGCTTCACCCGTCCCTACCTCGACTTCCCGATCATCATCCTCGCCCGCCGCAACGGGCCGGAACCGGCCAACGTGAAGGAGCTGTACGGCCTGAAAGTCGGCGTCGTGGCTCACTACGCGCCCCACGAACTGCTGATCGCCAAGCACCCCGACCTCAACCTGCTGCCACTGCCCAGTATCGCCGCCGGCCTGCAGGCGCTGGCCACAGGTCAAGTGGACGCCTTCGTCGGCGATCTCGCCTCAAGTGTCTGGAACCTGCGCCAGCTCAAGCTCGAAGGTCTGCAGATCAGCGGCGAGACGCCCTACCGCTACCAACTGGCGATGGCCGTGCCGAAGGACCAGACGATCCTCGTCGGCATCCTCGATAAAGTCCTCGCCGACATGACGCCCGAACAGATCGAAGCGCTGCAGGCGCCCTGGGTCGGCGGCCTGGTGGATCGCCGCAGCGTCTGGCCGGAAGTCTTCCGCGTTGTCGTCCCCATCGCCCTGCTCACCGCCCTCACCCTGCTGGTGCTGTTCACCATGAACCGCCGCCTGCGCGGTGAAATACAGCGCCGAGAAAAGCTCGAACAGGCCCTGCGCGATAGCGAGCAGCACTACCGTGGCCTGGTGGAAAGCCTCACCGCCATCGCCTGGGAAATGCGTCTGGCAGAGAACCGCTTCACCTACGTATCGCCCCATGCCCAGCGGCTGCTCGGCTACCCGATCAAGGACTGGCTGGAACCGGGCTTCTGGCAGCGCACGCTGCATCCCGAAGACGCCGACCATGCGGTGAACTACTGCCTGAGTGAAAGCCAGGCCGGGCGCAACCACAGCTTCGACTACCGCATGCTCGCGGCCGATGGGCGGATCGTCTGGATTCGCGACATCGTCACGCTCATCCACCATGGCGACGACCTGATCCTCCGTGGCCTGATGATCGATATCACCGAGGCCAAGCACACCGAGCAGGCCCTGCGCCTTTCCGAGCAGAAGTTCGCCTCGGTCTTCCACCACTGCCCGGACATCATCGTCCTCGCGCGCCGCATCGACGGGCAGTTGCTGGCGGTGAACAGCACCTTCGAGCAGCAGATCGGCATCCCGGCCAGCGAGGCGCTGGGCAAGACTTCCACCGAACTGGGCATCTGGGGCGAACCGGGCATGGGCCCGGCAATGCTCGCGCGCCTGCAGGGCGAGCCGCTGAACAACGTCGAGATTCCGCTCAACCGTCGCGACGGCACACGCTTCACCGCCTTGCTTTCGGCCCAGCACATCGTCCTCGACGACACCCCGGCGCTAGTCGTGGTGGTGCGCAATATCTCCCAGGTCAAGGAAACCCAGGAGCAACTGCGCGTCTCCGAAGAGAAGTTCGCCAAGGCCTTCCACGCCTCCCCCGACGGCATGCTGATTTCGCGCATCAGCGACGGCCGGCTGGTGGAAGTGAACCAGGGCTTCACTCGGATTACCGGCTACAGCCGCGAAGAATCTGCCAATCGCTCCACCCTCGACCTGCGCCTATGGGCCAACCCGGCCGACCGCAGCCGTCTGCTGGGCATACTTGATGGCGCCGTCAGCGCCCCGGACTTCACCGCGCAAATTCGTACGCGCGACGGAAGCCTGCGCCTCTGCGAACTCTCAGCCCACCGCATCACCATCGGCAACGACGATTGCATGCTGACCATCGCCCGGGACATCACCGAGCAACAGCAGATGCAGGAAAAACTCCGCCTCGCCGCCACCGTTTTCGAGAGCACCGCCGAAGGCGTAATGATCACCGACGCGCGCCAGCGGATAGTCGCGGTCAACCGCGCCTTCAGCGAAATCACCGGCTACAGCGAACAGGAAGCCCTCGGCAGCTCGCCGCGCCTGCTCGCCTCCGGCCAGCACGACAGCAGCTTCTATGTCGCCCTCTGGCACCAGCTCAACGCCGAAGGCCACTGGCAGGGCGAGATCTGGAACCGCAGGAAGAACCAGGAACTGTACCCCGAGTGGCTGACCGTCAGCGCTGTGCGCAACGCCGACGGCGAACTGTCGCACTACGTCGGCGTATTCGCCGACATCTCCACCCTCAAGTACGCCCAGGCGCGGCTCGACTACCAGGCCCACCACGACCCACTCACCGGCCTGCCCAACCGCCTGCTGTTCGAAAGCCGCCTGAATGCATCCCTCAAGGAAGCCCAGGAGGAGGATCACCAGGGCGCCGTTATGTTCCTCGACCTCGACCGCTTCAAGCACATCAACGACAGCCTTGGTCACCCGGTGGGCGACCTGCTGCTCAAATCCATTGCCACCCGCCTGCGCGAGCAATTGCGGGACGTCGACACCGTCGCTCGCCAGGGCGGTGACGAATTCATCATCCTGCTGCCCGGCCTGCACCATGCGCTGGACGCCGAGCACGTTGCGAACAAACTGCTTGCCTGCTTCGAAAAGCCGTTCATCGCCGGCGAACAGGAGTTCTTCGTCAGCGCCAGCATCGGCATCTGCCTCTACCCCAGCGATGGCGGCGACGTCGCCACCCTGGTGAAGAACGCGGACGCCGCCATGTACCGGGCCAAGGCCCAGGGCCGCAACCGCGTCGAGTTCTACACCCGCGAACTGACCTTCCAGGCCACCGAACGCATGGCCCTGGAACACGAACTGCGGCGCGCCCTGGAGAGCGATCAACTGCAGCTCTACTACCAGCCCAAGCTCTCCCTCAGCACGGGCCTACTCGTAGGCGCCGAAGCACTGATCCGCTGGAAACATCCGCAGTTCGGCGCGATTTCGCCGGATCGCTTCATTCCCCTGGCCGAAGAAAACGGCCTCATCCTGCCCTTGGGTGACTGGGTGCTGCGCGAAGCCTGCCGACAGATGAGCCGCTGGCAGGACAGCCACGCCGCTTTCGGGCCCCTATCGGTCAACCTCGCCGGCGCTCAACTGCGCCAGACCAATCTGGTCGATCGCATCCGCGAGTTGCTCGCCCACTACAACCTGCAGCCCTCACGCCTGCAGCTGGAGATCACCGAAAGCTTCCTCATGCACCAGACCGAGGAAGCCCTGTCGATCCTGCACAGCCTGAAACACCTGGGCGTACAGCTGGCCATCGACGACTTTGGCACGGGCTACTCCTCGCTCAGCTACCTCAAGCAGCTACCGCTGGATACCCTGAAAATCGACCAGTCCTTCGTCCACGGCCTGCCGGACGACCCCCATGACGCCGCCATCGCCCGCGCCATCATTGCCCTGGGTCGCAGCATGAACCTCACCGTGATTGCCGAAGGCGTGGAACACGAAGCCCAGGAACGCTTCCTCGAGGCCGAAGGCTGCGACCAGATCCAAGGTTACGCCCTCAGCGCCCCGCTGCCAGCCGACGCCTTTGCCAACCGATTCCTGGTCCCGCTGCATCCGGTTGGCGCGAGCCAGAACGCCCCGGTATAATCCGCCCGCCTTCTGGGGGCCTATAGCTCAGTTGGTTAGAGCAGAGGACTCATAATCCTTTGGTCCACGGTTCAAGTCCGTGTGGGCCCACCACCCTTTCAGCAAAAGCCGCGCGAATGCGCGGCTTTTTGCGTTTCTGCCAGTCAGTTTTCCAGCGGCCGATTGAGAGCCACTTCACACCCGCCGTCGACCGCCCGGCGCAGGCGCTGCGCCAACATGACAGGCGTCAATATCAGATAGCCATTAGCCATTAAATTGGCATCTCCCTGATATGAGCGAATCCGTCATGACTCTCCACCGGTATCCAGTCCAGTTGCTGGTCACTTCCCAGGATCCGGCGCTGGCGCGCCAGGTTCGTGCGTTGCTGGCAGCCTATGAGCTGCCCTGCGCGGTGATGGAGGGACCGCGCAATTGCGAGCAGGCGCCGCTATGCCGATGGTTCAAGGATGCGCCCTTGAGCGATTCGGCGCGGATGCTCGCGCTGCTGGCCGATGCCATCGGTGTATTGGAAAGAACCCGCCACGCCTTCCGCTCCCGCGAGCTGGGCGAATTGCGCCAGCGCCTGAGCGGTGCGCTGCAGGAGTTGTCGGGGCCGCGCCCGCTGGTGTAAAAGACTCCCACCCGCGTTCCGCCATTGCGGAAGCTGGCTTTGCCGGGCAGGACTTGTGGGCCTGCAAGACAAAGCGCCGAGTTGGTCGCCGTCGATTTCGACTGGTCGACGAGCCGGCGCTTTTTTCATGCCCGATAAAAACAGCAGACCCGCAAGGAGCCGAACATGGGCCTGGGACCGAAGCTCGAGAGCGTGCTCGAGCGCATCGGCCTGTCGACGACGGAAGTCGATCAGCGCTTGAACTACCTGGAGTGGCGAGAGGCAGATGCGCGCAATCTCCACGGCCGCGCCAGCGAACTGGAGGGCTGCCACCAGCGCTTCATCGAGCAGCTTTACGACCACCTGCGCCACTACCCGCCACTGGGGGCGATCCTCGCCGAGCCGGCGACGCTGGCGCGGCTGAAATGCAGCCAGTTCGAATACTACCGCCAGCTGTGGGACGCCCCGCAGGACGCCGACTACGTACGCGACCGCCTGCGCATCGGGCTGGTGCACCAGCAGGTCGGTGTCGAGCTGAAGTGGTACCTGGGCGCCTACCGCCTGTACCTGGACCAGATGCTCGCCGACCTGATGGGCGACGCCCCGGAAGCCGAGACCTACGCCAGCCTGCTCAAGCGGGTGTTCTTCGACATGTCGCTGGCCATCGACACTTACGGCGCCGCCCAGCGCCAGGCGCTGGAGGACAGCGAGGCACGCTATGCCCGCGCCCTGCGCGGCGCCAACGACGGCATCTGGGATTGGGACCTGGGCAACGACCGCCTGTACGTCTCCGAACGCTGGGCGCGCATGCTCGGGCTGACCCGCGACAATCTCGGCGAAAGCAGCACCAGCTGGTTCGCCCGCGTACACCCGGACGACCTGCCCGGCCTGCGCAAGGCCATCGACGCGCACCTGCGCGGCAGCAGTGCGCTGCTCAGCCACGAGTACCGCATCCGCCAGCGTGACGGCAACTACCTCTGGGTGCTGGCGCGCGGCGTAATCACCGACGGGCGCATGGCCGGCTCGCAGACCGACATCAGCCAGCACAAGGCCAGTGAGCACCAGCTCAGCCACGCGGCGCGGCACGACCCGCTCACCGGCCTGGGCAATCGCCTGCGCCTGGACGAATTGCTGCAGCAGGCGCTGATGCGCCAGCGACGCCCTGGCGCGCGCGAATCCGGCCTGCTGTTCATCGACCTGGACCGCTTCAAGCTGATCAACGACAGCCTCGGCCACGCGGTGGGCGACCGCGTGCTGGTGGAAGTCTCCCAGCGCCTGCTGCGCTGCCTGCGACCGGGCGATCACCTGGCGCGTTTCGGTGGCGACGAGTTCGTCGTGCTGCTGGACGACCTCGCCAGCCTGGTCGATGCCGAGCAGGTCGCACAACGCATGCTCGATTGCCTGCGCCAGCCGTTGCACGTGGATGGCCGCACGCTGGTGGTCAGCGCCAGCATCGGCATTACCGGGCTGATGACCGATGGCCAGGCCATCGACACCCTGCAGGCCGCCGATCTTGCGCTGTATCGGGCCAAGGAAGCCGGCAAAGCGCAGTACGCGCGCTTCAGCCTGGAGCTGCAGGCCGAGGCACAGCGCCGGCTCGATCTGGAAAGCGCGCTGGCCCAGGCGCTGCGCCGCGAGGAGTTCAGCCTGCACTACCAGCCCATCGTCCGCCTGGACCGCGATTCACCGCGCTGGGAGGCCGTGGAAGTGCTGCTGCGCTGGAAGCACAATGGCGAATCGGTGTCGCCGCTGGACTTCATTCCGGCACTGGAGGAGTCCGGCGAGATCGTCTCCGTCGGCGACTGGGTGCTACGCCAGGCCTGCCGGCAGACGGCACTGTGGCAGAGGCAGGGGCATCGCAATCTCTACTGCTCGGTAAACCTGTCGAGCCGACAATTGCAGCAGCCAGGCTTCGCCGCGCGGGTGCAGCAGATTCTCGCCGAGAGCGGCCTTTCACCACGCAGCCTGGTGCTGGAAATTACCGAAAGCCTGCTGATGCAGGACGGTGCGGAAACCCTCGCCTGCCTGCGCGAACTGGCCGCCGAGGGCGTGCGCCTGGCGCTGGATGATTTCGGCACCGGCTATTCCTCACTGGGCTACCTCAAGCGCTACCCGCTGCACATCCTCAAGGTCGACCGCAGCTTCATCACCCGCGTGCCGGACGACCCGGAGCTCAGCGCCATCTGCCGCGCGATCATCGGCCTGGGGCACAGCCTGGGCCTGGAAGTGGTGGCCGAGGGGGTGGAGCGCCAGGAGCACCTGGATTTCCTGCGCGCCGAAGGCTGCCGCCACGCCCAGGGCTTCCTGTTCAGCAAGCCACTGGCGCCTGAGCAACTGTTCCCACGCAACCTGGAGCACCAGCGATGAAGCAGAACCTGCCGATCACCGGGCGCCAGGTAGATGTACCGGCCAACGCCAACATCCTCTCCACCACCGACCTCAAGGGCGCTGTCACCCATGTGAACCCGGACTTCATCAAGTTCAGCGGCTTCGAGGCCGAGGAGCTGGTGGGCTTCAACCACAACCGAGTGCGCCACCCGGACATGCCGCCCGCCGCCTTCGCCCATCTCTGGCAGACGTTGCAAGCCGGGCGCAGCTGGATGGGCCTGGTGAAGAACCGTTGCAAGAATGGCGATCATTACTGGGTCAGCGCCTTCGTCACGCCGATTCGCCATGGCGGCAAAGTGGTGGAGTACCAGTCGGTGCGCACCCGCCCCGGCGCCGAGCAGGTCGACGCTGCGGAGCGCCTCTACGCGCGGATGCGCGAAGGCGCAACACTGAACCGCGCTCGCCTGCCACTGGTGCTGCAACTGCTGCTCGGCCTGCTGCTGGCGCAGGCCGGCGGCGCCCTCCTCGCACTATTGCTGCCCAAGCTGACGGCGCTGGCCTTCCTGCTGGCGCTGGGCGCTGCCGGCGCCTGGCTGATACTGCGCCTGCAACCGCTGGGCGCATTGCTCGGGCGGGCGCGAAAGATAGCCGACAACCCACTGAGCCAGCTGCTCTATACGGGGCGAAGTGATGAGTTTGGCGAGCTGGATTTCGCCTTCCGCATGCTGGAGGCGGAGACCGCCGCCGTGGTTGGGCGCATGGCGGATGCCTCCCATCAACTGGCCGAGCACTCCGCGGCGCTGGCCGATGCCATGGCCGGCGGCAGCGCCGCTTCGCAGTTGCAACAGCGCGAGACCGAGCAGGTTGCCAGCGCCATGCAGCAACTGGCGCAAAGCGTCCAGGAGGTCGCCCGCCACGCGCAACACAGCGCGGTGGCGGCGCAATGCAGCGAGCGCATCACCCAGTCAGGGCATGAGGATGTGCACGGCACGCGCGGACAACTCGCCGCGCTGGAAGCGGGTGTTCGTGCGGCGAGCGCGGCGGTGGAACAGCAGAAGGAGCACAGCGAGGCGATCTCGCGGATGCTCGAGGTGATCCGCGACGTCGCCGGGCAGACCAACCTGCTGGCACTGAACGCCGCCATCGAGGCAGCGCGGGCCGGGGAAAGCGGACGTGGTTTTGCGGTGGTCGCCGACGAGGTTCGCGCGTTGGCTTCACGCACGGAGCACTCCGCGCGGGATATCCAGTCGCTGGTTGGCAACCTCCAGCAGGGTGCCGAGGATTCGGTGCGCGCGCTATGGCACTGCTGCGACCAGGCGGTGGCCAGCCTGGCCCAGGCCGGACAAGCGGCGGGCACGCTGGAGCGCATCAACGAGCAGGTCTCGGCGATCCAGCGAATGAGCCTGGAAATCGCCGAAGCCATCGAGGAACAGGGCGTCGCCAGCGAGGACGTGCAGCGCAGCCTGCAGGCCATTCGCGGCTCGGCCGACAGCAACGCGGCGAAGGTCGGCACCTGCCAGCGCAGCGCCGCGCGCATGGCGGAGCTGGCGGCGGAGCTGCGGATGCTGGCAGAGCATTTCTGGGAGGGCAGCCGGGCGGGTTAGCGCTTGGCGATGATGTACACGGCGTGCACGATACCGGGGATGTAGCCGAGCAGCGTCAGCAGGATGTTGAGCCAGAACGCGCCGCCGAAACCGACCTGGAGGAAAACGCCCAGCGGCGGCAGAAGGATGGCGATCAGAATGCGGATGAGGTCCATGCGATGGCTCCTTGTGAGATTGCCTCGTGCAGGGAATTGACCGCGGGAAAGCGGAGCGGGTTCAGAGAAATTGGCGTAGGTGCATTGCGCGGCGAATGGCATCGGTGATCGCTCGCCCGCCGATGATAACGGTTCCAGCGGGTAGACAATCGCGGACGGAGTCCGCTCCTACGCACACGAGGGCATCGGCGCTGGCCCCGCGCGTAGGAGCGGACTTTGTCCGCGATGATTCGGTCCGCAGGGGAGCGACCGGTTCGCGAGCAAGCTCGCTCCTACAAGGTGGGATCAGCCACAGGCGTCAGAGGAACCAGCGGTACTCCCGCGCGCTGACTTCGTTCATGAAGTCCAGGTGGTCATGGCGCTTGTTCTCGCAGTAGACGAAAACGAACTCGCTGCCCAGGCCTTCCTTCACCACCGGGTGGTCTTCCATCTCCGCGACGGCGCCAAGCATGTCGCGGGGGAAGTCGATACCGCTGGCGCGGTCTTCGTTGAGCGGCGGGATGGGTTCCTGGCGGGCTTCCAGGCCGTGCTCCATGCCGGTGAGGATCGCCGCCAGCACCAGGTAGGGGTTGGCGTCCGCGCCGGCGAGGCGGTGTTCGATGCGCAGGTTCTTGCCGTCGGATTCGGGAATGCGGATGCACGCATCGCGATCCTCGAAGCCCCAGCTGGCCTTGCTCGCGGCGTTCACGCGGGAGCCGTAGCGGCGGTAGGCGTTGTGGTTGGCGGCGAAGATCGGCATGCAGTGCGGCAACAGCTCCAGGCAGCCGGCCACCGCGTGGCGCAGGGCCTGCTGGTTGTCGCGCTCGAGCAGATTGTTGCCGTCACGGTCGTACAGGCTGACGTGGACGTGCATGCCGCTGCCCGGCGCGTGCAGGTAGGGCTTGCTCATGAAGCTGGCGCGATAGCCGTGCTTGAGCGCCACGCCACGGGTGGCGCGGGTGAACAGCGCGGCTTGGTCCGCGGCGTGCAGGCCGTCGTCGCAGTGGGCGAAGTTGATCTCGAACTGGCCCGGGCCGATCTCGGCGGTGATGACGTTGGCGTCCACGCCCTGCTCGCGGGAGGCTTCGACGATCTCGTGAAGCACATCGGAGAAGCGCGACAGGCGCTCGATGTGCATGTTCGGCTGGTCGTCCTCGTCGTCGCACAGCGGGTCGCGCGGGTACTGCGGCAGGCCGGCGTCGAGCTTCTTGTCGAACAGGTAGAACTCCAGCTCGAAGGCCACCACGGGGCGAATGCCCTTGGATTCGAGGCGCTGCATGACGCGGGCGAGCACTTCGCGCGGTTCGAACTCGATGGGCGCCTCGGTGCCGTCGGAGCTGATCAGCATCTGCCCCAGAGGCTGGTTCTCCCAGCGCACCGGCTTGAGCGAACCGGGGATCAGGCGGCGCGGCGCGTCCGGGTCGCCGTCGTTGAAGCAGTAGTCGCCGATGGGGTGCAGGCCGCCCTGTACGCCCAGCAGCACGCAGTTCTGCGGCAGTTTCAGCGGGCTGCCGGCGGCGACCTTCTCCAGCATGTCCACGGGGTAGCGCTTGCCGTAGAAGTGGCCGGGAATGTCCAGGCAGATCAGGTCGACGTAGCGGATGTCCGGGTATTGCTGGCGGAAGGCGCGGACTTCGCTGAGCAGGTCGGGATGCATCGGGCGGTTCATGATTTTCTCTGGGGCCTTTTTGTTCTCAGGTGCCAAGATCAATTTCGAGGCGGGACCGTCGCGAGCGAAGGCCAGGCAAGGCGGAAGTCGGCTCGGATGCGGAGTTTAGGCCGCTAAATGAGCAATCCGAGCCGACTTCCAACGCAGCATGGGCGAGCGCAGCAGGTACCGGTCGAAATTACGTGAAGATCCACAGCACCCTTGTAGGTTTATCGGTGAGGTTGCCGTAGCGGAACTGGCTGTGCGGCGGCAGCTGGAAACTGTCGTTGGGGTAAAGGGTGACGGTGTCGTCTTCGTACCAGATGGTCAGCTCGCCTTCGAGGACGAAGCCGCCCTGCTCCGAACTGTCGTCCAGGTGGCCTTCGCCGCTGGTGGCACCGGGGGCGAGGATGCTGTCGAGCATCGAGAAGCCGCCGGACATGTTCGGCGAGGCGAGGATGTCGGTGACACCGCCGGCGTAGTACAGGGTGCGGCGGTCGTTCGGCCGGGTCACCCAGTCACGCTCGCGGCGGGTATCGCCGGCGTAGAAGTAGGTGGTCGGCACGCCCAGGGCTTCGCTGATGGCGGTGAGGTCGGCGACGGTGGGTTGCGACAGCCCGCGCTCGACCTGGGACAGGAAGCCCACCGAGCGGCCGATCTGCTCGGCCAGCTCGCCCAGGGTGAGGTTCTTGTGCTTGCGCAGGTCGCGGATCAGCGTGGCAAGGTGTTCGTTGGCAACCGTCTGGGTCATGGCAGGTTCCGAATTAGACAAAGTCCCGCAATCGATACCAGGCCTTGCCGACGGCTTCCAGTGGCGCGGCGAAGCGCTGGCCGCCGGGGAACCCGGGATTGCGGATGCGTTGATAGAGGTCAAGCTCGTCGCTGCGTCCCTGCATCGCCTCGCTCACCGCATGGGCGGCGGCCAGGCTCGGCAGGACGCCGTGGCCGGAATAGCCCTGCAGCCAGTAGAGATCGCCGCGCCGACCGATGTCCGGGGTGCGCCGCATGCTGCAATCGATGTGGCCGCCCCAGGCGTATTCCAGCTCCACGCCCTTGAGCTGCGGGAACACCCGCTCGACATAAGGGCGCGTGGCGGCGCGGATGTCCGAGGGCATGCCACCCAGATAGGTGCAGCCGCCGCCGAACAGCAGGCGATGATCGGGGGTCAGGCGGAAGTAGTCGAGGACGAACTGGTTATCGGTGACGCAGCAGTTCTTCGGCAGCAGCGAACGGGCCAGTTCCTCACCCAGCGGCGCGGTGGCGACCTGGTAGGTGCCCACCGGCAGGATGCGTTCGGACACGTCGCGGTCCAGGCCGTCGATGTAGGCATTGCAGGCCAGCACCAGGGAGGCGCAACGCACGCTACCGTGCTCGGTCGTCACCTCATAGCCGTTGCCGCTCTCGCGGAAGCTCAGTGCACGGGTCTGCTCGAAGATGCGCCCGCCGGCGCGCTCGATGGCGCCCGCCAGGCCGTATGCCAGCTTGAGCGGGTTGAGGTGCGCGGAGTTGGGATCGTACAGGCCGGCCTGGTAACGGTCGCTGGCGATCCACTGCGGCAGGTCTTCACGGGGGATGAATTGCAGGCCTTCATAGCCCCAGCGACGATTGGCTTCTGCTTGCCAGTCGTAGAGCGAACCAACCCGGCGTTGCAGCACGGCGGTCCACAGGTGGCCAATGCGGTAGTCGCAGTCGAAACCGTGGCGTTGCGGCAGGTCGCGCAGTTCGTGGGCGGCCCAGAGCATGCCTTGCCACAGACGCAGCGCGCCTTCATGGCCGAGGTCGTCCTCGATGGGCCCCAAGTCGCTGGACCAGCCCGGCAGTGCCTGCCCGCCGTTGCGCCCGGATGCGGCCCAGGCGATGCGGCTGGCTTCGATCATGCAGACCTGGCGGCCACCTTCGACCAGTTGCAGCGCCGTGTGCAGGCCGCTGAAACCGGCACCGATCACCAGGACTTCGCATTCCAGCGGTTCGCGCAAGGTTTCGCGCGGCTGGATCAGCTCGGGGTTGGCGCCGGCGTAGTAGGTGCCGACCGGTTCGGTGGAGCGCAGGAACATCGCGACCTCATGAAATTGTTCTGATTATTTTTCATGAAAAATAACAGAACAAATTTCACAAGGCTAGCCCGTCGCGCTTTCGCGCAGACGGGCTGCGCTTCAACTCATCAGGAGGACAGCACGGCCCCGTCGGATTGCTCCTCGCGCTTCTGCCGCACGCTGACCACCACCACCAGCGCCACCAGGATGGCCGCGAGGATGGCCGAGGAGCCGATGGTGCCGAAGTCCAGCCCGCCTTTCTCGTGGGACTTGGTCAGCACATCGCCCAGGGTTGCGCCGAACGGGCGGGTCAGCACGAAGGCGATCCAGAAGAGCAGCACCGAGGACAGCTTGGTGAAGTAGTGCAGCAGCACGACCACGGCGATCAGGCTGCCGATCAGCAGCGCGCCGCCGGCGAAGCCCAGGCCGGAGTCGTCGGCGAGGAAGTCGCCCAGCGCGGTGCCCAGGGTGTTGGAGAAGAGGATCGCCACCCAATAGAACATCTCGCCTTTGAAGCTGCGGATGTTGTCCACCGACAGCGAGGTGCCGCTGTAGCGCCAGGCCGCGAAGATCGCCACCAGGATGCTGACGAGGATCGCCGAACCGGTGGCATAGCCGAGGCCCAGGGTGCGGTCCATGAAGTCGGACATGGTGGTGCCCGCGGTGCTGGTGGAAAGGATCACCAGCCAGTAGAGCCAGGGCACATAGCGCTTGCTGGCGAGTTGGCCGACCAGGGTGACGAGGAACAGGCTGATGAGGATCAGCGAGCTGATCGCATAGCCGACATTGAGGGTCATCGACAGCAAGTCGCCGGCGGTTTCCCCCAGGGTAGTGGCGCAGATCTTCATCACCCAGAAGGCCAGGGTGATCTGTGGCAGTTTGTTCACGGGCATGTCTCCGGAGAATGAGCGGGATGGACGCGCGTCGTCCCGACCGATCGCGTCGTTGCACGCCGGAGTTCCTGTGGTCTCCCCCAATGGCCCCAGGGTGCATGGGGGTGAAGCCTGAAGTCGGCGCAGTGAAGAAAGGGTCAAGCCGGTATGAAAAAACCATTGGCCAGCTTCCCGAGGGGCGATCCGACGGATGACAGATGGCTGTCAGTTGCTATGGTTCCATGAGGGGGCAATGCGCCCGAGGAACGCTTGATTGCGCGCGATTGGCCGGCGCATGGGGATATGGATGAATCAGATGATCAAACCGCAACCGTACTGCAAGAACTGCCGGCTGGCGCCGCCGACCCTGAGCGACGACAAGGTCCAGGAGCTCGAGGCAATCATCAAGCCAGGGCACCTGCTGCATAAGGGAGACTTCGTGTTCCGCCAGGGCGACCCGTTCCATAGCGTGTTCCTGGTGCGCTCCGGTTCGATCAAGACCTTCACCACCAACGAACAGGGCCTGGAAAAGATCACCGGCTTCTACTTCGCCACCGAGATCTTCGGCTTCTCCGGTATGGGAGAAGGCAGCTACCCGGTGTCGGCGCAGGCGCTGGAAAGCACCCTGTGCAGCGAGATTCCGTTCAACCAGTTGGAGGAGTTGTCACTGCAGATTCCCGGACTGTCGCACCAGATCATGCTGATGATGAGCCGCAAGATCCGCGAAGATCAGCAGATGAAGCTGTTGCTCTCGCGGCTGAATTCGGACTCGCGTATCGCCGCCTTCCTGCTGAACATTTCCGCGCATTTCCGCGAGCGCGGCTTCTCCGCCACACGCTTCCGCCTGAGCATGTCGCGCAACGAGATCGGCGATTACCTGGGGCTGGCGGTGGAGACGGTCTCGCGCAGCTTCACGCGCCTGCAGAAGCACGGGTTGGTCCGGGTGGATGGGCGGGAGACGGAGATCGTCGATTTCACCGAGCTGTGCGCGCTGGCGGGGGGTGAGGTCGAGCTTTGAGGTTCCGATGGGCTTTGTTCGCGAGCAAGCTCGCTCCTACGAAGAGCGGCTTGTCGCGATTTGCCCCCTGAGCTGAGCCGGTAGGAGCGAGCTTGCTCGCGAACCGCCCACGCAGCGGACCTCCCTCACCCTGGCCCTCTCCCAGAGGGAGAGGGGATTGATAGTCACAGGGTGAAACCGCATCGTCAGCCGGCACGGACGGCCCCCTCTCCCTTGGGAGAGGGCTGGGGTGAGGGGAAAGTCCGAACAGCAGCCCTTCCCCTTAACCCCATCAAGTCCCGATCACACCCCCATCATCCTTGGTGATCACCAGCGTCGTTGAGCGCGGAATGCTCTTGCCATCGCTGGCCGGGAAGCTGATGCCTGGGTGCTGGATGTTCACCCACATTGTCCTGCCGTCCGGGCTCTGGGTAATCCCCGTCAGCTCGCAACCTCGCGGGCCGACCAGGAAGCGGCGCACCTCGCGGCTGTGCGGGTCGGCGCAGAGCAACTGGTTGCAGCCCATGGCCTGCATCGGCGCTTCGGCGTCGTCGTAGTCGGTCTCGATCCACAGGCGGCCGGCGGTGTCGAAGTACAGGCCGTCCGGCGAGGAGAAGATGTCGCCGTTGATGGTGCCGATCAGGTTCTCCGGCGCCGTGGAGCCCTTTTGCTCGCCGGCCAGCAGGAAGATTTCCCACTGGAAGGTGGTGGCGGTCGGATCGCCGCCGGCTTCGTTCCAGCGCAGGATCTGCCCGTGGAGGTTTTCCTTGCGCGGGTTGGCCTTGTCCAACGGCTGCTTCTTGCCGCGCGCATCGTTGTTGGTGAGGCTGACGTAGACCTCGCGGGTGGTCTGCTGCACGGCCACCCACTCGGGGCGGTCCATAGGCGTAGCGCCCAGCAAGTCAGCGGCGGCGCGAGCGTTGACCAGCACCTCGGCCTGGCTGGCAAAGCCGTTCTCCGCAGTCAGGCCATTCTGCCCGTGTACCAGCGGCAGCCACTGCCCGCTGCCGTCGGCGCTGAAACGAGCGACGTAGAGGGTTCCCTCGTCCAGCAGGTCGCGATTCGCCGCGCGATCATCGGGATTGAATTTGCCGACGGGAACGAACTTGTAGATGTACTCGCCCTTGGTGTCGTCGCCGTAATAGAACGCCATGCGGTTGTCAGCGCCCAGCGAGAGGGTCGAGCACTCGCGGCAGAAACGGCCGACGGCGGTGCGCTTCTTCGGGGTGGAGCCGGGGTCGAAGGGGTCGATCTCCACCACCCAGCCGAAACGGTTCGGCTCGTTGACGTGGCCGCCGTGGGGCTGGTCGGCCTTGGGCGTGGCGTCGAAGCGCTCATCCACCGCTTCCCAGGCGTAGTAATTGCTGAACTGGCCGTTGGACAGGCCGTAGCGCTTGTGCGAAACGCGCTTGGCGTAGTCGGCCTTGTCGCGGTTGACGAAGTACTGGTGCCAGTTTTCCTCGCAGGCGAGGTAGGTACCCCACGGCGTGACGCCCATGGAGCAGTTGTTCAGGGTGCCGAGCACCTGTTTCGCCTCCGGATCGCTGGCGGTGCGCAGCAGGTCGTGGCCGGACAGGGGGCCGGACAGCTCCAGCGGCGAGCTGCCGGTGATGCGGCGGTTGTAGCTCGAAGCCTCGACGCGCTGCCACTGGCCGCTGGCGTCCTTCTTCACCTCGATCACGCTCAGGCCGTGGGCGGCGATCTCTTTGCGCACCTCGCCTTCCGGGCGGCCACGGCTGCCGTCGGGGCGGTCCTCGAAGGTCTGGCCCTTGGTGTGCAGCGTCGGGTTGATGTACTCGTGGTTGATCACCAGCAGGCCATGGCTGTCCGGTGCATCGGGGAAGGGGAAGTAATGCATGCCGTCATGGTTGTCGCCGGCCTGCAGCTCCTGGGCTTTCCAGTCCTCGCTGGCGTCGCCTTTCCAGGCTGGCGAGCCGGTCACCACCGCATCGCCCCAGGAGAAGAACGGCCGTGCGGTATAGCCCTCAGCGACTATCACCCGGTCGAACTTCGGGTCCTGCTGCACCACCACGCCCTTGAAGCCCAGCAACCCGCTGGGCACCGGAGCATCGGCGGCGAACAGCGAGCGTCCGGGGAACAGGCCGCCACCGAGAAAGCCGACCGCGCCCAGCACCAGGCTGTTCTTCAGCAGGCGGCGGCGCGAGGCGTCGATCAGCTCGCTCATCGGCACGTTGCCGGAGGGGTTGATCGCCTGGTCGTCGAAGGCGGCCAGTCGGTCGTGGAAATCCTGGAAACGCTCGCTCATCAGATGGTTCCTTCCGCGCGGCCGTCTGTCTGACGGCTCGGGTTGTCAGTAAAAGCTATCGGCGGAAGGTTAGGAACGCGGTGTTACGTCGGCATGACAACGCCGCCGAGCCCTGTGACAGGCTCGGCGGCGGGAATAAAAGCCGCCCCGCAGGACCAAGACGACGTCCGGGGGCGGGCGCGAGGGCATTTGCGAAACAGTGCGGCTCAGCTCTGCAGGCCGCCCTGCTCCGAACATTCGGGGCCCGCCAGGCGGGCCGTCCAGTCTTCCAGCACGCCACTGGTGAGGCGTTGCGCGGCGGTCTTGCGCCAGCGCAGGGAGAGCGCGTCGCAGGCCATCATCAGGCGCAGTCCGGTGCGCTCCAACGGATGGCCGAAGTACCAGTCCAGCAGGCTCGCCACGGTGAGCTGCGGGTAGTGCCGCTGCACCAGTTCCAGCGGTGCGTCGGGGGCGACCATGCCGGAGCGGCGCACCCGATAGAACCAGCCGCAGCGCCCCTGCTCCTGCACTTCCAGCGGAAGCTCGGGCAGATTCCAGCGCTTTGCCAGGCGATAGCTGGGCGAGCGCGGCTGGCTCACTTCGATCAGCGCCTCGCCCCAGCGGAACAGGTCGCCAATGCACACTTCGTGTTCGTTGAGACCGAAGGTCGACAGGTTCTCGCCGAACGCCGGCTGTCGCCAGCGCGTCTGCGGGTGCTGCTTGCGCCAGTGGCGGTAGTGCTCGGCCGGGTAGTGGTGCAGTGCGCGGTCCAGACCGCCATCGCGGCGCAGGTCGGCCCGTGCGTCCCCCGGCAGCCCTTCGGCGCCGAGCCAGACTTCCTGATGCGTTTCCAGCCTGTCGATATCGCTGAGCAAACCTCCCCAGCTTTCTTCGACTTTGCCTATGAAAACGCCCTGGATGACGATGCTTTCCACCTTTGTCTACCCATCTGAGACAGCGGACAAGCGCTAGAGTAGTGGCCTGGATAGCCGACTATCCATTTCGATTTTCCAGTTTCGTTGATAAGCAGACCTTATGGATTTCCGCCAGCTCCGCTATTTCGTCGCACTCTATGAGGAAGGCCACGTCGGGCGCGCCGCCGAACGCCTGGCAATTTCCCAACCGGCGCTGTCGCAGCAGATCCGCCAGCTGGAACAGAACCTCGACGTGGCGCTGTTCCAGCGCAGCGGCAAGCGCCTGCTGCCCACCGCCGCGGCGCACACGCTGTACAACCACGCGGTGCCGCTGCTCGAAGGCCTGGAACGCGCCCGCGAGGCGCTGCGCGGCTTCCGCGGGCAGAGTGCACGCAGCCTGGCCATCGGCGTGCTGCAGACGGTCAACGCGAGCCTGGTGCCGCACCTGGTGGAACGCCTGCATGCCGCGCAACCGCACGTGCAGGTGCGCATCTACGAACTCTCCGGCGTGGAGATCGAGCGCCGCTTGTTGATCGGCCAACTGGATATCGGCATCGGCTTCCTGCCACCGCGCCAGCCGGCGCTGCACGGCGTGGAGCTGTACCCGGACGAATTGCAGCTGGTGATCCCGGCGGACCATCCGTTGAAGGACTTCAAGAAGGTCTCGCTGGCCCAGGCGGCGGAACTACCGATGCTGCTGCTCGGCGAAGAATTCCGTGCCCGGCAGATCTGGCAGGAGCAACTGGCCGCCATCGGCCGGCGGCCACGGGTGCAAGCGGAGTTGAACCACATGGGCGGCATCCTCGACAGCCTGCCGCAAAGCCGCTTCGCCACCGTGCTGCCGGGCCGCGCACGGCAGATGCACGCGCACAAGGACCTACTCTGGAAACCGCTGAGCGAGCCGCGTATTCCGTTGAGTGTGGGCCTGGTCTATCGCGATGCGCAGCGGCAGCAGCCGACCGTGGAGTTGCTGCGCTCGTTGCTCGATGGGGCAGTCTGATGACGAGCGCTTTTCGTAGGACCGAGGGGGACGCCTAGTCCTTGCTCGCGAACCCAGCCCCGCTGCGAGATCTGTTCGCGAGCAAGCTCGCTCCTACAGGTGGCACCATCGCGGCGCAGCACACGCGGAATCGCAGGCAAGAAAAAACCCCGCTTCTTGCGAAGCGGGGTTTTGCAGACCGATATCCTGACGTCCGTGCTAGCCACCGTCCTTGGTGGATTCCCTTGTTTCCGTATTGTCGTTGGCGCTTCCTGCGCAATGTCCTGACTGAGAGAAAGGTTACCGCTGTAGGCCTTTGTCAGAAAGACGCCGATCACCGCCGCTGTTTGTAAGCTTTGGCTTACACGGATTCATACTAGCGTCAGTCAGAAAGGATATATCCCCATGAAAAAGCCCCGCCGAGGCGGGGCTTTTTCATACGCGACCGCTTAGAACTGTGCGGCGTCCAGCAGGTACAGCGACTCGCTGCCGGCCTTCACCGAGGCGGTCAGGGAGTGGATGCGCGGCAGCAGGCGGGCGAAGTAGAAACGCGCAGTGCCCAGCTTGCTGGCGTAGAACTCGTCCTGGCCTTCCTTGCCCAGCGCAGCGCGCGCCATCAGGGCCCACATGTAGGCGTAGGCGGTGTAGCCGAAGGCGTGCAGGTACTCGACCGAAGCGGCGCCGATCTCGTTCGGGTTGCCCTTGGCGCGATCCAGGACCCAGGCGGTCAGCTCGTCGAGATTCTGCACGGCCGCGTTCAGCGGGCCGGTGAATTCAGCCAGCTCGGCGGAGGCCGAAGCGGTGAAGGCGCGGATCTCGTCGGTGAACAGCTTGGCGTAGGCGCCGCCGCTGCCAACGATCTTGCGGCCCATCAGGTCCAGCGCCTGGATGCCGTTGGTGCCTTCGTAGATCTGGGTGATGCGGCAATCACGCACCAGCTGCTCCTGGCCCCACTCGCGGATGAAGCCGTGGCCGCCAAAGATCTGCTGGCCGTGGATGGTGGTTTCCAGGCCCATGTCGGTGAGGAAGGCCTTGGCCACCGGGGTCAGCAGGGCGACCAGTTCCTCGGCGCGCTTGCGGGTGGTCGGCTCTTCGCTGTACTTCGCGGTGTCCAGCTGCATGGCGACATAGCTGGAGAAGGCGCGGCCGCCCTCGTTCAGCGCCTTCATGGTCAGCAGCATGCGGCGCACGTCCGGGTGGACGATGATCGGGTCGGCAGCCTTGTCCTTGGCGACCGGGCCGGTCGGCGCGCGGCTCTGGATACGCTCGCGGGCGTACTCCACAGCGCTCTGGTAGGAACGCTCGCCGGTGGCCAGGCCCTGGATGCCCACGCCCAGGCGCTCGTAGTTCATCATGGTGAACATGGCGGCCAGGCCCTTGTTCGGCGCATCGACGATCCAGCCAGTGGCGCCGTCGAAGTTCATCACGCAGGTGGCGGAACCCTTGATGCCCATCTTGTGCTCAATGGAGCCACAGGACACGGCGTTACGCTCGGCCAGGGAACCGTCGGCGTTGACCATCACCTTGGGCACCAGGAACAGCGAGATGCCCTTGGAGCCGGCCGGCGCGTCGGGGAGCTTGGCCAGCACCAGGTGGATGATGTTCTCGGTCAGGTCGTGTTCGCCGCCGGTGATGAAGATCTTGGTGCCGGAAATCTTGAAGCTGCCGTCAGCCTGCGGCTCGGCCTTGGTACGGATGATGCCCAGGTCGGTGCCGGCGTGCGGCTCGGTCAGGCACATGGAACCGGCCCAGGTGCCGGCGTACATGTTCGGCAGGTACTTGGCCTTCAGTTCTTCGCTGGCGTGGTTGAGCAGCGACAGGCAGGCGCCGGCGGTCAGCATCGGGTACAGGCCGAAGGACAGGTTGGCCGAGTTGACCATTTCCTCGACCTGGGCGCCGATCACCTTGGGCATGCCCATGCCGCCGAACTCCGGCGCGCCGCCCACGCCCACCCAGCCGCCTTCGGCGTAGGTGCGGTAGGCCTCGGGGAAGCCAGCCGGGGTCTTCACGCCCTCGGCGCTCCAGCTGCAGCCTTCTTCGTCGCCGCTGCGGTTCAGCGGGGCGATCACGCCGCCGGTGACCTTGCCGGCCTCTTCGAGGATCGCAGCAGCGGTCTCGACATCGACGGTCTCGGCCAGGGCAGGCAGTTCGGCCCACAGGTTGGCGACCTCGAAGACTTCATTGAGGACGAATTGCATGTCGCGCAGGGGAGCTTTGTAGTCAGCCATGATGGATCCTCGAACGAAAACGACGGCTGATCTGGCAGCCAGCGGTATCAGAATAGGAGGTACACGAAGGTACGCCGCCGGAGTTTACTCCAACAACTTTTCAGACTTTAAGCGTCATGATGTGACCACACAACTATAGATTGGTCACAATATGTAGCGAAAAACGAGGAGACCCGCACGCAGCGGGCCTCCTTGTCTGGCACGGGGATTACAGCGCGAACTGCTCGGCCGACAGGCGCATCAGCACTTCAGAACCGGCCTCCACTGCCGCTACATGACCCGACGCGCGGGGCAGCAGGCGGCTGAAGTAGAACTCGGCGGTGGCCAGCTTGGTTTCGTAGAAGGCCTTCTCGCCGGCGCCTTCCTCCAGCTTCTGCCCGGCGACCAGCGCCATGCGCAGCCAGAAGTAGCCGAGGGTGACGTAGCCGGAGAACATCAGGTAATCCACCGAGGCGGCGCCGACTTCGTCCGGGTTCTTCATGGCGGCCATGCCGACCTTCTGGGTCAGTTCGCCCCACTGCTTGTTCAGCGCCGCCAGCTGGGCCACCTGGACCTTGAGCTGCGGGTGCTCGGCGTGCTGCTGGCAGAGCTGATGGACGAGTTTGGTGAAGCCCATCAGCAGCTTGCCCTGGCTGCCGAGGACCTTGCGGCCCAGCAGGTCCAGCGCCTGGATGCCGTTGGTGCCCTCGTAGATCGGCGCGATGCGGCAGTCGCGCACCAGCTGCTCCATGCCCCACTCGCGGATGAAGCCGTGGCCGCCGAACACCTGCATGCCGTGGTTGGTCACTTCCAGGCCGGTTTCGGTCATGAAGGCCTTGCAGATCGGGGTGAGGAAGGCCAGCAGGTTGGCCGCGCGCTCGCGCTCCTCGGCGTCCTGGGACAGGTGCTCGATGTCCAGCAGCTGCGCGGTGAAGTAGGCCAGCGCACGGTTGCCTTCGTTGAACGCCTTCATGGTCAGCAGCATGCGGCGCACGTCCGGGTGGACGATGATCGGGTCGGCGGGCTTCTCCGGCGCCTTCGGGCCGGTCAGCGAACGCATCTGCAGGCGATCCTGGGCGTAGCGCACGGCGCCCTGGTAGCTGGTTTCGCCAAGGCAGAGGCCCTGCATGCCGGTGCCCAGGCGCGCGTGGTTCATCATGGTGAACATGCAGGCCAGGCCCTTGTTGGCTTCGCCGATCAGGAAGCCCTTGGCGCCGTCGAAGTTCATCACACAGGTGGCCGACGCCTTGATGCCCATCTTGTGCTCGATGGAGCCACAGGCCACGGCGTTGCGGCTACCCACCTCACCGTTCGCATCCAGATTGAACTTGGGCACGATGAACAGCGAGATGCCCTTGGTCCCGGCCGGCGCGTCAGGCAGCTTGGCCAGCACCAGGTGGATGATGTTCTCGGAGAGGTCGTGCTCACCGGCGGAGATGAAGATCTTGGTGCCGGTAATCGCATAGCTGCCGTCCGCATTGGGCACGGCGCGGGTCTTGATGATGCCCAGGTCGGTACCGCAGTGCGGCTCGGTCAGGCACATGGTGCCGGTCCAGACAGCACTGGTCATGCGCGGCAGGTAGGTGTTCTTCTGCTCTTGCGTGCCGTGGGCGTGGATGGCGGCCATGGCGCCCTTGGTCAGGCCGGGGTACATGCCCCAGGAGCAGTTGGAGGCGCCGATCATCTCGCTGACCAGCAGGCCGAGGGACGGCGGCAGACCCTGGCCACCGTATTCAGGATCGCTGGAGACGCCGTTCCAGCCAGCCTCGACGTACTGCGCAAAGGCATCCTTGAAGCCCTTGGGCGTGGTCACCACACCGTTGTCGAAGTGGCAGCCTTCCTCGTCGCCGGAGCGGTTCAGCGGGGCGATGACCTGCTCACAGAACTTCGCGCCTTCCTCGAGGATGGCGGCGAACATATCCGGGGTGGCGTCGGTGGCGCCGAGGGCTTCGTAGCGGCCGGTGAAGTCGAAGACTTCGTCGGTGAGGAAGCGCACGTCGCGCAGGGGGGCCTTGTACTCGGGCATCGCGAATCTCCGTTCGGTTCGTGCGCCGAAGCGGCGCGGAAACCTCGAACCTAACGGTGCGTGACCGCCCGGACAATCACGCTGCACGCGCTGAATGCGCAGTCATAACGCAAGCCGCTCAGGCGGTGCGCACCGCTCCGCGACGCGATTGCCCATGCACGGCCACGCGGTTACGCCCGCCGCTCTTGGCCGAATACAGCGCCTCGTCAGCGCCCTTGATGACTTCTTCCGGGCTGCGCCGCTCGCCGTCGCGCTCAGCGACACCGACGCTGATGGTCACCGAGACGGTCTGCGAATCCTTGCCGATACGTTTGTTGCGGCCCTGGCGGTCGTTCCTGGGACGGTTGCCACGGTCGCGCAGATACATTGCATAGCCCTCGATGGCCTGACGCACACCGTCCAGATGAGGCAGGCACTGCTCCACCGTCTTGCCGGCGAACACCAGGGTGAATTCTTCACCGCCATAACGGTACGCCTTGCCACCGCCACCGGTGCGACGCAGTTGGCTGGCGACCATGCGCAGCACCTGGTCGCCGACGTCGTGACCGTGGCTGTCGTTGAATTTCTTGAAGTGGTCCACGTCGATCATCGCCAGCACGTACTGCTGGCCCAGTCGCTGGAAACGCTCGTTCAGCGCGCGGCGACCCGGCAGGCCGGTGAGCTCGTCGCGGAAGGCCATCTGGTAGGCCTCGTGCGCTACCGCACCGGCGAGGGTGAGCATCACCAGGCTGGTCATCACGGTGAGCGCATGGGGCAGGATGAACACCTTGGGCAACATCCACAGCAACCCGAGCAGGCCAACCAGTTGCGCGGCGTGCAACGCGCGCGGCTGGCGCACGTAGGCAGCGATCAGGGCGATGAAGGCCATCAGGAAACCGAAGTAGGACAACTGCGCGAGGTTCATCCACTGCCCGTGCAACGCCGGCCAGTAGGTGTCGCTGAGCAGCTCCGCAAGCCCCTGCGGGAAGCGCTTGGCCAGGGCCGTCGCCATGCCGGCTACGGCGATCAACGCGGCGCTGCGGGCCAGCAGGTCCTGCAGCAGGTGCATGCGCTCCTGCCAGATGCCGTACATCCCATAGAGCAGCGGCAGCAGCACGCAGCACAGGTGGAAGACCAGCGCGGCTTCGGGCATCACCACGCGGCGGGCCTGGAAGTAGTCGACCTGGGTATCGAGCAGGAAGTAGGCGATATACACGCAGGTCAGCATGAACAGCTGGCGCTGGCGGTTGTAGACCAGGCATAGCGCGCCGCCGAGCAACAGCAACAGAGTCGGCAGGACGTTGAACAGCGAAGTGAAGAAGTCGGACAGTTCGGCCAGGGAGCCGGCGACGACGCCGGCCGGGATCAGCAGCAGAGGCGTGAGGAAGTGGCTGAGCCGGTAGGGGGCCGTGGGTCGCACAAGGGGTTCCGCAGGGTGGATACCGGGCTCACGGTCAGGCGGCCGGCAAGTGGCGTAATGATGGCATTTTCTGCAGGCATTTGCGTGATTTCAGATACGAAAAAGCCCGCCTTGCGGCGGGCTTCTTCCTGTTCAGCAGACGGACGGCAGGCCGTCCGGCTAGCGCGCTGATCAGTAACCGAGGGCGAAATCTTCCTCGGCCAGGTCCATCAGGTTGTTGGCGCCGGACAGCATGGAGCCAACGTGCGCGCGGGTGCGCGGCAGGATGCGCTGGAAGTAGAAGCGCGCGGTCTTCAGCTTGGCCTGGTAGAAGGCCTCTTCGCTGGTACCGGCAGCCAGCTTCTCGGCAGCCAGGCGAGCCATGTCGGCCCAGAAGTAAGCCAGGCAGGCGTAGCCGGAGAACATCAGGTAGTCGACCGAAGCGGCACCGACTTCCTCACGATCCTTCATGGCAGCCATGCCGACCTTCATGGTCAGGTCGCCCCACTCCTTGTTCAGCGCTGCCAGCGGTGCGACGAACTCTTTGACCGCTTCGTTGGCTTCGTTGGCCTGGCAGAACTTGTGCACGATCTTGGTGAAGCCCTTGAGCGCTTCGCCCTGGGTCATGAGGATCTTGCGGCCCAGCAGGTCCAGCGCCTGAACGCCGGTGGTGCCTTCGTACAGCATGGAGATGCGGCTGTCGCGGACGTTCTGTTCCATGCCGTGCTCGGCGATGAAGCCGTGGCCGCCATAGATCTGCACGCCGTGGTTGGCGGCTTCGAAGCCCACTTCAGTCATGAACGCCTTGGCGATCGGAGTGAGGAAGGCCAGCATCGAGTCAGCGGCTTTCTTCTCTTCTTCGTCCTGGCTGCGCTGAACGATGTCGACCTGCTTGGCAGCGAAGTACAGCATGGCGCGGTTGCCTTCGGCGAATGCCTTGGCGGTCAGCAGCATGCGGCGTACGTCCGGGTGCACGATGATCGGGTCAGCGGCTTTTTCCGGGGCTTTCGGGCCGGTCAGCGACCGCATCTGCAGACGCTCGCGAGCGTAGGCGATGCCACCCTGGAAACCGATTTCGGCGTGGGCCAGGCCTTGCAGCGCGGTACCCAGGCGAGCGGTGTTCATGAAGGTGAACATGCAGTTCAGGCCCTTGTTCGGCGGGCCGATCAGGAAGCCGGTGGCGGCGTCGAAGTTCATCACGCAGGTGGCGTTGCCGTGGATGCCCATCTTGTGCTCGATGGAGCCACAGGAAACGGCGTTGCGCTCGCCCACATTGCCTTCGGCGTTGGGCAGGAACTTCGGCACGATGAACAGCGAGATGCCCTTGGTGCCTTGCGGGGCGTCGGGCAGGCGGGCCAGCACGATGTGGACGATGTTGTCGGCCATGTCGTGTTCGCCAGCGGAGATGAAGATCTTGGTGCCGGTGATCTTGTAGGTGCCGTCAGCCTGCGGCTCGGCCTTGGTGCGCAGCATGCCCAGGTCGGTGCCGCAATGCGGCTCGGTCAGGCACATGGTGCCGGTCCACTCGCCGGAAACCAGCTTGGTCAGGTAGGCGTGCTGTTGCTCCGGGGTACCGTGGGCATGCAGGGTGTTCATGGCGCCGTGGGACAGGCCCGGGTACATGCCCCAGGACCAGTTGGCCTGGCCAACCATCTCGCTGATGGCCAGACCCAGAGATTCGGGCAGACCCTGACCGCCGTGCTCGACGTCATGGGCCAGGCTCGGCCAGCCGCCTTCGACGAACTGCTGGTAGGCCTCTTTGAAGCCGGTCGGAGTCTTGACGCCTTCCGGGCTCCATTTGCAGCCTTCCAGGTCGCCAGTGCGGTTCAGCGGAGCGATTACCTGTTCGCAGAACTTGGCACCCTCTTCGAGGATGGCATTGACCATGTCCGGGGTGGCGTCTTCAGCGCCCGGCAGGTTCTGGTAGTGCGCTTCGTAGCCCAGCAGCTCGTCGCGAACGAAACGGATATCACGCAAGGGGGCCTTGTAATCAGGCATAGCGGTAAACCTCTACGAAGGGTTCTGGTTAATGGGCGACCGGTCGCTGCGGTCGCAGTGCGGGAGCATTCCCGGCCGCCCAGTCGGTGCGCGCACGCATCCAGACAGTCAAACAGGCGTTTGAAACATACGTTTACGCCATACCCTTGTCAAGCGTCCAAACCGACCGCCTGGTCACGCTCGCGGGGCAGTCCACGGGCACATTCGCAGCAACGTCCTGACGCTAATTAAAGCCCATTGCAGAGCGGCCGGCGTGTCACAGGGACAGCCGGCCGCTCGGGGAGATTCGATGTCAGGGGGGAAGCGTCAGGCGCGGATATCGATGAGGGTGCCGAGCGTTTCGTCGGCGGCCTGGATGACCTTGGCGTTGGCCTTGACTTCATGCTCGCCGCGACGCAGGTCGACCAGGCGATCGTTCAGAACTTCACTGGGCGCGCTGCCCGCGGTAGCGATGTCGGTGCTGGCGCGGTCGACGCGGCGCTGGCCGCTCTGCACGCCATAAAGGCCCGCAGAGAAAGCATTACCGGAAATTTCCATCGCAGCGCCTCCACAACAAAAAGCAGCAAGTGGCCATTATTCAAGCAGACAGACCGCCCCAGGCCAAGGCTCGGTTACAAATCCAGGATGCCCAGGTCCAGGTGCGCGGCCACCGCCGCCGGAGTTGCGTGGGCCAGGTGCGGCACTCGTCCAACGCAGGGCGCGGGCAGGCGCTCGGCGAGGGTCGCGAGGTTCTCCTCCAGGCGGGAGGTCTGCGGATCGACGATATTCGCCACCCAGCCGGCCAGCACCAGACCGTCGCGCTGGATCGCCTCGGCGCTGAGCACGGCGTGGTTGATGCAGCCCAGGCGCACGCCGACGACGAGGATCACCGGCAGCTCCAGGGCGATGGCCAGGTCAGAGAGGTTCTCCTCCCCCGCCAGGGGCACGCGCCAGCCACCGGCGCCTTCCACCAGGGTGAAATCGGCGCCCAGTTCCAGCACCGAACGCACCGGGCCCTTGAGTGCCTCCACCGTCAGCTTCACGCCCTGCTCGCGGGCGGCGAGATGCGGGGCGATCGCCGGCTCGAAGGCGAAGGGATTCACCTGGTCGTAGGCCAGCGGCAGGCTGCACTCGCCCAGCAGCGCCAGCGCATCGGAATTGCGCAGGCCTTCGGGAATACGCTCGCAACCGGAAGCCACCGGCTTGGCCGCCGCCGTGGACAACCCGGCCAGCCGCGCCGCATGCAGAAGGCCGGCGGCGATGGTGGTCTTGCCGATTTCGGTGTCGGTACCGGTGACGAAGTAGGCGTGGGACATGGCTTTCCTCTGGTGCTCTTCGTAGAAGCGAGCCTGCTCGCGAACGGGACTCACCGGCAGCACCAGAGCTGGGCGGGTTGGCGAGCAGGCTCGCTCCTACAAGGGTCAGTTCTTGCGCAGGACGGCGTACACCACCCGGTAGGTCGCCGGCAGCCCCTCGGGCTGGCGGAAGCGCTCGTAGGCGGCGATCAGCGCACGCACCCGCTCACGCCCGGTGAGACCGTCGGGCCGGCCGGGGTTGAGGTTGTGCGCACCGAGCGCCTTGAGTTCATGGGTCAGGCTGCGCAGGTCGGGGAAGTGCAGGACACGGTCCTCGGTGCGCAGCTCCAGCACGTCCAGGCCGCTGCCTTGGCAATGCTGCCGGTACTGCTCGAACGCACGAAAACGATTCACGTGGACAAAGCCGTCCACCGCTTCCCAGCTCTGCCGCAGCTCGCCCAGGGTGCCGCTGCAAAGGCTGCTGAAGGCCGCGACGCCGCCCGGGCGCAGCACGCGGCGCGCCTCGCTCAGCACCGCCGCCAGGTCCGCGCACCACTGCACGGCGAGGCTGGAGAACAGCAGGTCCGCGGCGCCATCGCGCAGTGGCAGGCGTTCGGCATCACCGCCGATGAAATGCTGCGCACCGCCCTGCTCGCGGGCGTGGCGCAGCATACCCTCGGCGATATCCACGGACAGGCCCTGTGCTTGTGGGTAACACGCCGCCAAGGCACGGGTGAAATAGCCGGTACCGCTGCCCAGGTCGATCCATCTCTGCGGAGCAGCCTGCGCCGGCAGCAATTCCAGCAGACGGCCGCCGACCGCGCGCTGCAGTTCAGCCACCGCGTCATAGGTCGACGCGGCGCGTGAGAAGGAGGCGGCTACCTGGCGTTTATCGGGCAGCGCACTGGTACTGCAATCAGGCATCGTCGCCCTCGTGGATGAACTTCAGAATGGCGCTCGCTACGTCGTCCGGCAGCTCCAGCGGCAGACCATGGCTGGCACCGGGCAGCAGGTTGACTTCAACGTCCGGCAACCACTCAAGCAGCGCGTCGGCGGCGCTCGCCGGGACCAGCGCATCGTTTTCGGCAAACAGATGCAGTTGCGGGCCAGGGTAGCGGCCGAGTGCGCTGCGGGTATCGAGTTGCCCCAGCAGTTGCAGGCCAGCGGTGAGCCCTTCGACATTCAGTTGCGGCAACGCCACCTGCAACTGGCGCGCGAGGGTGCGCGCGTCGCGAGCGCCCTGGCTGACCAACATCGTGAAACGCTTGCGCACCAGATGCGGCTCCAGCAGGAAGGCCTCGAAAAAGTCTTCGAAGACCTCATTGGCCATCGCATCCGGCCAATCCTCGCGGCGGCGGAAGCAGAGGTTGCTGGCAAGGGTGATCAGCCCCCGGCAGGACTCGCCACGGCGCGCCGCCAGTTCGGCGCCGAGCATGCCGCCCAGCGACCAGCCGGCGATCCAGGCGTCATGGGCGACGTTGTCGTCCAGTTCATCGAGCCACACATTCGGATCGGCGTCCCACGGCAGCGGCTCGATCTGCACATTCAAATGCGGGGCCTGCTCCAGCAGCGCATCACGCAGCGGTTCCAGCGGCGCACTACCCAGGCCCCAGCCCGGCAGCAGGATCAGTTGGTCACGCATCATCGCCCTCCTCGGCATCGATCTCTGCCAGAAGGCTAGACGACACGCGCTGCCAGCTTTCGGCGAGCGCCAGCAGCAGGCGGTCAACCTGCGCTTCGGTGTGGGAGGCGGACAGGGTCACGCGCAGGCGCGCCGTGCCGGCCGGCACGGTGGGCGGGCGGATCGCTCCGACGAGGATGCCGCGCTGGCGCAGCTCGGCGGACAACGCCATGGCCTGGGCGCTGCCACCAACAAGGATCGGCTGGATCGGCGTCGGGCTGTCCATCAGGCTCAGGCCGATGGCCTCGGCGCCGGCACGGAAGCGCGCGATCAGCCCATTCAGGTGATCACGGCGCCAGCTCTCGGCGCGCAGCAGCTCCAGGCTTTTCAGCGTGGCACAGGCCACGGCCGGTGGCTGGCTGGTGGTGTAGATGTAGGGGCGGGCGAACTGGATCAGCGTCTCGATCAGCTCTTCGCTGCCGGCGACGAAGGCGCCAGCGGTGCCGAAAGCCTTGCCGAGGGTGCCGACCAGTACGGGCACATCCTCCATGCCCAGCCCGAAGTGTTCGACGATGCCGCCACCGGTCGCACCCAGTGGGCCGAAACCGTGGGCGTCGTCGACCATCACCCAGGCGCCCTTCTCCCTGGCCTCGCTACAGAGTGCGGGCAAGTCGGCCAGGTCGCCGTCCATGCTGAACACGCCATCAGTAACGACCAGGGTGTTGCCTTCAGCCTTCTCCAGACGGGAGGCGAGGCTGGTGGCGTCGTTGTGCAGGTAGCGCAAGAAGCGCGCACCAGACAGCAGCCCGGCATCCAGCAGCGAAGCGTGGTTGAGGCGGTCCTCCAGCACGCTGTCGCCCTTGCCGACGAGCGCGGTGACGGTACCGAGGTTGGCCATGTAGCCGGTGGAAAACAGCAGCGCGCGCGGACGGCCGGTGAATTCGGCGAGCGCCAGCTCCAGTTCGTGGTGGGGACCGCAGTGGCCGTTGACCAGGTGCGAGGCGCCACCGCCGACGCCCCAGCGCTCAGCGCCGACACGCATGGCGGCAATCACCTCGGGGTGATTGGCCAGGCCCAGGTAATCGTTGGAACAGAAGGCCAGCATCGGCTGGCCGTCGATGACCACTTCCGGTCCCTGCGGCGATTCCAGCAGCGGACGGCGGCGGTAGAGGTCGTCCGCCTGGCGCTGGGCCAGACGGGCGGAGAGATCGAAAGGCATACGCAACCCTGTGTCGGCGGCAGAGCTGTTGTAGGAGCGAGCTAGCTCGCGAACGGCCCGGCACCGAAGTATTCGGAGAGACTGTTCGCGAGCAAGCTCGCTCCTACATCAAGGGCGGTCAGGCCGAAGCCGCGTTATAGAACAGCTGGGAGTCGCGTTGTTCCACCAGCGCCTGCTCGATGGCGGCCTGGTGCACCTCGTCGGCGTGCTCCTCGCGCTCCTCGGGCTTGATGCCCAGGCGTGCGAACAGCTGCATGTCCTTCTCGGCCTGCGGGTTGGTGGTGGTCAGCAGCTTCTCGCCGTAGAAGATCGAGTTGGCGCCAGCCATGAAAGCCAGGGCCTGCATCTGCTCGTTCATCTGCTCGCGGCCGGCGGACAGGCGCACGTGGGATTTCGGCATCATGATGCGGGCGACCGCCAGGGTACGGATGAAGTCGAACGGATCGACGTCCTTCTCCTCGGCCAGCGGGGTGCCCTTCACCTTTACCAGCATGTTGATCGGCACCGACTCCGGATGCTCGGGCAGGTTGGCCAGCTGGATCAGCAGGCCAGCACGGTCGTCCACCGACTCGCCCATGCCGAGGATGCCGCCGGAGCAGATCTTCATGCCCGCCTCGCGCACGTACGCCAGGGTCTGCAGGCGCTCGCTGTAGGTGCGGGTGGTGATGATGTTGCCGTAGAACTCCGGCGAGGTATCGAGGTTGTGGTTGTAGTAGTCCAGGCCCGCTTCGGCCAGCGACTGGGTCTGCTCCTGGGTCAGCTTGCCCAGGGTCATGCAGGTTTCCAGGCCAAGCTTCTTCACGCCCTTCACCATTTCCAGCACGTAGGGCATGTCCTTCGCCGAAGGATGCTTCCAGGCAGCGCCCATGCAGAAGCGCGTCGAGCCGATGGCCTTGGCTTCAGCAGCGGCCTGCAGCACCTTCTGCACTTCCATCAGCTTTTCCTTGTCCAGGCCGGTGTTGTAGTGGCCGGACTGCGGGCAATATTTGCAGTCTTCCGGGCAGGCGCCGGTCTTGATCGACAGCAGGGTAGAAACCTGTACGCGGTTCGGGTCGAAATGCGCGCGGTGCATCGTCTGCGCCTGGAACAGCAAATCGTTGAAAGGCTGTTCGAACAGGGCGCGGACTTCGGCAAGGGTCCAGTCGTGGCGGGTTACTTGGGCTGCGGTGGCACTCATCGGCAAAGTCCTTCGACGCTTGGGGGCGCCTCTTGTCTAAGGTGCCCCGGCGGCGCGCCACCGGGGAAATCAGGCTCAAGGCATCATATGTGGAGCTGTGACGCTGTCAACCACTCTTGCGACACAGGTAGACAAGTGACCATTTATTGATCAACAGCAGCAATCCCGTTGCGGTTGCGGCTGAACCGATCCAGCCACTTGCCGCTCCAATCAGGCAGAACACTCAGGAGTCATACCCCAGATGGGAACAGAAGGATTCTTCGACGGCCTCGGCCAGATGGTCGGCAAGGCCATCCGCTTTATCGTCGATCTGCTGTCGGGCGTGCTCGGCGGCTTGTGGCGCGCCATGGACGACTTCTTCCACGGCTTGGCGCGGGCTGTCGGAATCGACGTCTCGATCTTCAGCTTCGTCCTGCTCTTCATCGGCCTGCTGCTGCTCTACAGTGGCGTCCGCGCTTTTCTGCGGCGCTCGATCTTTGGCGGGCTGATCTGGACGGTGCTGGGCCTGGTGGTGCTGAGCTGGCTGATTCACTGAGTCGCTCCCGCTGACCGCCCGCCCATGGAGGGGCTGAATGCGGTTGTTGCAATGGCGTCCCGTCTGGTGGCGCCCTCGGGTGCAATGCCTGCTCTGCGGAGCCACGGCCGAACAGGCCGCCCTGCCGCTCTGCGCCGGCTGTGACGACGACCTGCCATGGCTTGCCGGGCAGTGCACGGTATGCGCCCTTCCCCTGCCGGCTTCCGGCCTGACCTGCGGCCAATGCCTGCGCCGCGCACCGGCTTTCCATCGCGTCGAAACACCACTGCGCTACGGCTTCCCCGTCGACGCGCTGGTCACGCGCTTCAAGCACCAGGCCAATGCACCGCTGGGCCGATTGCTCGGCCAGTTGCTGGAACGCCATCTGCTGCACGCGTACGGAGACGGGCTGACGCGTCCCGACCGGCTGGTCCCCGTGCCGCTCTCGCGCCGTCGCGAGCGGCAACGCGGCTTCAACCAGGCGCAACTGCTGGCGGACTGGCTGGCCACCCCCCTGCGCCTGCCTGTGGATAACCACCTTCTCCGTCGCACGCAGGATACGCCGCCCCAGCAGGGCCTGGACGCCATTACCCGCAAGCGCAACCTGCGAAACGCCTTCGCCCTGGCCGCTGGCGCGAGCGTTGAAGGCCTGCACCTGGCACTGGTGGACGACGTGCTCACCACCGGCGCCACCGCCGAGCGCATCGCCCGCCTGCTGCGCCATGCGGGGGCGCGGCGAGTCGACGTCTACTGCCTGGCGCGCACGCCAGCCCCGGAATAGACGACCGTTGGGCCACATTCCCGACATCTGCCCCTTGCGTTTTGCCCGCCAGCAACGGAGCCTCGCTGCATACCAATAAGCACCCGCGAAACCATGACCACCCTCAGCCTGTTGACCCAACACGTTACTCGCCGCCCGCAGCGCATTGCCCTGCTGGCCCAGATCGCCCAGCTCGGCTCGATCACCCATGCCGCCAAGGCCGCCGGGATGAGCTACAAGACCGCCTGGGACGCCATCGATGAACTGAACAACCTCTCCGACCGCCCGCTGGTGGAACGCAGCGTCGGCGGCAAAGGCGGCGGCGGAGCGCGCCTGACCACCGAGGGCGAGCGCCTGCTGGCGCTGTACCAGCGCCTGGAAGCCCTGCGCGAGCACATCGTCGAGCACGTCGAGCACCAGGCCGACCTGGAGCTGATCGGCCGCCTGATGATGCGCACCAGCGCGCGCAACCAGCTGCACGGCCGCGTCATTCAGGTGGAACCCTCCGGCCTCAATGACCTGGTGAGCATCGAATTGCCCGGTGGCGCGCGCATCCAGGCGCGAGTCACCCGCGAGAGCACCGAGAAGCTGGAACTGGCCGACGGCGTGCCGGTGGTCGCACTGATGAAGGCCGGCTGGCTCTATGTCGACCTGCCGCACATCCCCTGCCCGGAAGGGCTGAATGCGCTGGAAGGCCATATCGATGACATCCGCGAAGCCGACGACGGCCCCAGCGAAGTACGCATTCAACTGCCCAGCGGGCAGATGCTCTGCGCCCTGACCGACCCCGAGCGCATCGACATCCTCGGGCTGAAACCCGGTTCGGCGGTCCGCGCGCAGTTCTCCCCGGCGCAGGTGATCCTCGGCACGCCGCTATAGTCTCCCCGTCACATGAGTTTCCCTGCCTCATATCAAGCCCCAGGACGTCGCGCCGCGCTCCAATAACCGCCAGAGTCCCGCCCACGCCGGGCGGGCTTCGGCCAATCGGAGCCCCACCATGCGCCGCCCACTGCTACTGCTCGCCCTGCTGCTCCTGCCCTTCGCCAGCCAGGCCGGCCCTGACGTACTGCGAGTCGGCGCCAGCAACGATCTGATGCCCATGCTGGAGCCGCTGGTGGACCAGTACCAGATCGACACCCGCAACAAGGTGCTGCTGATCGGTGGCGGCGAGGAGGAACTGGCCGAGCAGGTCCGCCAAGGCACGCCCTACGACCTGCTGCTGACGCCGCTGCACAGCTCGGACAAACCGGCGCAAGTGGTCGAATGCAAAGCCCGCTCGATGCAGAAACTGACCCTGGTGAAGGGTGAGCGCCGGGCGCTGGCCACGGACTTCGTCGAGTACCTGGGCAAGCACTGCTCCGACCACTGAGGCGACTTCCCACCCATTATCGGTGGACTGGGTACACTAGGCAGCTTTACCACTGCTGGATCGTCGCCATGTCTCATCCATTTTCCGACCTCACGCCCGATCTGGTACTGGATGCAGTGGAAAGCATCGGCTTCCTCAGCGATGCCCGCGTACTCGCGCTCAACAGCTACGAGAACCGCGTCTACCAGGTAGGCATCGAGGACAGCGAGCCGCTGATCGCCAAGTTCTACCGTCCCGGGCGCTGGACCACCGAGGCGATCCTGGAGGAGCACGCCTTCTCCGCCGAACTGGCCGAATGCGAAGTCCCGGTGGTTGCACCGCTGGTGCATGAGGGCAAGACCCTCTTCGAGCACGCCGGCTTCCGCTTCACGCTGTTCCCCCGCCGCGGTGGCCGCGCGCCGGAGCCGGGCAATCTCGACCAGCTCTATCGCCTCGGCCAATTGCTCGGACGCCTGCACGCCGTGGGCGCCAGCCGCCCGTTCGAGCACCGTGAGTCGCTGACACCGCAGAACTTCGGCCATCAGTCCCTGGCTACCCTGCTGGAAGGCAACTTCATTCCCAAGAGCCTCCTGCCAGCGTACGAATCCGTGGCCCGCGACCTGCTGAAGAAGATCGACGACCTCTACGCCCGGGTGAAATACACACCGATCCGCATGCACGGCGATTGCCACCCCGGCAACCTGCTGTGCCGCGACGAGACCTTCCACGTCGTCGACCTCGACGATTGCCGCATGGGCCCGGCCGTGCAGGACTTGTGGATGATGCTCGCCGGCGAACGCCAGGAGCGCCTCGGGCAGCTTTCTGAACTGGTCGACGGCTACCAGGAGTTCCACGACTTCGACCCGCGCGAGCTGCCACTGATCGAAGGCCTGCGCGCCCTGCGCCTGATGCATTACAGCGCGTGGCTGGCCCGCCGCTGGGACGACCCGGCGTTCCCGCCGAGCTTCCCCTGGTTCGGCACCGAGCGTTACTGGGGCGAGCAGGTGCTGGTGCTGCGCGAGCAACTGGCGGCGCTGGATGAGGAGCCGCTGCGGTTGTTCTGACCGCGCCCGCGACCCCATTTGCTTTTCGTAGGAGCGAGCTTGCTCGCGAACCGCATTACACCGATTTCGCCGGCCAACAGGTTCGCGAGCAAGCTCGCTCCTACAGACAATGCCCTTCTGCGTAACGGCAACGTTACGCAGAATCTTTCAGACCCTGACGTCATCCACCGCAGCGACACAGACAAGCCAGCGCGAGCGCCCTAGAATTGTGCAGCCACTCATTAGCTGCCTAACCAAGGATGTTCCATGGCCACCGCCAATCCCCGCCGGGGCTACGCCCTGGGCTTGACTGCCTATGTCATCTGGGGACTTTTCCCGATCTACTTCAAGCTCCTCGAACGCATCCCCGCCCTGGAAATCATCACTCACCGGGCTATCTGGTCGGCGGTGTTCGGCGCTCTCCTATTGCTGGTGTGGAAGCACCCCGGGTGGTGGCGCGAACTGCGCGAGAACCCCAAGCGCATCGCCGTACTCACCGCCAGCGGCCTGCTGATCGCCAGCAATTGGCTGGTCTACGTCTGGGCGGTGAACAACGGCCACATGATCGAGGCGAGCCTGGGCTATTACATCAACCCGCTGATCAACGTGCTGCTGGGAATGGTGATCCTGCGCGAACGTCTGCGCCCGCTGCAGTGGGTCGCAGTCGGCCTCGCTGCGCTGGGTGTTGCACAGCAGCTCTGGCAACTGGGCAGCCTGCCGTGGGTGTCGCTGGCACTGGCGCTGACCTTCGGCTTCTACGGGCTGATCCGCAAGCAGGCGCCGGTGGCTGCGCTGCCGGGCCTGGTGGTGGAGACCTGGATCCTGCTGCCACTGGCGATCGGCTACCTCGTGCTGTTCGCCGATGGCCCGAGCGTGCACGCAGACTTCTGGACCACCAAGGACGCCATCTGGCTCGCCGCCGCCGGCCCGATCACCCTGGTGCCGCTGGTGTGCTTCAACGCCGCCGCGCGTCACCTGCCCTACGCGACGCTCGGCTTCCTGCAGTACCTGGCGCCGACCCTGGTGCTGCTGCAGGCGATCCTGCTGTTCGGTGAGCATCTGGACAGCACGCGCCTGATCTCTCTCTGCTGCATCTGGGCCGGCCTGGTCGTCTACAGCGTGGACATCTGGTATCGCCTCTCCCGCGGCGATTGATCATTAATTGATCCACTGCCTGCAAGTCACGTCTTTCGTGGCTTGCAGGCGAACACCACCAGTTTGTCCACAGCTCCATCCCGCGAATGCGGGGATAACGCTGGTTTCATCCACAAGCCGCCGCAGTCCGTTCCTCCCGGTGGCTCCTCGCCAACAGCACGATGCCAATTGATCATTCCTTGATCAAGATCGTGAAGGCCTCGCTATATCTGGTCTCCAAGGATATTCCCCCGGCTTTTCCACAGGCTGATCCCCGCTTCGTGTGGATGCTTCAGCGCTGCCCGATCAGAAAGTTGACAACCCTCTGAAGAACAGAAACGACGCTGCCTGCAGCGTTCCATGAACGGCTTCTCCACAGACTCTTCCAGCGTATTTGTGCACAGCAGTGAGAATACCGGGAGCGCTCCGCCCATCGCGCACGCGCTGTACAGAAAACGACCACAACGCTACAAGCACCGTAAACTGCGAGCTACAGCGACTTATCAACAGAATTCCCACGGTGCAATCCCCGCACTCTGTGCACAGCCGTGAGGAGGAAAGTGGATAAGCAGATTGGCAAGATACCCACGTAAAATGGGCCCTCTGTCAATTCATCAACAGAGAGCCCACAGGTTTTTCCACAAGATTGGCGATCAGCGCGTGACGATTATTCCCCGCTGTGGAAATTCAGCTCCACCATCAGGTCGTCCGCCAGCTCTTCCAGTTTCTGCTGGAGGGTTTCCAGCGGCAGGGTCAGCGGCACGGCCAGCAGCGCCTCGGCATGGAACAGCGGCTCGCTGCTCATAGGCGCCGGCAGCACCTCGGTGGTCAGGCTTTCGAGGTTCACCCCGTGCTCAGCCAGCAACTGGGTGATATCGCGGACGATACCGGGACGGTCGTTACCCACCAGGTCGAGGTGAATAGGCTTCCAGTTGCAGGCCGGCTCGATGCCGCTCTCCGCCAGCAGCACGCGAATGCCGTGTTCGCTCAGCTCCTGCAGGCCTTCCACCAGTTCGTCATAGCCCTCGGCGGGCACGGCTACGCGAAGGATCCCGGCGAACTGCCCGGCCATGCGCGACATGCGGCTTTCCAGCCAGTTGCCGCCGTGGGCGGCGATGCATTTGGCCACGCGCTCCACCA
Organism: Pseudomonas sp. NY15435; assembly: GCF_048068295.1. Classification (NCBI taxonomy): domain Bacteria; kingdom Pseudomonadati; phylum Pseudomonadota; class Gammaproteobacteria; order Pseudomonadales; family Pseudomonadaceae; genus Pseudomonas; species Pseudomonas sp. NY15435. The sequence continues at coordinate 108,641 of NZ_JBLUQA010000001.1, forward strand.
GTCCGGGCTGGTCCTGGGCGATGACGGTCAAAACAAGGTGGTCCATGAGCAGTCTCCGCGAAGGGCTAGGCCGTGAGGTCCAGCCAATAGGTGTAGAACTTGTCGTCCCGCTTGTAGCCCAGGCGCTCGTACAGCGACTGGCCAGCGTGGTTGGTCTTCGCCGTCTCCAGCATCAGCCCGCAGGCGCCGGTGGCTTCGCCGTGGGCGCGGGCGGCGTTCATCAGCGCTTCACCGTAACCGTCGCGGCGCGCAGCAGGCAAAACGTAGAGGTCACTGACCAGCCAGGACGCCTGCAGCGCCAGCGAAGCGAAGAATGGGTAGAGCTGCACGAAGCCGACCGCCAGCCCATCGATGCTGCGCGCGATGAACACCGTGGACTGCCCGCTGCCGATACGCGCCTCGAGGAATTCGCGAATCTTCGCGTGGGGCGCAGGCACCTCGTAGAAATCGAGGTAGCCGGAAAACAGCGGAACCAGGTCATCCAGATCGGTGGGGGTGGCAAGCGTCACGGACATGCGGGATTCTCCAGGAGGGAAGAAGCAGTATAGGCACGGCGAGGTTAGCCGGCTGCGACGGGCTGCCACAGGTACCCATTCGGGTAATGCGTGTACAGTTTTAAGATTTATCTGGAACAATCCAGAGGATATTTGCGAACATAAGACCTGCTACGTGACTGATATGCGTACTTTGGTCTAACCGCGACGCTAGCCCACTGATTTTTCCCGCGGCATCATGTAGTATTCCGCGGCTCGGACTACAAGGCGTTTTGCCTGTGTCCAGAGCTGGTCCTGAGCAGAGTGAGGCAAGCAATGACTGAACGCGTTCAAGTCGGTGGCCTGCAGGTCGCCAAAGTCCTTTTCGACTTCGTGAACAACGAAGCCATTCCCGGCACCGGCATCGAAGCCGGCAAGTTCTGGGCGGGCGTAGAAACCGTAATCAACGACCTGGCCCCCAAGAACAAGGCCCTGCTCGCCAAGCGCGATGACATCCAGGCAAAAGTCGACGGCTGGCACCAGGCCCGCGCCGGCAAGCCGCATGACGCAGCCGCCTACAAGGCCTTCCTGCAGGAAATCGGTTACCTGCTGCCCGAGCCGGCCGACTTCCAGGCCAGCACCCAGAACGTCGACGAAGAAATCGCCCGTATGGCCGGCCCGCAGCTGGTGGTGCCGGTGATGAACGCGCGCTTCGCCCTGAACGCCGCCAACGCCCGCTGGGGCTCGCTGTACGACGCACTGTACGGCACCGACGCGATCAGCGAAGAGAACGGCGCCGAGAAGGGCAAGGGCTACAACAAGGTCCGCGGTGACAAGGTCATCGCCTTCGCCCGCGCCTTCCTCGACGAAGCCGCTGCGCTGGAATCCGGCTCCCACGTCGACGCCACCGCCTATGTGGTGAAGAACGGCGCACTGGCCGTCACCCTGAAGAACGGCAGCGAGACCGGCCTGAAGAACGCCGCCCAGTTCCTGGCCTTCCAGGGCGAAGCCGCCAACCCGAAAGCCGTGCTGCTCAAGCACAACGGCCTGCACTTCGAAATCCAGATCGACCCGACCAGCCCGATCGGCCAGACCGACGCCGCTGGCGTGAAAGACGTCCTGATGGAGTCCGCGCTGACCACCATCATGGACTGCGAAGACTCCGTGGCCGCCGTCGACGCCGACGACAAGGTCGTGGTCTACCGCAACTGGCTGGGCCTGATGAAAGGCGACCTCGCCGAGCAGGTTTCCAAGGGCGGCAGCACCTTCACCCGCACCATGAACCCGGACCGCGTCTACACCAAGGCCGATGGTTCCGAGCTGAGCCTGCATGGCCGCTCCCTGCTGTTCGTGCGTAACGTTGGTCACCTGATGACCAACCCGGCGATCCTCGACGCCCAGGGCAACGAAGTGCCCGAAGGCATCCAGGACGGCCTGTTCACCAGCCTGATCGCCATTCACAACCTGAACGGCAGCGCCACCCGCAAGAACAGCCGTACCGGCAGCGTGTACATCGTGAAGCCGAAGATGCACGGCCCGGAAGAAGTCGCCTTCGCCGCCGAAATCTTCAGCCGCGTCGAAGACCTGCTGGGCCTGCCGCGCAACACGCTGAAAGTCGGCATCATGGACGAAGAGCGCCGTACCACCGTCAACCTGAAGGCCTGCATCAAGGCCGCCGCCGAGCGCGTGGTGTTCATCAACACCGGCTTCCTCGACCGCACCGGTGACGAGATCCACACCTCCATGGAAGCCGGCGCCATGGTGCGCAAGGGCGCCATGAAAACCGAGAAGTGGATCGGTTCCTACGAGAACAACAACGTCGACGTCGGCCTGGCCACCGGTCTGCAAGGCAAGGCGCAGATCGGTAAGGGCATGTGGGCCATGCCCGACCTGATGGCCGCCATGCTCGAGCAGAAGATCGCTCACCCGCTGGCCGGCGCTAACACCGCCTGGGTTCCCTCGCCGACCGCCGCCACCCTGCACGCGCTGCACTACCACAAGGTCGACGTGTTCGCCCGCCAGGCCGAACTGGCCAAGCGCGCACCGGCTTCGGTGGACGACATCCTGACCATTCCGCTCGCCCCCAACACCAACTGGAGCGCGGAAGAGATCAAGAACGAGCTGGACAACAACGCCCAGGGCATCCTCGGCTACGTGGTCCGCTGGATCGACCAGGGCGTCGGCTGCTCCAAGGTGCCGGACATCAACGACGTCGGCCTGATGGAAGACCGCGCTACCCTGCGCATCTCCAGCCAGCTGCTGGCCAACTGGCTGCGCCACGGCGTAGTGACCCAGGAGCAGGTGCTGGAAAGCCTCAAGCGCATGGCTTCGGTGGTTGATCGCCAGAACGCCAGCGACGCCCAGTACCGCCCGATGGCGCCGAACTTTGACGACAACGTGGCCTTCCAGGCCGCGCTGGAACTGGTCATCGAGGGCACCAAGCAGCCCAACGGCTACACCGAGCCGGTCCTGCACCGCCGCCGCCGCGAATTCAAGGAAAAGAGTAAGGCCAAGAACGGTCTGTAAGGACTTTCGCGATGTGTTGAAGAAACCGCCCTCCGGGGCGGTTTTTTTATGGTCGCCGGTTGGTGAGTCGGTGCAATGCCGACCCTATCGCGGACGGAGTCCGCTCCTACGTGAAAGTTCTGCGCTCGGGTTGGCCCTCACCCTCTCCCAGGGGGAGAGGGGACCGTTCGGTGCAGGATGAAACCCTGGCGTCAGCCGGATCGGATTGCTCCCTCTCCCTGAGGGAGAGGGCTGGGGTGAGAGGGGATGAATGAGGACGGACTCCCCAGAAAAAGACAGTTGCTCCTACATCAATGGGTCGGCCCGGTGTAGGAGCGGACTCCGTCCGCGATTGCCTTCCTGCCACTCAGACCCGGACGCGTAACGCCTGTGCACAATTTTTGTGTACAAAATCCCCATTCCGCACATTTCCCATGCGCGCCATAACTGACTCTCAAGTCAATGATTGCCATGGGAAAATTATTTCCTGACCACTTGGACAGCCACCAATACCGCACCAAACAAGGGCTTCAGGCGATTGCAGAAGCGGCTCGCGGAAGCGATTGAAAGTGACCCGCGACGGCCTGGCACGGAACTGGCTTTTGCACACAAACCCAAAAAGCCGTGCATACAAAAACCGAGTAGCCCATGACCAGCAGTCCTACGCACCTGTCCGGCGTTGCCTCCGTCCAATCTGTCGATAGCACGGCCGCCGCGCAGCCGACCGCGCCGACCCTGAGCCCGCGCCTGTACAGCGCAGACCTGGCCCCGACCAGGGCTGCCGGCCGCAGTTGGGGGCGCTACAGCCTGTTCGCGCTGTGGACCAACGATGTGCACAACATCGCCAACTACTCTTTCGCCATCGGCCTCTTCGCCCTGGGCATGAGCGGCGCACAGATCCTCGCTGCCTTCGCCCTCGGCGCGCTGGTGATCTACGGGCTGATGAACCTGTCCGGCTACATGGGCCAGAAGACCGGCCTGCCCTACCCGGTGATGTGCCGCATCAGCTTCGGCATCCACGGCGCGCAGGTGCCGGCGCTGATCCGCGCGGTGATCGCCATCGCCTGGTTCGGCATCCAGACCTACCTCGCCTCGGTGGTCCTGCGCGTGCTGCTCAGCGCCATCGCTCCAAACCTTGCAGCCTACGATCATGACTCGATCCTCGGCCTGTCGACCCTAGGCTGGATCACCTTCCTCGGCATCTGGTGCGTGCAGCTGGTGATCTTCGCCTACGGCATGGAAATGGTGCGCCGTTACGAATCCTTTGCCGGCCCGATCATCCTCGTCGCCTTCGCCAGCCTCGCCGGCTGGATGTACTGGCGCGCCGGCCTGTCGATCTCCTGGTCCAGCGGCAATGCGCCGACCGGCTCGACCATGTGGCTGAAGGTCCTGGGGGCCGCCGCCCTGTGGGTCTCGCTGTACGGCACCATGATCCTCAATTTCTGCGATTTCACCCGCAACTGCCCGGACCGCCGCACCATCAGCGTCGGTAACTTCTGGGGGCTGCCGGTGAACATGCTGGGCTTCGCGCTGATCGCCGTGGTGCTGGCCGGCGCGCAGTTCAGCATCGACGGCAAGCTGGTGCAGAACCCCACCGAGATCGTCGCCGCCATCCCCAACACCTTCGGCCTGGTGCTGGCCTGCCTGGCCTTCCTGATCGTCACGGTGGCGGTGAACATCATGGCCAACTTCGTCGCCCCGGCCTATGTGCTGACCAACCTCGCGCCGAACCTGCTGAACTTCCGCCGCGCCGGCCTGCTCAGCGCCACCATCGCGGTGCTGATCCTGCCCTGGCACCTGTACAACAGCCCGGCGGTGATCGTGTATTTCCTCGGCGGCCTGGGCGCATTGCTCGGCCCGCTGTACGGGATCATCGTCACCGACTACTACCTGGTGCGCCGTGGCCGGGTAAACCTGCCCGAGCTGTACAGCGAGAGCCATGAGGCGACCTACCACTACAGCGGCGGCGTGAATCTGCGCGCGGTGGCCGCGTTCGTCCCGGCCGCGCTGATCGCCATCGTGCTGGCGCTGGTTCCGGCGTTCGATGCGCTGTCGCAGTTCTCCTGGTTCTTCGGCGCCGGCCTCGGCGCGCTGATCCACTACACCCTGGCCGACCGCAAGCGTGCCTATTCGGACGTATCCGGCGAACCCATCGCGATAGACGCTGCGCACCATTGAGCGGGTGATGATTGGGCCTGTGGACAAACGACAAGGCCGCCCAGGGGCGGCCTTGTCGTTCAGGGCTGCAGCAGGAAGTCCAGCACCGCCCCCTCGAACTCGCGGGGAAACTCGATGTTCGACAGGTGCACCGCCGGCAGCGTGAACAGGCGCGCACCGGGGATCGCCTCGGCAATCAGCTCGCTGTGATCCGCGACGGTGACGGTGTCGAACTGCCCGGCGATCACCAGCGTGGGCAGGCGGACATCACCCAATGCGCTGCGCAGATCAGTTTCCTGCACGGCAGCGAAGGAGCCGGCCAGCCCATGCCGATTGGTCGCCAGCAAGGTGGCACGGAACGGTTCGACCTCTGCTCGCTGCGCTTCCAGCCAGACCGCCGGGAACCAGTTGGCGAGAAAGGTCGCCGCAGTGCCCCGCATATCTTCCGCCTCCAGCACTTCGGTAATGCGCGCGTCCCACTGCTCCTGCGGGCCCAGCCAGGCGGAGGTGTTCGCCAGCACCAGCCGCTCAATGCGGTGCGCTGCATGCAGTGCCAGCCATTGACCGACGAAACCGCCCAGGGAAAGACCGAGGAAATGCGCGCGCTGCACTCCCACGCAATCGAGCAACTCGATCACGTCCTCGCCCAGCCGCGACAACGGATAGGGCCCGGGCGGAACGCTGGAGGCACCGTGGCCGCGGGCGTCGTAGCGCAGCACTCGAAAGTGTTCGGCGAGTGCGGCGATCTGTCCGTCCCACATATGCAGGTCGGTGCCGATGGAGTTGGAGAGCACCAGCAGCGGCCGTGTCGCGGGGCCATCCAGGCGATAGGCGATGCGGGTGTTGTCCGTGGTGGTCAGGTAATGCAACTGGCTCATGTCGGGCCGTCCTCCAGTGAATGTGGAGACGAGGCTAGTTGCGTTGATCTTTCGAAGAAATTACAAAGACTGGATGATCTCTGTCAGGAAAGCTGACATGCCAGATTTCACCCTGCACGACCTGCACTGCTTCAACGCCGTGGTCGAAGCCGGCGGCTTCCAGGCCGCCGCCCAGCAATTGCACCGCTCCCACCCGGCGGTTTTCGCCGCTGTCGCCCGCCTGGAGCGCCAGCTCGGCTTCGCGCTGCTCGACCGCAGCGGCTACCGCGTCGGCCTGACCGCCGCCGGTGAATCCTTCCACCGCCGCGCTCAGGGCCTGCTGCGCGAATTGGGCAGCCTGCAGGACCACGTCACGCACCTGGCCACTGGCGAGGAAAGCGAGCTGCGCGTGGTACTCGGCGACTTCTGCCCCCGCCCTGCCCTGTTGGCAAAGCTCGCACGCTTCTTCGCCACGCAGCCGCGCACGCGCCTGCAGCTTTACTTTGAGAGCGTCAGTGGCCCGCTGGAGCGGCTGCTCGACGGTGAGGCGGAACTGATCCTGCACCGTGTGGACAAGGCCGACCCGCGCCTGGAGTGGCTGGACCTGGGCCAAGTGGATTTCATCCCGGTGATAGCGCCTGGGCTGCTGACGGTCACCACGGACATCCGTCCGGAGCACCTGCACTCGCTCACCCAGTGCGTGATGCGCGACAGCGCCCGGCACTCTCCGCCGGTGGACTTCTTCACCCTCGAAGGAGCACCGCAATGCACGGTGCCGGACCAGGCGATGAAGAAGGAACTGGTGCTGCACGGCCTGGCCTGGGGCCACCTGCCGCGCCACCTGATAGCCGAGGAACTGGCCGACGGCCGCCTGCGTGATCTTACTGGAACGCATCTGCCCGGCCGCCGCGAGGAACTGGTTGCCGCGCGCCTGCGCGACCGCGCCCATGGCCCGGTCGCGCAGCGACTCTGGAGCTTCCTGCGGGAAGCCTGATCAGCTGCGGCTCATCGGCCCGCGCACCGGCTGTTCACGCATGTAGCTGACCTCGCTGACCGGTGCGCCAGCGGCGATCAACGCTTCACGCTGCTGCAGGATCGGCGTGCGGGCAATGGCGCGCTCGAACTGGTTGAGCTTCTGGAACGCCGGCAGCGCGAAGGCCGCCGCGAGCATGGCTGCCAGTTTCGGCCAGCGCTGGGCGTCCAGTTCGTAGCGGGCGAACTGCGCATTGCGCATGAAGCAGGCGACGCTGATATCAGCGATGGACAGCTCGCCGAATAGCCAGCCGCTTTCCAGCAACTGCGCTTCCAGATAATCGAACACTGCCGGCAGGTCGTGCTGGTAGGTCTTCTCCAGCATCGCCGCATCCGGCTCGCGCCCCCACACGCCGCGGCCTATTACCAGTTGGTCGAACAGCTGCCAGATCACCACCTGGCCCATGCGGCTGTCGGCGAACTCCTCGATCCAGCGCGCGCGGGCGCGATCGTTAATATTCGCGGGATACAGCGCGGGCTGTGGATAACGCTCCTCCAGGTACTGGCAGATCACCGAGGAATCGTTGAGCACCAATTCGCCGTCCACCAGCACTGGCACCTGGCGCAGCGGGCTCAGGCGCTCGAACTCTTCATTGCCGAAGAACGGCACGACAGAGTCGATGCGGTAGTCCACGCCCTTCATTTCCAGCAGGACCAGCGCCTTGCGCACATAAGGGGACAGGAAGGAACCGATGATTAGCACGGGGTCGGACATGGCGAGGCTTTCCGCGAAATAGGTCGCCGGATTGTAGAACGGCACCGAAAACCGGGCGACTGGCGGCAAAAGCCGACGGGTGCCAATTGCGCGCGTGACTGCACTTTGCGATCATTTGCGAATAGTTATCGTTTTTGAACTTGATCCCATTCGAGATCATTGGGGGAGTAGCTTGTCGGCCATCCAGATGGGTAGCGGCGAACTCGTTGGCGCCTTGTATCGCGATCACCGCGACTGGCTGACTGCCTGGCTGAATCGCAGCCTGGGCTGTCCGCAGCGTGCCGAAGACCTGAGCCAGGACACCTTCGTCCGCGTGCTCGGCCGTCGCGAGCTGCCCTCCCTGCGCGAACCCCGCGCCTTCCTGGTGACCGTCGCCAAGGGCCTGCTGGTGGACCACTGGCGCCGCGTGGCGCTGGAGCAGGCCTACCTCGACGAGCTGCAATGCCTGCCCGAAGCGGTGCAGCCCTCCGCCGAGGACCACTGCCTGATCCTCGCCGACCTGCGCGAGATCGACCGTCTGCTGGGCAAGCTGTCCACCCGCGCGCGCAGTGCCTTCCTGCTCAACCGCCTGGACGGCCTGGGCCACGCCGAGATCGCCGAGCAACTGGGCGTCTCCGTGCCGCGCGTGCGCCAGTACATCGCCCAGGGCCTGCGCCAGTGCTACATCGCGCTGTATGGCGAGCCAACGTGAAGGGACCGGTTTCCCTGCAGATACTGGACGAGGCGATCAGCTGGCAGCTGCGCCTGGGCTCCGGCGAATCGCGCCCGGACGACGAAGCCGCTTTCGCCCGCTGGCATTCGGCCCACAGCGAACACGCCCGAGCCTGGAGCCAGTTGGGCATGCTCGACCGCAGCCTCGCCGGCGCCGCGCCCAAAGCCGCGCGCAACGCCTTGCTGCGCTCGCCGGGCGAATCCCGACGCAAGGTCCGCCGCCTGGCGGGCACCGGCTTGTCGTTGCTGCTGGTCGGCGCGCTGGCGCTGGGTGTCGGCAACCGCTACACGCCGGTGCGCTATGCCTTCTCCGATCTGGTGACCGCCACCGGCGAGCAGCGCGAACTGCGCCTGCCGGACAACACCCGGCTGGTGCTCAACAGCCGCACCGCCGTCGATGTGCGCTTCGACGCCGAGCAGCGGCGCATCGTCCTGCTCAGTGGCGAGATCATGGTGGAAACCGCCCATGGCGATAGCCGCCCCTTCATCGTCGAGACCGACGAAGGCCGTTTGCGCGCCCTCGGTACGCGCTTCCTGGTGGAGCGCGATGATGGCGACAGCACCCTGCTCAGCGTCCTGCAGTCCGCCGTGGCCGCACGCCCCGAGCAACTGCCGGACGAACGCGTGATCAACCAGGGCCAGCAGGTGCGCGTGCGCGCCGATGGCTTCGGCACAGTTGAGGCCAACAGCGCCACCGCCGATGCCTGGACCCACGGCATGCTGGTGGTGGACAACGTGCGCCTGGGCGAGTTGGTCGACCAGTTGGCGCGCTACAGCCCCGGTTACCTCGCGGTGGACCCGGCGCTGGCGGACCTGCGCATCACCGGCAGCTTCCCGCTGAAGAACATCGACCTGGCGCTCAGCTCGCTGGAGCCGACGCTGCCGGTGCGTATCGAGAAGCACGGCCAGTGGTGGTCCCGCGTGGTGCCGCGTAGCTGAGATGCCCCTGTAGGAGCGAGCTTGCTCGCGAACAGAGTCTCCCGGAAGCACAGGCATCAAGGGGAATCGCGAGCAAGGGCTAGGCGCCCCCCTCGGTCCTACGAAAAGCCATCCGGAAATTTTTTTCAGTCAGCCCTATCACTTTTCCAATCTCGTCCGGCAAGGAGGCATCGAGAAACGTTTTCATTCAGGAGTCGTTTTCAATGCACCGCCCGTTCGAACTGTCGCTCCGCCCCTGCCTGCTGGCCACCGCTATCCTGCTGGCCACCTCTTCGGCCATCGCCGCCGACGCCGTGCGTGACTACCAGGTGCCCGCCGGCCCGCTGGCCAGCACCCTCAACCGCATCGCCGCCGAAGCTGGCCTGTCGCTGAGCCTCGACCCGGCGCTGGCCCAGGGCCGCAGCGCGCACGCTGTGCAGGGTCGCTACGATGCCGCCGGCGCACTGCGCCAGGCGCTGCAGGGCAGCGGGCTGGAGCTGGTGGAAAGCGCATCGGGCAGCTACAGCCTGCGTCCGGTGCCCAGCGACACCCTGTCGATGTCCGCCACCACCATCAGCGGCACCCAGGAAGACCCGGACGGCCCGGCCGTCGGCTACCTCGCCACCCGCACCCGCGCCGGCACCAAGACCGACACCCCGCTGCTGGAAGCTCCGCGCTCCATCTCCGTCGCCACCCGCGAGCAGATGCAGGACCGCAATGTGCAGAGCCTGGACGACGCAGTGCGCTACATGCCCGGCGTGATCGCCAGCAGCTACGGCAACGACACCCGCGCCGAGTGGTTGAAGGTGCGCGGCTTCGAGCCGACCCAGTTCCTCGACGGCCTGCCGCTGCCCAAGGGCTCCTACGTGATGCCCAAGCTGGAAACCTGGGGTCTGGAGCGCGTTGCCCTGCTGCGCGGCCCGGCGTCCTCGCTGTACGGCCAGACCCCGCCCGGCGGCCTGCTGGACATGACCAGCCGCCGTCCGGAAGCCGAAAGCAGCCATGAAGTACAGCTGCAGGTCGGCAGCTACGAGCACAAGCAGATTTCCTTCGACAGCACCGGCAAGGTCGACGACGCCGGCAACCTGCTCTACCGCGTCAGCGGTGTCGTGCGCGACAGCAACACCCAGGTCGAGCACGTCGACAACAAGCGCTACAACATCGCCCCGAGCCTGACCTGGAACTTCGACGAAGACACCAAGCTGACCTTCCTCTCCCAGTTCAACCGCGACGATACCGGCATCACCAGCCAGTTCCTGCCGCTGCAGGGCACCAAACTGTCCACCCCGGCGGGCGAGGTGAAGTACCACGAGAACCTGGGCGACCCGGACTGGGAGTTCTACGACAAGACCTACTACGCCCTGGGGTACGCCTTCGAGCACCGCATCAATGATGTCTGGCAGTTCCGCCAGAACCTGCGCTACACCAAGAGTGACCTGTCCTTCCAGGGCATCACCGCCGGCGGCAGCGCGACCTCGGTAGCCGACGACGGCACCCTGTCCCGTGGCGCCAACGTGGTGGATGAAGACATCAGCCAGTTCGCCATCGACAACAACCTGCAGGCCGACTTCTCCACCGGCCCGCTCAAGCACACCCTGCTGCTGGGCCTGGATCACCAGCGCGCCAACACCAACTACAAGTGGCTGTACGGCACCGCGCCGACCAGCAATATCAGCAAGCCGATCTACGGCCAGGACTTCAGCAACGTCGTCTACACCGCGTACAACGACTACAACCAGAAGATGCGCGATACCGGCCTGTACGCCCAGGACCAGATCGCCCTCGACAACTGGCGCCTGACCCTCGGCGGTCGCCAGGACTGGGCCCACACCGGCTCGAAGTTCTATAACGCCAACGGCGCCACCGATACCCGTCGTGACAGCCAGTTCAGCGGCAACGCGGCGCTCAGTTACGTGTTCGACAACGGCGTGGCGCCCTACGTGTCCTATGCCGAGTCGTTCCAGACCGAAGCCGGCGGCGCCGCTGGCGCGGCCTTCGAGCCGAGCACCGGTAAGCAGTACGAGCTGGGCGTGAAGTACCAGCCGGTGGGCACCGACCTGATGCTCAGCGCCGCCGTCTACGACCTGACCCGCAAGAACATCGTCCTCACCGGCAGCGACTTCATCAGCCGCCCGGTGGGTGAAGCGCAGGTTCGTGGTTTCGAACTGGAGGCCGTGGGCAACGTCACCGAGAACCTCAAGGTGACCGCCGCCTACACCTACGCCAACAGCAAGATGACCAAGGTCGCCAACCCGCTGGACAAGAACCGTCCACTGCCGCTCACCCCGGAAAACCAGGCCTCGCTGTGGGCCGACTACACCTGGCATGACGGCCTGCTCGACGGCTTCGGCCTGGGCTTCGGCACCCGCTACGTCGGCGAGACCCACAACATCGCCATCGGCAGCATGGGTTACGTGCGCGACAAGTCGGACGGCGATACCGGTTCCTACACCGTCTACGACGCCGCAGTGCACTACGACCTCGGCCGCCTCGACAACAGCCTCAACGGGCTGAACGTCGCGCTGAACGCCAACAACGTATTCGACAAGGAATACATCTCCACCTGCGACGGCTTCTACTGCTACTACGGCGACCGTCGTAACGTGGTGGCGAGCGTGAACTACAAGTTCTGACCAACACCTGCGGCCCGTGCAACGCGGGCCGTTTCGATGATTCAAGGATCGTAGGAGCGGACTCCGTCCGCGATGGTTTCCGGCGCGCTGTGGAGTCATCGCGGACAGAGTCCGCTCCTACGCGTCGCTCATCCTTGTGCGCTGGAGGGTGCCCCACGATGCGAAAGCCCCGCTCCGAAAGAGCGGGCTTTTTTGCTTTGGTAGGAGCGGACTTCGTCCGCGATAGGGCCGGCGCGCTGTGGAGTCATCGCGGACGGAGTCCGCTCCTACGCGTCGCTCATCCTTGTGCGCTGGAGGGTGCCCCACGATGCGAAAGCCCCGCTCCGAAAGAGCGGGCTTTTTGCTTTGGTAGGAGCGGACTTCGTCCGCGATAGGGCCGGCGCGCTGTGGAGTCATCGCGGACAGAGTCCGCTCCTACGCGTCGCTCATCCTTGTGCGCTGGAAGGTGTCCCACGATGCGAAGGCCCCGCTCCGAAAGAGCGGGGCCTTTTGCTTTCGTAGGAGCGGACTCCGTCCGCGATGGTTTCCGGCGCGCTGTGGAGTCATCGCGGACAGAGTCCGCTCCTACGCGCAATGCCATCCTTCAGAGTTATCGGGGGCGTTCCGGCCTCAGCCACGCACGACTCCCCACACCACGCTCGCATCGTCGTGGATCTTCAGGCGCGGATAGTCCAGTGCCTGGCCGTCGGCGCCTTCCAGCGCGCGCAATTCATCGATCAGCGCTTCGACGCCACGTTCGGGCAGCGCCGCGAACAGCGAATCCAGGTCGTAGCGACGGAAATCCAGTAGCCGGTCGAAGCCATCGGTCACCAGCATGAAAGCCTTCAACCCCGCCGGGGCGAGCACCCGGCGCTGCACATGGGGAATCCAGCGCTCGCTCGGGTCGAGGCACCAGTAACCTTCCGGCGTGTTGGCCAGCGCACGGTTACGTCGCACCCACTCGCGGCTGGCCTGCCAGAGCTGCTCGTGATTCCAGTCCGGATTAGCCTCACGCAGCGCGATCAGGCGCGCAACGGATTGCCGGTCGATCTCCTCCAGCGGAGTGTCGCCGAAGCTCTCTACATGCCCGTCATCCCACGCCAGATGGATGCAGGTGTCGCAGAGATTGAGCAGTTCCAGCGAGCCATCGCCCAGCAGCCGCAGCAGGCTCAGGCAGGCGGTGGGCAGGTTGAGCTCCAGGCTCACGGCCACGCCGGAATCACGCTGGAAGTCCGCGGCGATGCCTGCCTGCAATTGCACCAGCAGGTCTTGCGTCGGCCTGTACGGCTGTTCCTCCAGCAGGCGCTGAAGATGCGCATTGGCGCTCTGCGCCAGCCAGCGCGCATCACTCTCGCCGCCCACCAGGCCACGACCCAGGCTGGTCGCGCCATCCAGCACCCAGGCTGCCGTGGCGGTATAGCCTATGGCGTCATCGTTTACCGGCGAGCCCTGGCGGCACGCCGCCCCCAATACGGAAATCGTCGTCACAACCGCTCTCCTTCATTTCGTCGGCCACACTGACCGGCGTACAGTCTCATCACCTTCCGGACTCTGCCAAGGAGAGCCCATGCCTCGCGTCCTGTCCCTCCCCCTGAGCGGCCTGCTGCTCGCCGGCTTGTTGCTGGCCACCGGCGCCCACGCCACGCAAGTGAAGTACTTCGACCTGCCCAAGGGCTCCGGCCCGCACGATGTGGCGCCCACCGAGGACGGCAAGGTCTGGTACACCGCGCAGAAACTCGGCGTGCTCGGCCGGCTCGATCCGCAGACCGGGCAGAGCGAGCAGATCAGTCTCGGCAAGGGCTCCAGTCCCCACGGCGTGATCGCCGACGAGAATGGCGATGCCTGGATCACCGACAGCGGCCTCAACGCCATTGTCCACGTCGACGCCCAGCGCCTGGGCGTGGAAGTCATCCCGCTGCCCAGGGAGGCGGCCAACGCCAATCTCAACACTGCGGTATTCGATGACGACGGCGTGCTGTGGTTCACCGGGCAGAATGGCTTCTATGGTCGGCTCGACCCGGACAGCCGCGACCTGAAGGTCTGGCCGGCGCCGCGCGGCAAGGGCCCCTACGGCATCGCCGTGACTCCGGATGGAGGCGTCTGGTATGCGTCCCTCGCGGGCAACTACATCGGCCAGGTCGACGATATCGCTGATAACGCCACCACCTTCGACGCGCCCGGCAACGACAGCGGCCCGCGTCGCCTGTGGGCCGACTCTGTAGGGCGGCTGTGGATCAGCCAGTGGAACGCCGGAAGCCTGGCGCGCTTCGACCCCAGCGACAACCAATGGAAAACCTGGAAGCTGCCCGGAGATCATCCGCAGCCCTACGCAGTCTACGTCGATGCCATGGACCAGGTGTGGCTGAGCGATTTCGCCGCCAACGCCCTGCTGCGCTTCGATCCGCAAAGCGAGAAATTCACCGCCTACCCGAGCGACCACGAACACGCCAATGTGCGCCAGTTGCTCGGCCGGCCCGGCGAGGTGTGGGGCGCCGAATCCGGCACCGATCGCCTGGTCGTCCTGCAAGATTGAACCCACCGAGGAGTCGTTGATGAGTACCCGTCCCGTCCTGTTCCACGCCGCCGCTTCGCCCTTCGTGCGCAAGGTCATGGTCCTGCTGCACGAGACCGGCCAGGTCGACTCCGTGGAGCTGTACGCCGCCGTCCACACGCCCATCGCGCCGGACGCCGGCGTGCTGCAGGACAACCCCGCCGGCAAGATTCCCGCCCTGCGCCTGGCCGACGGCCAGACCCTGCATGACAGCCGGGTGATCCTCGAATACCTCGACCAGCAGCACACCGGCGAACCGCTGATCCCCCGCGAAGGCGCGGCGCGCTGGCGTCGCCTCACCCTCGCCTCGCTGGCCGACGCGGTGCTCGATGCCGCCGTGCTGATCCGCTACGAAACCGCCATGCGCCCGCAGGAAAAACACTGGGACAAGTGGCTGGACAACCAGCAACTGAAGATCGTCCGCAGCCTGGCCTACTTCGACGGCCCGGCCCACGCCGAGCTGGCCGAGCGTTTCGATATCGCCGCCATCGGCGTGGCCTGTGCGCTGGGCTATCTGGACTTCCGCCAGCCGCACTGGGATTGGCGCGCTGACTATCCGCAACTGGCGAAGTGGTTCGCCGAGATCAGCCAGCGGCCGTCGATGCAGGCGACCGTTCCGGCCTGACGGTTTGATGGGTATCGCTGCGCTCCACCCATCCTACGGTGCGCAGTTCCACAAGCGAGCCGGCGTGCTCCAGACCCGCCAACCTGCACCGCCCAGCCCCCTCTCCCCCCGGGAGAGGGTTGGGGTGAGGGGAAGCCGGCTGCGCCAGGTCTTCATCATCGACTGGCTGTGCCGCACCACCCGCCGCTGAAAACGTTCATCACGCCTCTCCCTCTGCCTCATCCCCTGCTCGAACAGCCCGGCAATCTGTCGCGCCAGCCGCCGTCCCACCTCGCGCTCCTCGCGCAGCCCGGCCCACGCACTCATGACTGCTTCTCCTGGCGGCCGAAGCGATAGATCGGTAGCGCCAGCAGCAGGCCGAGTTGGGCCACGCCCATGCACATCTCCAGGAAGGAGCGCACGTGAGGATTGTTCGCCGCGTCCTCGACGCCGGTGAGTTGCGTCCACAGTTCGCCCGGCAGCAACAGCGCCAGATGCGCCAGCGGCTTGCCGGTGGCGACCAGCAGGGCAATCCAGTCGAAGCGGCCGAGCAGCATCAGCACCGGCAGGCACAGTCCACTGATCAGCAGTCCAATGAACAGGCACAGGGAAAAACGCATCAGGTTGGGCATTTCCGTTCTCCTTAACGTTGCACGCGCACGTCTTCCAGGGAAAAGTCGAGGTCATCGCCACGGGGCTTGCCGATGCCGTACCAGTCCAGGTGACGGGTCAGCACCATCACGCCGCCGAGCAAGCCGAACAACAGCAGCGAGCCCATCAGCAAGGCGTAGTCCTCGGCGCTGAGCAGCGCGTAGAGCATGCCGTAGAGCCCGGCCAGTCCTGCACTGAAGCCGGCACCGCGCCAAAGGCTGTGCAGCACGTGGCAGAGATAGAAGCCGATCAGCCCGACACAGGCGCCAGCGGACAGCAGGTAGGCCAATTCGAAACCGACATGCTCGGAGAGCGACAGCAGCAGCAGGTAGAACAACGCCAGCGCCATGCCCACCAACGCGTACTGGATCGGGTGCACCGACAGGCGCTTGAGTACTTCGAAGAGGAAAAAGCCGGCGAAGGTGAGGACGATGAACAGCAGCGCATACTTCACGGCGCGGTCGGTCTTCAGGTATTGGTCCACCGGGTCCACCAGTGCCACGCCGAAGCGGTGCTGGCCGAACTCGCTGCACTCGGCGGTGCTGGCGCGGGAGGTATCCGGATCGTCCGCGCCGACCGCGCGGGCAACGTCCGCCTGGGCTGGCGCCGTGCAGGCGCGCAGCTGGTCCTCCAGGTTGGTGGCGAAGAAGCTGGTGCGCCAGCGCGCGCTGAAGCCCTTCTCGCTGATGCTGCGCTCAGTGGGCAGGAATTCGCCGCCGAAGCTGGGGTGCGGCCAGTCCGACACCAGGTTGACCTGACTGTCGCGGCCGACCGGGATGATATCCAGGCGACTGCTGCCCAGCAGCGAGAGCTCGAAGGCATAGTCGAAACGCTGCTCGCGGTCGCTGGCCTTGAATGGCAGCACCGCATGCACACCGTTGCCGAGGAACTGGCTCTGGGTGCCCGGCTGGAAGTCGCGCAGTTCTTCACCGACCTTCAGCTTCGGCGCATTCTCGATGCCGCGCACATCGCTGATGCCAACGGCCAGCAGCGGGTCGTCGAAACGGTAGCTGCCCAGGTCGCTGGTGATGCCGTAATTGGCCGGTAGGACGAAGCTGCCGCTGACCTGGCTCTCGGCATGGAACAGGCGCGCCTCGTAGATGCCGCGATGACGCAGTTCGGTACGCATCTGCCCGTCGAGGCTGAAGACTTCCGGCAGGAAGTACAGCCGGCCGCGCACTTCGCGCTCCTGCAGCACACGCTGCTGGCTCGCCTTGTCCAGGCGCCAGCCGCGAATGGTGCGGGTATAGGGCACGACCACCAGCGGGCCGGTGAGCTGCTGGCTGTAACTCGCGCTGCGGGCGATATCCTGCAGGACTTCGTCGCGGTAGCTCTGACGCTCGTCGACCAGGCCGTCGATCATCAGCAGGGGAATGAGCAGGAGGACGATCAGCAGCGCAATGGCGCCGAGCTTGATGCCGAGTTGGCGGTTCATCGAAGGCTTTCTCCGTGGTTGGACGACGGAGAAAGCTTGCGGACCCTGCGTGGGGGCGCTCAGGGCGGAATATGGAAACTGTGTGGGATTTGTGTGACGTCGAGGCAACCTGTAGGAGCGAGCTTGCTCGCGAACAGCCCCCGCTGCGAGGTTCAGCTTCGCGAGCAAGCTCGCTCCTACGAAGGCAAGAACAACCCGGCGCGCACCCCGCCATCGACGTTCTCGACAGTCAGTTCACCGCCATGCAGTGCCGCCACCTCAGCGACGAAGTTGAGGCCCAACCCAGTACTCTTTCGACCACTCGCCGGACGCGGCAGTGAGTAGAAGCGTTCGGTGAGGCGCGGCAAGGCGAACTCAGGAATCGCCTCGCCCTGATTGAACAACTCCACGCGCCAGCCCTCGCCTTCAGGCTGCGCATCGAAGCGAATCACACCACCGACGGGCGTGAAATCCAGCGCGTTATCCAGCAGGTTGCCCAGCGCCTGGCGCAACAGGAATCGCTCGCCCAGGGCGGTCGCCTGTGGCGGGATGGCGTTCTCCAGTTGCACGCCCTGCGCGCGCACCAGGCGTTCGTCGATCAACTCGTTCGCCAGTTCGTGCAACAGCACCGGAACGTGCTCTTCCAGCCCTTGGCGCTGTTCCACCTGGGCGAGATTCAACAGGCGCTCGATGAGTTGCTGCAGGCGCTCGCTCTCCCCGGCGATGTTGCCGACGAAGCGCGCGCGCTGCTCGGCGGGCATCTCGCCTTCGAGCAGTTCTGCCGCGCCACGGATCGCCGCCAGCGGGCTCTTCAGTTCGTGGGTCAGGGTATGCACATAGCGCTCGACGTAGTCCTTGCCCTCAAGCTGCACGCGCATGTGCTCCACCGCGCCAGCCAGTTGCGCCATCTCGCCGCCGCGGTAGCGCGGCAGCTCTGCGCGGCGCCCTTCGCTCACCGCCTGGGCGTAGCGGGTCAGGCGATCCAGCGAACGGCTGAGCCACCACGACAGGCCCGCGCCCACCAGCAGGCCGAGCACGATCAGGCCGGCGCCGAGCCAGGCCAGGCGTCGTTGGGAGCGGTCGATGTAGGGCTGCAATGTGCGGTTGGGCTTGGAAACCGAGACCACGCCGATGATCTTCTCGCCATCGCGGATCGGCGCGGCGACGTACATCACCGAAGACTCCGGATCGTCCGCCGACTCGCGGCTGGACCGCGCGCCGTACTCGCCGTTCAGCGTCCGGTAGACGTCGTTCCAGCGCGAATAATCCTGGCCCACCGCCTTGCCGAGGGAATCCAGCAGGACGATTCCGCGCGCATCGGTGACGTAGATTCGGTGGTTCACCGCGGTCTTGTTCACGCCCCAGATGTCCGCCTGCGGGCTGCGCGCGCCATAGGCGCGGAGTATGGCGGGCAGCCGGCTCTGTTCGAGGGTACCGCTCTTCACGTCGGCCTGCAGAATCTCGGCCAGCAGGTTGGCGGTATCCACCAGGGTCTCTTCGCTGGACTGCCGCACGCCGGGGCGGATTTCGTCCATCACCGTGCGCAGGACGAACCAGCCGGTCAACCCGACGAAGAAGAAGTAGACCAGGAATATCCGCAGCGACAGGCGCATCAGCCCTTGTCCGGCGCGTAGCTGTAGCCCAGGCCGCGATGGGTCTGGATCGGTTCGGCGGCGGGGGCGACCTGGCGCAGCTTGGCGCGCAGGCTCTTGATGTGGCTGTCGACGTTGCGCTCGTAACCGGCGTCGGCGGCAACGCCCAGGGCGTCGAGCAACTGCTCGCGGCTGAACACCCGCTCGGGCCGCGCCAGCAGGGTATGCAGCAGGCGGAATTCGTGGCGGGTCAGGCTCAGCGAGTGGCCGTGGTAGCGGATCTGGAAGCGCTCCTCGTCCACCGCGAACGGGCCGTTGGATTCGGCGCTGACAGCGGGTGCCTCGCGCGGCGCAGTGCGCTTGAGGATGGCCTTGACCCGCGCGGCGACTTCGCGCGGGCTGAAGGGTTTGACCACATAGTCGTCAGCACCGATTTCAAGGCCCACCACACGATCGATCTCGGCGTTGCGCGCAGTGAGGAAGATCACCGGCACTTCGGAGAATCGTCGCAGTTGCTTGCAGGCTTCGAAGCCGCTGATGTCAGGCAGACCGACGTCGAGGATGACCAGGTCGAAGGAGTCGCGCTGCAGGCGTTCGAGGGCGGCGCCGGCGAGGTTCAGCCAGGTGGTTTCGAAGCCTTCGGCCTGCAGGGCATAGAGCAGCGTGTCGGCGATGGCGGCTTCATCTTCGACGATGAGGATATGGGGCATGGGATTCCGATTCCCGGGACAGTCCCGGAAGGGTCCATCATGCCCCGCGCCGCGTCAATCGTGGATCAGGAGCAGTCTGGCTTGCCGGCCACGAAGCGCTCGCCAGGATCGACGGCAACGTGGAATTTGCGCAGGCCCTTGGTGCCCATGAGGAAGGGGTAGTTGAAGTGGCTGCGGTCGGTGAGGTTGACCTCGATGGTGCGCTGGTCGCCGCCCAGGCACACCGGCAGCTCGATCACCGGACGCTGGCTGAGACCCGGGCTGGCCTCTTCCTCTTCGTCTTCGCTGGCGCCTTCGGAGCGGTTCTTGATTTTCGAGATGCGCGCGAGCTTGTGCTCATAGACCGAGTCACCGCCGTCCTTGGTGGCCAGCTTGAAGCGCACCCAGTCCTCGCCGTCGCGCTGGAAAATCTGGATGTCCTTGGCCGACAGCGAGGAGGTGTAGGCCCCGGTGTCCATCTTGGCCTGCAGGGTCTGGTCGAGTTCGGGCAGGCTGACCCATTCGTAGCGGCCGTAGAGCTTGGTCTCGGCGGCCAGAGCGAGGCCGGGCAGTGCGATGAGGGTAAGCAGAGCGAGGGCGCGTTTCACGCGAAATCTCCGGGGTGGAATACGTCGCATAGGACTAGCACGCCGGCCATTGGTTCGCCATACCTGCGCCGCTTGGGCCGGGGCAATTGTCTGCGTATCATGGCCGCGCCACCGTCGCACAAGGAATGGACCCCATGCCGGCAGTCAAAGGCGTCATCGCCAGCCTCCTGCTGTTGCTCAATACCCTGATCCTGATCGGGCCGATGATGCTGATCGCGCTGCTCAAGCTGGTCGTCCCCGGCCAGGCCGCGAAGGACGCGTGCTCGCGCGGGGTGATGTGGATTGCCGAAACCTGGGCGGAGATCGACAAGGCCATCTTCGCGCTGATGACTCCCACCGTCTGGGATATCCGCGGCAGCGCCCAGTTGCGCGGCGACACCTCCTACCTGGTGGTCAGCAACCACCAGTCCTGGGTCGACATTCCCGCGCTGGTGCAGGCCTTCAACCGCAAGACACCCTATTTCAAGTTCTTCCTGAAGAAGGAGCTGATCTGGGTGCCCTTCCTCGGCCTGGCCTTCTGGGCGCTCGACTACCCCTTCATGAAGCGCTACAGCAAGTCCTTCCTGGAGAAGCACCCGGAGCTCAAGGGCAAGGACCTGGAAATCACCAAGGCCGCCTGCGAGAAGTTCAAGCGCATGCCGGTGACCGTGGTGAACTACCTCGAAGGCACCCGCTTCACCCCGGCCAAGCAGGCCCAGCAGCAGTCGCCCTACCAGAACCTGCTTCGGCCCAAGGCCGGCGGCGTGGCCTTCGTGCTGGCCGCACTGGGTGAGCAGCTGGATACCCTGCTGGACGTCACGCTGGTCTACCCGAAGGGCCCGCGACCGGGCTTCTGGGACCTGCTGTGCGGACGCGTGCCGCGCGTCATCGTCGACATCCAGGCGCGCGAAATCGACCCCGCGCTGTGGCAGGGCGATTACGAGAACGATCCGGAATTCCGCCAGTACGTGCAGAACTGGGTGTCGCAGTTGTGGGAACAGAAGGATGCGCGCATCGAGCAGTTGCGCCAGGAGTTCTGACGCCCGTTACGCGCCCCGTCCGGCGACCGGCGCAGCCGGCACCAGCGGGGTGGCCGGCGTGCCCCAGAGGCCGCCCAGGGTGCCGAGCAACTGGTTGCTCAGGCCCTGCTCGGTGAAGTAGTCGAGGATCACCCCGGCGAAGCGGCCGATCATCGACTGGTCCATACCCAGCACACCGAAGATCTGGTCGACGTCCTGCAGGTTGTTGATCCCGCCCAGCAGCGCCGCGGCGCTACCCAGTCCGCCCAGACCGCCCAGCGCGCCGCCCAGGTCCCCCAGCGAACTATTGCCCGCGAGCTGGTCGAGGTTTGGCAGGGATTTCTGCAACTGCGCCGTGTCGGTGTCCTTCAGGCTGTTCATCGCCATCGCCAGCATGGCACCCGTTCCGCCGATGGCCTGCTGCTCGCTGACGCCCAACTGCCTGGTGAGGTTGCCCAGCAGCGCATTGGCGGCCGGCGGCACATCCTGCGCCTGCCCGACAGGCTCGCTGGCGTCGGTAAAGGTGGCGGCGAACACGGGGGAAACGGCCAGCCAGGCGGCGGCCAGGAAGACGACGGAACGGGTGGGCATCGACGGCTCCGGAAAGCGGATGTCCGGCCCCAGGACGGGGCCGGATCGTCGATAGGACCGGAGCGCCGCGCGGCGGTTCCGCGCCGGCCGGCGGATATCAGGCGCCGGTGCCCCAGAGGCTGCCCAGGGTACCGAGCAGGTCGCTGTTGGCGCCCTGCTTGCCGAGGTAATCCAGCAGCACGCTGGAGAATTTGCCGGTCATGTCCTGGTCCATGCCCAGCGCACCGAATGCCTTGCTCACATCGCCCATACTGCTGACGTTACCCAGCAGGCCGCTGGAGGCGCCGCCACCGAGGTTGCCGAGTTGCCCGCCGAGGCCGCCCAGGGCGTTGCTGCCGGTGAGCTTGTCGAGGCCGGGAACGGTCTTGGCCAACTGCGAATAGTCTGCGGTGCTGAGCTTGTTCTTCGCCAGGCCGAGCAGCGCGCCGGTACCGCCGAGCGCCTGTTCGTCGCTGACGCCGAGCTGGCCGGTGAGGGCGCTGAGCAGGCCGCTGGTCTGCGGCGTGGAAGCGACCCGCGAGGTATCGGATCCGGTCGCGCCGGACACCGCCTTGGCAGCATCGCCCAGGTTGAAGGCAAACGCGGAGGAAGCCGCCAGCAGCGCGGCCAGTGCGAGGGTGACACGGGGTTTGACGGACATCGCTGTCTCCTGGGGGTACCGGACGCCATATCGACCGGGCGCGAGGGCCATTGTTCCGCCATGGCGGGTGCTGCAAAGGAAAAGCGCGGCTTGGTCACAACGTCGACAACGACCGATTCCGCAGAGCAGCGACGGGGAACTCCCTCGCCACCTCGTGCCAAAAGCCCATTCGAACAATCAATCCGGCTGATCGCAGGGGAAGATCGTCTCACCCTGTCGCGGCGTTTTTCCCCGCGATCGCCAAAGTTTCCCTAAGCTAGAGCCATCCCCGCCCGACGGACCGACCATGAGCGACCCCTTCATCCTTACGCCCCGCGTGGCCCGCCTGCTGCCCTGGCTGGTGGCCATCGCCTTCTTCATGCAGGCCCTGGACGGCACCATCCTCAACACCGCACTGCCGAGCATGGCCCGCTCGCTGGAAGAGGACCCGCTGCGCATGCAGGGCGTGGTGATCGCCTACCTGCTCACCGTGGCGCTGCTGATCCCTTCCTCCGGGTGGATTTCCGACCGCTTCGGCACACGCCGGGTGTTCCTCTTCGCGATCTTCCTGTTCAGCTTCGGCTCGTTGCTCTGTGCCTTGTCACCGAGCCTCGGCACGCTGGTCGGCGCCCGCGTGGTGCAGGGCATCGGCGGCGCGCTGATGATGCCGGTGGGGCGCCTGGTGATCCTGCGCGTGTACCCGCGCACGGAGCTGGTGCGCATCCTCAGCTTCGTCACCATCCCCGGCCTGCTCGGCCCACTGGCGGGCCCGACCCTCGGCGGCTGGCTGGTGGAGTACGCCAGCTGGCACTGGATCTTCCTGATCAACCTGCCCGTGGGACTGGTCGGTTTCATCGTCGCCCTGCGCCTGATGCCGGACCTGCACGGCGTACGCGCGACGCGCTTCGACTCGATCGGCTTCCTGCTGTTCGGCGGCGCCATGGTGCTGATCACCATCGCCCTGGAAGGCCTCGGCGAGTTGCACATGCCCCACGTGCGCGTGGTCCTGCTGCTGGTGGGCGGGCTGGTGCTGCTGGCGGCCTACTGGCTGCGTGCGCTGAAGATCGAGGCGCCGCTGTTCCCGCCCTCGCTGTTCCAGACGCGCACCTTTGCCGTCGGTGTACTGGGCAATCTGTTTGCGCGCCTGGGAAGCGGCTCCCTGCCCTTCCTCACGCCACTGCTGCTGCAACTCGGCCTGGGCTTCAGTCCGTCGAAGGCGGGCATGACGATGATCCCAATGGCGCTGGCAGCGATGGTGATCAAATCGCTGGCAAGACCGCTGCTGGACTGGTTCGGCTACCGCAGACTGCTGGTGGGCAATACCCTGCTGCTGGGCGCGATGATTGCCAGCCTTGGGCTGGTCAACCAGGAAACGCCCTACGCACTGCTGCTGGTGCAGTTGGCGTTGCTGGGCGGCATCAACTCGCTGCAGTTCACCGCGATGAACACCCTGAGCCTGATCGACCTGCGCGACGACAACGCCAGCGCCGGCAACAGCCTGCTCTCGGTGGTCATGCAGCTGTCCATCGGCATGGGCATCGCCTGTGCCGCAGCGCTGCTGGGCGGGTTCAGCGGGGACGTCGAAAGTGCGCAGGGCGACGTGCTGTCGGCCTTCCATGCGACCTATTTCAGCGTTGGACTGTTGTCCATGCTGGCGGCAGCGATCTTCTTCCAGCTGAACGCCGACGACGGCCGCACCACGCCGCGCCGGGTCGATCCGGAGACCGATGTCACCGAGCACTGATCAGGGTTTGCAGGTGGGCGCAACAGTCTGGGTCTTCGACGCGTCCACCGCGCCCAGGTGTTCCAGGGTACGACGGCCCAGCAGCACCGGGTAATCCAGCGTCTGGCGGTCACGCAGGGTGAACTGCTCGCGGTAGACCTTGCCGCCCAGGCACACGTCCATCAGCACGACCGGAGCGCGCTCAACACCGCTGGCGGTCTTGAACTTGAGGACGCGCTCGACGCGCCGCTCGAAGGGCAGACGCTCCTCCTTGCCGGTGGCAGGGTCGGTCAGCATTACGTCGTACTGCACCCAGCGCTCGCCGTTCTTCTTGATCCGGGCGATGTTGCGCGCATCCATTACCGAGGTCTGCGCTCCAGTGTCCAGCTTGGCCTTGAGTGGCGCCTGCTCGGGCATCAGCGTGAGCGCCTCCACCCAACCCCAGGTAGTGGGCTGCGCGGGCGCGTCGGCGGCAAGGGCACTGCCGGATACGAGCAGGCCGGCGAGCAGCAGGCGGAAGGCGGGTGATGGCATGGATGGCGACTCCGGAAAATCGATGGCGGCACGGTGGGCAATAAGAACATAGGCAATAAAAAACCCCGGATGTTTCCACCCGGGGCTTTTTTTGGCTGACGCCAGGGGATCTTAGATCACCTGTACGCGCTCGGCCTGCATGCCTTTCTGGCCCTGCACGACTTCGAAGCTGACTTTCTGGCCTTCGGCCAGGGTCTTGAAGCCGTTACCTTCGATAGCGCGGAAGTGTACGAACACGTCCGGGCCGCTTTCCGGGGTAATGAAGCCGTAGCCTTTGGTCTCGTTGAACCACTTGACGGTGCCGTTCTGACGATTCGACATGGTGTTCTCCTTGGAACGTACTTTTTGAAAATTAGCCACGAATGGCCAGGAACTGAGTTGCAAGGAGTTACAAGGAGTCGAGCAGGACGGGGTGGAATAACCGACCGCATCAGGTCACGATCGACGGCGACCCATGCAAACACAGTGCGGAAACTCTACGACAAATATCTGCGGAAAGCGAATCTCTTAAAAAAACCGTTCATCACTGCCTGAAGAAATTCTGACGAGCGGCCTCAAACCCTTGCCATATCAGCTTCTCAGCCCTCCTGAGGGTGCTCTCCTGCTACACTGCGCGGCCATATGGATTCACCCGGGCTCCCTTCGTGACCACCTCTGCATTTTCCAGCCTCGCGCTGTCGGCCGACCTGCTGGCCAACCTCGACTCTCTCGGTTATCGCGAGATGACGCCGATCCAGGCCGCCGCCCTGCCGGCAATCCTCAAGGGTCGCGATCTGATCGCCCAGGCCAAGACCGGCAGCGGCAAGACCGCGGCCTTCGGCATCGGCCTGCTCAGCCCGCTGAATCCGCGCTATTTCGGCTGCCAGGCACTGGTGCTGTGCCCGACCCGCGAGCTGGCCGACCAGGTCGCCAAGGAAATCCGCCGCCTGGCCCGCGCCGCCGACAACATCAAGGTGCTGACTCTCTGCGGCGGCACGCCGTTCGGCCCGCAGATCGGCTCCCTGGAGCACGGCGCCCACGTAGTGGTCGGTACGCCGGGGCGGATTCAGGAACACCTGCGCCGCGGCACCCTGAAACTCGATGGCCTGAACACGCTGGTACTCGACGAAGCTGACCGCATGCTCGACATGGGCTTCTACGACAGCATCGCCGATATCATCGGCCAGGCACCGGCACGCCGGCAGACCCTGCTGTTCTCTGCCACCTACCCGGATGGCATCGGCCAGTTGGCGGCTAAGTTCCTGAAGAACCCCGAGCGCGTGGAAGTGGAAGCGCTGCACGACGACAGTCAGATCGAACAGCACTTCTACGAGATCGATCCCAAGCAACGCCTCGATGCCGTCGTACGCCTACTTCAGCATTTTCGCCCGCAGTCCTGCGTCGCTTTCTGCCACACCCGTCAGCAGTGCATGGAAGTGGTGGAGCAGCTCAGTGCCCGCAAGATTTCCGCCCTGGCCCTGCACGGCGACCTGGAGCAGCGCGAGCGGGACCAGGTGCTGACCATGTTCGCCAACCGCAGTTGCAGCGTGCTGGTGGCAACCGACGTGGCCGCACGCGGGCTGGATATCGCCGCGCTGGAAGCGGTGATCAACGTCGAGCTGTCGCGCGATGCGCAGGTCCACGTCCACCGCATCGGCCGCAGCGGCCGCGCCGGCGAGAAGGGCCTGGCGCTGTCACTGGTCACCCCCGCCGAAGCCAGCCGTGCCCAGGCCATCGAAGACCTGCAGGGCTCGCCGCTGAACTGGGAACGCATCGATTTCCTCAAGGCCAACGACACTCCGCTGCTGCCGCCGATGACCACCCTGGCCATCGCTGGCGGGCGCAAGGACAAGCTGCGCCCCGGCGACATCCTCGGCGGCTTGACCGGAGACGCGGGACTGAAAGGTACCCAGGTTGGCAAGATCGCCATCTTCGACTTCCAGGCCTTTGTCGCCGTCGAGCGCGATGTGGCCAAGCAGGCGCTGAAGCACTTCAACGAAGGCAAGATCAAGGGCCGCTCGTTCAAGGCGCGCATCCTCTGAACTGATCTTCCGTAGGAGCGAGCTTGCTCGCGAACGGCGTTTACCGGCTACCTCGATGCCATGCGGTTCGCGAGCAAGCTCGCTCCTACAAAGAGCATTCCGCCAAGGCTGGCAAGCAAGTGCAGCTGCGTGTCGCGCTCGCGATAGCCGCGCCCGGAGCGATCCGCTAGTCTGAGCAGCAGACATCCGGAAGTCCCGCACGCGCATGCTCTCCTCCCCACTGCTCCAGTCTCTGCGGCGCCTCTGGGCGCTGGACAAGTTCGCCTACAGCCTGCGGGTGTTCGTCGCCCTCAGCGGGGTCATGCTCGCGTGCTGGCTGCAGGGCCGGCCGGAGCTGGTGATCCCGCTGTTCCTCGGCGTCATCGCCAGCGCCCTGGCGGAAACCGACGACCATTGGCTCGGCCGCCTGCAGGCACTGCTGGTGACCCTGGCATGTTTCAGCATCGCCTCGCTGGCGGTGGAACTGCTGTTCCCCTATCCGCCTCTGTTCGTCGCCGGGCTGGCGCTCTCGACCTTCGCCATGACCCTGCTCGGCGCCCTCGGCGAGCGCTATGCGGCGATCGCCTCAGCCACACTGATCCTGTCGATCTACACCATGATCGGCGTCGACCAGCGCGGCGGCACGCCGACCGACTTCTGGCGCGAGCCGCTGCTGTTGGTAGCGGGCGCGGGCTGGTATGGCCTGCTCTCGGTGCTGTGGAACGCACTGTTCGCCAACCAGCCGGTGCAGCAGAGCCTGGCGAAACTGTTCCTCGAACTGGGCGAGTACCTGAAGATCAAGTCGACCCTGCTGGAGCCGCTGCGCCAGCTCGACGTCGAAGCCCAGCGCCTGGCGCTGGCGCGGCAGAACGGCCGCGTGGTGGTGGCGCTCAACCAGGCCAAGGAAACCATCCTTGCGCGCCTGTCCCACGGCCGGCCAAGCCCGAAGATCAGCCGTTACCTGAAGCTCTACTTCATCGCCCAGGACGTCCACGAGCGCGCCAGTTCCTCACACTACCCGTACAACCAGCTCGCCGAAGCCTTCTTCCACAGCGACGTGCTGTTCCGTTGCCAGCGCCTGCTCAACCAGCAGGGCAAGGCATGCAAGGCACTGGCGAAAGCGATCCAGCTGCGCCATCCATTCGACTACAACGACAGCGAACTGGCCCTGGCCGATCTCAATGCCTCGCTGGAATACCTGCGCCAGCAGGGCAATCCGGCCTGGCGCGGACTACTGCGCTCGCTCGGCGCACTGGCTGCCAACCTCACCACACTGGACCGCAAGCTCAGTGGCGCAAGCAACCCCGACGCACTGGACGATGAGCAGGACAGCACGCTGCTGGACCGCTCACCACGCTCGTTCAAGGATGCGCTGGAGCGCATCCGCCTGCAGGTTTCGCCGACGTCGCTGCTGTTCCGCCACGCCTTGCGCCTGTCGCTGGCACTGGCCGCCGGCTACGGCATGCTGCATCTGATCCACCCGACCCAGGGCTACTGGATCATGCTCACCACGGTGTTCGTCTGCCAGCCGAACTACGGCGCCACGCGCATCCGCATGGTGCAGCGGATTCTCGGTACGCTGATCGGCCTGGTGGCCGGCTGGGCGCTGATCGACCTGTTCCCCAACCCGCTGATTCAGTCGTTGCTGGCGGTGGTCGCCGGGGTCGCCTTCTTCGCCACGCGGAGCACGCGCTACACCCTGGCGACGGCGGCGATCACCCTGCTGGTGCTGTTCTGCTTCAACCAGGTGGGCGACGGCTACGGGCTGATCCTGCCGCGCCTGTTCGATACCCTGCTCGGCGCGCTGATCGCCGGCATCGCGGTGTTCCTGGTGCTGCCTGACTGGCACGGGCGCAGCCTGCATCGCCTGGTCGGCGGAACGCTGGCCTGCAACAGTCGCTACCTGCGGGAAATCATGCAGCAGTACGCCAACGGCAAACGCGACGACCTCGCCTACCGCACTGCCCGGCGCAACGCACACAACGCCGACGCGACGCTCTCCACCACGCTGTCGAACATGCTGCTGGAGCCCGGCCACTTCCGGAAGGACGCGGAGATCGGCTTCCGCTTCCTGGTGCTCTCCCACACCCTGCTCAGCTACCTCTCGGCCCTCGGTGCGCACCGCAACCAGCTGCCGCCGGATGTGAACGACGACCTCATCACCGAAGCTGCTGAGCGCCTGACCGCCAGCCTCGACGACATCGCCACGCGCCTCAACGAGCGGCGCCCGGTGGCTATCTACAGCGATGAGGAAGACGCGCTGGCCAAGCGCCTGGAAGAACTGCCCGAGGAACAGGACGACGCCCATCGCCTGGTGCAGACCCAACTGGCGCTGATCTGCCGACAGCTCACGCCGCTGCGTACCCTGGCCGCGCACCTGCTGAAGAAAGACATCGGCGCGGAACAGGCCGAAGCCGCCTGATGCCTGATGCCTGGGTAGGAGCGAGCTTGCTCGCGAACGAGCACAACTCCGGAGCTCGGGATGTTCGCGAGCAAGCTCGCTCCTACAGAAAGCTCGGCAAGGTTGCTACAGCCCGTGCTCGCGCATCAAGGCGTCGTAGCTGCCGTCTTCGTGCATCTCGCGGATCGCCTTGTTGAACGCCGCAACTATCTCCGCAGAGTGCGGGTTGTGCCGACCAACCAGGATGTGCAGGCCGTTCTCGGCCAGCGGCACCGGCAGGAATTCCAGCTGGCCCTTGAGCGCGGCGAGGTCGCCATTGAGGTGCACGCGCGCGGTGATCTCGTCTTCCAATGTCAGATCCACGCGCCCGGCCTGCAGCATCAGCGCTGCGTTGACGAAGCTGAACACCGGCACCCGCTGTAGTTTCGGGTCGTTGTTGAACGCCTCGGAATAGGCGTAGCCACGCACCATGGCAATGCGGTACGGATAGAGATCGGCCAGCCTGGCGAAGGTAATCGGAGAGCCCTGGCGCTTGATCAGACGCACGCGGTTGACCAGGTAGGGCTCGGAATAGAGAGCAAAGGCCTCGCGCTCCGGCGCATACCAGGCGTCCGCCACCAAGTCGTACTCGCCGTTCGCCACGCCGTGCAGCACTCGCGGCCAGGGCACCTCGATGTATTCACTGGCATAGCCGGCACGCTTGAGGGCGGCTTGTACCAGATGCACCGCCACGCCATTGCCCGGCAGCTGGCGGCCCGCGTAGGGCGGCCAGGGGTCCGCAGCGATGCGTAGCACGTCCCCAGCCCGCGCCGCGCTGGAAACGCACAGGAACAAGAGAATCAGCAGCAGGCGCAGCGGCATCGAGGGCGTCGTCCGGAGAGAAGCCTTCAGACTAGACGCTGCCCACGGCGCCGCGCCAATCCTCAGAACAGCATGGCCGCGCGCAGGCTCATGCCACCGCCGGTTTCCGGGACCACCGCCAGGTTGTAGCGCTCGCTTTCCGGCCCTTCGAGGAACAGGTTGTAGGTGAAGTTGGCG
The DNA here is from genome assembly GCF_048068295.1 of Pseudomonas sp. NY15435. NCBI lineage: Bacteria > Pseudomonadati > Pseudomonadota > Gammaproteobacteria > Pseudomonadales > Pseudomonadaceae > Pseudomonas > Pseudomonas sp. NY15435. The sequence goes on from NZ_JBLUQA010000001.1 coordinate 138,634, forward strand.
AAGAAATTACCCACCGCCATGCCCACCAGCACGTCGGTGGGGTAGTGCTTGTCCCCTTCCACGCGCGACAGTGCGGTCAGCCCGTCGAGGGTGTAGAGCCCGGCCTTGGCGGTGTAGCGCCAGGTTGGGTCCATGTCGATATAGTCCAGGTTGCGACGGGTGAAGCTGTTGTGCACGGCCGTCACGGCGGTGTGCTTGGACGGGAAGGAGTCATCGGGAATTCCGTCCGGTCGCTCGCGCCCGGACCATTCCTTGGCCTCCTCGACGAAACCGGTCACCGCGTAACGATCCGCCGCCAGCAGCGTCAGGTTGCGCCCGCGCCAGCTCCATTTCTCCTCGGTGCTCACATCCTTGGGCGAGGCCACCAGGGCGGTGACGACGCTCAGGCCGGTGGCCAGGTTGAGCATGCGGTCGGCGGCCTGGTTGGCGTCGCCGCCGAAGAACCAGTCGTGGTTGCTCGCCGACTTCTGCCACTTGTGGTCCCAGCCGCCCGCGGCGATCACCGCCGCGCCGGCCACCGGTGCCCAGACATCGGCGCTGGTGACGGCGCGCTGCGCCGAGTCCCCCAGCCGATCCCAGCTCATTTGTGGTGCCCCTGCGCAACCGATGAGCGCGGCGCTGGCCGCCAGGGTGGCGACTGCCAGCAAACTCCGATTCATGATGTTCCCCCATGCGCCCGGCCCGCTCCAGGACAGCGGACGCCTCAATGCATGAGCAGGGAAGCATAGTCGGGACGACTCTGAAGGCCCCTGCCTTCAGTCATTAATGGGTAACTCTTCGTTTCACTCAGCGGAAAAAGAAAAACCCCGCCGAGGCGGGGTTTTCCAGGTCAGACGGAATCAGCCTTTGAAGACGTCTTCCACCGACTGCAGCGGGTAATGCTTCGGATACGGCAGGGTCGCCACACCGGTCTCGATGGCGGCCTTGGCCACAGCATCGGAGACAACGGTAATCAGGCGCTTGTCCATCGGCTTCGGAATGATGTACTCACGACCGAACTCGATGGCGCTCACGCCATAGGCGTCGCACACGTCCTTGGGTACCGGCAGCTTGGCCAGGTCACGCAGGGCCAGGGCGGCGGCGATCTTCATTTCTTCGTTGATGCGGGTGGCGCGTACGTCCAGGGCACCGCGGAAGATGAAGGGGAAGCCCAGTACGTTGTTGACCTGATTCGGGTAGTCCGAACGGCCGGTGGCCATGATCACGTCATCGCGGGTGGCGTGGGCCAGTTCCGGCTTGATTTCCGGGTCCGGGTTGGAGCAGGCGAAGACGATCGGGTTCGGCGCCATGCGCTTGAGGTCTTCCTGGCTCAGCAGGTTGGCGCCAGACAGGCCGACGAACACGTCGGCGCCATCGAGGGCGTCAGCCAGGGTGCGCTTGTCGGTCTCGGTGGCGAACACGGCCTTGTACTGGTTCAGGTCGTTGCGGCCGGCGTGGATCACGCCCTGGCGGTCGATCATGTAGATGTTCTCGACCTTGGCGCCCATGCTCACCAGCAACTTCATGCAGGAGATGGCGGCAGCGCCGGCGCCCAGGCAGACGATCTTCGCGGACTCGAGCTTCTTGCCGGCGATTTCCAGGGCGTTGAGCATGCCGGCGGCGGTCACGATGGCGGTGCCGTGCTGGTCATCGTGGAAGACCGGGATGTCGCACTGCTCGATCAGCGCGCGCTCGATCTCGAAGCACTCGGGTGCCTTGATGTCTTCCAGGTTGATGCCGCCGAAGGTGATGGAAATGCGCTTGACGGTATCGATGAAGGCCTGGGGGCTCTCGGCGTCGACTTCGATGTCGAATACGTCGACACCGGCGAAGCGCTTGAACAGCACGCCCTTGCCTTCCATGACCGGCTTGGAGGCCAGCGGGCCGAGGTTGCCCAGGCCGAGAATGGCGGTGCCGTCGGAAATGACCGCGACCAGGTTGCCCTTGCCGGTGTACTTGAAGGCCAGTTCCGGATCACGCGCGATTTCGCGCACCGGCTCGGCGACGCCCGGGCTGTACGCCAGCGACAGGTCGCGGGCGGTGACGGTCGGCTTGGTCAGCTCGACGCTCAGTTTACCGGGGCGGGGTTGGGCGTGATATTCGAGGGCAGCGGTCTTGAGATCAGACATTTGGGCACTTCCGCTTTTGTTGCTTGTTGGACAGACGGGGGCCCGAGCATACGCACAAACCCCGCACCTGCCAAGGTAGCCCAAGCCCCTGCTGTCAAGACCTCTAGCGTACGACTTTCAGCCAATCGCCCGATTTTGGCTGACCAGTTGGATACAAGTCATTCAATAAACGTATACGATTTATCGAGTCAGTTTCCGGTCCGGATTCTGCCTTCGCGAACTGCTCGACAGTCTGCCCGGATTTGACCTGAACGACGGCGATCCGGCGAGGTTGCGCAAGTTTCTGCTCGTCCGCACGCATCGGCCGGAAGCTGCGGATGACCTGCATGAAGTGGTCGTCCTCGCTCTCCAGCGAGGCGCGACCTTTGACCACACCGATGAACAGGTAGGCGTGGTCCTTCTGGTAGATCACCGCGGCGCGCCGGGCCGGATTGCCCGGTACCACGCCAGTGGCGACGTCCAGGCCGTTCTGCTGGAAACTTTCTTCGTTCGATAACCGCCCACCAGCGCCCTTGCGCAGGTATTCCGCCGGGGTCAGCTGGCCTTCCCGGGGCACCAGCTTCATGCCGATGTAGGCCTGTTGGTCAGCGGTGTAGCCCACTAGCGCGGTCGGCTGGTTGAGGATGCCCCAGCCGGCCGGATAGGTCAGGGTGAAGTCCAGCTCCGAATGGTAGAAGCTCTGCCCGCGGCGCACGCCACTGGCAGCGGAGTCGCCGAAGGGCATGCCGTCGATTGCCTTCAGGTAACGTTCCGCGCCGATCTCGTGCTGGCTATTGGCAGCCAGGGCCTGCGCGGGGCCGATGACCTGCTTGAGGCGCTGGTCGTTGTCCGGATGGGTATCGAACAGGCCGTGATAGCCGACCGGCTGGGCGGCCTGGCCCTTGCGCGCGGCCTCATCGCGGGCGAAGTCTTCCTGGTTCTTCAGCACTCGCACCACCTGGATCATGGCAGTGGGATCGTAGCCGGCGCGGGCCAGGTACTTGGCGCCCAGGCCGTCGGCCTCCAGCTCCATGTCGCGGCCATAGCCACGCACGAAGGCGGTGCCGAGCACGTTGGTGAGGTCGGCTGCGGCGCCAACGCCGGTGCCGATGGCCACGGCCTGGCCAAGGATGCCCCAGGCACTGGACTGGCTCTGCTGCTTGACGCTATGCCGGGCGGTGACGTGGCCGACCTCGTGGCCGAGCACGGCGGCCAGCTCCGCTTCGGAGCCCAGGTAGGCCATCAGCCCGCGGTGGATATAGATGTAGCCGCCGGGCAGGGCGAAGGCGTTGATGTCGGGGGTGTCGATGACGGTGAAGTGGTACTGCAATTGCGGACGGTCGCCGGCGCGGGCCACGCGCTCACCGACCTGCTGCACGTAGGCCTGCAGCTTCGCATCCTCGTAACGCGGGTACTGCTTGCTGATCTCCTGGCTGTACTTCTGCCCCATCTCCAGCTCGCTCTGCTCGCTCATCATCACGAAGTCAGTCTTGCCGGTGGCGGGGTTGGTGGCGCAGCCGCCGAGAACACTCAGCAGCGCCAGCAGGGTCAGAATTCCGAACGAGCGCAAGCTCATGGCAATACCTCCATCATCGCCGGGTCGGTCACAGGCAGCATCCAGCGCGCCTGTCCGGGTTTCACGCCACCACGCGCGGAGCGGTCGATGACCCAGCCGCGCGCCTCTATCTGCCGCCCCTTGAGATCGCGCAGAGTGGCATCGTCGAACTGCCTGAGCAGCCTGGCTTCGATGCGCAGCACCAGCGGGCCGTCAAGATCGATCCACAGGCCGCCGCGATTGCGTTGCACCTGCTCGACCCGGCCGCGCACCACTGCAAAGCCGCTGTCATGAATCTGTTGCGCCGTCTGCACCGGTGACTGCTTCCACAAACCCAGCTTGGCGCTACGGGCCTGGCGCTCAGCGGCCTGCTGGCAAGCGGTGAGATCCGTATTCGGGGCAATAGCTACAAGGTAGCCCAGGCCCTCGGCGAGCAGACGAGATTCGAGGTTATTACCCAGAGCGTCATAGGCATGGGCCAGGGTGCGGCCGTACTTGTCCTTGCCCTGCCGACCGGCAACCAGACTGACCTCGCCGTCATTGGCGGCCACCAGTTGCTGCAGGCGGCGCTGGGCGGCAACGGCAAAGGGTTCTTCGGAGCGGCCATGATGAGCCAGTTCCGGAGCGTTGACGCCGATCAGGCGGACACTGCGGCCGTCGGCCAGCTTGAGCGTGTCGCCGTCGACCACCCGTGCCACGCGCACCGTCTCGGGCGACGAAGGCTTCGGGCAACCAGCGGCGCTGGCGTCCAGGGAAAAAAGGACGGCCATAAAAAAGGCGCCCACAAGGGACGCCTTTTTCGAATTACCGTGAAAAACCATCGTGGGCCTTTCCCGGAAATCGATCTTACTTCTTGCCGCCGAACATGGCGAAGCGCTGGTTGAAGCGGTCGATACGGCCGCCGGTGTCCAGAACTTTCTGCTTGCCGGTGTAGAAGGGGTGGCACTCGGAGCAGACGTCCAGGTGAATGCCCTTGCACAGGGTGGAACGGGTCTTGATCACGTTGCCACAGCTGCAGGTAGCTTCGATGTCTTCGTACGCGGGATGGATTTCCGGTTTCATGGTCTCTTCCTCTCGGTGGTGTGCCGCCACCCAGTCTCTGGCAGAAGCCGAGCCACGGCCATCAAGGACCGCGGGCGGGATCTTTTACCGGGCACCGCACGCAAATTAAGGGCGTGGATCATACCAGAGATCGCTTTCAACGCAAGATCAGGCATGACCGACCGTCGCATCGCCCATGCTACCATCCAGCGCTCCCCGCCGCCCCGGAATCCGTCGCGTGCCCACACCCTCCATCCTGCGTCTCGCCCTGCCTTCGCCGCTGCGCCGCCTGTTCGATTACCTGCCTCCGCGCGGGGTCGACGTCACACGCCTGCAGCCCGGCGTGCGCCTGCGCGTGCCGTTCGGCCACCGCGAGATGGTCGGCGTGCTGGTGGACAAGGTGGAAAGCTCCGACGTCCCGGCGGACAAGCTGCGCCCGGCCCTGGCCGTGCTCGATCGCGAGCCGCCGATGCCGGCGCACCTGCTGGAGTTGTGCCGCTGGACGGCGCAGTACTACCAGCACAGCCTGGGCGACACCTTTTCCTGGGCACTGCCCAACCTGCTGCGCCAGGGCGACCCGGCCGAGGCGCGCCAACAGCGCTTCTGGCATGCCGAGCCCGGCGCCCGCGAGGAAGACCCGCGCCTGGCCCGCGCGCCGCGCCAGCGCGAGACGCTGAAGATCCTCAAGCAGCACCCCCACGGTGTCGCCCACGACCTGCTCAGCCAATTGCAGATCAACAAGGACAGCCTCGACCTGCTCCAGGAAAAGGGGCTGGTCACACTGGAGGTGCGCGTCCATAGCGTGCCGCCGCACCACGGCCCGTGGCTGGCGCAGGCGGAACTGCCGCTGAACGCCGAGCAACGCGCCGCCTTCGAGGCCGTGCGCGCCGGCTTCGGCAGCTTCCACAGCTTCCTGCTCGCTGGCGTCACCGGCAGCGGCAAGACCGAGGTCTACCTGCAACTGATCCGCGAGGCCCTGGAAGCCGGCAAGCAGGCACTGGTGTTGATCCCCGAGATCAACCTCGGCCCGCAGACCCTGAGCCGCTTCGAGCGCCGCTTCAACGCGCGTATCGCGCTGCTGCACTCGGCGCTGACCGACCGCGAGCGCCTCGATGCCTGGCTCGCCGCCCGCGATGGCGAGGCGGACATCGTCATCGGCACCCGCTCGGCGCTGTTCACCCCGCTGAAGAACCCAGGGCTGATCATCATCGACGAGGAGCACGACGCCTCCTATAAACAGCAGGAAGGCCTGCGCTACCACGCCCGTGACCTGGCCATGGTGCGCGCGCGGCTGGAAAACGTGCCGATCCTGCTGGGCTCGGCCACGCCGGCGCTGGAAAGCCTGCACAACGCCCAGAGCGGCCGCTACGGCCTGCTGCGCCTGACCCAACGTGCCGGCGGTGCGCACCAGCCAAAGTTCCAGCGCCTGGACGTGAAGAGTCTGCCGCTGGATTCGGGCATATCCATGCCGCTGCAGCGTTCAATCAAGGAAACCCTGGCCGCCGGCCAGCAGGTGCTGGTCTACCTGAACCGCCGCGGCTTCGCCCCGACCCTGCTATGCCACGACTGCGGCTGGATCAGCCAATGCCCGCGCTGCGACGCACGGATGACCGTGCACCAGGGCAGCGGCGAGTTGCGCTGCCACCACTGCGACCATCGCGAGCGGCCACCGCGCAACTGCCCGAAATGCGGCACGGTGGACCTGCGCCCGGTCGGCGCCGGCACCGAGCGCGCCGAAGAGCGCCTGCGCATCCTCTTCCCCGATTACCCGGTGCTGCGCATCGACCGCGACAGCACCTCGCGCAAGCACGCCATGCGCGACCTGTTCGCCACCATCAACAAGGGCGAGCCGTGCATCCTGGTCGGCACCCAGATGCTCGCCAAGGGGCACCATTTCCCACGCGTCACCCTGGTGGCCATCCTCGATGCCGATGGCGGGCTGTTCTCCGCCGACTTCCGCGCCAGCGAACGCATGGCCCAGCAGATCGTCCAGGTCGCCGGCCGCGCCGGGCGCGCCGAGGAGCCGGGCCGCGTGCTGATCCAGACCCACCTGGCCGACCACCCGCTGCTGGTGCAGCTCACCGAACAGGGTTACTTCGCCTTCGCCGACCAGGCTCTCACCGAGCGCCGCTCCGCCGGCCTGCCGCCCTTCTCGCACCTCGCGCTCTTGCGCGCCGAGGCGCACAAGCCGGGACAGGCCGAGGGTTTCCTCGACGAAGCCTGTGCCGAAGCGGAGCGCCTGCAGGCCACGCTCGGCCACGACGTGGAACTCCTCGGCCCGGTGCCGGCTCCCATGGAACGCCGCGCCGGCCGCTACCGCGCCCAGCTGTTGCTGATGAGCACCGCCCGCGCGCCACTGCACCGCCTGCTGACGCCCTGGCTGCAGACGCTCGAAGGCATGCCCGGCGGGCGCCAGGTGCGCTGGTCGCTGGACGTCGATCCCATCGATCTGTTCTGACAAACCCTGCCACGACGACGGAACCGTCCTACATTGACTTCCATCAGCCGCGACGGATGGCACAGCGGCGAGACTGAACTTGGAGCGCTCCGCGGTTGGCAAGCCATGCCCGGCCACGGATAATGCGCGGTTCTGAGCCCGATAACCGGTCGCGCGCGCCGGATGCACGCGAGCACGGAGAAAACCATGAAAGACACGATTCGCCACCTGATCCAGCAAGCCCTTGTCAGCCTCACCGAAGACGGCACCCTGCCGGCCGGCCTGACGCCCGACATCCAGGTGGAGAACACCAAGGACCGAACCCACGGTGACTTCGCCAGCAACATCGCCATGATGCTGGCCAAGCCGGCCGGGATGAAGCCGCGCGACCTGGCGACCAAGCTGGTCGCGGCGCTGCCGCAAAGCCCGGAAGTGGCCAAGGTCGAGATCGCCGGCCCCGGCTTCCTGAACTTCTTCCAGGACCAGGCCTGGCTCGCCGCCAGCCTCGACAAGGCCCTGGCTGACGAGCGCATCGGCGTGCGCAAGGCTGGCCCCGCGCAGCGCGTGGTGGTGGACCTGTCCTCGCCGAACTTGGCGAAAGAGATGCACGTCGGCCACCTGCGCTCGACCATCATCGGCGACGGCGTCAGCCGCGTGCTGGAATTCCTCGGCGACACCGTGATCCGCCAGAACCACGTGGGCGACTGGGGCACCCAGTTCGGCATGCTGCTGGCCTACCTGGAAGAACAACCGGTGGATGCCCAGGCCGAACTGCACGACCTGGAAGTCTTCTACCGCGCCGCCAAGAAGCGCTTCGACGAGTCCCCCGAGTTCGCCGACCGCGCCCGTGAGCTGGTGGTGAAACTGCAGGCCAACGATCCCAAATGCATCGCCCTGTGGACCCGCTTCAACGACATTTCCCTGTCGCACTGCCAGAAGGTCTACGACCTGCTGGGCGTGAAGCTGACCATGGCCGACGTGAAGGGCGAGAGCGCCTACAACGACGACCTCGCGCAAGTGGTAGCCGACCTTACCGCCAAGGGCCTGCTGGTCGAGAGCGACGGCGCCCTGTGCGTGTTCCTCGACGAGTTCAAGAACGCCGAAGGCGAACCGCTGCCGGTGATCGTGCAGAAGGCCGGCGGCGGCTACCTCTACGCCACCACCGACTTGGCCGCGATGCGCTACCGCCACAAGGTGCTGCACGCCGACCGCGTGCTGTACTTCGTCGACCAGCGCCAGGCCCTGCACTTCCAGCAAGTGTTCGAAGTCGCCCGCCGCGCCGGTTTCGTTCCGGCCAGCATGGACCTGGAGCACATGGGCTTTGGCACCATGAACGGCGCCGACGGCAAGCCGTTCAAGACCCGCGACGGCGGCACCGTGAAGCTGATCGACCTGCTGATCGAAGCCGAAGAGCGCGCCTACAGCCTGGTGAAAGGCAAGAACCCCGACTTCAGCGAGCAGGACCTGCGCCAGATTGCCCACGCCGTCGGTATCGGCGCGGTGAAGTACGCCGACCTGTCCAAGCACCGCACCAGCGACTACAGCTTCAACTTCGACCTGATGCTGAGCTTCGAAGGCAACACCGCGCCGTACCTGCTGTATGCGTACACCCGCGTGGCGAGCATCTTCCGCAAGCTGGGCAAGGACTATGACGAAGTGGGCGGCAAGATCGTCCTGCAACAGCCGCAGGAAATCGCCCTGGCCGCGCAGCTGGCACAGTTCACCGACCTGCTCAACAACGTCGCCGTGAAGGGTGTCCCGCACATCCTCTGCGCCTACCTGTACGAGCTGGCCGGCCTGTTCTCCAGCTTCTACGAGCACTGCCCGATCCTCACTGCCGAAGACCCGGCGCAACAGGAAAGCCGCCTGCGCCTCGCCGCGCTGACCGGCCGTACCCTCAAGCAGGGCCTGGAGCTGCTGGGCCTGGAAACCCTGGAGCGCATGTAAGCACCCATGGCGAAGAAGAAACCCGCTCCCAAGCGCGGCGCCAGCCGCTACCAGGCCCCGGCCAAGAAGACGTCGGTCCCCGGCTGGGTCTGGCTGGTCGCAGGCCTCGCCATCGGCGGCTTCATCATGTTCCTGATGAAGCTGGAGCCGGGTCGCAACGACGTCAAGCGCGAGAAGCCCGAAGCGCCCAAGACCGTGGTCGGCTCCAACAAGCCTTCCGGCACCGTGCAGCCGCAACAGCCGGCCGCCCCCACCGGGGTGAAGCCCAAGTACGACTTCTACACCCTGCTGCCGGGTTCGGAAGTCGCGGTGCCGCCGGAAGCCGTGCCGCCGCCCGCCAAGCCGCAGCAGCCGGCGACCGTGGTGGCGACCAAGGAAGAAGCCGAAAAGATCGACACCCAGCGCGCCCTGGCGGCGCTGAGCGGGCAGAATCCGCCGCCGCCCGCGGTGGTCAAGCCGGCGACACCTGCCACGCCGCCTGCGACCCAGGTCGCCAGCGCGCAGAAGCAGGCATTGCCGCAGGCTCCGGCCGCCGACACCGCGCCGGCGAAGCCGACCCCGCCGCCGGCCGTGGCCGCAACCCAGTATTACCTGCAGGCCGGCTCGTTCCGCAAACAGACCGACGCCGACCACCTGCGCGCGCAGATCATCATGATGGGCCAGAACGCCCGCGTGGAATCCGGCACGGTGCGCGACGAGACCTGGTACCGCGTCATGGTCGGCCCCTACGGCGACCGCGCCAAGGCTTCCGCCGCGCAGAAGCAACTCGCCGGCAACGGTTTCAGCAACCTGCTGTTACAGCAGCGCCAGACCCGCTGAACCCCGGCCACTCCAAGGCTTGCGCCGACGGGCGGCGCGCGAAATGCGCGCTACTCGTCCGGCGCAGGACTTGAACCCCGCCGTCCTAGTCCCCATCTGACTCTGCATTCGGGCACAACGCCCCGCTAGTGTGGAGTAAGACCCTTGACCACCATCGTATCTGTCCGCCGCAATGGCAAAGTCGTCATGGGCGGCGACGGCCAGGTTTCCCTGGGCAACACCGTGATGAAAGGCAACGCGAAGAAAGTCCGTCGCCTGTACCACGGTGAAGTACTGGCCGGCTTCGCCGGCGCCACCGCCGATGCCTTCACCCTCTTCGAACGCTTCGAGCAGCAGCTGGAAAAACACCAGGGCCACCTGGTGCGCGCCGCGGTCGAACTGGCCAAGGACTGGCGTACCGACCGCTCCCTGAGCCGCCTGGAGGCCATGCTGGCCGTGGCCAACAAGGACGCTTCCCTGATCATCACCGGCAACGGCGACGTGGTCGAACCCGAGCATGGCCTGATCGCCATGGGTTCGGGCGGCGGCTTCGCCCAGGCAGCGGCGCTGGCCCTGCTGCAGAAAGGCAGCGACGACATGAGCGCCCGCGAGATCGCTGAAACCGCGCTGAACATCGCTGGCTCCATCTGCGTGTTCACCAACCAGAACCTGACCCTTGAGGAGCTCGACAGCGCCGTCTGAGCGCTGTCGTTCCGGAGTAGCACGTCAAATGTCCATGACTCCCCGCGAGATCGTCCACGAACTCAACCGCCACATCATCGGCCAGGACGATGCCAAGCGCGCCGTCGCCATCGCCCTGCGCAACCGCTGGCGGCGCATGCAGCTCCCCGCCGAGCTGCGCGCCGAAGTGACGCCCAAGAACATCCTGATGATCGGCCCGACAGGCGTCGGCAAGACCGAGATCGCTCGCCGCCTGGCCAAGCTGGCCAACGCACCGTTCATCAAGGTGGAAGCGACCAAGTTCACCGAAGTCGGCTACGTCGGCCGTGACGTCGAGTCGATCATCCGCGACCTCGCCGATGCCGCGATCAAGATGCTCCGCGAGCAGGAAGTGCAGAAGGTGAAGTACCGCGCCGAAGACGCCGCCGAAGAGCGCATCCTCGACGCCCTGCTGCCGCCGGCGCGCACCACCGGCTTCGGCGATGAGCCGGCACGCGAGGATTCGAACACCCGCCAGCTGTTCCGCAAGCGCCTGCGCGAAGGCCAGCTGGACGACAAGGAAATCGACATCGAGGTCGCCGACATCCCCTCAGGCGTGGAAATCATGGCCCCGCCCGGCATGGAGGAGATGACCAACCAGTTGCAGAACCTGTTCTCCAACATGGGCAAGGGCAAGCGCAAGTCCCGCAAGCTGAAGGTCGCCGAGGCCATGAAGCTGATCCGCGACGAGGAAGCGCAGCGCCTGGTCAATGAAGAAGACCTCAAGGCCCGCGCCCTGGAAGCGGTCGAGCAGAACGGCATCGTCTTCATCGACGAGATCGACAAGATCGCCAAGCGCGGCAACGTGGGCGGCGCCGACGTCTCCCGCGAGGGCGTGCAGCGTGACCTGCTGCCGCTGATCGAAGGCTGCACGGTGAACACCAAGCTGGGCATGGTGAAAACCGACCACATCCTGTTCATCGCCTCGGGCGCATTCCACCTGTCCAAGCCCAGCGACCTGGTGCCGGAACTGCAAGGCCGCCTGCCGATCCGCGTCGAGCTGAAAGCCCTGAGCCCGAGCGACTTCGAGCGCATCCTCAGCGAGCCGCACGCTTCGTTGACCGAGCAGTACACCGCGCTGCTGAAGACCGAAGGCCTGGACATCGAGTTCGCCGCCGACGGCATCAAGCGCCTCGCGGAGATCGCCTTCCAGGTCAACGAGAAGACCGAGAACATCGGTGCCCGTCGCCTGCACACCTTGCTCGAGCGCCTGCTCGAAGAGGTGTCCTTCGACGCCGCCGACCTCGCCAGCGAGCACAGCGACAAGGCCATCGTGATCGACGCGGCCTACGTCAACGGCCATCTGGGCGAACTGGCCCAGGACGAGGACCTGTCGCGCTACATCCTGTAAACGGATCAACGCCACAGCGACGGGGCGCCTCAGGGCGCCCCTTCCTTTTTGCGCGGCGCTACAATGCCGCCATGACCGTTCAGGAGTCACCCATGCACATCCCTTCCGCCATCAAGCTGCACAAGGCCTCCAAGAAGCTTTCGCTGACCTACGGGGAGCAGTCCTACGAGCTTTCCGCGGAATTCCTGCGTGTGCACTCGCCGTCGGCGGAGGTCCAGGGTCACGGCAATCCGGTGCTGCAGGTGGGCAAGCTGAATGTCGGCCTGAGCAATCTGGAACCGGCTGGGCAGTACGCGCTCAAACTGACCTTCGACGACGGCCACGACAGCGGCCTGTTCACCTGGGATTACCTCTACGAGCTGTGCGTGCGCCAGGACGAGATGTGGGCCGACTATCTGGCGCAGCTGGAGAAAGCCGGCAAATCGCGCGACCCGTCGGAGTCCGTGGTCAAACTCATGCTGTAAGTTCATTTCGTAGGAGCGAGCTTGCTCGCGAACCAGCCCAGCCTCGGGGCTGCCGGGTGATTCGTTCGCGAGCAAGCTCGCTCCTACAAAAGCCCCCGCACCGCTCCTACAACTCGTTCGATCTATCCCTCCAGCTCTCCCTGCGCACCAACCTTCGTCGGGCAATCGCTCCAGGGCACGCCATTTGCAACATTCCCGTTGCAGACTGCTGCCTGCGTGTTCGCCGTCAGGGGATTGGCGAGATGCCCCCGCTCTAGGGCGCGTTTTCTAACTTTTCCCGACATACTCCTAGGAGTTGGCCCACGCTGCACCAGCTTGCGCGGCGAAGGAAACTCGGGTAACCAAGGCAGTGCAATGTACGGAGTTACAGTGCACAGAGCGTGGTCACCAGAAGTTCCAGTGATGCCGCCAAGTAGATGAATCGCGTGGAGCTGTCTCCACGTTCCGCAACCCCGAGAAGTACTTGGCCCTACGTCACGAAGGTGAGCCCCGCCAGTATGCGTCTCAGGACAATGGAGCGTCGCCGATGACCCAGAAGAACAACAGCGATCTACCCCAGCAAGCCGCGGAAAATACCCTCGCCCTGAACCCGGTGATCGGGATTCGCGGCAAGGACCTGCTCACCTCTGCCCGGATGGTGTTGCTGCAAGCGATCAAGCAGCCCTTCCACAGCGCCAAGCACGTGACCCACTTCGGCCTGGAGCTGAAGAACGTGCTGCTCGGCAAATCCGACCTGAAGCCGTCGGACGACGACCGTCGCTTCAACGATCCGGCCTGGAGCCAGAACCCGCTCTACCGCCGTTATCTGCAGACCTACCTGGCCTGGCGCAAGGAGTTGCACACCTGGATGGGTGAGAGCGACCTGTCACCCCAGGACATCAGCCGCGGCCAATTCGTCATCAACCTGATGACCGAGGCCATGGCGCCGACCAACACGCTGTCCAACCCGGCGGCGGTCAAACGTTTCTTCGAGACCGGCGGCAAGAGCCTGCTCGACGGTCTTACCCATCTGGCCAAGGACCTGGTGAACAACGGCGGCATGCCCAGCCAGGTGAACATGGACGCCTTCGAGGTCGGCAAGAACCTGGCCGTCACTGATGGCGCGGTGGTGTTCCGCAACGACGTGCTGGAACTGATCCAGTACAAGCCGATCACCGAGAGCGTGCATGAGCGCCCGCTGCTGGTGGTGCCTCCGCAGATCAACAAGTTCTACGTCTTCGACCTGTCGCCGGAGAAGAGCCTGGCGCGCTTCTGCCTGCGCAACCAGGTACAGACCTTCATCGTCAGCTGGCGCAACCCGACCAAGGCGCAGCGCGAGTGGGGCCTGACCACCTACATCGAGGCGCTGAAGGAAGCCATCGACGTGGTCCTGGCCATCACCGGCGCCAAGGACCTGAACATGCTCGGCGCCTGCTCCGGCGGCATCACCACCGTCACCCTGCTCGGCCACTACGCCGCGCTGGGCGAGAAAAAGGTCAACGCCTTCACCCAGATGGTCAGCGTGCTGGACTTCGAACTGGATACCCAGGTCGCCCTGTTCGCCGACGAGAAGACCCTGGAAGCCGCCAAGCGCCGCTCGTACCAGGCCGGCGTGCTGGAAGGCAAGGACATGGCCAAGGTGTTTGCCTGGATGCGTCCCAACGATCTGATCTGGAACTATTGGGTCAACAACTACCTGCTCGGCAACGAGCCGCCAGCCTTCGACATCCTGTTCTGGAACAACGACACCACGCGCCTGCCGGCCGCACTGCACGGCGAACTGGTGGAAATGTTCAAGACCAACCCGCTGAGCCGCTCCGGTGCGCTGGAGGTGGGTGGCACACCGATCGATCTCAAGCAGGTGACCTGCGACTTCTATTGCCTGGCGGGCCTCAACGACCACATCACCCCGTGGGAAGCCTGCTACCGCTCTGCGCGCCTGCTCGGCGGCAAGTGCGAATTCGTCCTTTCCAACAGCGGGCACATCCAGAGCATCCTCAACCCGCCGGGTAACCCCAAGGCACGCTTCATGACCGGCCCGGAACTCTCGGTGGATCCGAAGACCTGGCAGGAAAACGCCAGCAAGCACGCCGACTCCTGGTGGCTGCACTGGCAGAACTGGCTGGCCGAACGCTCCGGCAAAACGCGCAAGGCGCCGACTTCGCTGGGTAACAAAACCTATCCGGCTGGCGAAGCCTCCCCCGGAACCTACGTACACGAACGATGAAAACAGAACTCCTCCCGCAAGCCGGCGCCGTGGACGACGCCAACACTCCAGAATCGTCGACGGCCGTGGAAGTGGCCGCGCCGACGAGCCGGCGCGCGCGCAGCAAACGCAGCGACGAGGAGATCCTGCCGAGCAAGGCGCCGGCGGCGCAGCCCTTCGAGTTCCGCACCATCGAGCTCGACGGGCAGACCATCCGCACCGCCGTGCGCCCGGGCAAGAAACACATGACGCCGCTGCTGATCTTCAACGGCATCGGTGCCAACCTGGAACTGGTCTTCCCCTTCGTCGCCGCGCTGGACCCGGACCTGGAGGTGATCGCCTTCGACGTCCCCGGCGTTGGCGGCTCCTCGACCCCAAGCACGCCGTACCGCTTCCCCGGCCTGGCCAAACTGGCGGCGCGGATGCTCGATTACCTGGACTACGGCCAGGTGACGGCCATCGGCGTGTCGTGGGGCGGCGCCCTGGCGCAGCAGTTCGCCCATGACTACCCGGAGCGCTGCAAGAAGCTGATTCTCGCCGCCACCGCTGCCGGCGCGGTGATGGTGCCGGGCAAGCCGCGGGTACTCTGGCGCATGGCCAGCCCGCGGCGCTATATCCAGCCCTCCTATGGCGTGCACATCGCCCCGGACATCTATGGCGGCGCCTTCCGCCGCGACCCTAAGCTGGCCATGGCCTTCGCCAGCAAGGTGCGCTCGTCGGGCAAGATGGGCTACTACTGGCAACTGTTCGCCGGCCTGGGCTGGACCAGCATCCACTGGCTGCACAAGATCCGTCAGCCGACGCTGATCCTCGCCGGCGACGACGACCCGATCATCCCGCTGATCAACATGCGCATGCTGGCCTGGCGCATCCCCAACGCCGAGCTCCACGTGATCGATGACGGCCACCTGTTCCTGGTGACCCGCGCCGAAACCGTGGCGCCGATCATCATGAAATTCCTCCAGGAAGAACGGCAGCGCGCCGTGATCCACCCCCGCCCGTTCACTCCCAAGGCCAGCTGACGCATCACAGGTTCGTCATAGTTCGAGGGCAAGCTGCCTTGACCGATCGCCGCGCAGGCACTTTTTTTAAAGAGCCGAACAACAAACAGGCGTGTTCACGGGTATCGACACGTAACGCCTGAATCGGGACCTCAACTGCGGCCGCCTGCCCGGGTGTCCGCAGGGCAACCCGGCTGCTGATCCGCTGCCCTGTTTTCGGGCAGTTTTCTCTCGCGTCGATACCCGTGCACATCCCTCGAACCGGCGGCAAGTGTCTGGAACGGGCCATTCCCGATTCTGGTACAGGCTTTGCGTCGCCATTGGCAGGTCGGACCCTTTACGGAGTGCTGTTCATGCGAGAGAAAGCTGAGCCTGGTAGCGTCCCCGTTCCCACCCAATACATGAATGCGCAGAGCGCGATGGTCGGCCTGCGCGGCAAGGACATGCTGTCCACCCTGCGCACGCTGGCGCTGCAGGGCGTGCGCCAGCCGATGCATTCGGCACGGCATCTGGCAGCCTTCGGCAAGCAGATGGGCAAGGTGCTGATCGGCGATTCACCGTTGCAGCCCAATCCCCAGGATGCCCGTTTCCAGGACCCGTCGTGGCGCCTGAACCCACTTTACCGGCGCACCGTGCAGGCGTACCTGGCCTGGCAAAAGCAACTGCTGGCCTGGGTGGATGAGAGCGACCTGAACCACGACGACCGCGCCCGCGCGCGCTTCCTGCTGTCGATCCTCTCCGATGCCGCCGCACCCTCGAATACCCTGATCAACCCGCTGGCGGTAAAGGAGTTGTTCAACACCGGCGGACAGAGCTTGCTCAAGGGCGTGCAGCACCTGCTGGACGACCTGAGGCACAACGGCGGGATGCCCAGCCAGGTCAACCGCAGCGCCTTCGAGATCGGCCAGAACCTGGCCACCACGCCCGGCGCCGTAGTGTTCCGCAACGAAGTGCTGGAGCTGATCCAGTACAAGCCGATGGGCGAGCACCTGTATGCCAAGCCGCTGCTGATCGTGCCGCCGCAGATCAACAAGTACTACATCTTCGATCTGTCAGCGGAAAAGAGCTTCGTCCAGTTCGCCCTGAAGAACAACCTGCAGGTCTTCATAGTGAGCTGGCGCAACCCCGACGCGCGCCACCGCGAGTGGGGACTGTCGACCTACACCCAGGCGCTGGATGAGGCCATCGAGGTATGCCGCTCCATCAGCGGCAGCCGCAGTGTCAACCTGATGGGCGCCTGCTCCGGCGGCCTGACCATCGCCGCGCTGCAGGGCCATCTGCAGGCGCGTCGGCAATTGCGCAAGATCGCCAGCGCCACCTACCTGGTGAGTCTGCTGGACAGCCAGGTGGAAACCCCCGCTGCGCTATTCGCCGACGAGCAGACCCTGGAGAGCAGCAAGCGCCGCTCCTACCAGCACGGCGTGCTGGATGGCCGCGACATGGCCAAGGTGTTCGCCTGGATGCGCCCCAACGACCTGATCTGGAACTACTGGGTCAACAACTACCTGCTGGGCAAGCAACCGCCGGCCTTCGACATCCTCTACTGGAACAACGACAACACCCGCCTGCCCGCCGCGCTGCACGGCGACTTCCTCGACTTCTTCAAGCACAACCCGCTGGCGCGACCTGGCGCCATGGAGGTCAACGGCACCCCCATCGACCTGAAGAAGGTGGCGGTGGACAACTTCCACGTCGCCGGCATCACCGACCACATCACCCCGTGGGACGCGGTGTACCGCTCAGCCCAGTTGCTGGGCGGCGAGACTCGCTTCGTGCTGTCCAACAGCGGGCACATCCAGAGCATCCTCAACCCACCGGGCAACCCCAAGGCCTGCTACTTCGAGAACGGCAAGATCAGCTCCGACCCCCGCGCCTGGTACTACGACACCAAACGCCAGGAGGGCAGTTGGTGGCCGGTATGGCTGGAATGGATTCAGGAGCGCTCAGGCGAACGTCGCGCCGTGAACTTCGAACTGGGCAACGCCGAGCACCCGCCCAAAGAAGCCGCGCCAGGGACTTACGTGCACGTGCGTTGAGCCGTGATATCGGAGCTTTTGTAGGAGCGAGCTTGCTCGCGAACCGACCGAGCGAGCGACGGCGTCTCCGGAAATACCGTTCGCGAGCAAGCTCGCCCTTACAGGCAAGCCATGCGGAAGTTTGCCGCGAAACCATTGGCAGCCAACTCCCCTGCGGCTATCGTCGGCCCACTGCGGCTGGAACAAGAGCACGGATGAAAACGCGCGACCGGATTCTCGAATGCGCCCTGCAACTGTTCAACGAGCAGGGCGAGCCCAACGTGTCCACCCTGGAGATCGCCACCGAACTGGGCATCAGCCCCGGCAATCTCTACTACCACTTCCACGGCAAGGAGCCGCTGGTGCTGGCGCTGTTCGAGCGCTTCCAGGACGAACTGGCGCCGCTGCTCGATCCGCCCGAAGACGTGCGACTGGGCGCCGAGGACTACTGGCTGTTTCTGCACCTGATCGTCGAGCGCCTGGCGCACTACCGCTTCCTCTTCCAGGACCTTTCCAACCTCTCCGGCAAGCTGCCCAAGCTGGCCCGCGGCGTGCGTGCCTGGCTCAACCAGCTCAAGCGCACCCTGGCTACCCTGCTCGCGCAACTCAAGGCGCAGGACGAACTGGTCAGCGATACCGACGCCCTCGGCCAGCTGGTGGAGCAGATCACCCTGACCCTGCTGTTCTCCCTCGACTACCAGCGCATCCTCGACCACGAAGGTGACGTCCGCCAGGTAGTGTTCCAGGTGATGATGCTGGTGGCGCCGCACTTGCGCCCGGACTCGCAGCTGATCGCCGAACGACTCGCCAAGCGCTACCTCGCCCCCTGACTCACGCCCCTCAGAAATGAAAACGCCCGGCGCGAGGCCGGGCGTGGGTGTTGCGGCAGACCAATCAGGCCTGGGACGGCGGCGTTGCCGGAGCAGCGGCGGACGGCGTCACGGCTGGTGCGGCGGCGGGAGCCGACGGTGCAGCAGTGGCGGCCGGGGCGGTTGCCGGTTTCGCAGCGGCCGGTTTGGCGGCAGCCTTGGGTGCAGCAGGCTTCTTCACGGCGGGCTTCTTCGCCGCGGCCGGCTTGGCTGCAGGTTTCGCAGCGGCAGGCTTGGCGGCAGCAGCCGGTTTTGCAGCGGGCTTCGCGGCGGCTTTCGCAGCAGCGGGCTTGGCAGCCGGTTTCGCGGCAGGCTTGGCCGCAGCCTTGGCAGCCGGCTTGGCAGCAGGCTTGGCTGCGGGTTTCGCGGCAGCCTTGGCAGCCGGTTTTGCGGCGGCTTTAGCGGCGGGCTTGGCGGCCGGCTTCGCTGCAGGTTTCGCAGCGGGCTTGGCGGCGGTTTTGGCAGCCGGTTTGGAAGCCGCGGTCTTCACAGCGGGTTTCGCGGCCGGTTTGGCGGCGGCTTTCGCTGCGGGTTTCGCGGCAGCCTTGGCGGCCGGTTTGGCGACGCTGACGCCGGTGAGCTTCTCGATCTGCTTGGTGAGGCTGTCGACCTTGCTGTGCAGGTCTTTCACTTCACGGCTGCTGGGAACGCCCAGGCGCGAGATCGCGCTGTTCAGGCGCTTGTCGAAGGCTTCTTCCAGCTCGCCCCACTTGCCGATCGCGGCGCCCTTGACGGCATCGACGCGCGCTTTCGCGGAACGGGTGGAAGTCTTCACCGCACCCTCGACTTCGGTCTTGGCCAGTTTCTCAGCCTTCTCGCCGTCCTTGACCAGGGTCTCGAACACCTTGCTGCCGTCCTTGCTGACCTTCGAGTAGGCCCCCAAGCCAGCCAGCCAGATCTGCCGCGAGTATTTCTCGATCTCGCCGATCCAACTGGACTCTTTTTTATCGGTAGTTTTTTTGCCAGCCATCCTGCTCTCCTTATTGGGTTCTCGCGACACGCTCGAGCACTGCGCTCAGCTCATCCAGCTTAGCAGAGAGCGCCTCCACATCACGCCTGGAGGGAATTCCGATTCGATTGAGGGCAGAGGCGACACGTGCATCGAACGCTTCCTCGATCTTCTCGAAGTTCAGCTTGGCCTTCACGCTGTGCAGTCGGCCCTTGACGCTGTCATTGGCGGCGTCGATCTGGGTGGTCACCAGGTCGCGGCCTTTCTTCTCCACGGACTCGCCGGACTTGACCAGTTCCTTGAAGTACTCGCTGCCTTCCTGACCCACGCGAGCGTAGGTGCCCAGGCCCGCAAGCCAGATCTGCCGGGCGTAGTGCTTGGCATCGGAGTAGAGAGAGGATTCGAGCTCTACGACTTTCTTCTTGCTGACAGCCTTGGCCATGGTGGCACCTCACAGGGTTCGGATTCGATGATGTCGAATAGCTGCCCGCGAAAGGCGGGACTGTGAGTCAAGGTATCGGGGAAAATTAGAAAACACATACCAGGCTTCGAGGGAAAGCCGGCGCCGCCCGAAAG
The DNA here is from genome assembly GCF_048068295.1 of Pseudomonas sp. NY15435. Taxonomy (NCBI): domain Bacteria; kingdom Pseudomonadati; phylum Pseudomonadota; class Gammaproteobacteria; order Pseudomonadales; family Pseudomonadaceae; genus Pseudomonas; species Pseudomonas sp. NY15435. The sequence continues at coordinate 158,629 of NZ_JBLUQA010000001.1, forward strand.
CAGCATGGCCCCGCGAGAAGCGGGGCCGGAAGGCATCAGGCCAGGGCCTTGTCCAGCGCACGCTCGATCTCGCCCTTGAGCAGGCCGCCCATGGCCGAAAGCATCAGCCCCAGCTTCACGTCCACCGCGACCCTGTCCGCGGCCACCTCGATGCGCCCGTCCACGCCGCTGCGCTTGAACAGCAGGGTGTCGCCCTGCCACTCGCTGCTCACGCCATGCTCGCGGCCGAGCTTGTCGGCAAGTTTCTCCGCCTTGGCGCGGGCGGCTTCAAGGCCGAGGGAGTGGGATCGTTCGACATGGATACGGGACATTCTTGAACTCCGCGAGTGACTGACTTTCCAGATGATACGCGCCGCGCCGTATCGCCGCACCCCGGCACCCCTCATGCGGCGGCGAGCGGAGCGGCGTTTTCTGCGCATCCTGTTAGAATGCCCGCCACTGACTTCCAGGGTAGAAATGCCATGAGCGAACCGCGCAAGCCACAAGCCGGCCAGGACGGCGCCGATCCCACCACGCACTTCGGCTACAAGACCGTGCGCGAGAGCGAGAAGGCCGAGAAGGTCGCCGAGGTATTCCACTCGGTCGCCGCCAAGTACGACCTGATGAACGACCTGATGTCCGGCGGCATCCACCGTCTGTGGAAGCGCTTCACCATCGAACTGTCCGGCGTGCGCGCCGGCAACCGGGTGCTGGACATCGCCGGCGGCACCGGCGATCTGACCCGCCAGTTCTCCCGCCTGGTCGGCCCGACCGGCGAAGTGGTACTGGCCGACATCAATGCCTCGATGCTCAAGGTCGGTCGCGACAAGCTGCTCGACAGCGGCGTCGCCGGCAACGTCAACTTCGTCCAGGCCGACGCCGAGAAGCTGCCGTTCCCCGACAACTACTTCGACGCGGTGACCATCGCCTTCGGTCTGCGCAACGTCACCCACAAGGACGAAGCCATCCGCTCCATGCTGCGGGTGCTCAAGCCCGGCGGCCGCCTGCTCGTGCTGGAATTCTCCAAGCCCACCAGCAGCCTGCTGTCCAAGGCCTACGATGCCTACTCCTTCACCCTGTTGCCACTGATGGGCAAGCTGGTGACCAACGACTCCGAGAGCTACCGCTACCTCGCCGAGTCGATCCGCATGCACCCCGACCAGGAAACGCTGAAGTCAATGATGGTGGAGGCCGGCTTCGACCGCGTCACCTACCACAACATGACTGGCGGCGTGGTCGCCCTGCACCGCGGCATCAAGCCCTGATGACCCTGCTCCTGCAGGCCGCCCTGGCCAGCGCCGAAGCCACCGTCAACCGCGTGCTGCGGCTCGATGGCGTGGCGCTGAAGCGCCTTGGCCGGCTCGCTGGCAAGGTGCTGGAAGTGGACTGCCAGGCGCCCGCGCTGCGGCTGTTCATCCTGCCCGATGCCGACGGCCTGCACCTGGCCGCGCACCACGAGGCCCAGCCCGACTGCACCCTCGTCGCGCCGGCCGGCAGCCTGCTGCAACTGGCGCTGGCCAAGGACAAGACCCGCGTCCTGCACAGCCCGGAAGTGACCATGGGCGGTGACAGCGCGATGCTGCTGGAGCTGGCTGATATCCTCCAGAGCCTGGAGCTGGACTGGGAGTACGAAGTCTCCCGCTGGCTCGGCCCGGTGCCTGCGCACCTGCTCGGCGCGCGCCTGCGCGGCGGCATGGCTTGGGCCGGCGACAGTCTGGAAAGCCTGCGTCTGAGCCTCGCCGACTATCTTGCCGAGGAAAGCCGCAGCCTGGTCGGCCAGCACGAAGCCGAAGCGCGCTTCGCCGAGCTGGACCAGTTGAAGATGTCCCTCGACCGCCTCGACGCGCGGATCACCCGCCTGACCCAGAAGATCAAGCCTGACGCATGAAGCTGCTCGCCATCCGCCGCCTGCTGCGCATCCAGCGCGTAGCCATCCGCTACCGCCTGGACGACATGGTCCTCGAACTGCCCTTCCTGCCCTGGTGGCTGCGCCTGGTGGGCGGCCTGCTGCCCTGGCGCTGGCTGCCGCGCAAGCCGCTGGAGCTCAGCCGTGGTGCGCGCATCCGGCTGGCGCTGGAAGACCTCGGGCCGATCTTCATCAAGTTCGGCCAGATCCTCTCCACCCGCCGGGACCTGCTCCCCGACGACATCGCCCTGGAGCTGGCCTTCCTGCAGGACAAGGTTCCACCCTTCCCACCGGAACAGGCCGTAGCGCTCATCGAGCAACAGCTGGGCGCGAAGATCGAGCAGGTGTTCTCCCGCTTCGAGCGCGAGCCGCTGGCCTCCGCCTCGGTGGCGCAAGTGCACACCGCGCAGCTGAAAAGCGGCGAGGAAGTGGTGGTCAAGGTCATCCGCCCGAACCTGGAGCCGGTGATCCGCTCCGACATCGCCTGGCTGCACATCCTCGCCCGCACCGCCGAGCGCATCTCCGCCGATGCCCGCCGCCTGCACCCGGCCGAGGTGGTCAGCGACTACGAGAAAACCATCTACGACGAGCTGGACCTGCTCCGTGAAGCGGCCAACTCCTCGCAGCTGCGGCGCAACTTCGAAGGCTCGCCGCTGCTCTACGTGCCCCAGGTCTACTGGGACTGGTGCCGCCCCAAGGTGCTGGTGATGGAGCGTATCTACGGCATCCCGGTCACCGACCTGGACACCCTGCGCGATCAGCGCACCGACTTCAAGGCGCTGGCCGAGCGCGGCGTGGAGATCTTCTTCACCCAGGTGTTCCGCGACAGCTTCTTCCACGCCGACATGCACCCCGGCAACATCTTCGTCAGCACCCGCACGCCGTGGAGCCCGCAGTACATCGCGGTGGACTGCGGCATCGTCGGCAGCCTCACCGACGAGGACCAGGACTACCTGGCGCGCAACCTCATCGCCTTCTTCAAGCGCGATTACCGCAAGGTCGCCCAGTTGCACATCGACTCGGGCTGGGTGCCGGCGGAAACCAAGGTCAACGACTTCGAAGCGGCGATCCGCACCGTCTGCGAGCCGATCTTCGAGAAGCCACTCAAGGACATCTCCTTCGGCCAGGTGCTGCTGCGCCTGTTCCAGACCGCACGGCGCTTCAACATGGAAGTGCAGCCGCAACTGGTGCTGCTGCAGAAGACCCTGCTGAACATCGAAGGCCTGGGCCGCCAGCTCTACCCGGAGCTGGACCTGTGGACTACCGCGCAGCCCTACCTGGAACGCTGGATGCGCGAGCGCATGAGCCCCGGTACCCTGATGCGCAATGCCCAGCAACACATCGAGCAACTGCCGCACCTGGCGCAGATGACGCGCGAGACCCTGGAGCGACTGTCCCGCGACCCCGATCCGGACAAGCGCCTGGTGATCGAGACCCGCGGCCCTGGCGCGGGCGCCTGGCCGGCGCGGCTGATCGGCGCGGTGCTGGTCGCCGGCGCCGCCGAAACCGGCCTGGCCACCCATAGCCTCGCTGCCTGGCCTGCCTGGGCGATGCTGGCCGGTGGTCTGTATCTGATTCTGCGCCGATAGCCAGTCGCCCCAGCGGCTGGCACACTTAACCGCTATACGAAGTGGCTTACAAAGTGGCTCTGGGCACCGCGCGTGCCCGCTGTACGGAACCCGAGATGAAAGACTGGCTGGACGAAATCAAGTGGAATGCCGATGGACTGGTGCCGGCGATCGCCCAGGACCATCGCACCGGCCGCGTGCTGATGATGGCCTGGATGAACCGCGAAGCCCTGACCCTCACCGCCGCCGAGCACCGCGCCATCTACTGGTCGCGCTCGCGCGGCAAGCTCTGGCGCAAGGGCGAGGACTCCGGCCACGTGCAGAAGCTGCATGAACTGCGCCTGGACTGCGACGCCGACGTGGTGATCCTGATGGTCGAACAGCTGGGCGGCATCGCCTGCCACACCGGCCGCGAAAGCTGCTTCTACCGGGTGTTCGAGAACGGCGCCTGGCAGACCGTCGACCCGGTCCTCAAGGACCCGGATGCCATCTACTCCCACGTAGGTACAGGAAAACCCCATGAGCACTGATACCCTCGCCCGTCTGGCGGAAGTCCTCGAAGCGCGCAAGAATGCCGCACCGGACAGCTCCTACGTGGCCAGCCTGTATCACAAGGGCCTGAACAAGATCCTGGAGAAGGTTGGCGAAGAGTCGGTGGAAACCATTCTCGCCGCCAAGGACGCCGCCACCAGCGGTGACTGCACGGACCTGATCTACGAAACGGCCGACCTCTGGTTCCACTCCCTGGTGATGCTCGCCGCCCTCGGCCAGCACCCGCAGGCGGTACTGGACGAGCTGGACCGCCGCTTCGGCCTTTCCGGGCACGACGAGAAAGCCGCGCGCCAACCGTCTGCCTGAACCCGACAACTTTGCGAGGAAAACAAGATGGGCATCTTTGACTGGAAACACTGGGTCGTCATCCTGATCGTCGTGGTCCTGGTCTTCGGCACCAAGCGCCTGAAGAACCTCGGTTCGGACGTCGGCGAAGCCATCAAGGGCTTCAAGAAAGCGATGAACACCGAGGAAGACGAGAAGAAAGACCCGAACGCCGCTGCCGGCAACCCGCCGCTGAACCAGCCGCACACCATCGACGCCCAGGCGCAGAAGGTCGAAGAACCGGCTCGCAAGGACTGATGGAATAAACCATGTTCGGTATCAGCTTCAGCGAACTGCTGCTGGTGGGCCTCGTCGCCCTGCTGGTGCTCGGCCCCGACCGCCTGCCGGGTGCCGCGCGCACCGCCGGCCTGTGGATCGGCCGGCTCAAGCGCAGCTTCAACGCCATCAAGACGGAAGTGGAGCGCGAGCTGGGCGCGGATGAAATCCGCCGCCAGCTGCACAACGAACACATCCTGCAGATGGAACAGGAAGCCAAGAAGCTGATGGCGCCGTTGACCGACCTGCAAGAGCAGGCCCGGGAAACCTTCAATCCGCAGCCGCAGACGCAAACCCAGCCTGAGGGCCAGGGGGCGCCTGCCGAGCCGCCCGCAGCGCCGAGCATCGCGCCCAACAGCCGCCTGAACAGCCTGCCGGGCGCCGGCATCGTCCCGCCGGCCGCGCCGGAAGCGGCACCCGCCGCTACGCCACAAGCGCCGGAAGTCAGCCAACCGACCGCCGCGAGCCAGCCGCCCGCTTCGCCCGAGACGCCGCGTACCCCATGAGCGCCGAAAAACCCGACCAGCCCGAACACGACCAGGAAATGCCCCTGGTCTCGCACCTGACCGAGCTGCGCACGCGCCTGCTGCGCTGCGTGGTGGCGATCTTCGTGATCTTCATCGGCCTGCTGTACTTCTCGCAGAAGATCTACGCGCTGGCCTCCGAGCCGCTGCGTCGCTTCCTGCCCGAAGGCGCGACCATGATTGCCATCGACCCGGCGTCGGCCTTCCTCGCGCCGCTGAAGCTGACCATGATCGTCGCCGTGCTGTTCGCCATGCCGGTGATCCTCGCCCAGGTCTGGGGCTTCATCGCACCCGGCCTGTACAAGCACGAGAAGCGCGTCGCCCTGCCGCTGCTGGCCTCCAGCATCGTGCTGTTCTATGCCGGCATGGCCTTCGCCTACTTCCTGGTGTTCCCGTTGATGTTCCACTTCTTCCTCGGCCAGGCCCCGGAAGGCGTGACACCGATGACGGACATCAACAGCTACCTGGACTTCCTCACCCTGCTGTTCGCCTTCGGCGTGGCCTTCGAGATTCCCGTGGCCACCGTTCTGCTGGTGTGGATCGGGGTGGTCAACGTGGCCTACCTGAAGAAGATCCGCCCGTACGTGATCATCGGCTGCTTCGTGGTCGGCATGATCCTCACCCCGCCTGACCCGCTGTCGCAGACCCTGCTGGCAGTACCGATGTGGTTGCTGTTCGAGGCCGGCGTACTGTTCAGCCACCTGATCCGCAAGCGCGGCCCGGAAGAGGAAGAAGAGTCCAAGGTCGACCAGCCGCCGGCCACCCGCCCGTGAACCTGCTGCTGCTTGACGACGTCGACTTCGTCGCGGCGGACCGCGTGATCCTGCGCGACCGCCGCCTCACCCACATGCAGGAAGTCCACCGCGCTGAAAGTGGCGACCGGATGCGCGTCGGCCGCCTTGGCGGCCTGATGGGTGAAGGCCGCCTGTTGCGCCTGGAAGCCAACGAGGCCGAGTTGCAGGTCAGCTTCGACCAGGCCCCGCCGGCCAAACTGCCGCTGACCCTCCTGCTCGCCCTGCCCCGCCCCAAGATGCTCCGCCGCGTGCTGCAGACCGTTGCCGCCATGGGCGTACCGCGCCTGGTGCTGCTCAACAGCTACCGGGTGGAAAAGAGCTTCTGGCAGACGCCGTTCCTCGAACCCGACGCCGTGCGCGAGCAGTTGATCCTCGGCCTGGAGCAGGCACGCGATACCGTGCTGCCCGAGGTGATCATCGAGAAGCGCTTCAAGCCCTTCGTCGAAGACCGCCTGCCCGCCCTGGCTGCCGGCAGTCTCGGCCTGATCGGCCATCCCGGCCCCTGGCCCGAGTGCCCGCGCGCGCTGAACGAACCCGTGACGCTGGCCATCGGCCCGGAAGGCGGCTGGATTCCCTACGAGGTCGACAAGCTGCGAGAGGCCGGCCTGAGCCCCGTCCAGTTGGGCGAACGCATCCTGCGCGTCGAGACCGCCGTGACCGCACTTCTGGCACGACTGTTCTAACTAAAGCTGGCGCAAAGCCAGTAACCACGCGGCCTCCAGCGTGAACCGCCAGTCAGAAAAAGCACTCCGGAACTCTTCAGTTCCACGCGCCCGCGCCGATATCAGCGGTACCGGTCGTCCCCCACTCTGCGCATTTCCTGCTCAGCCATGCGTACCGGCCCCGTTCAATCCTGGAGCGCCGCCTTCATGTTTCGCTGGTTCAACAACCTGACTGTCAAACTCAAACTCGCCGCAGGCTTCGGCCTGGTGCTGCTGCTCACCCTGCTGATCGCCCTCACCGGCTGGATCAACCTGGGCAATGTGATCAGCCGGGGCGACAAGCTCGGCGAGATATCCGAGCTGATCGCGATCGCCAAGGACCTGCGCATCGCCCGCCTGAAATTCCAGTCCACCCGCGCTCCGGAAGATGCCAAGGCGGTGCTCGATACACTGGACAAGCTGGACCAGCGCCACCGCTCGCTGAACGAGCGCTTCACCGAGGCCGAGGACCGTCGCGTCATCGACCAGCAGCACGACCTGAGCGTGGAGTACCGCAAGCTGTACGCCCAGCTGCTGAAGTCCTTCGAAGAGCGCGACGCCGCCAAGCAGGTGCTGGTCAAATCTGCCGGCGCCGTCAGCGAAGGCCTGCAGAAGGCCGAGCAGAAGCTGGTCGGCAACGGCAGCGCCGAAGGCCTGCAGCACCTGCAGGACCTTGCCGGCCTCGGCCGCGCGGTCATGCAGGCGCGCCTGCAAGTGATGGCCTACACCAGCACCGACGCGCAGAACCTCGAACAACCCGCTCTCGCCGCGCTGCAGCAACTGATCGACGCCGTGAAGAGCGACATGAGCACCTCGCCGGTGGAGCTGAACGGCGAGTTCCGCGCCACCCTCGACGCGCTGGAAACCTACCGCAACGCGCTGACCAACTACCGCAACGAGGTCAACGACAGCCAGGCCGCCCGTGACCGCATGCGCGATGCCGGCCAGCAGATCGAGAAGCTCAGCGCCGAACTGACCACCACCCAGACCGCCAAGCGCGACGCCGGCGTTGCCCAGGCCAAAACGCTGCTGGGGCTGGCCGCCGCAATTGCCCTGGTGCTGGGCAGCATCGCCGCCTGGATCATCACCGCGCAGATCGTCAATCCGCTGCGCGACGTACTCGGCCATGCCGAGCGCATCGCTGACGGCGACCTCAGTCGCGACATCCCCACCAACCGTCACGACGAACTGGGCCAACTGCAGAAGAGCATGCAGCGCATGAACCTGTCCCTGCGCGAGCTGATCGGCCGCATTCATGACGGCGTGACGCAGATCGCCAGTGCCGCCGAGGAGCTGTCCGCGGTGACCGAGCAGACCAGCGCCGGGGTGAACAACCAGAAGACCGAGACCGACCAGGTCGCCACCGCCATGAACGAGATGGCTGCCACCGTGCAGGAAGTTGCGCGCAACGCCGAGGAAGCCTCCGAGGCCGCCTCTGCCGCCGACCGCCAGGCCCGAGACGGCGAAGGCGCGGTGAACGAAGCGGTAAACCAGATGGACCGCCTGGCCGGCGAAGTCGGCCGCACCAACGAATCGGTGCTCAAGCTCAAGCGCGAAAGCGAGAAGATCGGCAGCGTGCTGGACGTGATCAAGGCGGTAGCCGAGCAGACCAACCTGCTGGCGCTCAACGCCGCCATCGAAGCCGCCCGCGCGGGCGACGCCGGCCGCGGTTTCGCGGTGGTGGCCGACGAGGTGCGCGGCCTGGCGCAACGCACCCAGTCCTCCACCGAGGAGATCGAGGAGCTGATTGCCGGCCTGCAGAGCGGCACCCAGCAGGCTGTGCAGATGATGGAAACCAGCCGCGACCTGACCGTCAGCACCGTCGACCTGACCCGCCGCGCCGGCGAGCGCCTGGGCGCCATTACCCGCACGGTGTCGACCATCCAGTCGATGAACCAGCAGATCGCCGCCGCCTCCGAGCAGCAGAGCGCTGTGGCCGAGGAGATCAACCGCAGCGTGATGAACGTGCGCGACATCTCCGAGCAGACCGCTGCCGCCAGCGAGGAAACCGCCGCCTCCAGTGTCGAACTGGCGCGCCTGGGCAACGAACTGCAGGTGCTGGTCAGCCGCTTCCGCGTCTGATCCTTCCGAGATGAAAAGGGCCCGCGCAATGCGGGCCTTTTTTCTTTCCCCATACCGGACATCGGCACAGGGCTTCCCCTCACCCCAGCCCTCTCCCGAAGAGAGAGGGCCTTCCCGTGCACGGAGTCGACCTGTAGGAGCGAGCTTGCTCGCGAACAGCCTCCACTGCGCAATCAGTTCGCGAGCAAGCTCGCTCCTACAAGAGCTCGCGCGCCACGCCAGAAACCCCGCGGCAAATTCCCGCCTTCAGTTTCCCTTTCGACGGCCGATAGCCTCTGACGCACGAAGATGCGTCCCGACAATTCCGCCTCGCCTCCGCACCTTTCGCTCTTGCCAGCCCCGGGCCGTCGATCCCGTGGCGACGCCTGCCTGGAGTATTCGACATGTACGATTGGCTAGTAGTACAGCTGGGACGTCTGAACGTCAGCCTGAAGCTGGTGGTGGGCTTCGGCATCCTCCTCTTCCTGACGCTTCTGGTGCTGCTCAGCGGCCTGGGCAGCCTGGATAACCAGGCCGAACGCGGCCAGCAGATGGCGACCATCACCGAACTCAACGATCTCAGCCAGCAGGCCAACCTCGCGCGTCTGCAGTTCGAACTGGGCGGCGACCGCAGCCAGGCCGAGCGCGTCGAGCAGCACAGCACGAAAATGCTGGAGCTGATCGAACAGCGCCTGAAAGGCAGCGACATCGACGCCAAACAGCTGGATGTGGCACGCCAGGCCGTCAGCGAGTACCGCGAAGCCTTCTCCGCTCTGACCCGCGCCGTCGACCAGCGCACCCAGGCCCGCGGCACCCTGGTGGAGAGCGCGCAGAGCGCCCTGCAGGCATTCGAGGCGCTGGACAAGCAACTCTTCGAGCTGCTCGCCGAACACCCCGGCGACGCCCAGTTTCTGCAAGGCGCCCAGGCCGTCGGCCAGTTGCATCAGCAACTGCTGGTGGTGCGCTACCAGGTGCGTGGCTACGTCTTCGAGCAATCCGCCAGCGCCGAACAGGCAGCTTTCGCGGCCTTCGACAAGCTGCGCGACACTGGCACCGCCCTGCAGAGCCAATTGCCGGGCATCGCCGTGGAGGGCCTGAGCACGGCGCTGAAAGACCTGCAGAACTACCGCAGCGGCATTGAGCATTTTCGCGACGGCGTGAATGCTACCCAGCAGGCGCGCAAGGGCCTGAACGGCGCCAGCGAGGCACTGCTTTCGGCGAGCGATCGCCTGTACGACGACACCCTGAAACGCAACGATGCCGAGACCGCCGCCGCCAAGACCCGGCAGATTCTCATCGCCGTCCTGGCCTTGGCGTTCGGCATGCTTTCCGGCTGGGCCATCAACCGCCAGATCGTCCGCCCGCTGCATGAGGCGCTGGAGCTGGCCGAGCGTATCGCCCAGGGCGACCTGTCCCAGGGCCTGTCCCGTGACCTCAACCTGCAGCGCAGCGACGAGCTGGGCCAGTTGCAGCGAGTGATGCTGCGCATGCGCGAGAGCCTGTCGCAGCTGCTGGGGCATATCGGCGGCAGTGTCAGCCAACTGGCCACGGCTGCCGACGAACTTTCTGCCGTCACTGAGCAGACCCGCGCCGGGGTGAATAGCCAGCGCGTGGAGACCGAGCAGGTCGCCAGCGCCATCCACGAGATGGCCGCTACCGTGCAGGAGGTCGCGCGCAACGCTGAGCAGGCTTCCGCCGCCGCCCAGCAGGCCGACCAACAGGCCCGCCAGGGCGACCAGGTGGTGCAGGATGCGGTGAACCAGATCGACCGCCTGGCCGTTGAGGTGGATCGCTCCGCCGAGGCCATGGAGCTGCTGCGCAAGGAGAGTGAGAAGATCGGCAGCGTGCTGGACGTGATCAAGTCGGTGGCCGAGCAGACCAACCTGCTGGCGCTCAACGCCGCCATCGAAGCCGCCCGCGCCGGCGAGGCCGGGCGCGGGTTTGCCGTGGTCGCCGACGAGGTGCGCGGCCTGGCCCAGCGCACGCAGTCCTCCACCGCCGAAATCGAAGGCCTGATCGCTGGCCTGCAGCGCGGCGCCCAGGAAGCGGTGACGCGCATGGACGACAGCCGCCGCCTCACCGGCAGCTCGGTAGAGCTGACCCGCCGTGCCGGCGAGGCATTGGGCGTGATCGCCCGCACCGTGGCCGACATCCAGGGCATGAACCTGCAGATCGCCTCGGCCGCCGAGGAGCAGAGCAGCGTCGCCGAGGAGATCAACCGCAGCGTGGTACAGGTGCGCGAGATCGCCGACCAGTCCGCCGCCGCCAGCGAACAGACCGCCAGCTCCAGCACCGAGCTCGCGCGCCTGGGCAACGAGCTGCAACTGCAGGTGGGCCGCTTCCGCCTGTAATGCGCCAGTCGGTCGGTGCGCCCGCACCGGCCGACAACGGCAGGACAGCTGTCATGCGCATGGCGTAGGATCAGTCACTCGCCATATTGGGAGAGTGACCATGCGCCCGCTGACCATCGACCTCGACGAACTCGCCTTCGCGCTCGACACCCAGGGTATCGATCACTACCTCGATCTGTTCAGCGGCCAGGTGCTGCTGATTCCCGAAGAAGACCCCGACCCCGAACTGGCCGAGCTGCTGCACCGCGAGCCGGAGCGCCTGCTGCCCATCGAACCGCTGAGCAGCGGCCAGTCACTGGAGCTGATGCGCGAGTTCCTGCGCGAAGTGCCCGAGCCCCACGCCTATTCCGCCCTGGCCAACGCTATCGAGGGGCGCAAGCCGTTCAAGGCGTTCCGCCACGTGCTGATGGGCTATCCGGAGCTGCTGCAGGCCTGGTACGTCTACCAGGGCGAACGGCTGCGCGAGTGTGCACTGGATTGGCTGGCGGACAACCATATCCAGCCGGCCGGGCGTAGCGCGATGCTCTGATCGGTCGGGTTCGCGAGCAAGCTCGCTCCTACAAGAGCCCAAACCGCCCCCTGTAGGAGCGAGCTTGCTCGCGAACCGCCCCACGCTCCAACCGCCCCATGCTCCCGCGCAACGATGTGTGGCGCTTAACCTGTTCCGGGTTATGCGCCCTACGCTGCTGACGGGAGAGCGAGCTATCAGTGCCGGCTGGCACACTGGGTTCGTCCGGCACAGACCCAGTCCCCTCTCCCTTCAGGGAAAGAGACAGGGAGAGGGAAATCCTGGGCAAAGGGATCCAGAAGAAGACAGTTGCACCCGCTCACTACCCCAAACAAAAACGCCGCCCCGAGGGCGGCGTTTTTGTTTCCGGTCAGAACAACCGGCCTTCGGGTGCCTCACTGGAGATCGGCTTGGCCTGGGCCGCCGTGGCCTGCCAGCCGCCGCCGAGAGCCTTGTACAGGTTGACCTCGCTGGTCAGCTGGTTAAGGCGATCGGAGATCAGCTGTTGCTGGGCACTGAACAGCGAGCGCTGCGCGTCGAGCAGGGTGAGGTAGTTATCCACACCGGTGCGGTAGCGCTTGTCGGCCAGGCGGTAGTACTCGCTACTGGCGTCCACCAGCGCGCGCTGCGCCTGCAGCTGCTCGTTGAAGGTGCCGCGCGCAGCGAGGCCGTCAGCGACTTCGGAGAAGGCCGTCTGGATGGCTTTCTCGTACTGCGCGACGTTGATGTCCTTCTGCACCTTGGCCAGGTCCAGGCTCGCGCGCAAGCTGCCGGCGTTGAAGATCGGCAGGCTGATCGAGGGCTTGAACAGCCAGGTGCCGGAGCCACCGTCGAACAGGCCGCCGAGGTCCGGGCTGAGGGTGCCGGCGTTGGCAGTCAGGCTGATGTTCGGGAAGAACGCCGCCCGCGCCGCGCCGATGTTGGCGTTGGCCGCCTTGAGCTGGTGCTCCGCCTGGAGGATGTCCGGGCGGCGCTGCAGCAGGTCGGAGGGCAGGCCCGCCGGCACGGTGGCCAGCAGCTCGTCACCCAGGCCACGGCCTTGCGGCAGGTCTGCCGGCAGACCGGAGCCGAGCAGCAGTACCAGGGCATTCTGGTCCTGCGCCACCAGGCGGGTGTACTGCGCCAGGGTCGCCCGCGCGCTTTCCACCGAGGTCTGTGCCTGGCGCAGGTCCAGCGCCGAAGCAACGCCGACGTCATAGCTGCGCTTGGTCAGGTCGTAGCTCTTCTGGTAGGTGCCCAGGGTGTCGCGGGTCAGCTGCAGCTGTGCCTGGTCGGCACGCAGCGTCAGGTAGGCGTTGGCGACGTTGGCCACCAGGCTGGTCTGGGTGCTGCGACGCGCCTCTTCGGTGGCGAAGTACTGCTCCAGCGCCTGGTCACGCAGGGCGCGCAGGCGGCCGAACAGGTCGATTTCCCAGGCGGTGACGCCCAGGGTCGCCCCGTACTGGCTGCTGATCATCGAGCTGCCGGTCTGCGACAGGTCCGCCGGCAGGCGCTGGCGCGAGCCGTCGAAGCTGGCGTCCACCGCCGGGAACAGGTCAGCCCGCTGGATACGGTACTGCGCCCGGTAGGCTTCGATGTTCAATGCAGCGACGCGCAGGTCGCGGTTATTTTCCAGCGACACTTCGACCAGTCGCTGTAGTTGCGGGTCCTTGAAGAACTCGCGCCAGCCGATGTCGGCGCCGGCATTGGCCGGTTGTGCCGCATCGTAGGCATCGCCCTGCGGGTAAGCCGCGGCCACGGGCGCCTCGGGGCGCTCGTAGTCGGGGATCAGCGAGCAGCCGGACAACACACCGGCTGCTATGGCGAGGGACAGTAAGGACTTTCTCATATCAATGCCCCTTCTCGGTGGCTTCCTGTTCCTTGGACAACTTGTCCTTGAACAGGGTACTGACCACCACATAGAACAGCGGTACCCAGAAGATCGCGAGGATGGTCGCGGTGACCATGCCGCCGATCACGCCGGTACCGATTGCATGCTGGCTGCCCGAGCCTGCACCCGTGGAGATCGCCAGCGGCAACACGCCGAGGACGAACGCCAGGGAAGTCATCACGATCGGACGCAGACGCATCCGGCACGCTTCGATGGCCGCTTCGACGATGGGTTTGCCTTCGCGTTCGTGCAGCTCCTTGGCGAACTCCACGATCAAAATGGCGTTCTTCGCCGACAAGCCGATGGTCGTCAGCAGGCCCACCTGGAAGAACACGTCGTTGGACAGGCCGCGCATGGACGTCGCCAGCAGCGCACCGATGACGCCCAGCGGCACCACCAGCATCACCGAGAACGGGATCGACCAGCTCTCGTACAGCGCCGCCAGGCAGAGGAACACCACGATCAGCGACAGCGCGTAGAGCGCCGGAGCCTGCGAGCCGGACAGACGCTCCTCGTAGGACAGGCCGGTCCAGGAGTAGCCGACGCCCTTGGGCAACTGCTTGACCATCTCCTCGACCGCGGCCATCGCCTCACCGGTGGAGCGGCCCGGGGCCGGCTCACCGAGGACTTCCATGGCCGGGACGCCGTTGTAGCGCGCCAGTTTTGGCGAGCCATAGCTCCACTCGCCGGTGGCGAAGGCGCTGAACGGCACCATCTCGCCGGAACTGTTGCGCACGTACCACTTGTCCAGGTCTTCAGGGCTCATCCGCGCGTTCGGGCGGCCTTGCAGGTAGACCTTCTTCACCCGACCGCGGTCAATGAAGTCGTTGACGTAGTTCGAACCCCAGGCGATGGACACGGTGCTGTTGATGTCCGCCAGGGACACGCCCAGCGCACTGGCCTTCTCGTCGTCGATCAGCAGCTTGTACTGCGGCTCGTCGTTCAGGCCGTTGGGACGTACGCGTTGCAGCGCCGGGTTCTGCGAGGCCATGCCGAGGAACTGGTTGCGCGCCTGCATCAGCACTTCGTGGCCGACGCCGGCCTGGTCCTGGAGGAAGATGTCGAAGCCCACGGCGTTACCCAGTTCGAGTACCGCCGGCGGGGCGAAGGCGAACACCATCGCATCCTTGAAGCTGAAGAAGTGCTGCTGCGCGCGCTGGGCCAGCGCGAACACGCTGTTCTCCGCGCCGGGGCGTTCTTCCCAGGGTTTGAGCATGATGAACGCCATGCCCGAACTCTGGCCACGGCCGGCGAAGTTGAAGCCGGTCACGGTGAACACCGAGGCCACCGAGCTGCTTTCCTTGTCCAGCAGGTACTCACGCATCGAGTCCACCACCACCTGGGTGCGCTCGGCGGAAGAACCGGCCGGGGTCTGTACCTGGGCGAACAGCACGCCCTGGTCCTCGTCGGGGAGGAACGCGGTGGGGATACGGGTGAACAGATAGATCATGCCGCCGAGGATCAGCACGTACATCAGCAGGTACGGCATGCGGTGCTTGAGGATCGAGGTGACGCCGCGCTCGTAGCCATGGGTAGTGGCGAGGAACTTGCGGTTGAACCAGCCGAAGAAGCCGCGCTTGTGCTCGCCGTGGTCGCCCTTCTCGATGGGTTTGAGCATGGTGGCGCACAGTGCCGGGGTGAGGATCAGCGCCACGATCACCGACAGGGCCATGGCCGAGACGATGGTGATGGAGAACTGCCGGTAGATCACCCCGGTGGAACCGCCAAAGAACGCCATCGGCAGGAACACCGCCGACAGCACCATGGCGATACCCACCAGCGCGCCCTGGATCTGGCCCATGGACTTGCGCGCCGCCTCGCGGGGCGACAGGCCTTCCTCGGCCATCACCCGCTCGACGTTTTCCACCACGACGATGGCGTCGTCCACCAACAGGCCGATCGCCAGCACCATGCCGAACATGGTCAGGGTGTTGATCGAGAAGCCGAAGGCGGCGAGTACGCCGAAGGTGCCCAGCAGCACCACCGGCACGGCGATCGTCGGGATCAGCGTGGCGCGGAAGTTCTGCAGGAACAGGTACATCACCAGGAACACCAGCAGGATCGCTTCGCCCAGGGTCTTCACCACCTCATGGATGGAGGCGGAGACCACCGGGGTGGTGTCGTACGGGTAGACGATCTTCATGCCCTGCGGGAAGAACGGCTCCAGCGTCGCCAGGGTGGCGCGGATCGACTTGGCGGTGTCCAGCGCGTTGGCGCCGGTGGCCAGCTTG
Organism: Pseudomonas sp. NY15435; assembly: GCF_048068295.1. Classification (NCBI taxonomy): domain Bacteria; kingdom Pseudomonadati; phylum Pseudomonadota; class Gammaproteobacteria; order Pseudomonadales; family Pseudomonadaceae; genus Pseudomonas; species Pseudomonas sp. NY15435. The sequence goes on from NZ_JBLUQA010000001.1 coordinate 174,274, forward strand.
ATCGCGATACCCGAGGCCGGCTTGCCGTTGAACTGGGCGTTGATGCTGTAGTCCTGGCCGCCCAGGGCAACGTCGGCGACATCCTTCAGGCGAACCTGGGAGCCGTCGGCGTTGACCTTGAGGAGGATTTCCTTGAACTGCTCGGCGCTCTGCAGGCGGGTCTTGCCGATGATCGTGGCGTTGAGCTGCTGGCCCTTGACCGCGGGCAGGCCGCCCAACTGGCCGGAGGAGATCTGCACGTTCTGCGCCTGGATCGCCGTCTTCACGTCGCCCGGAGTCATCTGGAAGCTGTTGAGCTTCGCCGGGTCCAGCCAGATGCGCATGGCGTACTGCGAACCGAACACCTGGAAGTCACCCACACCAGCGGTCCGCGACAGCGGGTCCTGGATGTTGGAAACGATGTAGTTCGACAGGTCTTCCTTGGTCATGCTGCCGTCGGTGGAGACGACGCCGACCACCATCAGGAAGTTCTTCACCGCCTTGGTCACGCGGATGCCCTGCTGCTGCACTTCCTGCGGCAGGAGCGGCGTGGCCAGCTGCAGCTTGTTCTGCACCTGGACCTGGGCGATGTCAGGGCTGGTGCCCTGGTCGAAGGTCACGGTGATGGTCATGCTGCCGTCGGAGTTGGACTCCGAGGAGATGTAGCGCAGATGGTCGAGACCGTTCATCTGCTGCTCGATGACCTGCACCACGGTGTCCTGCACCGTTTCGGCGGACGCACCCGGGTAGCTCACCTGGATGGCGATGGCCGGCGGGGCAATGGCCGGGTACTGGTTCACCGGCAACTTGAGGATCGACAGACCGCCCGCCAGCATGATCACCAGGGCGATTACCCAGGCGAAAATGGGCCGGTCAATGAAAAACTTCGACATTACGAATCCCCTTGATTAACCCTGCTTGGCCGGTTCAGCGGCGGCGGGCTTGTCGGCGGCACCAGCGGTGGGCGCCACGTTCTTCGCGGGTACGGCCTTGGCCTGGGCGCCCGGCTGGACGTACTGCAGGCCTTCGGTGATCAGGCGGTCGCCGGGCTTGAGGCCATCGCTGACCAGCCAGAAGGCGCCGACAGTGCGCTCAGTCTTGAGGGTGCGCAGCTCGACCTTGTCTTCGCCGTTGAGCACCAGGGCGGTGGCCATGCCACGGAAGTCACGGGTGACGCCCTGTTGCGGCGCGAGAATGGCCTGCTTCTTGATGCCCTCTTCCAACTGCGCATGGACAAACATGCCCGGCAGCAGCTCCTTGTTCGGGTTGGGGAAGATGGCGCGCACAGTCACCGAGCCAGTGCCCTGGTCGACCGAGACTTCGGAGAACTCCAGCTTGCCCTCGACGGGGTATTCGGAGCCGTCTTCCAGGTACAGCTTGACCTTGGCGGCGTTGTCACCGGCCTTCTCGAGCTGGCCTGCGGCCAGTTCGCGGCGCAGGCGGATCAGCGCCGTGGAGGACTGGGTGACGTCGACGTAGATCGGGTCCAACTGCTGCACGGTGGCCAGCGCGGTGGCCTGGCCGTTCTGCACCAGGGCACCCTCGGTCACGCTGGAGCGACCGATGCGGCCGGAGATCGGCGAATACACCTTGGTGTAGCGCACGTTGATCTTGGCGTTGTCGACGGTGGCCTTGGCCTGCAGGTACGCAGCCTGGGCGTCAGCGTATTGCTGCTTGCTCACCGCCTCGTCCTTGACCAGTTCCTTGTAGCGCTCGGCCTGCTGCTGGGTGGACACCAGGTTGGCCTGGGCACTCTGCAGGGTCGCTTCATAGGTGGCCGGGTCAATCTGGTACAGCTGCTGGCCTTCCTTGACGTCGCTGCCTTCCTTGAACAGGCGCTTGAGGATGATGCCGTTCACCTGCGGGCGAACTTCGGCGATGCGATACGCGGTGGTGCGGCCCGGCAGTTCGGTGCTCAGGGTCACCTCCTGCGGCTGCAGGGTCACCACACCGACCTCGGGGATCTGCTTCTCCTGCGGGGCCTGGGCTTTGTCGCAGCCGGCAAGAGTGGCCATGGCGACGAGCAGGGCGGGAACCAGAGCGCGCATGGCTGGCTTTCGTTGCATATCGTTGTCCTCGTGAGCAAAGCATCCGGTTTGGCTGTGGGCTTGCCGGTCCGGAAAAGCTGGCAAAAATACTTACATTCAGCTCTGTTTGTAAACGTCCGAAAGCCCTGAGGGAAAACTACTGAAACGTTTTAGCCATTGGCCGATATCGCAGTAGGTTTCCCGCAAGGCAGTCGCGGCGACGAACAAAGTTGATAACATCAACTAAAATACGAAAAAATGGTTGATCCGATCAACCTGATTTACACAAGGTTTACCGTGACCGAGCCGATGACCCACAACGTGAATCCCGACTTGCCGCAGACCCTGATGAAGGTCCTCGACCACTTGCGCGAGAGCCTCCAGGACGAACTGTGCGCGCAGGGCATCGACCTCACGCCACCGGATATCCGTCTGCTCGAACTGATTGGCGCCGATGCCGGCCAGAGCTTGCAGAGCCTGGGCCGCAAGATGTGCCGCGACAAGGCGCTGGTGACCCGCAAGATCCGTGAAATGGAGACCCTCGGCCTGGTTCGCCGGGAACGCAACCCCGATGACCAGCGCAGCTTCCAGTTGTTTCTCACCGAGGCCGGGAGCCGCATCGACGAGCGTACCCAGGCCATCCTCGCACGAACCCATGACAGTCTGTTCGCGCCGCTGAACGATGACGAGCAGCGTACCCTCACCCAGCTCCTGCGGCAGTGCCTGCAAGGCCATACGGACTAGCGACACAAACGAAAACGCCGGCATTCGCCGGCGTTTTCGCATTCCTGCGTCTTACTGACGCACCCCTTCAACCGACAGGGTCAACTCGACTTCCTGGGAAGCCGGGCCAAGGTCGCGCTGGATGTTGAAGTCTTTCAGCTTGAGGGTGGTGGTGCCGAGGAAGCCGGCACGGTAGCCGCCCCACGGGTCATCGCCCTGGCCGATCAGTTCAGCCTTGATGGTGACCGGCTTGGTCACGCCGTTCAGGGTCAGGTTGCCGGTGATCTCGGCATTCTTGCCCTCGGCCTTGACGGCGGTGGACTCGAAGGTCGCAGTCGGGTTCTTCGAGACATTGAGGAAGTCCGGGCTGCGCAGGTGCTTGTCACGCTCAGCGTGGTTGGAGTTCACGCTGTTGGTGTTGATGGTCACCTTGACCTTGTCGGCGGACGGGTTCTTCTCGTCGAAGGTGAAAGCACCGTCGAAGTCGTCGAAGCGGCCATACAGCCAGCTGTAACCCAGGTGCTTGATGCGGAACTCGATGAAGGCGTGCTGGCCTTCCTTGTCGATCTTGTAGTCCGCGGCCATGGCCTGGCCAGCGGAGAACAGGGCGGTACCCAGCGCCAGAGCGGCGAACGTCTTCTTCAGCATTGAAGCAATCTCCCTTTGAGGTGAGGTGTTATTTCGCGGCACGACCGAGCATGCGCACCAAGGTCGCATCGCGGTCGAAGAAATGGTGTTTGAACGCCGCCAGGGCGTGCAGCACAGCCAGGACGACCAGGCCCCAGGCCAGATACAGGTGGATCGCGCCGGCGATGTCGGCCTGGTCGGTCAGCCCGCTCAGGGTGGCGGGCACGTCGAACCAGCCGAACACGCTGATGGGTTTGCCCTCGGCGGTGGAAATCAGGTAGCCGGCGATGATCACCGCGAACAGCAGCGCATAGAGCGCCAGGTGGCCGAGCCTGGTGGCCAGGCGAGTCATCTGCCCGTGGTTGGCCGGGGACGGCGGCGCCGGGCTGATGAAGCGCCAGAGCACGCGCACGATCAGGGCGATGGCCAGCAGGATGCCGATGCTTTTGTGGATTTCCGGGGCGCGGTGATACCAGGTGTCGTAGTAGTCCAGCTCGCGCATCCACAGGCCCAGGCCAAACAGCCCAAACACCACCAGCGCGCTGCCCCAGTGCAGGAACAGGCTGACCAGTCCGTAGCGGGCGGGGGAATTACGCCATTGCATCGATCGACATCCTTGAAAACGGGAATTCAAGACTAGCGGTTAATCCATCGAAGAAAAGCAGAAAAATCTGCTTTGAAACATCGACTGACAAGATAGGTCTCAGTCTGAAACGCCCGTCCCAGAGCCAGAAACGACAATGCCGGCTTTCGCCGGCATTGTGGATGGAACGGGTTCGATCAGAACGGCAGCCAGGACATGATGCCCTTCTTCTCGCCCTTCTCGGCCGGCTTGGCGCTGGCGGCCGGCTTGTTGTCGGCAACCATCGCCGCGCCTTCCACCACCGGCGTCTTGCCGGCGTACAGGTCGCGCACCTGGCTGGCGGCACGCTTGCCGCTGCGCAGGGCGCCTTCGATAGTGCCCGGGTAAAGGGCATCGGTGTGCTCGCCGGCGAAGGCCACACGGGAGACCGGAGTTTCCCACACGCGCCAGAAGCGGCTGATCTGGCCCGGACCGAAGGCCAGGTAGGACCCGCCGGTGCCGGCGTCGGTGCTGTAGCGACGCATTTCGTAGCCGTCGTAGGCGCCGCGCATCTTCGGGTAGTACTTGTTCATGCGGATCAGCACCTGCTCCGACAGCTGGCGATCACCAAAGGCCTGCATCACACGGGCGTTGTCGCCGGAGAGGTTGATCAGCACGTTGGCGCCGCCCTTGGTGGCGGGCTCGACCCAGATCATGCCCAGCCCCTGATCGCTGTAGATCTCGCCGGACAGACGCGACTTGTCGTCCCACACGGGGCGCTTGAACTTCATCAAGATCTGGTCGCGCCAGCCGTAGTTGGTGCCCTTGAGCGCCGCCTGCTGCTTCTCGTTCAGCCCCGGGGTCAGGGTGATGTTGCCCAGGGCGCGCAGCGGTACGGCCAGCACCAGGTAGTCGGCGGTGTAGCCGGTAGGGCCGACCTTGACGGTCACGCCGTCCTTGTCCTGGCTGATCGAGGTGACCTTGGCGTTGGTCTTGATGGTCTTGATCTGCTTGACGAAGGCCTGGGCCAGCACCTGGCTGCCACCGGGCAGACGCGCCGCGCGCAGGTCACGGTCGTCGACACCACGGTACACACGGCCCTGCTGGGCGAGGTAAAGCAGCGACAGGCGCGACGGCTCGTCGTAATGCGAGCGGATACGCTGGTTGACCAGCAGGCGCGCCGTCGGCGACAGGTTCAGCTTGTCCAGCCAGCGCGCGGCGGTGAGCTGGTCGAGGGCGAACAGGGTCTTGTTCGCCAGCGGGTTGAGCGGGTCGTCGATGGAGGCGGACAGCTCGTTCAGGGACTTCTCGAAACGCTCGAGGTCCGCGGCAACGGCCGGCATCTTGGTCTTCAGATCGGAGCTGGTGTAGTAGACGCCATCGATCAGGTAGCTCGGGGTACGGACGAATTCCGGTGCCGGCACCGAATTCACCTTCAGGGTATCCAGGTAGCCGTTGAGAGTCGGCTGGACCTTCTTGTTGCCGATCCATTCGCTGGTGGCCAGGCCCGAACGGCCGCCCACCTGCGGCTTGGCTTCCAGCAGGGTGACCTGCCAGCCTGCCTGCTGCAGCTCGTAGGCCGCGGAGAGGCCGGCGAGCCCGCCGCCGACCACGATGGCGGTCGGTTGTTTGTCCTTGCCCAGCGCCACTGCACTGAACACCCCCAGAGCAAGCAACGCGGCAGCGCGCAGCCATCCCATTTTCATCGCCAGACTTCCCCGAATTGGTGCAAAGGCGCGAAGCATACGTGAGCGCCCGAATGCCGAATAGCCGTGTTGGTCGGCTGCCCGCGACATGTGTCGTAGGACGTGTCCTTGTTCATCTCAAGTGCATTGAATAGGCTTGCCCGATCCGGGCGGGCCGACCGTCTGACGAGTCATCATTTCAAGGAGCAGACCATGGGCCTGAACGCCGAGTGGATGCAGCGCGATCTCGAGGTGCTGTGGCACCCCTGCACCCAGATGAAAGATCACGAGCGCCTGCCGGTGATCCCGATCCGCCGCGGCGAGGGCATCTGGCTGGAGGACTTCGAAGGCAAGCGCTACCTGGACGCGGTCAGCTCCTGGTGGGTCAACGTCTTCGGCCACGCCAACCCGCGCATCAACCAGCGCATCAAGGACCAGGTGGACCAGCTGGAGCACGTGATCCTCGCCGGCTTCAGCCACCAGCCGGTGATCGAGCTGTCCGAGCGGCTGCTGCGCCTGGCGCCAGCGGGATTCTCCCGGGTGTTCTACGCCGACAGCGGCTCGGCCGGCATCGAAGTCGCGCTGAAGATGAGCTACCACTACTGGCACAACCTCGGCCAGCCGGAGAAGAAGCGCTTCATCACCCTGACCAACAGCTACCACGGCGAGACGGTCGCGGCGATGTCGGTAGGCGACGTGGCGCTGTTCACCGAGACCTACAAGTCGCTGCTGATGGACACCATCAAGGTGCCGACCCCCGACTGCTACCTGCGCCCCGAGGGCGTGAGCTGGGAGGAACATTCGCGGACGATGTTTGCCGCCATGGAGCAGGCACTGGAGCAACACCACAAGGAAGTCGCGGCGGTCATCGTCGAGCCGCTGGTGCAGGGCGCCGGCGGCATGCGCATGTACCACCCGGTCTACCTCAAGCTGCTGCGCGAGGCCTGTGACCGCTACGGCGTGCACCTGATCCACGATGAAATCGCTGTCGGCTTCGGCCGCACCGGCACGATGTTCGCCTGCGAACAGGCCGGCATCACCCCGGACTTCCTGGTGCTGTCCAAGGCGCTGACCGGCGGCTACCTGGCGATGAGCGCGGTACTGACCACCGACAAGGTCTACCAGGCCTTCTACGACGACTACGCCACCCTGCGCGCCTTCCTCCACTCGCATACCTACACCGGCAACCCGCTGGCCTGCGCCGCCGCCCTGGCGACCCTGGACATCTTCGAACAGGACAACGTCATCGAGGCCAACAAGGCCCTGGCGGCCAGGATGGCCAGCGCCACTGCGCATCTGGCCGACCACCCGCATGTCTCGGAAATCCGCCAGACCGGCATGATCCTCGCCATCGAGATGGTCCAGGACAAGGCGACGAAAACCGCCTATCCCTGGCAGGAACGCCGCGGCCTGAAGGTCTTCCAGCACGGCCTGGAGCGTGGCGCGCTGCTGCGCCCGCTGGGCAGCGTGGTGTACTTCCTGCCGCCGTACATCATCACCCCCGAGCAGATCGACTTCCTCGCCGAAGTCGCCAGCGAAGGCATCGACATCGCCACCCGCGACAGCGTGAGCGTGGCGGTCAGCGAACGCTTCCCCGAGCATCGCGATCCGGGCTGATCAGCTACAAGCGGCAGGCCGAAAGCTTTAAGCTTGCCGCTTTCCCCCATCAGTTCGACATTGCCATGCGCCTCTCCCGCTTCTTCATCGATGCCCCGCTCTCCCTCGGCCAGCACGAGCTGCCCGAAGCCCAGGCCCACTACATCGGCCGCGTGCTGCGACACACGGCCGGCGATGCCGTGCAACTGTTCGATGGCTCCGGCCAGGAATTCCTGGGTGAATTGATCGAGGTGGGCAAGAAGAACGTCCGAGTCGAGCTGCGCGAAGCTTTCGACGGCCAGGCCGAATCGCCGCTGCGCGTGCACCTGGGCCAGGGGCTGTCCCGTGGCGAGCGCATGGACTGGGCGATCCAGAAGGCCACCGAACTGGGCGCCAGCGAGATCACCCCGATCGTCAGCGAACGCTGCGAAGTGCGCCTGAAGGACGAACGCGCCGACAAGCGCATGGCCCACTGGCGCCAAGTGGCGATAAGCGCCTGCGAACAGTGCGGCCGCTCGGTGCTGCCGGTGCTCAACGCACCGGTCACCCTGGCCGAGTGGCTGGAGAGCTGCGAGGCGCAGCTCAAGCTGGTGCTGCACCCGGTAGCGGAGCCGCTGACCAGCCATGACAAGCCGCAAAGCCTGGCTTTCCTGATCGGCCCGGAGGGCGGGTTAAGCGATGCGGAAGTGGAGCAGGCCAAGGGAGCTGGCTTCCAGGCCGCGCGGCTGGGACCACGGGTGCTGCGGACCGAGACCGCGCCGGTGGTGGCGCTGAGCGTGGCGCAGCAGCTTTGGGGCGATTTCTAAACGCATCTGCGTTGGGCGGGTTCGCGAGCAAGCTCGCTCCTACAGGCAGCCGGCTGGCACGGTGCGCTTTGGGTAGGAGCGAGCTTGCTCGCGAACAGCCCCGGCACTGAGCCCCGGCGATTCAGATCCCCCTCAATGCCAACCCCGCCAACACCAGCAACACCAGCCCGCACAACGCATGGCTCACCTGGTGCCAGCGCGGCGAAGCATTGCGCCGCAACCAGTCCACCAGTGCCGCGCAGAGGAAACAGCAGAGCACCGAGGCGGTCATGAAGCCGGCGAAGAACACCAGCGAATCCGCCAGCGACGGAACGCCGTTCACCAACCCGGCCATGGCGCCACCCAGTGCGCCCCAGTAGACGATGTTCTTCGGGTTGGACAACGACAGCATGGCCCCGGAAGCGAAGGCACCCGCGTTGTGCTCGCCGCTGTCGCCCTCCTCCGCCACGCCGACCCGCCGTGCATCCAGCAGGCTCTGCACGCCCAGCCAGGCCAGGTAGGCGGCGCTGGCCAGGGTCAGCGGCAGGCGCAAGGTTTCGTGGCCGAACAACAGCGCCAGTCCGGTCAGGCCGATCAGTGCCCACACCGCATCGCCGATCAGCGAACCGAACTGCACCAGCAGCGCTGGGCGGAAGCCGCCTTTCAGACCACGGCGCAGGGTTTCGGCGAGGACAGCGCCGGGGGACAGGCAGAAGACGATGCCGAACAGCAGCGCGGCGAAGAACAGGGTCATGGATCAGCTCTCGAACAGGATGACGATGGCGCGATTCTGCCTGGACAGCGGCGATCGCACTTGAACCGGATTGCTCAGCGCAGGGCGCGCTGGAAAATCCCCGGCGACACACCGTAGGCCGCGCGGAAGTGCCGGTTCAGGTGGCTCTGGTCGGCGAAGCCGAGTTCGTGCGCCACCTCGGTGGCCGGCAGGCCGGCGCGCAGCAGCGCCTGGGCGCGGCGGGTGCGCAGTTGCATGGCCCATTGCCGGGGGCTCAGGCCAACCTGCTTCTGGAAGCTGCGCAGCAGGTGGAAGCGCGACAGGTCGAGGTAGGCCGCCATCTCGTCGAGGCTGGGTTGCCGCGCCAGGTCGGCCGCCAGCCAGCCCTGCAGGTCGGCGATCCGTCCACCGCTCGCCGCAGCGTCCTGCGGCAGGCGTACCCCCATGACGCGGGCGATTTCGGCCAGCAGCAACGTCAGACGCTCCTCGCCGCGCTGGCGAACAAAGGCGTCATCGCCCAGCACACGCTCGACGGCGTCGGCCATGGCAGCGGTCAGAGCAGGCAGGCGCTCGGTGGGACGTTCGAACTCCAGGCGCTGCAGGCCAAGCATCGCGGCGAGTTGCTCAGGAGCGACGTAGAGGCTGACGAATTGCCACGGCTGGCCTTCGGCGACGCCGCCGCCCTGGATCTGCCCCGGATTGTAAGCGGTGATCGCGCCGGGGCCGGCGTCGAAGGTGCGGCCGTCCAGCCAGACGCTTTCCTCGCCGCGCAGGTTGGCGCTGATGACGAATTCGTCGTGGCTGTGGCGTTCGAAACTGTGGCCACCGAGGGTGGCGCCGGCGACCTCGAAACCGGGTAGATCCCCCAGTTGGGCAAGGCGCAGGCCACCGCTCATGGCTGGCTCAGATCAGGCCGGAGTCGGCCAGCTTCTGCTCCAGCGCGGCCAGGTCGGGGATGCGCGCGTGGGCATCGCCCAGGTCCACCGCATCCAGCTCCAGCGGCGCCAGCGGCACGTCCAGGCGCTTGAGATCGGAGCCGACCTTCAGCGAACGCGGGATGCCCTGCACCAGGAGCGCGAAGAACTTCACGTTGGGGCGTCCGCCCAGGGCGTTGACCACGATCACCCGCGCACCGGGGCTGACTTCGGCCTGGCCATCGGAGGCCGCCTCGAAGGACAGCAGCGGCAGGCGCAGGTCGCGCCAGGCCACCTGGCCCAGGTACCAGGACGGCAGGCCGTCCACCGGGTGCGGGGCACGGTAGGTGATCAGCTCGGCCACCGCCACGTTGGGCAACAGCAGGTTGCGGTCGGCCAGCGGCACCAGCAGGCCGGTCAGGCTGCTGGGGGCGGCGTTGGCCACAGCCCCATTGGCAACGGCGGCATTGGCGACGGGAAGATCACTCATCGGGCCTTATCTCACTGGGTGACTACGCCGACGCATTGTTCGGCAAGGTGATTGACCAGCGCCGCCGCGAGTTCGCGCGGGTCGCCGGAGAGGGTGCTGTAACCGCCTTCGCGGAGGCTGTCGGGCATGCTGGAGCAGGCGCAGCTGTCGGCGCGCTGGGTCCAGATCGGCGCGCCCTGGCGACGCACATAGGCCGCCGCGGCACTGCCGTCACTGCACATGCCGCTGAATACGATCACACCGCAACGATCGCCGTACTGCTGGGCGAGGTTGAGCATCATCTGGTCGATGGACGGGCTGTAGGGTTCCGGCCAGCTGCGATCTTCCACGCGCATGCGCGCCGAGGCGTCGAAACCCAGCTCGCGAGCGATCGGCACGACCACGACTTCGCCGCAACGCACCGGATCGCCGTCGCGCACGGTGTTGACGTGCCACTGGCTGTGGCGACCGACCGCTTGCGGCAGGTTCGCCTCGAAGGAAGGATCGATGTGCTGGGCATACAGGAAGCCTACCGGCAGCCCACCGGGCAACGCATCGAGGAAGGTCTTCACCGCGGCAGGGCCACCCAGCGAGGCGGCCAGCAGCCAGACCTGTGCCGCCGGTTCACCGGCTTTGAGCGGGGATGCCGCGAGGTCATCGGGCAGCGCCACGCGGGTCGGGCGCTGGGCTTCGTCGAGCAGCGCAGCCAGGCTGCGGCCGACGCCGGCGCTGGGGTCGCCCACCAGCTTGCGCAGCTTGGACACCAGCCGCCGCTCCCAACGCGGATAATGTTCGGAATGCCGCTCCGGCGCGTGGCCTTCGCCGAACAGCACGGGCACCCGTGACTGTTCCAGCAGGTTGTCCACCAGCGGTGAGTCTTCCTGCTGCGCCAGGTCGACCAGCCACAGGTCGGTCTCGCAAGCGTCCAACTGGTCGCTCTCAAGGCGCGCCGGATCAGCGTTGAGCACCACCTGGTAGCCATGGCCCGCGAGGGCCTGGGCCAGCACGTGGCGCTGCAGCGAGGTGTCGGCGATCACCGCGATCCGTGGCGTGCTCTGCTCAGACATGGGCCTTCACCAGCTTGTGGATGTTCTCCAGCAGCTCGGATTCCTGGTACGGCTTGCCCAGGTACTGGTTGACGCCGATGGCCAGGGCACGGTCGCGGTGCTTCTCGCCGGTACGGGAGGTAATCATGATGATCGGCAGGTCCTTCAGCTGTTCATCGTGGCGCACCAGGGTGGCCACTTCGAAGCCGTCCATGCGCGGCATCTCGATGTCCAGCAGCATGATGTCGGGCTTGTGTTCCTGCAGCTGGGCGATGGCGTCCACCCCGTCCTTGGCGGTGAGCACGTTCATGCCGTTGCGCTCCAGCAGACGGCTGGTGACCTTGCGCACGGTGACCGAGTCGTCCACCACCATGACCAGGGTCGGGCGCTGGTGCTCGATTTCCGCCACGCTCGGGCCCGCCAGCTGGCGGCGCGGCGCGTGCTGGATGAGCTGGGCGTGGAGCACGCGGATGGTCGCCAGCAGGTCGAGAATCACCACCACGCGGCCGTCACCGAGAATGGTCGCGCCGGAGATGCCGCTGACGCCGGCGAACTGCGCGCCGAGGCTCTTCACCACGATCTCACGCGAGCCGGCCAGGGCGTCCACCTGCACTGCCACGGCGTGGTCCGCCGAGCGCACCAGAATCACCGGCAACGGCAGCGACTGGCCAACCAGCTTGGGATGCTGGCCGTTGTTGAGCAGGTCGCCCAGGTACTTCAGTTCATAGCTCTGGCCGGCGTACTCGAAGCTCGGCGCGGCGCCGGTCTCGTCGGCGGCCGCCTGTTCGTAGAGGGCTTCCAGCTCGTACGGGGAGACCCGCACGATACCTTCGATGGTGTTCAGCGGCAGGGCGTACAGGTCCTCGCCTGAGAGCACCATCAGCGCGCGGTTCACCGACACGGTGAACGGCAGGCGGATATCGAACTTCGTGCCTTCGCCGACGCTGGAGTGGATGCTCATGGAACCGCCGAGCTGTTTTACCTCGGAGTTCACTACGTCCATGCCCACGCCACGGCCGGAAATCTGCGTGACCTTCTCGGCGGTGCTGAAGCCGGCCTCGAGGATGAACTGCAGCACCTCGTGGTCGTTCAGCTCGCTGTCGTCGGTCATCAGACCGCGTTCGATAGCCTTGCGGCGCACGGCTTCCAGGCGGATGCCGGCGCCATCGTCGGCCAGGGTCAGGAGGATGTCGCCACCCTCGCGGCCCAGCGTCAGGCGGATGGTGCCCTGTTCCGGCTTGCCGGCGATGCGGCGCGCTTCGCCGGACTCGATGCCGTGGTCGACCGCGTTGCGCAGCATGTGCTCCAGCGGCGCGACGATGCGTTCGAGCACGGTGCGGTCCATCTCGCCTTCGGCGTTGCTCACCACGAACTCGACCTGCTTGCCCAGCTCACTCGCCACCTGGCGGACGATCCGGCGCAGGCGCGGTACCAGGCGATCGAAGGGCACCATGCGGGTACGCATCAGGCCTTCCTGCAGCTCGGTGTTGACCCGCGCCTGTTGCAGCAGCAGGGTCTCGGCGTCGCGGTTCTTGGCGGCGAGGGTTTCCTTGAGGTCGAACAAGTCGGAAGCGGACTCGAACAGCGCGCGGGAGAGCTGCTGCAGCTGCGAGTAGCGGTCCATTTCCAGCGGGTCGAAGTCTTCGTAGCCGGCACGTTCGGCGTCGGCCTGGTGGCGCGAGAGAATCTGCGCCTGGGTTTCGGTATCCAGGCGGCGCAGCTGGTCGCGCACCCGCTCGATGGTGGCGTCCATCTCGCCCAGGGTCGAACCAACGTCGCTCACCTGCTGCTCGACGCGACCCCGGAAGATCGAGGTCTCACCGGCAAGGTTGACCAGGCCCTCGAGCAGTTGCGCGGGCACCTTCACCAGCTCCTGCGGCGCACGGCGCGCGGCGGCCTCCTGGGCGGCTTCCTGGGCACGGCGGACGAAGGGCAGCACCACCGGGGCATCGATGCGCTGCGGCACGGCGGCGGCCATGATGGCTTCCGGCAACGCCGGCAGGTTCACCGGGGCCGGCTGTTCGGTAATCAACTCCTCGGCAACGTCTTCCTGCTGGCTTTCGGTACTCTCGACTTCGCCCAGGTGCAGGCGCAGCTGGTCGACCTCGGCCTGCAGGCCTTCGAAGCCGGACTGCACGTCCATCAGCAGGCTTTCCGGCCAGGGTGCGCCCTGCTGCTGGGCTTCGCCCAGGTGCTGCTCCAGGTCGTGGGCCAGGTCGCCGAGGCTGGACTGGCCGGCCAGGCGCGCACCGCCCTTGAGGGTGTGGAGGATGCGCAGCAGTTCGTCCAGTGCGCCGTTCTCGCGCTCGGCGTCCCAGCGGCCCAGGGCCTGCTCCATGCCTTCGAGCAGGTCGTCGGCCTCTTCCAGGAAGATATCCAGGATGTCGGCTTCCGGGCCCTCGGACGCGGCATGGGAGGAGCTGATCGCGTGCAGGCTGACGCTGCTGGGGATGCTCAGCTGTTCTTCGGGGTTGGCACGAAATCGGTGGATCGCATCGATCAGCGATTCACCTCCCGGCACCCGGCGATGCTGTTGGACGGCTTCGAGCATCTCCGCGAGACGGTCGTGGCAACGCTGCAGCAATTCGAAGAGCGTCGGGCTGGCGCGCAGGCGCCCGCCGCAGAGGCCTTCGTAGAGGAATTCCAGTTCGTGAGCCAGGTCGCCGATGGGGCGAATCTCGGCCATCCGCGCGCCGCCCTTGAGGGTGTGCAGGTCGCGTTGCAGCGCTTCCAGCTCGACGCTGTTATCAGGGTTTTCCATCCAGCGGTGCAGAGCGCCGGAGGAGCTTTCGAGGATGTCGAAACCTTCTTCGAGGAAGATTTCCACCAGTTCCTGGTCGCGGTCTTCGTCCAGCTCGTACTCGCTGTCCTGCACGCCCATTGCTTCAGGGGCAGGCGCGGCGGCGGAAGCGGCCGGTTCGACAGATTCCGGTTCAACCTGCGGCAGTTCGGCGATCTCCGCTTCGGCCTCCTCGAGGAAGGCCTGCAGGTCGACTTCTTCGGGCGCGGAGTCCGCATCGGCCGCTACATCTTCCAGGCTTGCGGTATCGCTGGCTGCATGATCGACGCCGTCGAGGTCAATGCCTCCCAGGTCGACGGCTTCAACGTCGATACCTTCAAGATCGACGCTGGCGAAATCGACAGCCTCAGGTTCGGCCAGTTGGATCTCTTGCGCGATTTCGCCCTGCGGTGCCGCCTCGGAGGGCAGCTCCAGCTCGATGTCATCCTCGACGATCGATGGCAGCTCGATAGCCTCGTCCTGCTCCGCCACGGCATCCTGTTGCGGCTGCGCGGCCAGGGCTTGCGGTACGTTCAGACCGGCAGCGGGGTTCTGGCGGAAGGTGCGAATGGTCTGTACCAGGTCCGCCGGGTCGGTCAGTACCTGGCCGGCCTGCAACTGGTCGAGCTGGGTCGCCAGGCGGTCATGGCAGGTGCGCAGCAAGTCGCCCAGCGGCTGGCTGTGCTGGAAACGATGGTCCAGCAAGCCTTCGTAGAGCGATTCGAGCTCATGGGACAGGTCGCCGATTTCGCGGATTTCCGCCATGCGCGCGCCGCCCTTGAGGGTGTGCAGGTCGCGTTGCAGGGTCGAGAGCGCGGCGAGGCCTTCGGGCGAGGCCAGCCACTGGTCCAGCGCCTGGCCGGCGTTGTCGAGGATGTCGACTGCCTCTTCGAGGAAGATCGCCACCATCTCCTCGTCCAGCGCTCGCGGCGGCTGTTGCGGGGCGGAGTGGGCGTGCGGGGTTTCGGCGGTGATGACGTCATCGTCGTCATCGTCGGCGGCGCCGCGGGGAGCACCGTCGCTGTCATTGCGCGGCGACCAGCTGAGGCCGTCGGGCAGGTTGTCATCGTCCACCGGGCGACTGTCGAGGAGGAACTCCTCGTCTTCGGCCGGGAAGTCGTCGGCAGTCAGGCTTTCCAGGTCGACGAACTCGATTTCCGCGTCCTGCGCTTCATCCGCAGCAACGGCTACCGGCGCATCAAGCAAACGATGCAGCGCTTCGACCTGTTCCGGGCGGGCGCTGACCTGCAGGGCGGCAGCCACCTGGTCCATCATGCCGATCAGCGCCTCGTGGGCGGCCTCGGCAGCGGAGAAGAAGGCATCGCCGGTTTCCAGGTGGCCCTGGCGCACGGCGCCATAGACCGCCAGCAGCGCGTCCGCGAGTTCCGCCATCTGCGGCAGCTCGGCCATCTGCGCGCCGCGGCTGAGGGTTTCCAGTTCGTCGTAGAGGGCGCCCAGCTCCTGGCGCTCCTGCGGGTGCTCGCGCCAGCGGCGCAGCAGGTCCTCGGCGTCGAGCAGGATGTCCATGCCCTCGGCGAGGAACATGCCGATCAGGTGCGGGTCGTTGCCGCTGCCCTCGCCTCTTTCACCGCGACGCTTGGCTTCGGCGGCTTCCAGGCGCTCCTGGTGTATCTGCGCGATGCGCGCCAGCAGTTCCGGGCTACCCTCGATGGGCGCCAACGGGCGGCCTTCGACGAGCTGGTCGAGACCGACGCGGAACAGGCCTTCGGCGGCGTGCAGCAGCTCGGCTTCGCGCAGGTCGACCTGCAGCAGGTTGGTCTTGAATTCCTTCACCAGCCGCTCCAGCGGCGTGGCGATTTCGGCGATCGGCAGGATGCCGGCCATGTGTGCGCTGCCCTTGAGCGTGTGCAGGGCGCGCTGCAGGTCGTCGGTCACCGGCTGCGGCAGCTGCTGCGCGCAGTCGGCGAGGAAGCCGACCAGGGTTTCCAGGTGGGCTTCGGCTTCGTTGCGGAAGATCTCCAGCAACTGCGGGTCGAGGCTCTCGTCGAGGCCTTCGTTGGCAGCCTGCGCAGCGATTTCCTCGACATCCGCCAGCTCGGGAGTGATGTCCTCGACCTGCGGTGCCGACTCCGGCAGCCCGCCACCGGGCGGCGGCACCGGCTGACCTTTGGCCAGCGCGTGTGCGGTAGCGGCCAGGCGGTCGACGTCGTCGCGCTGGCGCTGGGCGCTGGCGGCGTACTCCTCGACCAGTTCGGGCATCAGCGCAACCACGTCCTGAACCACCTGCAGCACGGCAGGCGAGGCGGCAATGCTGCGGTCGAGCACGCGGTTGAGGAGGTTTTCGATGGACCAGGCCAGTTCGCCGATCACCAGCGCGCGGACCATACGGCCACTGCCCTTGAGGGTGTGGAAGGCGCGGCGAATCTCGGTCAGCGAGTCGCGGTCGTCGGTGTTGGCCAGCCAGGTCGGCAAGTGCTCGCCGATGGTTTCCAGCACTTCGCCGGCTTCTTCGATGAAGACTTCGCGCAGCTCTTCGTCGATCGGTTCTTCGTCGGCGGGCGGCGGCAGCAGGCTGGGCGGCACGTCCTGGGCCGGCGGGTTGATCGCCGATACCGGAGCGGCCATGACTTCGGCCAGGGACAGCGGCTTGGCCGGCGCCTCGGCAACCGGCTCGGGCTCTACCGGCGGACTGGGCAGCTCGACTTCCGGCAGGTCCAGGTCGGCGATGTTCTCGTCGCTCCAGGCCTCGGCCTGGACAGCGGGCGTCTGCGGCTCGACCAGCGGCTCCAGCGCTTCCAGCTCCAGCGGCGCGTCGAGACTGAGGTCGACGCCGGCGTCCAGCGCGGTCGGTTCGCTCAATTCGCCCAGCGTCCAGTTGTCATCGCTGACCAGCGAGGCTTCGGCTGTGGACGGCGCATCGCTGGCCGGCTGGGCACCGAAGCTCAGGTCGTCCAGGGATTCCAGGGGCGTGGGTTCCAGTGCTTCCAGGCTGGCGAAGCTTTCGTCCAGTTCCAGGGCAGGCGCGGGCGATTCGGCAGCCGGCTGGCTCAGGTCGATGCTGAACCAGTCCTCCTCGGCAGGCTTCTCGCCGGCCGGGGTGAGCGACTCCATGTCCCAGGTCAGTTCGTCCACCGGGGCCGGTGTGGCCTCCAGCGACGGCAGGCTGGCGAAGTCTTCGAGCAGTTCCGGGCTTGCCGGGGCCTCGCTCGGGGTGGCGGACAGATCCAGGGATTCCCAGGTCTGCTCGGCAGCGGCGGGCTCAAGCCGGGCCGCTTCGTCGAAACGCGGCGTCTCGGCGAGCGGAGCGGCGTCGTCCAGGCTCCAGCTCAGTTCACCGGCCAGCGGTTGCGCGGGAGTCTCTTCCAGCGTTTCGAGGCTGAACGCGATGCTGTCGGCCTTGTGGCTGTCGTCCAGCGACCAGCCTTCGTCGGCCAGGGTGGTGTCTGAAATCGGTGCAGCCGGCTCCAGCTCGATATCCCAGCTGAGGCTTTCCGGCTCCAGGGTGGCGTTCGGCTCTGGCAATTCGGCCGAGAGCGGCACGGCGGCCAAGGGTTCGACCTCGTCCTGGGGCCAGGCGTGCGATTCTGCGACGGGCTCGGCGGCGTGCAGGTCGGTGTCCAGCTCCAGGGGTTCGAAGGTGAAGCTCGACTCGGCTTCGCCAGCGGGCTGACCTTCCAACTCGGCGGCGGGCTCGGCGGACAGGTCGATGTCGGCCAGCAGCTCGGGCTCTGCCGTGGCCGCGGGTTCGACAATCGGCTCGAGGGGCTCGAAGGTGAAGCTCTCCGCGCTTTCGGCCAACGCCTCTGTCGGGGCAAGCGGAGCAGGCTCTTCGAACGGAGCCGCTTCGAAGCTCATCGGCTCGAAGCTGTCGGCGATTTCCACCGGTGCGACCAGTTCCGGTACGTCTTCCACCGGCACCGCCTCGCTCGGCTCGGCCAGCGGCTGTGCGGCGAGCACGTCGATCTCGTCCAGCGGATTATCCAAAGGTGCAGGCAGCGGTGCCGGTGCGTGAGCTTCCGGCTCGGCATCGAGAATCGACGGGCGCGGCTTGAGCGAGTAGCCCAGGCTGTCCAGGCTCTCCTCGGCCACGTCGAGGATCATGTCGCCCTGGGTGTTGTGGTCTTCGGACAGGCGCTCGAGGTAGTACTCGACGCTGGTGATGGCGTCGGCCAGGGTGTCCAGGCTGTGCCAGTCCGGCACGGCCTGGCGCACCAGCAGTTGTTCCTGGATGTAGCGGTTGCAGTTTTCCAGCAGTTTCGCCGCACGTTCCTGGGAGATCATTGCCAGTCCGCCGCGTACCTGCGTCAGCAGCTCCGGCACGCGGGCCAGGTGCTCGTGGTTCCACTGCGAGGCGATGAACTCGATGATCGCGTCCTTGGCCAGTTCCAGGCCGTTGCGCGCTTCCTTGATCACCACCTGGTGGATCTGCTCGACATCAGTGGTCGGCAGAACATTCTCTTCGCTGCCCGGCTCTTCGCTCGGACCGACCATGCCGGCCAGAGTCGCCTCGACATACAGCAGCGCGCCAGCGACGTCCATCAGGGTGGCGTCGTTGGGCTGGCGCTGGCCATGGGCGAGCGCGCTGACCACGTCGATCTGGTCGAGGATGACCTTGCGCGGCTGGCCAAACCCCAGCACGGCGAGGGTATCTGCGATCTGCTTGAGCGGCGCCAGCAGGCTGCCCAGCTCGTTCACGCCGCTGCGGTCGCTGCGCACGAAAAGGTCGAGGCTGTCCTTGACCCGCACCAGTTCCTCGCACAGCGCACCGACGACCGAGCGCATGGCGTCACGGTCCGGGCCGGCAAGGCGGGCGCGCTCTTCGTCCACCAGCGCGGCGCCCGGCAGGGCGTCGTCAAGGCGGTACTCGTCCTTCACCGCACGCACGCGCGGCGACTGGTCGGAGGCCTTGGCCACATAGAACAGCAGGTTCTTGATCAGTTCGTCCGGCGCCGGCTGGTTCATGGCGTCGGCGCCCTGGTCGACCAGGCGCTTGAACTCGCGGTCGACCTGGCGCAGCAGGTTACGCACCGAGGTGCCATTGGCGATGCTGCCGTTGGCCAGGCCTTCGATCATCGCCGAGGCGATCACCCACAGGCGACCCAGCGGGGCGTCCTTGCACAGGGATTCGAGGCGGGCGAAGACGCGCGCCAGGTAGCCCAGGTTGGTCGGCAGGTCCTGGTTGCGGATGACGCCGACCAGGGCAACCTGCAGCATCTGCCGCAGCTTGCGCAGCAGCGCCGGCAGTTCGGCGGTGCGCAGGCGCGCCAGGGCATCCACCGGCAGGACCGGTGAGGACTGGGACAGGTCGGGGGAGAACAGGCTGGTTTCCGACAGCAGCTTCTCGCCGCGAGCGGTGCGCAGGTCGTTGAGCAGCGGCAGCACGACCATCGGCAGGTCGCGGCGGGCGCTCTGGATGCGCTCGAGATACGCCGGCAGCTGCAGGATGGCCTGCATCAGTACTTCCAGCGCTTCGCTCTGGCTGGAAGTCTTGCCGTCGATCAGTGCCTGGGTCAGGTACTCCATTTCTTCGGCGAGCAGGGCCGCGCCGTAGAACTCCACCATCTGCAGAGTGCCGCGCACCTGGTGGATATAGGCCAGGCAAAAGCCCATCCGCGTCGGGTCCTGGGGATTCTCGACGTAGGATTCGAGGGCTTGCCGCGCCTGCTTGAGCGTTTCGGCAATCTCGCCTTTTACCCATTCCAGGGCGACATAATCGTGCCGATCACCCATAGCCACTCCACTCATGTGTCTGTGTCATCCCTTCCGGGTAAAAGCCAGAACGCGCTCATCGGCGACCGGTTCGAGCAGCGGGTGGTGCCAATCGGCGACCTCACCCACTCCGATCACCAGCAGTCCCCCAGGCGCCAGGCGCTCGGCCAGGCGATTGAGGATTTCCCGCCGCCGCCAGCGGCGGAAATAGATCAGCAGGTTCTGGCAAAAAATCACGTCCATGCCGGACATTGGCGCCTTGGCCAGTTCCAGCACATTCAGCCGAGCGCAACAGACGCGCTCGGCGAGATCGGGTATCACACGGTATCGTCCGTCATCCTGCGCGCTGAAGTAGCGCGTGGCCAGTTCCGGGTCGATATCCGCAAGCTTGCGTGCCGCATAGCTCGCCTCGCGCGCCCGGTTCAGGGCATTGAGGCTGATGTCGGTGCCGGTCACGCCGTACAGCGGCGCAAGACCTGCGTCTTCCAGTACCTTGGCGGCCACCATGGCGAGGGAGTAAGGCTCCTCGCCGCTGGAACAGCCGACGCTCCACAAGGCCAACGGCCGGCTCGGACCGACTTCGGCGAGGCGCTGGCGCAGGTAGCTCTCCAGCACATCGAACGATGCCTTGTGACGAAAGAAACGGGTTTCCTGAACGGTGAGGCGGTCCAGCAGGTTCGACCACTCGACGGCGCCGCGCGGGCCATCGGTGACCTGTCGGTAGTAGGTGCCGTAGTCGGCGATGCCCAGTTCGCGCATCCGCGCGCCCAGGCTGGTCTGCAGGAAGGCGCGGCGTTGTTCGTTGACGACGACACCGGTCCGGTCTTCCAACAGTGCCTGCCAGTCGCGGAAGTCCGCGGCCGACATGTCGGCCAACGGCTGCAACGACCAGACGCCACTTGCCTGCATGTCGCGCCCCTCGCTCAAGACTGTCATGCGCTACCCGGTGAAGAGCAGCGCACCTCCTCTGCTCAGGCCTGTTCGGCGGTGTCCGGCAGTTTGAAGCCGGATACAGAGTGACGCATCTCGCCGGCCATCTTGGCCAGGTTACCAATGCTGCGTGCAGTAGCGGTGGTACCGGCGGAAGTCTGCGAGGTGATCTCCTGGATCACGTTCATGGTGTTGGAAATGTGGCCGGCGGAGGAGGCCTGCTGACGGGCGGCGTTGGAGATGTTCTGGATCAACGCTGCCAGGGTCTTGGATACCTTCTCGATCTCTTCCAGGGACACACCGGCGTCCTGCGCCAGGCGAGCACCGCGTACCACCTCGGAGGTGGTCTGTTCCATCGAGATCACCGCTTCGTTGGTGTCGGTCTGAATGGTCTTCACCAGCGCCTCGATCTGCTTGGTCGCAGCGGAGGAACGTTCCGCCAGGCGCTGTACTTCGTCCGCTACCACGGCGAAGCCGCGGCCCGCGTCGCCCGCCATGGAAGCCTGGATCGCGGCGTTCAGTGCGAGGATGTTGGTCTGGTCGGCAATGTCGTTGATGAGGCTTACGATGTCACCGATCTCCTGGGACGATTCACCGAGGCGTTTGATCCGCTTCGAGGTGTCCTGGATCTGCTCACGGATGTTGTCCATGCCGGTGATGGTGTTGTGCACCACTTCGTTGCCCTTGTTGGCGATGGCTACGGAACGTTCCGCTACCGCCGAGGACTCGGAGGCGTTCGCCGATACCTGGTCAATGGACACGGCCATTTCGTTGATCGCGGCGGAGGCGCCGGCGATTTCCTGGGCCTGGTGCTCGGAAGCCTCGGCCAGGTGCATGGCGGTGGCCTGGGTTTCCTGGGCGGCGGCGGCCACCTGCACGGCTGTCAGGTTGATGGTTTCCACCAGCTCGCGGAGCTGGTCGATGGAGTAGTTGATGGAATCCGCGATCGCACCGGTGAAGTCCTCGGTCACGGTCGCGGCTACCGTCAGGTCACCGTCGGCAAGGTCGGCGATTTCGTCGAGCAGTCGCAGAATCGCCGCCTGGTTACGTTCGTTCTTCTCGTTGGTCTCGGCCAGGCTGCGCTTGGCTTCACGCACCATCACCAGACCGATGAGGATGATCGCGCCCAGGGCGATGATACCCAGTGCGGCGCTGGCGACCTGGTTGAACACGCGGCCTTCGGCTAGGTTCTCGAAGCCGTTGGCGAGGTTGGACGCCTTGTCCAGCAGGGTCTGCGAACCGCCGAAGATGGTGTTGGCGGCTTCACGGACCTGGAACAGTTCCGGGGAGGTCTCGAGGATCTCGTCCACCGAGCCGGAAACGAATTCGAAGAGCTCGGCAATCTCGTTGAGACGGTCCACCGCTTCGGCGTTGGTCACCTTGGAGATGCTCATCGCCGCGTTGCCTTCCTTCATACCCTTGAGTACGCGACCGAAGAGGCTGGCGTCACGACCGAAGCTGTCGGCGGCCTGCACGGAGTTCTCGTCACCGGCGAGCACCTTGTTCACCGAGCCGAGGATACGTTCGGCGAGCAGCGACTGGCGCTGAGCTACCGCAACCTGGTCGGCCGGGGCGCCGTTTTCCAGCAGGATGTCGACGACCTCTTCGTACTCCACCTGCAGCTGCGGGATGGTCTCGGCGAGGGTCGCGGCCACCTGGTGCAGGGACAGTACGGTCTGTTCGCTGGAGAGGATGGAGTCGGCGTTCTTGCGCAGGGTGTCCCAGTCCTTCTGTACTTCCGCCATCTGCGGTTGTACCGAATCCGGGCTCGGCGGCAGGCCGGTGCTCTCGTCACCCTTGGTCAGGATGTTCCAGCGTTTTTCGAAGTCGTTGCGCGCTTCTTTGAGCAACTTGAACGCCTCCGCCTTGCCCGCCGCGGCTTCCGTGGCGTTCTTGGCGATACGCTGGGACAGCACGCGCAGTTCGCCGGCGTGGCCGATGTACTGCTTGTCGTGGTCCGCCTGCTTGTTCAGGTAAGCGAAGTTGGCGAACAACAGCACGAACGCCACGATCAGGACCACGAAGAGTCCGAGGATCAGCGAGCTGCTGCGCGCACCCGAAAAAAGACTGCCTGCCTTTATATTTTTCATATTCGGCCCCCGCCTGGACCCACCACGATTACGAATTCCATGTCACAACAAGGGCCGGCAATGCCGGCCCAACCGGTCAAACTCTAGCTGGCGACATCCAGGAACCCCGGGTGCTGAGCCAGCGCATGCGGGCTGAACACGAGCCAGGGTTGCTCCCGGTGGAAGACGCCATGGATAAAGGGTTGCAGGACCGCTTCCAGCGGCGGCAGCTGCTCGGAGAAGGTGTCCACCGGGAAGTGCTGCATGCCGAATACCTCATCGACGATGAGGCCGGCGAAGACTTCCTGGTGTTCCACGACGAGCACGCGCCGTTGCTTGCGCAGAGGCGAAAGCTCGGCGCCGAGGAAACCGCACAGGTCCATGATCGGCAGCAGGCGGCCGCGCACGTTGGCGACCCCCTTCACCCAGTCACGGACTCCGGGCAGCAGTGTGTAGCGCGGCTCGTGAAGAACCTCGCCGACTTCCCCCATGGGCGCCACGAACAGGCGCCCAGCCATACGAAAGCCGATACCGTTCCAGCTCTGCACCACCTCGCGCTGGGCGGGCAGACCCGCGGCCAGCTGCCGACAGCGCTGATCGATCTGGACGAGAACCTCGAAAGGACTCTGGACTTCCGCCATGCCGGCCCTGGCCTTCTCTAATAATTATGTTCTGGTCGTGCAGGTACGGCTGTATCAGCCGGCCAGCACCGAATTGATGGTCTTGAGCAGTGTCTCTTCGTCCACCGGCTTGGTCAGGTAGTCGCGAGCGCCCTGGCGCTTGCCCCAGACCTTGTCGGTCTCCTGATCCTTGGTGGTGACGATGATCACCGGAATCGCGCTGGTTTCCGGGTCCTTGGACAGCTGACGGGTCGCCTGGAAGCCGTTCAGGCCGGGCATGACGATGTCCATCAGGACGACGTCCGGCTTTTCCTGGCGAGCCAGGGCCACGCCATCGGCGCCGTTTTCGGCCTTGAGTACCTGGTGCGAGTGCTTTTCCAGCATCGCGGTCAGCTTGTACATCTCGGTCGGCGAGTCATCAACAATCAGAATTCGAGCCATTGTGGTCCCCATACGGAATAGGCGTCACCGGCGCTTGCGCCGGACTTCAGGAAGCGTGCTCCACCGGGGTGAAGTCGGGCACATGGGTCTTGATCGCGCCGAGCAGTTCTTCCTTGCTGAAGGGCTTGGTGAGGTACTGATCGGAACCGACGATGCGACCCTTGGCCTTGTCGAACAGACCGTCCTTGGAGGACAGCATGATCACCGGCGTGGATTTGAAGGCACTATTGTTCTTGATCAGGGCGCAGGTCTGATAGCCATCCAGGCGCGGCATCATGATGTCGACGAAGATGATGCTCGGATGGGTATCGGCGATCTTGGCCAGCGCGTCGAAGCCGTCGATGGCTGTGATGACATCGCAGCCGACTTTCTTCAGCAGGGTTTCAGCCGTGCGACGAATCGTCTTGGAATCGTCGATCACCATTACTTTCAAACCGTCGGAATGCTGTTCCATGTTCGCCCTTACCATCTCGGTGAGTCGTTTTTTCCGCTTTTTATATCAGTGCGCTAGCGCCCTGCCACCGTCGGGCTGCGACCCAATCGTGGGAACCTTTTACCACAATCGTCAGAATCTTTACCACGCCCAGCAAATTCAGGCCATAAGACCCCGAACGCGCAGGCTTTTTCCTTGACCGAGCGCACATCCAGCGCCACCCTGAGCGTCCATTTTCAGCCTTTGCGGCGCGGCCCAGAGTCGCAGCCCCAAGCCGACGAATTCCCCCCAGGAGGACATCCCATGAGCGTACGCCTCGGGATCGTGATGGACCCCATCGCGCAGATCAGTTTCAAGAAGGACAGCTCCCTGGCCATGCTGCTGGCTGCCCAGGCCCGTGGCTGGCAGCTTTTCTATATGGAGCAGCAGGACCTTTACCAGAAGGAGAACGTCGCCCGCGGCCGCATGCGTCCGCTCAAGGTGTTCTACGATCCAGCCCACTGGTTCGAACTGGAAGAGGAAGTCGACCAGCCGTTGTCGGACCTGGACGTGATCCTGATGCGCAAGGACCCGCCCTTCGACAACGAGTTCGTCTACTCCACCTATCTGCTGGAACAGGCTGAAACCGCCGGCACGCTTGTGGTCAACAAGCCGCAAAGCCTGCGTGACTGCAACGAGAAGTACTTCGCCACCCTGTTCCCTCAGTGTGCGCCGCCAACGGTGGTGAGCCGTCGGTCCGACATTCTGCGCGAGTTTGCATCACAGCATCGTGACATCATTCTCAAACCCCTGGATGGCATGGGCGGATCGATGATCTTCCGTCACCGCGAAGGCGACCCGAACCTCTCGGTGATCCTCGAGACCCTGACCCGTCACGGCCAGGAGCAGGTCATGGCGCAGCGCTACCTGCCGGCCATCAAGGACGGCGACAAACGCATCCTGATGATCGACGGCGAGCCGGTGGAATACTGCCTGGCGCGCATTCCTGCCCAGGGCGAAACCCGCGGCAACCTCGCCGCCGGCGGCCGTGGCGTGGCCCAGCCGCTGACCGAGCGCGACCGCTGGATCGCCGCGCAAGTCGGTCCGGAACTGCGCAAGCGCGGCCTGCTGTTCGTCGGCCTGGACGTGATCGGCGAGAACCTCACCGAGATCAACGTCACCAGCCCGACCTGCATCCGCGAGATCGATGCGGCCTACGACACGCGCATCGGTGAGAGACTGATGGCAGTCATCGACGAAAAGCTCAAGGCGCGCAGTGCGTCATAGACTTTTATAAGCCTCGTCGGCAGACTTCCGCCCCACCCTGGCCCATGCGACCCGCAATGAACGCTGCAACCCACCAAGACTTCCCCGTGTCCTCCGGCGTACGTCCGGCGGACCGTCTGGGTTTCACCCTGTTCGTTGCGGCCATCCTGCACGTGGCCGTGCTGCTGGGGGTGGGCTTCACCATGCCCAGCCCCAGCCAGTTGAGCAAGACGCTGGAAATCACCCTGGCCAGCTTCAAGAGCGACAAGGCGCCGGAGAAAGCCGACTACCTTGCCCAGATGAACCAGCAGGGCAGCGGCACCCTGGAACACAAGGCAATCCCCAAGACCACCGAGCAGGCGCCCTTCCAGGACACCGAAGTCAAGAAAGTCGCCCCGCCGGCCACCCCGCGCCAGGCCAAGAGCCCGGAAGCGCCCAAGGCCGCCGTCGCCACCCGCACCCCGCGCCCGGACAAGGTGCAGACCAAGCAGCAGACGCCCAAGGCCGAGACCGTTGCCAAGCCCGCGCCGCAGTTCGACTCCAGCCAGCTCTCGGCGGAAATCTCCAGCCTCGAAGCCGACCTCGCCCGCGAACAGCAGGCCTACGCCAAGCGCCCGCGCATCCATCGCCTGAGCGCCGCCTCGACCATGCGTGACAAGGGCGCCTGGTACAAAGAGGAATGGCGCAAGAAGATCGAGCGCATCGGCAACCTCAACTACCCGGACGAAGCCCGCCGCCAGCGCATCTACGGCAGCCTGCGCCTGCTGGTGTCGATCAACCGCGACGGCTCCCTGTATGAAGTGCAGGTGCTTGAATCCTCCGGCCAGCCCACGCTGGACCAGGCCGCCCAGCGTATCGTGCGCCTGGCCGCGCCCTTCGCGCCCTTCTCCGGTGACCTGAACGACATCGACCGCCTGGAAATCATCCGCACCTGGCGCTTCGAGCGCGGCGACCGCCTGTCCAGCAACTGAGCCTGGGCGCCGGTAATGTCTGCTGGCGCTTTCAAGTCTTGTCCCTTTGGCCCCCAGGCCTGAAACTAGCCGGCATGAAAAGCACAGCCGCCAGCTACCTCAAGCACCACTTCCTGATCGCCATGCCGCACATGGCGGACTCCAACTTTGCCCAGACTGTCACCTACCTCGTGGAACACAACGAGCAGGGCGCCATGGGCCTCATCATCAACCGCCCCAGCGGCCTGAGCCTCGCCGACGTGCTCGAGCAGCTGCGTCCGGACGAACTGCCGCCGGTGCGCTGCCAGGGCGTGACCATCTATACCGGCGGGCCGGTACAGACCGATCGCGGCTTCGTTCTGCACCCCGCCGGCCGTAGCTACCAGGCCACCCTGGAATTGGGCGAGCTGTCGCTGTCCACCTCCCAGGACGTGCTGTTCGCCATCTCCGACGGCAGCGGTCCGGCGCAACACCTGATCACCCTCGGCTACGCAGGCTGGGAAGCCGGTCAACTGGAAGCCGAACTGGCCGACAACGCCTGGCTGACCTGCCCGGCAGACCCGGCGGTGCTCTTCGAGGTGCCGGCCGAGCAGCGCCTCTCGGCAGCCGCCGAGCGCCTGGGGGTCAACCTCAGCCTGCTCACCGCCCAGGCCGGGCACGCCTGAATGAGCAACAGCAAACCCCTGCGCCTGCTCCTGGGCTTCGACTACGGTACCAAGCAGATCGGCGTCGCCGTCGGCCAGGCCATCACCGGCCAGGCCCGCGAACTCTGCGTGCTCAAGGCACAGAACGGCGTGCCGGACTGGAACCGTGTGGAAGCGCTGATCAAGGAATGGCAGCCCGACGCCATCGTCGTCGGCCTGCCGCTGAACATGGACGGCACCCCCAGCGACATGAGCGAGCGCGCCGAGAAGTTCGCCCGCCGCCTGCACGGCCGCTACAACCTGCCGGTGCACACTCACGACGAACGCCTGACCACCTACGCCGCCAAGGGCGAGCGCCTGGCCCAGGGCCAGACGGGCGGCTACCGCGAACGCCCGGTGGACGCCCTGGCCGCCGCCCTGCTGCTGGAGGGCTGGCTGGCCGAGAACGCCCCTACCTGACCTGCAGTCTGATCTGAAAAAATGCCCCCTTGACCTGTGACAGCGCCAGGGGAGCCAAAGCCGCTAAGCTTGCCGGACCACTCCTCCCGGAACGGTCCGCCCCGATGGCCGCCCGCGCCGGGTGGCCTCGCCAACCGAACCGGAGATGTCATGACCCTGCCCAGCCCCGCCGAACTCATCCCCCGCATGGCCACCGACCTGCGCAACTACCTGGCGCAGCGCGGGATCGACTCGCCGCGCTTCGTCGGCATCCACACCGGCGGCATCTGGGTCGCCCAGGAATTGCTCAAGCAACTGGGCAGCGACGAGATTCTCGGCATCCTCGACGTCTCCTTCTACCGCGACGACTTCACCCGTAGCGGCCTGCACCCGCAGGTCCGTCCGTCGGAACTGCCCTTCGAGATCGACGGCCAGCACCTGGTCCTGGTGGACGACGTGCTGATGAGCGGACGCACCATACGCGCCGCGCTCAACGAGCTGTTCGACTACGGCCGCCCGGCCAGCGTGACCCTGGTCAGCCTGGTGGACCTGAACAAGCGCGAACTGCCGATTCGTCCGGATGTCGTCGGCGAAACGCTGTCATTGGCACCCAACGAGCGGGTAAAATTGCGCGGTCCCGCACCACTTGTCCTCGAGCGCACGCTTCTCAGCCCCGCGCTGTAACCCCGCGCGCCCGGACATCCACCACCTACATTCAGGGCCTGCCACATGCCGACCGACGCCAAGCGCCCGCTGCAGCTCAACGATCTGGGCCAGCTGCGCCACTTCCTCTCGCTCGACGGGTTGTCCCGCGAACTGCTGACTGAAATCCTCGATACCGCCGACTCCTTCCTCGAAGTCGGCGCCCGTGCGGTGAAGAAAGTCCCGCTGCTGCGCGGCAAAACCGTGTGCAACGTGTTCTTCGAGAACTCCACGCGCACCCGCACCACCTTCGAACTGGCCGCCCAGCGACTGTCCGCTGACGTCATCTCGCTGAACGTGTCGACCTCCTCGACCAGCAAGGGCGAGACGCTCACCGACACCCTGCGCAACCTCGAAGCCATGGCCGCCGACATGTTCGTCGTGCGCCACAGCGACTCGGGCGCCGCGCACTTCATCGCCGAGCACGTCAGCCCCAACGTCGCCGTGATCAACGGCGGCGACGGCCGCCACGGCCACCCGACCCAGGGCATGCTCGACATGCTCACCATCCGCCGTCACAAGGGCAACTTCGAGAACCTCTCGGTGGCCATCGTCGGCGACATCCTGCACTCGCGGGTGGCGCGCTCCGACATGCTGGCGCTGAAAACCCTGGGCTGCCCGGACATCCGCGTCATCGCCCCGCGCACCCTGCTGCCGGTGGGCCTGGAAGAGCAGTACGGGGTGAAGGTCTTCACCAACGCCGACGAAGGCCTGAAGGACGTCGACGTGGTGATCATGTTGCGCCTGCAGCGCGAGCGCATGGCCGGCGGCCTGCTGCCCAGCGAGGGCGAGTTCTTCAAGCTCTACGGCCTGACCCAGAAACGCCTGCAGCTGGCCAAGCCCGATGCCATCGTCATGCACCCCGGCCCGATCAACCGCGGCGTGGAAATCGACTCCGCCGTGGCCGACGGTGAACAGTCGGTGATCCTCAACCAGGTCACCTACGGCATCGCCATCCGCATGGCCGTGCTGTCCATGGCCATGAGCGGCCAGAACGCCCAACGCCAGCTGGAACAGGAGGACGCGCAATGACCGTCAGTATTCGTGGCGCCCACCTGATCGACCCGGCCAGCGGCCTGGACAAGGTTTGCGACCTGCATATCGAAGCCGGCCGCATCGTCGCCATCGGCGACGCTCCCGAAGGCTTCCACGCCGCCCAGGAAATCGATGCCGCCGGCCTGATCGCCGCGCCCGGCCTGGTCGACCTGAGCGTTGCCCTGCGCGAGCCGGGTTACAGCCGCAAGGGCAATATCGAAAGCGAAACCCGCGCCGCCGCTGCCGGCGGCGTCACCAGCCTGTGCTTCCCGCCGCAGACCAAGCCGGTGCTGGACACCTCGGCGGTCGCCGAGCTGATCCTCGACCGCGCCCGCGAGGCCGGCAACGCCAAGGTCTTCCCCATCGGCGCGCTGACCAGGGGTCTGGCCGGGGAGCAGCTGTCCGAGCTGGTCGCCCTGCGCGACGCCGGCTGCGTGGCCTTCACCAATGGCCTGGCGCCGATGGCGAGCAACCGCGTGCTGCTGCGCTCGCTGGAATACGCGGCGACCTTCGACCTGACCGTGATCTTCACCTCTCAGGACAACGACCTGGCCGAAGGCGGCATCGCACACGAAGGCCCGACCGCCAGCTTCCGCGGTCTGGCCGGCATCCCGGAGACCGCAGAGACCGTAGCCCTGGCGCGCAACCTGCTGCTGGTGGAACAGTCCGGCGTGCGTGCGCACTTCAGCCAGCTGACCAGCGCCCGCGGCGTCGAGATGATCGCCCAGGCCCAGGCGCGTGGCCTGCCGGTCACCGCCGACGTGGCGCTGTACCAGCTGATCCTCACCGACGAGGCGCTGGCGGACTTCTCCAGCCTGTACCACGTGCAACCGCCGCTGCGCTCGCGCAAGGACCGCGACGCCCTGCGCGAAGCGGTGAAGAGCGGCGTGATCCAGGCCATCGCCAGCCATCACCAGCCCCATGAGCAGGACGCGAAGAACGCGCCGTTCGCCGCCACCGATCCGGGCATCAGCAGCGTCGAATTGCTGCTGCCACTGGCCATGACCCTGGTGCAGGACGGCCTGCTCGACCTGCCCACCCTGCTCGCGCGCCTCTCCAGCGGCCCCGCCGCCGCCCTGCGCCTGCCGGCCGGCAAGCTGGCAATCGGTGCGGCAGCCGACGTGGTGCTGTTCGAAGCCGACGGCCAGACCCTGGCGGGCGAAACCTGGCACTCCCGCGGGCAGAACTGCCCGTTCCTCGGCCACTGCCTGCCGGGCGTGGTGCGCTGCACCCTGGTGGACGGGCATATCGTCCACGCGGTGTAACGCCTCATCGCTCCATGAAAAAGCCCGCCGATTGGCGGGCTTTTTCGTGAGCGCTCGCGCAGGCGTGCGCGGTTTCGCCCCTTGTAGGAGCGAGCTTGCTCGCGAACATTCCGGGCACTGAGGCTGGGCGGTTCGCGAGCAAGCTCGCTCCTACCAAAAGCGGTTCGGCGCAGGGCGTCAGATCATCGCCAAGGCCTTCGCCAGATCGGCGCGCAGGTCTTCCACGTCTTCGACACCGACCGACAGCCGGATCAGCGAATCACCGATCCCCAGCGCCGCGCGGTTCTCCGGCGGGATGCTGGCGTGGGTCATGATCGCCGGGTGCTCGATCAGGCTTTCCACGCCGCCCAGGCTCTCCGCCAGGGCGAACAGCTGGACGTTCTCCAGGAAGCGCCGCGACCCGGCGAGATCGGTGTCCAGGTCCAGCGAGATCATCCCGCCGAAGCCCTTCATCTGCCGGCGCGCCAGTTCGTGCTGCGGGTGCGATGGCAAGCCAGGGTAATAGACGCGTTTTACCTGCGGCTGCTGTTCCAGCCATTTCGCCAAGTCGAGGGCATTGGCGCAGTGTCGCTCCATGCGCAGGGCCAGGGTCTTCACGCCGCGCAGGGTGAGAAAAGCGTCGAACGGCCCGGCGATGGCGCCCACCGAGTTCTGCAGGAAGCCCAGGCGCTCGGCGAGGTCGGGGTTGTCGCCGACAATGGCAATGCCGCCGATCACGTCGGAGTGGCCATTGAGGTACTTGGTGGTGGAGTGCACGACGATGTCGAAGCCCAGGTCCAGCGGACGCTGCACGTAGGGGCTGGCGAAGGTGTTGTCGGCCACGCAGAGGATGCCGCGCTCGCGGCAGGTGCGGGCGATGGCGCCCAGGTCGGTCAGGCGCAGCAGCGGATTGCTCGGGGTTTCCACCCAGACCATGCGCGTCTTGTCGGTCAGCGCCGCTTCCAGGGCGCCGGGCTGGGCCAGGTCGGCGAAGTGGAAATCATGCCCGGCGCTGCGCCGACGCACCCGTTCGAACAGGCGGAAGGTGCCGCCGTAGAGGTCGTTGCCGGAGACGATGTGCGAGCCGGCGTCGAGCAGCTCCAGCACCGCCGAAATGGCCGCCAGCCCGGAGGCAAAGGCGAACGCCTTGCTACCGCCTTCCAGGTCCGCGACGCAGCGCTCCAGCGCCCAGCGCGTGGGGTTGTGCGAGCGTCCGTAGTCCAGGCCCTTGTGCACGCCGGGGCTTTCCTGGCGGTAGGTGGAGTTGGCGTAGATCGGCGGCATGATCGCCCCGGTGGACGGGTCCGGCTCCTGCCCGGCGTGGATCACGCGGGTGGCGAAACCGAGGCGGTCGTCGTGCTGGCTCATGCGAGGGTCCTCCGTAGATGGTTGAGCAGGTCGAATCGTGTGATCAGGCCGTGGAAGCCCGAGGTGTCGGCGATGATCGCCACCAGCCCGCGCGCGAGCACGGCTTCGAGTTCCTTGAGGCCGGCGCCGGGCGCCAGGGTTTCCGGGGCAGTGCTCATGGCGCCGGCGACGTCGCTGCGGAAATGCGTCGGGTCGTCATGTACGCCCAGCAGGATGTCGGACTCGTCGATGACGCCGACCAGTCGCTGACCGTCGAGCACGGGGAGCTGGGAGATGTCCGCCAGACGCATGCGCTGGAAGGCCGTAAGCAGCGTATCGCCGGGACCGACGCTGACCACGCGGCCTTCCTCGAAACGCCGCGCGATGATGTCGCGCAGGTCGCCGTAGCGCTTGCGCTGCAGCAGACCCTGGTCGGTCATCCACTGATCGTTGTAGATCTTCGACAGATAGCGCGTGCCGGTGTCGCAGACCAGGCTGACCACACGCTTGGGCTCGGTCTGCTCATGGCAGAAACGCAGCGCAGCGGCCAGCAGCGTGCCGGTGGACGAACCGGCGGCAATGCCTTCATTGCGCAGCAGTTCGCGGGCAGTGCTGAAGCTTTCCTCGTCGCTGATGGAATAGGCGTGGCGCACGCTGGAGAGGTCGGCGATCGACGGCACGAAGTCTTCGCCTATGCCTTCCACCGCCCAGGAACCGGGCGTGCCGATAGCGCCGGAGCGCGAGTACTCGGCCATGATCGAGCCCACCGGGTCGGCCAGGACCATTTCGAGGTCCGGCTGGACCTTCTGGAAAAACCGGGTCAGGCCGGTCAGGGTGCCGGCGGAGCCGACGCCGACCACCACGGCATCGAGGTCATGGCCGGTCTGCGCCCAGATTTCCGGACCGGTGCCGGTCTCGTGGGCCAGCGGGTTGGCGGGGTTGTTGAACTGGTCGGCGAAGAAGGCGTTCGGCAGGTCTTTTGCCAGCCGCGCGGCGACGTCCTGATAGTACTCGGGGTGCCCCTTGCCGACATCGGAGCGGGTGATATGCACTTCGGCGCCCATGGCGCGCAGGTGCAGGACCTTCTCGGTGGACATCTTGTCCGGCACCACCAGCACCACCCGGTAGCCCTTGGCGCGGCCCACCAGCGCCAGGCCGAGACCGGTGTTGCCGGCAGTGGCTTCGACGATGACGCCGCCGGGCTTGAGCCGGTCGTCGCGCTCGGCAGCCTCGATCATGGCGACGCCGATGCGGTCCTTGATGGAGCCGCCGGGGTTCTGTGATTCGAGCTTGAGGAACAGGGTGCAAGGTCCGGTATCAAAGCGTGTGACGCGGACCATGGGGGTATTGCCGATCAGGTCGAGTACGGCGGGGCGGGATTCGTTGCTCATGGCAGCCACTCCTTCTGGGCGCCACGGGGATCGCCCGGCGGCGCCTGCTACTGTCCTCCTGACCTTAGGCGGGAGGCACAGCTAGCGCCAGGCGGCGCGACGAAAGACGGCGGAGTTGTTTTTCGTAGGAGCGAGCTTGCTCGCGAACGTGCTGCCCGGCAGCGCTGATCCTGAAGCGGTTCGCGAGCAAGCTCGCTCCTACAAAAGAAGGATCAGATCCGCTGCGGCCCGTTGCGCTCGGAAATCTGACTGTTCAGCGTCCAGAAGTCATACAGCACGCCGACCAGGAACAGCCCGCCGGTGAACAGGTAGATGATCCCGGTGATCCACTTGCCCATGTACATGCGATGCACGCCGAACACGCCGAGGAAGGTCAGCAGGATCCAGGCGACGTTGTAGTCGATACCGCCAGCACGGTAGCGCTGGTCCGCCGCATCATCCATGGAGGGGATGAGGAACAGGTCGATGATCCAGCCGATGAAGAACAGGCCGAGGGTGAAGAACCAGATGGTGCCGGTGATCGGCCGGCCGTAGTAGAAACGGTGCGAGCCGGTGAAGCCGAAGATCCACAGCAGGTAGCCGATGACTTTGCTGTGGGTGTCAGGGTTGGCGGACATGCCTTTCTCCCGTTGCGTTGCGTGGCAGCCAGAATAAACGAAAAGCCCGCACTAGGCGGGCTCTTCAGGTCAGCGGAAGCGGCGATTGGGATCGTCTTCGCTCATTTCCAGGGTCAGCCCCTGGGTCATGGTGGTCAGGTGGTCGGCATCGGTTTCCGAGCCGAGCTTGATCATCAGGCGCAGGTCGTTCGCCGAGTCGGCGTAGGCCAGCGCGTCTTCGTAGGTGATCTCGCCCTGGGTGTAGAGCTGGTACAGCGCCTGGTCGAAGGTCTGCATGCCCTGCTCGGTGGAGCGCTTCATCAGCGGCTTGAGCTCGTGGACCTCGCCCTTGCGGATCAGGTCGGCGGCCAGCGGGGTGTTCAGCAGCACTTCGATCACCGCACGGCGGCCCTTGCCGTCCGGGGTCGGTACCAGTTGCTGGGCGACGATGGCCTTGAGGTTCAGCGAGAGATCCATCCACACCTGACCATGACGGTCGGCCGGGAAGAAGTGGATGATCCGCTCCAGCGCCTGGTTGGCGTTGTTGGCGTGCAGGGTCGCCAGGCACAGGTGGCCGGTTTCGGCGAACGCCACGGCGTGGTCCATGGTCTCGCGCGAACGCACCTCGCCGATCATGATCACGTCCGGCGCCTGGCGCAGGGTGTTCTTCAGCGCGACTTCGAAGGTATCGGTATCCAGGCCCACCTCGCGCTGGGTGACGATGCAGCCCTGGTGCTGGTGGATGTACTCGATGGGGTCTTCGATGGAGATGATGTGGCCGGTGGAGTTCTTGTTGCGGTAGCCGATCATCGCCGCCAGCGAGGTGGACTTACCGGTACCGGTGGCGCCGACGAAGATCACCAGGCCGCGCTTGGTCATCGCCAGCTTCTTGAGGATTTCCGGCAGCTTCAGGTCATCGATGGTCGGGATGTTGGTCTCGATGCGGCGCAGCACCATGCCCACCAGGTTGCGCTGGTAGAAGGCACTGACACGGAAACGACCGACGCCACGGGCGCTGATGGCGAAGTTGCACTCGTGGTTCTCGGCAAAGTCGCGGCGCTGCTGCTCGTTCATCACCGAGAGCACGGTTTCGCGGGTCTGCTCCGGCGACAGCGCGGTCTTGGTGACCGGCAGCACCTTGCCGTTGACCTTCATCGAAGGCGGCACGCCCGCCGTGATGAACAGGTCGGAGGCTCCCTTTTCCACCATCAGGCGCAACAGCTTCTCGAATTCCATGATCTTTCTCGCCGAGTTCACGCTGACTACGACAGGGCTGTCGGATCACGAAGCGGGTGCGTGTGGCGCGCTCCGTGCGCCGGGCCGCAAGGGCCCGGTGGGGTTAGAAGTTTTCCGGGATCTTGGCTTTTTCTTTCGCCGCGTCGCGGGTGACCAGGCCCTTGGCGACCAGGCCCTTGAGGCACATGTCGAGGGTCTGCATGCCGATCGCGCCGCCAGTCTGGATCGCGGAGTACATCTGCGCGACCTTGTCCTCGCGGATCAGGTTACGGATCGCCGGGGTGCCGATCATGATCTCGTGGGCCGCGACCCGACCGCCGCCGATCTTCTTCAGCAGGGTCTGGGATATCACTGCCTGCAGGGATTCGGAGAGCATGGAGCGGACCATGGATTTTTCCTCGGCGGGGAACACGTCGACGATACGGTCGATGGTCTTGGCCGCGGAGGTGGTGTGCAGGGTGCCGAATACCAGGTGGCCGGTTTCCGCAGCGGTCAGGGCCAGGCGGATAGTCTCCAGGTCACGCATCTCACCCACCAGGATGATGTCCGGGTCTTCACGCAGGGCCGAGCGCAGGGCCTCGTTGAAGCCGAGGGTATCGCGGTGCACCTCGCGCTGGTTGACCAGGCACTTCTTCGATTCGTGAACGAATTCGATCGGGTCTTCGACGGTGAGGATGTGGCTGTACTTGGTGTTGTTCAGGTAGTCGAGCATCGCTGCCAGCGAGGTGGACTTGCCCGAACCGGTCGGCCCGGTGACCAGCACCAGGCCGCGCGGCACGTCGGAGACGCGCTTGAATACCTCGCCCATCCCCAGGTCTTCCATGGTCAGGACCTTGGAGGGAATGGTCCGGAACACGGCGCCGGCGCCACGGTTCTGGTTAAAGGCGTTGACCCGGAAGCGGGCTACGCCCGGCACTTCGAAGGAGAAGTCGGTCTCCAGGAACTCTTCGTAATCCTTGCGCTGCTTGTCGTTCATGATGTCGTAGATCAGCGCGTGAACCTGCTTGTGCTCGAGCGGCGGCAGGTTGATGCGGCGAACATCGCCGTCGACGCGGATCATCGGCGGCAGGCCGGCCGAGAGGTGCAGGTCCGAAGCGCCCTGCTTGGCGCTGAAGGCGAGCAGCTCGGTAATATCCATGGGACTCCCCAATCAAGAGCAAGCAGGTAGAATGCCGCAGAACACGCAGCAGCCGGGCGGAAAAGCGACGGTAATGTCCACGATAGCAGAGAATATTGCAAAGGTTCGCGTACGAATCCGTGAGGCGGAACAAGCGAAAAATCGCACGCCTGACTCGGTGCAGTTGCTTGCCGTGAGCAAGACCAAACCCGCCGCCGATATCCGCGAGGCGTTCGCCTGCGGCCTGGCCGATTTTGGCGAGAACTACCTGCAGGAAGCGCTGCTCAAGCAGGCCGAGCTGGCCGACCTGCCACTGACCTGGCATTTCATCGGCCCCATCCAGTCGAACAAGACCCGGCCCATCGCCGAGCACTTCGACTGGGTGCACTCGGTGGACCGCCTGAAGGTCGCCCAGCGCCTCTCCGAGCAGCGCCCGGCGCACCTGCCGCCGCTGAACGTGCTGCTGCAGGTGAACGTCAGCGGCGAGGACAGCAAGTCCGGCTGCTCCCCTGCCGAACTGCCCGCCCTCGCCCAGGCCGTTGCGCAACTGCCCCACCTGAAACTGCGTGGCCTGATGGCAATCCCCGAACCCACCGAGGACGTTGCCGCGCAGCACGCCGCGTTCGCCCGCCTGCGCGAGCTGATGCAAGCCCTGAACCTCGGCCTGGACACCCTGTCCATGGGCATGAGCCACGACCTCGAAGCCGCCATCGGCGAAGGCGCCACCTGGGTGCGGATCGGTACCGCCCTGTTCGGCGCCCGCAACTACGGCGCCTCGCACTGACGCACTGAATGAATAAAGGAAGAGACTCCATGAGCAGCACCCGCATTGCCTTCATCGGCGCCGGCAACATGGCCGCCAGTCTCATCGGCGGCCTGCGCGCCAAGGGCGTGCAGGCCGGCAACATCCGCGCCAGCGACCCGGGCGCCGAGCAGCGCGCGAAGATCGCCGCCGAGCACGGCATCGAAGTGGTCGGCGACAACGCCAGCGCCGTGGCCGGCGCCGACGTGGTGGTCCTGGCGGTCAAGCCGCAGGTCATGAAGGACGTCTGCCTGGCGCTGGCGCCGGCGCTGAGCGAAAACGCGCTGATCGTCTCCATCGCCGCCGGCATCCCCTGCGCCAGCCTGGAGCGCTGGCTCGGCGCGGTGAACGGCCAGCCGCGCGCCATCGTCCGCTGCATGCCCAATACCCCGGCACTGGTCGGCCTGGGCGCCAGCGGCCTTTTCCCCAATGCCAGCGTCAGCGCCGCCCAGCGCGAACAGGCGCAGCAACTGCTGAGCGCCGTGGGCATTGCCCTGTGGCTGGACGAGGAGCGCCAGATCGACGCGGTCACCGCTGTCTCCGGCAGCGGCCCGGCCTACTTCTTCCTGCTGATGGAAGCCATGACCGCCGCTGGCGAGAAGCTCGGCCTGTCCCGCGAAGTCGCCGGCCAACTGGCCCGCCAGACCGCCCTGGGCGCCGCGCAGATGGCCACCACCAGCGATGTCGACCCGGCCGAACTGCGCCGCCGCGTGACCTCGCCCAAGGGCACCACCGAAGCGGCCATCACCACCTTCCAGGCCAACGGCTTCGAGGCACTTGTGGAGAAAGCAGTAGGCGCCGCCGACCACCGCTCCGCCGAGCTGGCCGAACAACTGGGCCGCTGATTGCGATGACGCACACCGCCCGGCGACCAGGGAAGGTCGCACTGCCCCTCGCCTTCGCCCTGCCGCGCAACCTGGTCGCGGCCCCGGCACACCGGCCCCACGCTGACGGCCTGCCGGGGTTGAATTTGCACGTGACGAAACACACTTACACGCGACCGGCGACGATGAATTCCCTACAGTATGGCGTTACAGCGCCGTCGTTGACCGACCGCCCGATTCGCCCGGCCCTGTGCGCCGGCGCCCAACGCTTACCAAGGACCGCCCAATGACCGGACTTTCCACAGCCGCCATCTATGTGATCCAGACACTTGGCAGCCTGTACCTGCTGATCGTGCTGCTGCGCTTCATCCTGCAACTGGTCCGCGCCGACTTCTACAACCCGCTCAGCCAGTTCATCGTGCGTGCCACCAAGCCGCTGCTGAACCCGCTGCGCCGTGTCATCCCCGGCTTCGGCGGCATCGACTTCGCCTCGCTGGTACTGGCCATCCTGGTCCAGCTGCTGCTGATGGTCATCACCTTGACCCTGATGGGCTACGGCGTCGGCGGCTACATTCTGCAACTGCTGGTGTGGTCGATCATCGCGGTGACCTCGCTGTTCCTGAAGATCTTCTTCTTCGCCCTGATCATCAGCGTGATCCTCTCCTGGGTCGCCCCGGGCAGCTACAACCCCGGCGCCCAGCTGGTGAACCAGATCTGCGAGCCGTTCCTGGCGCCCTTCCGCAAGCTGCTGCCGAACCTGGGCGGGCTGGATATCTCGCCGATCTTCGCCTTCATCGCGCTGAAGCTGATCGACATGCTGGTGATCGGCAACCTGGCAGCCATGACCGGGATGCCACAAATCCTTTCGCCCTTCATGTAAGCAGTCATGCCGTTCTACCACTGGGACGGCGAGGATCTGATCCTCGACTGCCACCTGCAGCCCAAGGCGAGCCGCGACGAGTTCGCCGGGCTGCACGGTGAGCGCCTGAAAATCCGCCTCACCGCGCCACCGGTCGAAGGCAAGGCCAACGCCCACCTGCTGGCCTTCCTCGGCAAGGCCTTCGGCGTACCGAAAAGCGCGGTGAAGCTGGAAAGCGGCGAACTCAATCGCCAGAAGCGCGTGCGCATTCCCCGTCCGACGAAAATTCCGGCAGAGCTCGGGATAGCCGCTCGGTAACCTTGGCCGACCTTACGTGTAGGAATGTGCTGTAGGCCAATTGCTATTCCTACACTCCGTCGCATAATCCACGCCATCCATTCCCCGCGCAGGACGCGCCAGCCCAAGGAACGCCCGGATGAGCATGGAACGTCTCAGTCAGCAGATCGATGCGTACGTCACCTGGAAGCGCGAGTTGGTCCGTGAGATCACCCGCTATCGCAGCTGGCTGGAACGCGCCCGGCTGAACACTCCGGAAATCGAGCAACGCCTCGAACGCACCCTGCGCCTGCTGCGCGTCGACCACATCACCCTGGCCTTCGTTGGCGAGTATTCGCGCGGCAAGACCGAGCTGATCAACAGCCTGTTCTTCTCCGGCTACGGCCGCCGCATGCTGCCGTCCCAGGCCGGGCGCACCACCATGTGCCCCACCGAGCTGTTCTTCGACCCGCGTTCGGAGCGGCCGTACATCCGCCTGCTGCCCATCGAGACCCGCGCCGCCGACGCCAGCGTTGCGCAGTTCAAGCGCATCCCGCGGCACTGGGTAAACATCCCGCTGGACACCTCCGACCCGGCAAACATGGCCGAAGCCTTCGCCCAGGTTGCCAAGACCAAGCCACTACCGGTGGAACAGGCGATCCAGCTGGGCTTCCACCCGGACATGCTCGAAGCCACCGACAAGCCCGGCATCGTGCTGGTGCCTGCCTGGCGCCACGCGCTGGTCAACTTCGACCACCCGCTGCTGCGCCAGGGCCTGCGCATCCTCGACACGCCCGGCCTGAACGCCCTGGGCAGCGAGCCGGAACTGACTCTGTCGATGCTGCCCAGTGCGCAGTCGATCCTCTTCCTGCTGGCTGCCGATACCGGAGTCACCGCCTCCGACATGGCGATCTGGCAGGATCACGTGCGCCAGCTCGGCGAAGACGGCCACACCTCCCTTTATGCGGTGCTGAACAAGATCGACGTGCTCTGGGACGACCTGGCCGGTGAAGCCTTCGTGCAGAACGCCATCCGCCATATCCAGGACACCACCGCGCGCCAGCTGGGCATTGCCCGCGAGGACGTGCTGCCGCTGTCGGCCAAGCAAGCGTTGCTGGCCAAGGTTCGCGGCGACCGCGAATTGCTTGCGCGCAGCCAGATGGAATCCCTCGAAGAGCTGCTCTGCGAGCGCATCGTCGCGCAGAAGGAGCGCCTGCTGGAGACGGCCGTGGTCGGCCAGGTGCTGGCGCTGGTGAATAACAGCCAGCATAGTCTGCGCGTGCGCCTGGACAAGGTGAAGGAGCAGCAGGCGCTGCTCAACGATCAACAGCAGGACAGCGGCCAACTGCTGTTCGAACTGACCGCGCGAACCAAGGACGACCACAACCTGCACCACAAGCGCTTGCTCAGCCTGAAGACCAACCAGCGCCTGCTGCGCCACCAGGGCGAGCAGCTGCGCGAGGCGGTGCGCGCCGAACGTCTGGAACAGCACCTGAAGAAGGTCCACGACAAACTGCGCGGCAGTTGGACCACCGTCGGCATTCACCAGGCCATCCTGCAGTTCTTCCGCACCGTAGAGGGCGACCTGGTTGCCCTCGGCCACGAAGCGGAGACCGCCAACCGCATGGTGGCAGCCATCTACCTGCGGCATAACGAGGAAAACCCGCTCAACGCCCTGGACGCCCCGCAGTTCCGCGTCCAGCGCTACCTGCGCGACCTCGCCAAGCTGCAGGAAAAGGCCGACCGCTTCCGCCTGCACCTCAAGACCCTGCTCACCGAGCAGCGCCTGCTGACCCGGCGCTTCTTCGCCACCGTCGCCCAGGAAGTCATCGGCCTGCACCAGCGCCTGCGCGAAGAGGCCGAACAGTGGGCCGCCGACGCCCTGATGCCGCTGATGCAGTACAGCCTGGAACACAAGCAGATGCTGGAAACCCACATGCTGCGCCTCAAGGCCCTGGCCCAGGAAACCCAGCAGGCGCGCCAGCGCTCGCTGCTGCTGGGACGCTATACAGAGGAACTGGAACAGCAGCTCGCCGAAGCCACCGACATCCTCCGCCAGCTGCGCCGCCCGGCACCGCTGCAGCGCCAGGCCAAGGTCGTCACCCTGCCCACCTCCCAGCGCGCCTGAAACCCGCGCCACGCCCGCCCCGCCCCTTCCGAGCGCGCTTGCCGCAGGGGGCGGCGCTCTTTAGACTGGCCGTCCTTTTTTATTCATGAGCTGGGTCGATGCCAACAGTCTTCCCCGAAGATTCCGTCGGTCTGGTCACCCCCCAGACGCTGCAGTTCAACGAACCGCTGCCCCTGGCCTGCGGCAAGACCCTGCCCGAATACCAGCTGGTGATCGAGACCTACGGCGAACTGAACGCCACGGCGAGCAATGCCGTGCTGATCTGCCACGCCCTCTCCGGCCACCACCACGCCGCCGGCTACCACAGCGTCGATGAGCGCAAGCCGGGCTGGTGGGACAGCTGCATCGGTCCGGGCAAGCCCATCGACACCCGCAAGTTCTTCGTCGTCGCGCTGAACAACCTGGGTGGCTGCAACGGCTCCACCGGGCCGACCAGCCTCAACCCCGCCACCGGCAAGACCTACGGCGCGGATTTCCCGGTCGTCACCGTGGATGACTGGGTCAACAGCCAGGCACGCCTGGCCGATCGCCTCGGCATCCAGAGCTGGGCGGCCATCGTCGGTGGCAGCCTGGGCGGCATGCAGGCGCTGCAATGGACCATCAGCTATCCCGAGCGCGTGCGCCATTGCCTGTGCATCGCCAGCGCCCCCAAGCTGTCGGCGCAGAACATCGCCTTCAACGAAGTCGCGCGCCAGGCGATCCTCTCCGACCCGGAGTTCTTCGGCGGCCACTTCCAGGAACACGACGTGATTCCCAAGCGCGGCCTGCGCCTGGCGCGGATGGTCGGGCACATCACCTATCTCTCCGATGACGCCATGGGCGCCAAGTTCGGCCGCGACATGAAGTCGGAGAAGCTCAACTACGACCTGCACAGCGTCGAGTTCCAGGTGGAAAGCTACCTGCGCTACCAGGGCGAGGAGTTCTCCACTCGCTTCGACGCCAACACCTACCTGCTGATGACCAAGGCGCTGGACTACTTCGACCCGGCCGCCGCCCACGGTGACGACCTGGCGCGTACCCTCGCCGGGGTGAAAGCGGACTTCTGCCTGATGTCCTTCACCACCGACTGGCGCTTCTCCCCGGCGCGTTCGCGGGAGATCGTCGACGCGCTGCTGGCGGCAAAGAAGAACGTCAGCTACCTGGAAATCGACGCCCCGCAAGGCCACGACGCCTTCCTGATGCCGATTCCGCGCTACCTGCAAGCCTTCAGCGGTTACATGCACCGCATCAGCGTATAAAAGGACACCCATGCGCGCCGACCTGGAAATCATCCAAGACTGGATCCCCGCCGGCAGCCGCGTGCTCGACCTGGGCTGCGGCGACGGCGAGCTGCTCGCCTGGCTGCGCGACCACAAGCAGGTGGGCGGCTACGGCCTGGAGATCGACCCCGAAAAGATCGCCAAGTGCATCGAACGTGGCGTCAACGTTATCGAACAGGACCTCGACAAGGGGCTGGGCAACTTTGCCAGCAACAGCTTCGACGTGGTGGTGATGACCCAGTCGCTGCAGGCCCTGCGCTACCCGGACAAGGTGCTGGCGGAAATGCTCCGCGTGGGCAGGACCTGCATCATCACCTTCCCCAACTTCGGTCACTGGCGCTGCCGCTGGTACCTCGCGCGCAATGGCCGCATGCCGGTGTCGGACTTCCTTCCGTACACTTGGTACAACACGCCGAACATCCACTTCTGCACCTTCCGCGACTTCGAGGCGCTCTGCCACGAGCAGCACGCGAAGGTGCTGGACCGCCTGGCGGTGGACCACGAGCACCAGCATGGCTGGGCCTCGCGAATCTGGCCTAATCTGTTGGGTGAGATCGGCATCTACCGAATCAGCGGCGCTGGCGTGCAAGACCACCGCATCGCCGTCTGATCGCGGCTATCCGATAGAGCCCGGGAGAAACATCATGCGCCGCCTGCTTACCTTCTTCGCCTGCCTGGTCCTCGCCGTCCCCGCCTTCGCCGAACAGGTGAAGCGCCTGGGTGACCTGCAGGTGCACTACAGCGTGTTCAACTCCAGCTTCCTCCAGCCCAATGTCGCGCAAGCGGTAGGCGTGGTGCGGAGCAAGGCCCAGGGCGTGGTCAACATCGTGCCGCTGGATGCCAGCGGCAAACCGGCCAACGCCACCGTCGCCGGCTCCGCCAAGAACCTGATGGGCCAGACCATTCCCCTGACCTTCAAGCGCGTGGTCGAGGAAGGCGCCGTCTACAACCTGGCGCAGTTCCCCATCGAAGGCCGCGAAACCCTGACCTTCTCCATCCAGGTTCAGTCCGGAAGCGAAGCCCCGCAAAGCTTCGACTTCATGCAGGAAATCTTCCCAGACGAATGATCAAGCTCGAACAACTGGTGCTGGCCAGTCACAACGCCGGCAAGCTCAAGGAACTCCAGGCCATGCTCGGAGCCCACGTGAAGGTGCGCTCCATCGGCGAGTTCAGTGACGTGGAGCCGGAAGAGACCGGCCTGTCCTTCGTCGAGAACGCCATCCTCAAGGCCCGCAACGCCGCGCGCATCTCCGGCCTGCCGGCACTGGCCGACGACTCCGGCCTGGCAGTGGACTTCCTCGGCGGCGCACCGGGCATCTATTCCGCGCGCTACGCCGACGGCAAGGGTGACGCGGCGAACAACGCCAAGCTGCTGGACGCCCTGAAAGACGTGCAGGACGAGCAGCGCGGCGCCCAGTTCGTCAGCGTGCTGGCACTCGTCCGCCATGCCGATGACCCGCTACCGATTCTCTGCGAAGGCCTCTGGCACGGCAGCATCCTGCGCGAAGCCCGCGGCGAACACGGCTTTGGTTACGACCCCCTGTTCTGGGTGCCGGAAGCCGAGTGCTCCAGCGCCGAACTGCCGCCCGAACGCAAGAACCAGATCAGCCACCGCGCCCGCGCGATGGCCCTGCTGAAGCAGCGGCTGGGTCTATGAGCCAGGCAGGAAGCCACGGGCTCGACGCCGGGCCGGTGGTTTCCGGCTTTCGCCTGCCACCGCTGTCCGCGTATGTGCACATCCCCTGGTGCGTACGCAAATGCCCCTATTGCGACTTCAACTCCCACGCCGCCGGCCCGGAACTGCCCGAGGATGCCTACGTCGAGGCGCTGCTGGCGGACCTCACGGCTGATCGCGGCTACGTCCATGGCCGCAAGCTGACCTCGATCTTCTTCGGCGGCGGCACGCCCAGCCTGTTCTCCGCCAAGGCGCTGGGCCGCATCCTCGAAGGGCTGGAAAGGCAGGTCGGTTTCG
Source organism: Pseudomonas sp. NY15435 (assembly GCF_048068295.1). Classification (NCBI taxonomy): domain Bacteria; kingdom Pseudomonadati; phylum Pseudomonadota; class Gammaproteobacteria; order Pseudomonadales; family Pseudomonadaceae; genus Pseudomonas; species Pseudomonas sp. NY15435. Next base: position 218,427 of record NZ_JBLUQA010000001.1, read on the forward strand.
AAAGCGATATCGAGATCACCCTGGAAGCCAACCCCGGCACCTTCGAGCAGGCCAAGTTCGCCGACTACCGCAAGCTGGGGATCAACCGGCTGTCCATCGGCATCCAGAGTTTCCAGGCCGAGAAGCTCAAGGCGCTGGGCCGCATCCACGATGGCGACGAAGCTGTGCGTGCGGCCGAGATGGCCCGCCGCGCCGGCTTCGACAACTTCAACCTGGACCTGATGCACGGCCTGCCGGAACAGAGCGTCGCCGACGCACTGAGCGACCTGCAGCAGGCCATCGACCTGGCGCCGACGCACCTGTCCTGGTACCAGCTGACCATGGAACCGAACACGGTGTTCTGGAGCCAGCCGCCGGAACTGCCCGAGGACGACCAGCTGTGGGAAATCCAGGAGGCCGGACAGGCGCTGCTCGCCCAGGCGGACTACGTCCAGTATGAAACCTCGGCCTATGCCCGGAACGGCAAGCGCGCGCGGCACAACCTGAACTACTGGACCTTCGGCGATTTCCTCGGTATCGGCGCCGGCGCCCACGCCAAGCTGAGCACCCCGGAAGGGCGCATCCTGCGCACCTGGAAGACCCGCCTGCCAAAGGACTACCTGAATCCGGAGAAGCCCTTCCAGGCCGGCGAGCGCGACCTGGAGCCCGGCGACCTGCCCTTCGAGTTCATGATGAACGCTCTGCGCCTGACCGAGGGTGTGCCCGCGACCACCTTCGCCGAGCGCACCGGCCTGCCGCTGACCGCCATCGAGGAAGCCTGCCGACAGGCGCGCAAGGACGGCCTGCTGCTGGACGATCCGCAACGGCTTGCCCCCACCGAACGCGGCCAGTTGTTCCTCAACGACCTGCTGCAGCGCTTCCTGCCCTGAGAACCGCCCGAGCGACGCCAGCGTCGCTCGCCGTGTACACTCCCCGGCGACTCTGAATCCCAAGGAGCCCCAATGGACTTCGCGCTCGACCTGATTGCCAACGTCTCCCGCTGGTGCCGCGGCCACTTGTCCGACATCGCCCTGGCGATCATGGCTACCGTGCTGGTGCTGTTCGGCCCGGCGATCAACGCCTGGGTGCAGCAGCGCATCGGCAGCCTGAACTTCGTCTTCCGCACCTTGCTGTTCGTGCTGATCTGCGCCGTGGGCTACGGCCTGGCGATGGTCTTCGTGACGCCGTGGCTGGCCAAGGGCCTGGGCTACTTCAACAACTACACCCTGGCGCCCGTGCTGCTGCTAGTGTTCTTCGTGATTGGCATGATCGCCGACCGCAGCTGACCTGCGGACCTCCGGCGGTTGGCCACCACCGCCGGAGGACACATGAAGCCGATCAAGCATCTTTACCTGCACTTCTCCGATGGCCAGCGCCTGGCGCTGCGCTTTCCGCAACAGAGCGACGACCCCGCCGAAGTGGCCCGCGGCATCCGCAAGCAGATGGAATCACCGGTGATCAGCATCGAGGTGGACGGCGACCTGCTGATCATCCCACGCACCAGCATCAAGTACCTGCAGCTCAGCCCGGCGCCGATGCGCATGCCGGAGACCACTGTGCTGGGCGCCGAGTTGATCGAGTAACGCGCGCCTGGACCGGGTCAACCCCGGGAAGGAGGCTTTGTGTAGGAGCGAACTTGCTCGCGAACGGATTTGCCGGCAGCTCCAGCACTGTGCGGGTTCGCGAGCAAGCTCGCTCCTACAGGTCGATTTGCGCAGATAGACAAAGGCCGCCTCGCGGCGGCCTCTGCTGGACTCAATTGCCCTCGCGGCGCAACGCCTGCGGGGTGAAGTCGCGCGGCCCCAGCGGGACCTTGAAGTCGTACATCGGCTCGTTGTTGTCCAGGCCGTCGACGAAGTAGCGCTTGCCCTCGAAGTCGTACAGCGCTTCCAGGGTGCTGAGCACCATGGGTACGTCGTAATAGTTGATCGGATGTACTTCCTGAGCGCGGATCAGCTTGCCGTCGGTGTTGTAGATGTCCGAGGCGAGGATTTGCCAGCTGTCTTCATCCAGGTAGAAACGGCGCTTGGCGAACGGATGTCCCATGCCCTTGCGCAGTGTCGCCTCGACCACCCAGACGCGGTGCGGCTCGTAGCGCAGCAGTTCGGGGTTGAGGGTCTTGGTGCGCAGGATGTCGGCGTAGGGAATGCCCTTCTGGTGCACCGCGTAGCTGTTGTACGGCACGAGCATTTCGCGCTTGCCCAGCAGTTGCCACTCGTAGTGGTCCGGCGCGCCGTTGTAGACGTCCACGGTATCGGCGGTGGCCAGGCCGTTGGTGTCCGGCTGCAGGGTGTCGTAGGCCAGGCTCGGCAGGCGGCGCACGCGGCGCTCGCCGCTGTTGAAGCGCCAGGCCTTGCGGATCGACAGCACCTGGTCGATGGTCTCCTGCACCACCAGCGCGGAGCCGGCGAGCTTGGCCGGGGCGACGATGTTGTACTTGTAGTAGAACAGCGTGTTGTTCAGGTCCTGCGGGGTCATGCCCTCGCGGCCGTAGTTGAAGTACACGTAGCGGTCGAGCTTGAGCAGGTTGTAGCTGCCGCTGGCGAGCACGGCGGCCTGGTTGGTCACCATGTGAATCTGCTCGCCACGGTAACGCATGATGTGGTTCCAGATGGCTTCCAGACCGGTCTTGGGCATCGGGAACGGCACGCCGGCGGCGGCACCCTGGACGCCGTTACCATCAGCGATCAGCTCGGCGTTCTCGGCGTTGAAGCGAGTAGCGTCATAAATGCGCTGCGGCAGCGAGGCGCTGCGGCGGCTGGGGAAGACGCGCAGGTAGTAGTCCGGGTTTTCCTGCAACAATGCCTGGGTGCCGGGCGTGAGCAGCGCCTGGTACTGCGCCAGGTTCTTGCTGTCGATCTTGTACTGCACGGCATCGGCGGCGTACGGATCGGGATGGTGCATGCCAGGCTGGTAGCCCGCCGGGGCGACGGTGATACCGCCCGTCCACGCAGGGATGGTGCCACTGGCGTTGCCAGCCATTTCCGCCCCCATCGGCGTCAGGTCGCGGCCCAGTCGAGCGGCCTCGGCGGCATCGACCTTCGCCTGCGCCGGCAGGGCCCACGCCCCCGCCATCAGCAGTACAGCAAGTTTCTTCAACACAGCAGACTCCTTTGCGACGGACTCCTGTCCATCACTCTTATTTTCGTCCGCGGCGGATGCCGCTTTTTATTCAGGAGGTGAGGGGTGGCCCTGGGGCCTGCCGGGTGGTCCCGGTCTGTAGGGTGTTCGTGCGTGAAAAAGGCCTGCTGTGCAGGCCTTTTCCGTACCTTCAGTCGACCCGCTCGAACTTCAGGTCCCAGACACCATGGCCGAGTCGCTCCCCGCGACGTTCGAACTTGGTGACCGGGCGCTCGTCCGGGCGCGGCACGTAGGTATTATCGGCCGAAAGGTTGCGGTAGCCGGGTGCGGCATTCATCACTTCCAGCATGTGCTCGGCGTATTGCTCCCAGTCGGTGGCCATGTGCAGCACGCCACCGACCTTCAGCTTCTGCCGCACCAGCTCGGCCCAGGCTGGCTGTACGATGCGACGCTTGTGGTGGCGCGACTTGTGCCACGGGTCCGGGAAGAACAGCAGCAGGCGGTCGAGGCTGGCATCGGCCACGCAGTCGCGCAGTACCTCGATGGCATCGCAGCTGTAAACGCGGATATTGGTCAGGTCCTGGGTCAGCATGCCGTTGAGCAGTGCGCCAACACCCGGACGGTGCACTTCCACACCAATGAAGTCCTGCTCCGGCGCGGCCGCGGCCATCTCCAGGGTCGCGTGCCCCATGCCAAAGCCGATCTCGAAGGTGCGCGGCGCCTGGCGCCCGAATACCTGGTCGAAGTCCCGCGCGCCGTCGGCCAGTTCCAGGCCGAACTTCGGCCAGCCCTGATCAAGGCCGCGCTGCTGGCCTTCAGTCATACGACCGGCACGCATCACGAAGCTCTTGATGGCGCGCATCGGCCGGTTTTCGGCGTCGGGCTGGTTCTCGGGCTGATTCTCGGGAATGTCACTCATGACTCGGACCTTGCGGGTAAATGCACACGCGGGCCGGCTGCGACTGTCCATGGCAAACCGGCCCGCGTGTCGGTGTCTATTAAATGCCTGCCAACGATCTCGCGAGCTAGAGCGGAACTAGGCGAAAAGTGGGGCGGGAGCGGAGTTTACACGCAGTAAATGAGCATCCCGAACCACTTTTCAACGACGTTCCGCCGACGCGCAGCAGGTCGTTAGTTGATCAGACCCGTCATCGGCGACGACGCGCTCGCATACAGCTTGCGCGGCATGCGGCCAGCCAGGTAGGCCAGGCGGCCAGCGACGATGGCGTGCTTCATGGCTTCGGCCATCATCACCGGGTTCTGCGCGTGAGCGATGGCAGTGTTCATCAACACGGCCTCACAGCCCAGCTCCATGGCGATGGTGGCGTCGGAGGCAGTGCCCACGCCGGCATCCACCAGCACCGGAACGGTCGCTTCTTCGAGGATGATGCGCAGGTTGTACGGGTTGCAGATGCCCAGGCCCGAACCGATCAGGCCGGCCAGCGGCATCACAGCGATGCAGCCGATCTCGGCCAGCTGGCGCGCGATGATCGGGTCGTCGCTGGTGTACACCATGACGTCGAAGCCGTCCTTGACCAGCACTTCGGCGGCCTTGAGGGTTTCCACGACGTTGGGGAAGAGGGTCTTCTGGTCAGCCAGGACTTCCAGCTTGACCAGGTTGTGGCCATCCAGCAGCTCACGGGCCAGGCGGCAGGTGCGCACGGCTTCGACGGCGTCGTAGCAGCCGGCGGTGTTCGGCAGGATGGTGTAGCGATCCGGCGGAATCACGTCCAGCAGGTTGGGCTCGCCCGGGTTCTGGCCGATGTTGGTACGGCGCACGGCGACAGTGACGATCTCGGCGCCCGAGGCCTCGATGGCGACGCGGGTCTCTTCGAGATCCTTGTACTTGCCGGTGCCGACCAGCAGGCGCGAATTGTAGGTACGACCAGCCAGGGTAAAGGGCTTGTCGACCGGCAGGTTGGAAGATGCTTGGCTCATCGGATCACTCCTGACGAAAAGGAAGGCGGGCGGGGCCTGAAAGTCTGGGGTAGCGGGGACTAGCCGCCACCGATGGCATGCACCACTTCTACCTGGTCGCCTTCGCTCAGGGCGGTGGCGGCGTGCTGGCTGCGCGGCACGATGTCCTGGTTGAGCTCGACCGCGACACGCTTGCCGGTGAGGTCGAGACGCTCGAGCAGGTTGGCGACGCTGTGGCCGTCGGGCAGCTCGAAAGGTTCGCCATTCAACTGAATACGCATGGGCGGGACGGTCGTTGCTGGAGGGGTCGGCATTCTAGCCCGATCACGGCGGATGACCAAGGTATCCGGGCGTCGCACTCGGGCTTTTCTGACGCTCGGGTCAACCCAGCTGGAAGGCCGCGACCAGCAGCAGCGCCCAGCCGATGAGGAAGAACAGGCCGCCGATCGGTGTGATGATGCCCACGCTCAAGCCCGCCAGGGTCAACAGGTAAAGGCTCCCGGAGAACAGCAGAATGCCGACGGTGAAAGCCCAGCCGGCGAGGCTGATGAGGGTGCCGCCGATGTGCGCGGTAAGCAGCGCCACGCCGAACAGCGCCAGCGCGTGCAGCATCTGGTAGTGCACGCCGGTCTGGAACACCGCCAGGTACTCGGGCGTGAGCTTGCTCTTCAGGCCGTGGGCGGCGAAGGCGCCCAGGGCGACCCCGGTGAAACCGAAGAACGCGGCGAGCATCAGGAAAGTACGCAGCATGGGACAGCTCCAGGCAGGTGAGTGCCGCTATAATGGCCCGCTCATCCGCCCAGGCAAAGCCTCGAATGCCCAAGCTGCTCCGCCGCCTGCTCAAGATTGCGCTCTGGTTCGTCGCCGTCAGCGTGGCGCTGGTCATCCTCCTGCGCTGGGTGCCGCCGCCCGGAACCATGGTGATGGTCGAGCGCAAGGTCGAATCCTGGTTCAACGGCAAACCCATCGACCTGCAGCGCAGCTGGCGCTCCTGGGACGAACTGCCGGACAGCCTCAAGCTCGCGGTGATCGCCGGCGAGGACCAGAAGTTCGCCGAACACCACGGCTTCGATCTTCCCGCCATCCAGAAGGCCCTGGCGCACAACGAACAGGGCGGCAAGGTGCGCGGCGGCAGCACGATCAGCCAGCAAGTGGCGAAGAACGTTTTCCTCTGGACCGGCCGCAGTTGGGTACGCAAAGGCTTCGAGGCCTGGTTCACCCTACTGATCGAGACCTTCTGGTCCAAGCAGCGGATTCTTGAGGTTTACCTCAACAGCGTCGAATGGGATGCCGGCGTATTTGGCGCCCAGGCCGCTGCGCAGCATCACTTCGGCGTCGACGCCAAGCGCCTGTCGCAGCAACAGGCCAGCCTGCTGGCCGCCGTGCTGCCCAACCCGCGCAAGTGGAGCGCCGGCAAACCCGGCCCCTACGTGCGCCAGCGCGCCTCGTGGATTCGCCAGCAGATGTGGCAGTTGGGTAGCGAGTACCTGCAGCGGCTGTAAGGACTTTGGCGTGGAAACATCGGCGCTGGGCGTTCCCTCTCCCCAGCCCTCTCCCTCAAGGGAGAGGGAGCAGCTCTGCGCGGTGCCTTCTTTTCGTTCACCCCTGTTGCTTCAGGAGTGCTCAGGACCTGGAGCTGGTGCCGGGCAGTCCCCTCTCCCTTCAGGGAGAGGGGAGTTTTGCTCCGCCCCTGACCAATAGAATACGAACAAGCGCTAGGGCGCCTCGCCAGCCTTGAACGTATTGCGCGGCACCACGCGCACCCACTGCAGGGTGCCGTCGCGGTGCAGCAGGGTCATGCCCTTCTCCGGATAGACCCAGGCCTCGCCGCCATCCACCTGCAGACGCAGGCGCGGGTCGCCCAGGCTCACCGCCAGGGGCCCGACCGCCAGGTCTTCCTGCGGCGCCAGCGCCAACTCGGAAACCGGCTTGTTGCCCAACTGGCCCATCAGCTCGGCGCTCAGCGGCTGGTCCTTGCTGGTCGGCTGCATGCCGGTGGCCTTGGCCAGGCTGGCATGCTCGGCGTCACTCAGCGCCAGCTCAGCCTCGACGTGCCATGGCCCCTCGTCCGTCACCAGCCTGCCGCGATAATGCAACTGCGGACCATCCTGGCTGGCAGTCAGCCAGAGCTCGCCCGCCTGCTGGCCCTGCAGATCATTCAGAGTCAGCTTGTCGTCGGCCAGCGGCTCGAAGACCTTTTCCTTCCAGTCGTTGAACCACTGCGGCGGTTTGGGCGGCGCCGAAGTACGGGCAACCCAGGTACCCAGGCCGAAAGCCAACAGGGCGATGACCAGGAAGAACATCCCGTGGACGGGACGCAGGCGCGGCATGGGGCTCTCCAGACACAGACAAACGGACAGAAAAAAACCGCACCAGGGTGCGGTTCGCGACTCGCAGGGCGCGTCGAAGCCGATCAGGCTTCGATGCGACCCTTGAGCTTGTTCATCGCGTTCTTTTCCAGCTGACGAATCCGCTCGGCGGACACGTTGTACTTGGCCGCCAGGTCGTGCAGCGTCGCCTTCTCCTCGGCCAGCCAACGCTGGTAGAGGATGTCGCGGCTGCGCTCGTCCAGGCCTTCCAGCGCCTCGTGCAGGCTGGCGGTGGAGCTGTCGCTCCAGTCCGCTTCCTCCAGCTGGCGCGCCGGGTCGTAGCGATGGTCTTCCAGATAATGCGCCGGGGACTGGTAGGCGCTCTCATCGTCGGCATCCGCCGCCGGGTCGAAGGCCATGTCCTGTCCGGTAAGACGGCTTTCCATCTCGCGGACTTCGCGGGCCTCGACACCGAGGGTTTCCGCAACGCGGTGCACTTCGTCGTTGCTCAACCAGGCCAGTTTCTTCTTCTGGCTGCGCAGATTGAAGAACAGCTTGCGCTGCGCCTTGGTGGTCGCGACTTTCACGATCCGCCAGTTGCGCAGGATGAACTCGTGGATTTCCGCCTTGATCCAGTGCACGGCGAACGACACCAGGCGCACACCCATTTCCGGGTTGAAGCGCTTCACAGCCTTCATCAGGCCGACGTTGCCTTCCTGGATCAGATCGGCCTGGGCCAGGCCGTACCCGGAATAACTCCGGGCGATGTGCACAACAAAGCGCAGGTGCGCCAGAACCATTTGCCGTGCCGCTTCCAGATCTTGCTGGTAGAAGAGGCGTTCGGCCAGTTCGCGCTCCTGCTCCGGCGTCAGCAGCGGAATGCTGTTCACCGAGTGCACATAGGCTTCCAGGTTCGCACCGGGAGCCAGGGCATAAACAGGTTGCAGAGAAGTGGTCATGCGAATCCTCCGATTCACGAAACTCGCGCAGTGTAGCACTGCGAAATCTGACTGCAAGCGGGTGTAAAAGTTCCTTTACACCCACTTAACCCCAGCAAAATCAGGGGGTTTCAGCGCGGCGCCAACTCACGCAGGTGGCGCGCCACGGCCAGCCAGGCGCCGATCCAGCCCAGCAGCACAGCGCCCACGGTAAGCGACAGGCCGTCGTCGACCGGTACGCCCGCCAGGCCGAAATCACTGCCGTACAGCCCGGCCAGGTTGACCACGGAGCTGTTCAGCCAGTCCAGGCCGAAGGCCAGCAGGGCCCAGGACAGGATGCCCGCGCCCAGGCCGTAGAGCGCGCCCATATAGAGGAAGGGGCGGCGCACATAGCCGTCCGTCCCGCCGACCAGCTTGATGACTTCGATTTCGTTACGGCGGTTTTCGATGTGCAGGCGGATGGTGTTGCCGATCACCAGCAAGAGCGTCAGCACCAGCAGGATGGTCAGGCCGAAGACGAAGCGGTCGCCCAGCTTGAGGATCGCCGACAGCCGCTCGACCCAGACCAGATCCAGCTGCGCCTGTTGTACACCGGGCAGCTCCGACAACCTTTGACGCAAGGCATCCAGCTGGGCCTTGTCGATCTGCTTGGGCGTCACCGAGATCACCGCCGGCAGCGGGTTGTCAGGCAGCTCCTTCAACGCCTCGCCGAGGCCGGACTGCTCCTGCAACTCCTTCAGCGCATCGTCGCGGCTGATCAGCTGCGCCTCGATCACATCGGGCATTTTCTCGATCTGCTCGCGCAGGTCCTGGCCCTGAGCCTCGCTGGCCTTGAGGTCGAGGAACAGGGAGATCTGCGCGGCGCGCTGCCAGGAGCCACCGAGGCGCTCGACATTGTTCAGCAGCAGCGACAGGCCCATGGGCAGGCTCAGGGTGATACCCATCACCAGGCAGGTGAAGAAGCTGCCGAAGGGGTGGCTGACCAGGCGATGCAGGCTGTCCATCAGGCTGGCGCGGTGGTTTTCCGCGTAGGCCGAGAGGGAGGCGCTGTGATCCTGGTGTTCGTTGTCGTCCGGGCGCTCACGCGTGTTGCGCGTCGGGGTGCCTTCTTCGTCGCCGCGGGGCAGGTCATTGGCGCTCATCAGGCGTTCTCCTCACGGTCGGCGATGATGCGGCCGCGCTGCAGGGTGATCATCCGGTGGCGCATGCGCGCGATCAGCGCCAGGTCGTGGCTGGCAATCAGCACGGTGGTGCCCAGGCGGTTGATGTCTTCGAACACGGACATGATTTCCGAGGCGAGGCGCGGGTCGAGGTTACCGGTGGGTTCGTCGGCGAGCAGCAGGGCCGGACGGTGCACCACCGCGCGGGCGATGCCGACACGCTGTTGCTGGCCGGTGGAGAGGTCGGACGGACGGTCCTCGGCCTTCTCCTTCAGGTTCACCCGGTCCAGCGCCGCTTCGACGCGGTAGGCGATGTCCGCCTTGGGCAGGCCGAGGATCTGCATCGGCAGGGCAACGTTCTCGAACACGCTGCGATCGTCGAGCAACTGGTGGTTCTGGAACACCACGCCGATCTGCCGACGGAGGAAGGGAATCTGCGCGGTGGAGATGCGCGAGACATCCTGCCCGCCCAGCAGCAGCTTGCCGGAAGTGGGCCGCTCCATCGCCAGGATCAGGCGCAGCAGGGTGCTCTTGCCCGCGCCGGAGTGGCCGGTGACGAACATGATCTCGCCGCGCGGCACGCGGAACGAAATCTCGTGCAGGCCGACATGGCCGTTGGGATAGCGTTTGCCAACCTGCTCGAAACGGATCATGCGATTTCCCGGGTCTCGAAGAGTGCACGGACGAAAGCGTCGGCCTCGAAGGTTCGAAGATCGTCGATTCCTTCGCCGACACCGATGTAGCGGATCGGCAGGCCGAACTGCTTGGCCAGGGCGAAGATCACCCCGCCCTTGGCGGTGCCGTCCAGTTTGGTCAGGGCCAGGCCGGTGAGTTCCACGGCGTTGTTGAACTGCTTGGCCTGGTTGATGGCGTTCTGCCCGGTGCCGGCATCGAGCACCAGCAGGACTTCGTGGGGAGCCGTCTCGTCCAGCTTGCCGATCACGCGGCGCACCTTCTTCAGCTCTTCCATCAGGTTGTCCTTGGTGTGCAGGCGACCGGCGGTATCGGCGATCAGCACATCCACGCCACGGGCCTTGGCGGCCTGCACGGCGTCGAAGATCACCGAGGCGGAGTCCGCGCCGGTGTGCTGGGCGATCACGGCAATGTTGTTACGCTCGCCCCATACCTGCAGCTGTTCGACGGCGGCGGCGCGGAAGGTGTCGCCGGCGGCCAGCATGACTTTCTTGCCATCCAGCTGCAGCTTCTTCGCCAGCTTGCCGATGGTGGTGGTCTTGCCGACGCCGTTCACGCCGACCACGAGGATCACGTAGGGCTGCTTTTCGCCGGTAATGGTCAGCGGCTGCTCGACGGGGCGCAGCAGGCTGGCCAGCTCTTCCTGCAGAGCCTTGTACAGCGCTTCGCTGTCGGCCAGTTCCTTGCGCGCCACGCGTTTGGTCAGGTTCTGCACGATGGTGGTGGTGGCCTCGACGCCGACGTCGGCGGTCAGCAGGCGGGTCTCGATCTCGTCGAGCAGGTCGTCGTCGATGGCCTTCTTGCCCAGGAACAGACTGGCCATGCCTTCGCCGAGGCTGGCGCTGGTCTTCGACAGCCCCTGCTTGAGGCGGGCGAAGAAGCCCAGTTTGGAGGGCTCGGCGGCGGCAGGCTTGGCCTGCAGTTCGGGTTCAGGTTGCGGGGCGGGCTCGGGTTCCGGCTGGGCGACTACGACGGGCGCTTCGGCAACGGCTTCGGGCTGAGCAGGCGCGGCGACAGGCACCTGCTCGACGGGGACAACTGGCTGGGCAGTGGGCTGCGGCTCAGGTTGCGCCAGCGGCTCGACCGGCACGCTGGCCGGTACTACGTCGACTATCGGCTCGGGCGTCGGTTCGGGCGTCGGCTCCGGTGCCAGCTCGGCGCGCGGGGCGACCGGCTCGGCCTGGGCGGCGGGAGCCTGTTCGGGGGCGGCAACGGGCTGCTCGGCGACCGGTTGTTCTACCGGCTGCTCGGCTTCGGCGGCGGGTTGTTCCTCGGCCTGGGGCTTCTTGCGCCACCAGCCGAACAGACCCTTCTTCTCCCCGGCTGGCGGGGCCTTCTTGTCGTCGTTGGAACCAAACATGTAGGGATCGAATCTCTAAGGGACGCCACGAAATAGAGGCAGCAAAAAGCCTCGATACAGCTTTGAGAAGCCCTGAACGTGGCCGCCCGGAAAACGGATGGGTATCCTAGCATCTCCTCGCCCGCCGGGGTTAAGAGGCTGGCCGCCAGCCTGCATAGACCCCGCGGACAGCCCGAAAGGTTCAGTCCACGATGAAAACCCTTGCACGCCGCCACGCCGGCCTGCTGCTCGGTTCCCTGTTGCTGCCGCTGATGGCGAGCGCCGCGGAACCACAGCCCACCCACGAATACACCCTGGGCAACGGCCTGAAAGTCGTCGTCCGCGAGGACCACCGCGCCCCCGTGGTGGTCTCCCAGCTCTGGTACAAGGTCGGCTCCAGCTACGAGACGCCCGGCCTCACCGGCCTGTCCCACGCCCTGGAGCACATGATGTTCAAGGGCAGCCGCAAGCTCGGCCCCGGCCAGGCGTCGCTGGTGCTGCGCGACCTGGGCGCCGAAGAGAACGCCTTCACCACCGACGACTACACCGCCTATTACCAGGTGCTGGCCCGCGATCGCCTGCCGGTAGCGCTGGAGCTGGAAGCCGACCGCATGGCGCACCTCGCCCTGCCGGCCGATCAGTTCAAGAGCGAGATCGAGGTAATCAAGGAAGAACGCCGCCTGCGCACCGAGGACAAGCCCAGCGCGCTGGCCTTCGAGCGCTTCAAGGCTGCCGCTTACCCCGCCAGCGGCTACCGCACGCCGACCATCGGCTGGATGGCCGACCTGCAGCGCATGACCATCGACGACCTGCGCCACTGGTACCAGGCCTGGTACGCGCCGAACAACGCCACCCTGGTGGTGGTCGGCGACGTTACAGGCGACGAGGTGAAGGCACTGGCCGAGAAGTATTTCGGCGAGATCCCCAAGCGTGACCTGCCTGCCGCGCGCAAGCCGCTGGAGCTGGCCGAGCCGGGCGAACGTCGGCTCAAACTGCACGTGCGCACTCAGCTGCCCAGCCTGATCATGGGCTTCAACGTGCCAACCCTGGGCAGCAGCGACGACTCGAAACAGATCAACGCCCTGCGCCTGATCTCGGCGATCCTCGACGGCGGCTACAGCGCGCGCCTGGCCGCCCGCCTGGAGCGCGGCGAGGAAATCGTCGCCGGCGCCTCGGCCTCCTACGACGCCTTCTCCCGCGGCGACGGCCTGTTCTTCCTCTCGGCCACGCCCAACGTGCAGACCGGCAAGACCCTGGACCAGGTCGAGGCCGCCCTGTGGAAGCAGCTGGAAGACCTCAAGCAGAATCCGCCGAGCAAGGAAGAGCTGGAGCGCGTGCGCGCCCAGGTTATCGCCGGACTGGTCTACGAGCGCGACTCCATTGCCGGGCAGGCCAGCACCATCGGCGAGCTGGAAAGCGTCGGCCTCGGCTGGCGCCTGGCGGACAAGGACCTGGAAGCCATCCAGGCCGTCACCGCCGACGACATCCAGAAAGCCGCCCGCACCTACTTCACCCGCTCCCGCCTGACCCTTGCCCAGGTCCTGCCGGAAGTCGCCACCGACAAGGAGCCGCGCCATGAGTGAACGCAATGGCCTGCGCTACGGCCTGGTCGGGCTGATCGTCATCGCGCTGATCGCCGGACTGGTGCTGTTCGTTTCCCGCCCCGTCGCCGCGCCCGAAGCGGCCGCTTCGGCGCCCACACCCGCTCAGCCGGCAGCCGCCGAGAATGCCGCGCCCACCGGCCTGCAATCGCTGGCCGAAGCTGCCGGCAAGGCGCCCAGCCACCGCAAGCTGAACATCCAGCAATGGCAGACCGCCGAAGGCGCCCGCGTGCTCTTCGTCGAAGCCCATGAGCTGCCGATGTTCGACCTGCGCCTGACCTTCGCCGCCGGCAGCAGCCAGGACGGCGACAGCTACGGCCTGGCCATGCTGACCAACGCCATGCTCAACGAAGGCGTGCCCGGCAAGGACACCAGCGCCATCGCCGCCGGCTTCGACGATCTGGGCGCCAACTTCAGCAACGGTTCCTACCGCGACATGGCCGTAGCCGGCCTGCGCAGCCTGAGCGAGCCGACCAAGCGCGACGCGGCGCTGGCGCTGTTCGACCAGGTAATCGGCCAGCCGACCTTCCCCGAGGACGCCCTGGCGCGCATCAAGAACCAGGTCATGGCCGGCTTCGAGTACCAGAAGCAGAACCCCGGCAAGCTGGCGGGCCTGGAACTGTTCAAGCGGCTCTATGGCGACCACCCTTACGCCCACTCCAGCGACGGCAACGAAAAGTCGGTACCGAAGATCAGCGTCGCCCAGCTGCGCGCCTTCCACCAGAAGGCCTACGCCGCCGGTAACGTGGTCATCGCGCTGGTCGGCGACCTGACCCGCGAGCAGGCCGAAGCCATCGCCGGCAGCGTATCCAAGTCGCTGCCCAAGGGCCCCGCCCTGCCGGCGCCGAGCGAGCCGCAGATGCCCAAGGCTGGCGTCACCCATATCGAGTTCCCGTCCAAGCAGACCCAACTGATGCTGGCGCAACTGGGCATCACCCGTAGCGACCCGGACTACGCCGCGCTCTACCTGGGCAACCAGATCCTCGGCGGCGGCGGCTTCGGCACCCGCCTGATGGACCAGGTGCGCGAGAAGCGCGGCCTGACCTACGGCGTCTACTCCGGCTTCACCGGCATGCAGTCGCGCGGGCCCTTCACCATCGGCCTGCAGACCCGCGCCGAGATGAGCGAAGGCACCCTCAAGCTGGTGCAGGACATTGTTCGTGACTACCTCGACAAGGGTCCGACGCAGAAGGAACTGGATGACGCCAAGCGCGAGCTGGCCGGCAGCTTCCCGCTGTCCACCGCGAGCAACGCCGATATTGTTGGCCAGTTGGGCGCCATCGGCTTCTACAACCTGCCACTGGATTACCTGGAGACCTTCCTCAGCCAGGTCCAGGGCCTGAGCGTGGAACAGGTGAAGGAGGCCATGCGCCGTCACCTCGACCCGGACGCCTTCGTCATCGTCACCGCCGGCCCCACCGTGCCGCAGCAACCGCTGCCGCCGCCCACCGACAAGCCCGCCGCGCAACCTGCCGGCGTACCGGAGCACTGATGAGCAAACGACCCGGCGGCGCCCCGCGCGCCGCATCCAAGCCCCACGGCGGCCAGGGCCAGCTGCGCATCATCGGCGGCGAGTGGCGCAGCCGGCGCTTCGCCTTCCCCGACGGCCCGGGCCTGCGCCCGACACCTGACCGGGTGCGCGAGACCCTGTTCAACTGGCTGGCGGCTTACGTCCCCGGCGCCCGCGTACTCGACCCGTTCGCCGGCAGCGGCGCGCTGTTCCTCGAAGCCCTGTCCCGCGGCGCCAGTTCGGCGCTCGCGCTGGACACCAACGGCGAAGCCGTGGCCGCCCTGCGCGCCACTCTCGATACGCTCAAGTGCGGCAACGGCCAGCTGTTGATGACCGACTCGCTGCGCTACCTCGATGCCCCGGCCTCCCAGGCCTTCGACCTGGTCTTCCTCGACCCGCCGTTCCACCAGGACCTGCTGCAGAACACCTGCCGCCTGCTGGAAGAGCGCGGCTGGCTGACCCAGGACGCCTGGGTCTACACCGAAAGCGAAGCGGTGCCCTCCAGCCTCGGCCTGCCGGGCAACTGGCGACTGCACCGGGAGAAGAAGGCGGGCACGGTGCATTACGCGCTGTGGCAACGGGAAGGCTGACGAATGCCGGACGCCCTCCGCGAACAACTGCTGGCGCTGGACGAACGCTGTTTCGAACAGCCCGCCAGCGATTGGGCCGGCGACATTGCCCTGCCGGCCGAGCTGGCGCGCTTCTATCGCGAAATCGGCCCGTGCGACTGCACACTGGAGACGGCCGGTAACCCGTTCTTCATCCCCTCACTCGCGCGAGTCTGGAAACAGCAGGCCGGCTATCGCTGGCACGGCCAGACCGGCGAGCGGCTGGCGGGTTGGAGCGATGACTGGATCGTGGTGGCGGACCAGGGCGCCGATCCCTTCATCCTGGAGTGCTCCACCGGGCGAATCCTCTTCGACCAGCATGGGGGCCCCTGGGACCCCGCGCCGGTGTTCGATGATCTGTGGCAGATGACCGCCTGCCTCACCACCTTCGCCCGCGTCTGGCGCAGCGCGGGCGAGGACATCTTCGCGGAGGATTACAGCGTCAACCCGATCTACCGCCGCAAACTGATCGACGAGCTGGCAAAGCTGCTGGACGACGCCCACCGCGCAGAGGACCTGGCCGACGAGTTCGGCTGGTAGCGAGCCTTATTGGCTCACCGGTTCCGCCGCCTGCGCTGCATCCACGGCGCTGGCCTCTACCGCCTCCGGCTCCGGTGACACCTCTTCAACACCTCGGTGGGCGTGCCGGCGATCAGCAGCGCCGGAACAGTCCGCCACCCCGGAAAGCTCTCCATTCAGCGCCGCATACGTCCAGTTTTCCAGACGCGTATACCAGGCCGTTTCCTCCTCGGTCTTCAGCCAGGCGATTGCGTCCGCATCCTGCTGCTGTGCGGCCTTTTCCAGCCAGAGCCCCGCCTGCAGCTTGTTCATGCCTGCACCGGAGCCATTCCAGTAGGCCTCACCCACCTTGAACTGGGCACTGGCATCGCCTCGGGTCGCGGCCTTGCAGAACCACTGGAAGGCCTTTTCGCGGCTGGCCGCATAACGATCCTGCAGCGCGGCCTCTTCCTCGGAAGCGGCGTCGAATGCTACCTGGGGGTCATCAAGGTAGAACGCCCCAAGGTTCATCTCTGCGTCTTCGCTACCGGCCTCGGCCGCGCGCTCGAACCAGGTGCCGGCCTTGACTCGGTCCTTGTCGACGCCTTCGCCGCTCCAGTAGAGGACACCCATCTCGTTCTGGGCACCGGCGTCGCCCTGCTCCGCGGCCTTGCGGAACCAGCGCGCTGCTTCGGCCTTGTCCTTGGGGCCGCCGTCGCCTTCGCGATAGAGCATGGCCAGTTGGATCTGCGCACGGGCCAAGCCCGCTTCGGCAGCCTTGCCCCACCATTTGCGCGCACCAGCGTAGTTCTGCTGCTGGTAGAAGTAGGCGCCGAACTCGAACAGCGCCTGCGGCTCGCCGGTCTCGGCGGCCTGGTGAAGCCGGGTGAACTCGGCAAACAACTCCTCGCCGCGCTCGTCGCCCTGCTCGGCCTTGGGCGGCTCATCGCTGAAGTCGGACGATGCGCCCTCGGCCCAGGCAAATGACGGTACGGCAAGCGCAAGAGCGGACAGGAACACCCATCGGCTGAACATACGTGACTATCCTCATGTCGGTTGAATCGGTCGGCCTTCCCGGCTCGACCGCGTGGCGGTTGTTGCGGGCATCGCCCTCAGATCGACTTGCCCACATCGACGGTGCCGCTGCGCACCAGCTCAACGCCGTCGACCACCATCTTCCATTGGTTGCCGTCCTGGTAGGGCGGCTTGGAGACCTTGAAGTGCGTGTCGAACGGGCCGAACCCAACGGTGAAACCGTCGGCTTCGTAGCGCTTGATCGGCGCCTCGATGGATTTCGAGGTGCTGCCGGACACTCGCTTGTAGGCAACGCGGCCGTCGGCCGTGACCAGCAGGCTCATCTCCGGCGAAGTCCACAAGCCAACGTATGAGCGATGCTCCTGCGGCACCGGCTCGCCGCACGCGGCCAGCCAAAGCACCAGGCTCAGCGCCGCGACACTCTTCCACATACCATCCCCTCCTTTGCGTGGTTTCCTTGGCAACGGATGCACAAGGCATCCATTACATGACCGACTTGGCGTTACTATCACAGCTCGTCGACCCCATTCGATCCGTGATGACTATACCCTCCCCGTTCAAACCCGCCTGGTGGCTACCCGGCCCGCACCTGCAAACCCTGTATGGCTCGCTCGCACGCCAGTTGCCCAGTCTTGCGCGCACCCGCGAGCGCCTGTGGCTGGACGATGGTGATTTCATCGACCTCGACTGGCACGGCCCGCACGAGGCGGAAGCTCCGCTGGTGCTGGCGCTGCATGGGCTCACCGGCTCGTCGTCGTCGCATTACATCCTCGGCGTGCAGCAGCAACTCGCCGCGCAGGGTTGGGCCAGTGTCGCGCTGAACTGGCGCGGCTGCTCGGGCGAGTCGAACCTGCTGCCGCGCGGCTATCACTCAGGCGTCAGCGAAGACCTCGCCTCGGTGGTCGCCCACGTCCGCGCCAAGCGGCCGATGGCGCCGCTTTACGCGGTGGGTTATTCGCTGGGCGGCAACGTGCTGCTCAAGTACCTGGGCGAAGCCTCGGACAGCTGCCCGCTGAAGGGCGCGGTGGCGGTGTCGGTGCCTTTCCGCCTGGACCAGTGCGCCGACCGTATCGGCATCGGTTTTTCCAGGGTCTACCAGGCGCACTTCATGCGCGAGCTGGTGGCCTATGTGCAGACCAAGCGCCAGGCGTTCGCCGCCGGCGGGCACGCGGAAAACCTCGCCGCGCTGGAGCGCCTCGGGCCGCTGGATGGCATGCGCACCTTCTGGGACTTCGATGACCGGGTGACCGCGCCGCTGCACGGTTTCGCCGATGTGCACGACTACTACCGCCGCGCCTCCAGCCGCTATTACCTGGGCGGTATCCGCGTGCCGACGCTGATCATCCAGTCCAGCGATGATCCGTTCATCCACGCCCACAGCGTGCCGCAACTGGACGAGCTCTCCGCTTCGACGCAGCTGGAGCTGCTGCCCCATGGCGGCCATGTCGGCTTCATCGGCGGATCACCTGGACGTCCGGACTATTATCTGGAGCGCCGCATCCCGCAGTGGCTGCGCGAACGACGAGAAGCCTGACTGCGCTGGATCAGCCCAGCAGAACGGGAATGAGGCAGACTGGAACTGCACCAGGAAGGAAACGCCAGAAAGGAGCGCCGCCATGCACGACACGCCGCTGACGATCCTGCAGAACCCGCCGCTGAGCAACGCTCAGTGCGCCTCTATCGCCGCGCTCTACCGCGCCGTGGGCTGGGGCTCTCCTGGCACTACCGCGGAGCTGCGCGATCTCTACGAGTACTCCAGCTACTTCCTGCTGGCCCTGGACGGTGAACAGGTAGTCGGCCTATTGCGCGCGGAAAGCGAGACGGCGCAGACCACCTGGCTGGCGGAGATCGCCGTGCTGCCGAGGCTTCAATTGCGCGGGACGGGCCTGGCACTGATGGCGCGTTTCCTTGCCGATCACCCTGACCGCACGCTTTACACCGATGCCACCGAGGGTGTGGAGGAGTTCTTCCTGCGCCATGGCATCGCCCTGCGCCGACCTCGGGTACCGGGGCCGCGCAAGGTGGATGCGTAACCCTCCAGCCCGAACATCGGCGGATAACGCTGGCGCGTTATCCGCCCTACGTAACGGGAGCGCCTTGCCAAGGGCCCTCACCCTAGCCCTCTCCCAGAGGGAGAGGGAACCGTTCGGCGCAACGGGAAGCCAATCTATCAGCCGGCAGGATCTGCCCCCCTCACCCTCCGGGAGAGGGTTGGGGTGAGGGAAAGGCAATCGCTCGGAGACGTCCTGGCTGTAAGAATCAATCTTCCAGCGGCACATACAACCGATCGAACACCGCCGCCACCGCCTCGCGGAAGGGGGGTGCGATGTGCCCGCTTTCCAGTGCCAGCACCTGGTAGATGCCGCGCCGCATCAACGCTTCGCTGAGGTCGCTGGCCACCTCGCGCGTGGTGCAGAGGTAGCGCACCCAGGAGGTGAGAATGATCCAGGCGTTGAGGGTCAGGGCCTCCAGCTGGGGTTCGTCCATCTGCAGGATGCCCGCGTCTACGAAGCCCCGATAGATGGCCTTGGCGTTGTCCATGGCCCGGCGGGCGAAGGCGCGGTAGGCCGCGGCCAGTTCCGGATCGGAGTCCAGCAGGTGCTCCAGATCGCGGTGCAGGAAGCGGTAGTGCCACATCGCGGCGAGCAGCGCTTCGAGGTAGAAAGTCTTGTCCTCCACCGTCAGCGCGCGGCCCTCGGGCAGGTGCAGGAACTGGTCGACGTGGCTTTCGTACTCGGCAAACAGCTGGGCGATGATCACCTGCTTGTTGCGGTAGTGGTAGTACAGGTTGCCCGGCGAGATGCCCAGGTGCGCGGCGATGTGGTTGGTGGTGACGCTGCGCTCGCCCTGGGCATTGAACAGCTCAAGGCTGGCCTGGGCGATACGGTCACGGGTGTTGATGCGTGGTGCCATTGCCAAAACTCATCGAAGCGAATTGCGCGGACGCAAAGGTACACCGATTGCTACCACCTGACACAACCCTGGGGCGCGCCCAACTTTTCGTTGGCTGGGCCTGGCGGCGCGGACACGGCATGCTGATTGACACTCTAGAGCAATTGCTCTAAAAAACCAGCGACAGCATAAAAACGCGAAGCATCCGAGTTCCTTGCGTGAATTTCCGGAGAGCTTCCCCACCCGCTTCCGTCAGGAGCCCGTCATGGTTGCCGATATCGCCTACCTGCAGCAGACCCAGCAGCAGATCAGCCAGCTGGAAACCCTTCTCGAACGCCAGCGTCAGGCGTACCGCGCCAACCCGTTGCCCGATGCCGGCCAGCGCATCCAGTGGCTGAAAAGCCTCGCCAATCTGCTGGTGACCGAGCAGAAGGCAATCATCGATGCGATCAACAGCGACTTCAGCAATCGCTCCGCCGACGAGACACTGCTCGCCGAAGTGATGCCCAGCCTGCACGGCGTGCACTACGCGGCCAAGCGCGTGAAGAAGTGGATGAAGCCGTCCCGGCGCAGCGTCGGCATGCAGTTCATGCCGGCCTCGGCCAAGGTCATCTACCAGCCGCTGGGCGTGGTCGGCGTGATCGTGCCGTGGAACTACCCGCTGTTCCTCGCCATCGGCCCGCTGACCGGGGCGCTCGCCGCCGGCAACCGGGTGATGATCAAGATGAGCGAATCCACCCCGGAATCCGCCCGCGTGCTCAAGGAGCTGCTGGGCAAGGTCTTCCCCGAAGACCTGGTCGCCGTGGTGCAGGGTGAAGTCGACGTTGGCGTGGCCTTCTCCAAGCTGCCCTTCGACCATCTGCTGTTCACCGGCGCCACCAGCGTCGGCAAGCACGTGATGCGCGCCGCTGCCGAGAACCTCACCCCGGTCACCCTGGAACTGGGCGGCAAGTCACCGGCCATCGTGTCTGCCAGCGTGCCGATGAAGGACGCCGCCGAGCGCATCGCCTTCGGCAAGTCGCTCAACGCCGGCCAGACCTGCGTGGCGCCGGACTATGTGCTGGTGCCGCAGAACCGCGTCGACGAGTTCGTCGAGAGCTACCGCCAGGTGGTCCAGGGCTTCTTCCCGAAACTGGAGAACAACCCGGACTACACCGCGATCATCAACGAGCGCCAGTTGGCGCGCCTGAACGGCTACCTCGTCGATGCCCAGGCCCGCGGCGCCACCGTCGTGCCGCTGTTCCCGCAGGCGCAGGGCCGGCGCCTGCCGCAGGCACTGGTACTGAACGCAACCGACGAGATGAAGATCATGCAGGAAGAGATCTTCGGCCCCCTGCTGCCGGTGATCCCCTACCAGAACCTCGACCAGGCGCTCAGCTACATCAACGAGCGCGACCGTCCGCTGGCGCTGTACTACTTCGGTTACGACAAGCGCGAGCAGGACCACGTACTGGCCCAGACCCACTCCGGCGGCGTATGCCTGAACGACACCCTGCTGCACGTGGCCCAGGACGACATGCCTTTCGGCGGCGTCGGCCCGTCCGGCATGGGTCACTACCACGGCCACGAAGGCTTCCTGACCTTCTCCAAGGCCAAGGGCGTGTTCAGCAAGCCGCGCTTCAATGCGGCGCGGGTGATCTATCCGCCCTACGGTAAATCGCTGCAGAAGCTGGTCTACAAGCTGTTCATCCGCTGACCGGCGATCTATCAGCCCCAGGTGCCCTTCAACCAGGTGAAAGAATAAGAATGACAGACACCTCCCTCACCGCGCCGGGCCTCTCCCGGCGCGGCGTGCTCAAGATCGGCCTGCTGGGCGGCGCCTTCCTCGCCACGGCGGGCGTCACTGCCAGCCTCAGCGGCTGCTCCGCCAGCACCCCGGCCAATGGCTTTGCCGTGCTGCGCGATTCCGACCTGCCCTTCCTGCGCGCGCTGATCCCAGTGATGCTGGCCGGAGCCGTACCCGCCGAGCGCATGGCCGAAGCCGTCAAAGGCACCATCCAGAGCCTGGACAACAGCCTCAACCACCTCAGCCCGGAAATGCTCAAGCTCACCGTGCAGCTGTTCGACGTGCTCGCCCTGCCGATCACCCGCGGGCCGCTCACTGGCATCTGGGGCAGCTGGGACAACGCCAGCGCGCAGGACGTGCAGAACTTCCTGAACCGCTGGCAGAACAGCCTCATCTCCCTGCTCAAGATGGGCCACAGCTCGCTGCTGCAACTGGTGATGATGGCCTGGTACAGCCGCCCGGAATCCTGGGGCCATTGCGGCTACCCCGGCCCGCCGAAAATCTGATGCCGCCAGAACAACAAGAATTCGCCTGAGAGATTCCCGATGCCTGTACCCGATCTGTTCGCCGAGGGCCTGGCCCGCGGCTGGAAAGTCCACAATGGCTCGCGCCTGGACAAGGACCTGACCCTGGAAGCCGACGTCGTGATCGTCGGTACCGGCGCCGGCGGCGGCACCACTGCCGAAGCCCTCAGCGCCGCCGGCTACAAGGTGTTGCTGGTGGAGGAAGGCCCGCTCAAGACCAGCACCGACTTCAAGATGCAGGAAGCCGACGCCTACCCCAGCCTGTACCAGGAAGGCATCGGCCGGATGAGCAAGGACGGCGCCATCACCATCCTCCAGGGCCGCGCCGTGGGCGGCACCACCCTGGTCAACTGGACCTCCAGCTTCCGTACCCCCGAGCCGACCCTGGAACACTGGGCCAAGGAACATGGAGTGAAGGGTCACAGCGTCGCCGAGATGGCGCCGTGGTTCGCCAAGATGGAAGAACGCCTGGGCGTGGCACCCTGGATCATGCCGCCCAATGCCAACAACGATGTGATCCGCAACGGCTGTGAGAAGCTCGGCCTGCACTGGAAGGTGATCCCGCGCAACGTCCGTGGCTGCTGGAACATCGGCTACTGCGGCATGGGCTGCCCGACAAACGCCAAGCAATCGATGCTGGTGACCACCATTCCGGCGACCCTGGAAAAGGGCGGCGAGCTGCTGTTCCTCGCCCGCGCCGACCGCCTGCTGCACGACGGCAACAAGGTCAGCGGCCTGGAATGCTCGGCCATGGACGAGCGCTGCGTCGCCCCCACCGGCCGCAAGATCACCATCAAGGCGCGCCACTACGTGCTTTCCGGCGGCGGCATCAACACCCCGGCGATCCTCCTGCGCTCCAAGGCGCCGGACCCGAACGGCCGCGTCGGCCAGCGCACCTTCCTGCACACGGTGAACTTCAGCGCCGCGCTGTTCGACGAGGTGATCAACCCCTTCTACGGTGCGCCGCAGTCGATCTATTCCGACCACTTCCAGTGGGACGACGGCGCCACCGGGCGCATGTCCTACAAGCTTGAAGTACCGCCGCTGCAGCCGGCGCTCAGCGCCACCCTGCTCGGCCGCTTCGGCGAGGACAACGCCCTGCGCATGGAGCAGCTGCCGCACACCAACGTGATCCTGGCGCTGATGCGCGACGGCTTCCATCCGGACAGCGCAGTGGGCTCGGTCAGCCTGCGCGGCGACGACACCCCGGTGCTCGACTACCAGATGACCGACTACACCTGGGACGGCATCCGCCGCGCCTTCCACACCATGGCCGACATCCAGTTCGCGGCCGGCGCCAAGGCCGTGCTGCCGCTGCACGCCGACGCTGGCTACGTGAAAAGCGCCAAGGAGGCACACGAACTGATCGACGGCCTGAGCCTGGAGCTCTACCGCACCCGCCTGGGCAGCGCCCACGTGATGGGCGGCTGCGCCATGGGCGAGGACGCCAAGCAGTCGGTGTGCGACAGCCTCGGCCGCCACCACCAGCTGGAGAACCTGTCGATCCACGACGGCTCGCTGTTCCCCACCAGCATCGGCGCCAACCCGCAGCTCTCGGTCTACGGCCTCACCGCACAACTGGCCGACGCCCTGGCCAGGCACCTGGGCAAGGCCTGACAGGATTCCGACCGCCCACACCCGACGGCTCTACGTAGGAGCGAGCTTGTGACCCACAGGGATGTGGGGAATGCCGTTATCCGTAGGGAATGGATTCGGCCTCGCGAACCGCCCAACTCCGGAGCATCTGGGAGACGCTGTTCGCGAGCAAGCTCGCTCCTACAAGGGTTTTCCACCATGAAATCCGCGCGCAGGCTCTGGAACGCGGCCTGAGCGTGACTCATCGGTCTCTCGCCGGTTATCTCAGGTAGTCCGTTCACAGAAGCACTACCAAGGTCGCTTGGCCCCACGGACATGCTGCGTTACCATCCGCCCGCTATTGCACCAGCCTGCCAACAAGAGCCGACCAGGACGCCGCGATGAATCGAGTGTTGTACCCGGGTACCTTCGACCCCATCACCAAAGGCCATGCCGATCTGGTCGAACGCGCCTCGCGACTGTTCGACCAGGTGATCATTGCCGTCGCCGCCAGCCCCAAGAAGAATCCCCTGTTCCCGCTGGAACAGCGCGTCGAGCTGGCCCGCCAGGTCACCTCGCACCTGCCCAATGTAGAAGTCGTCGGCTTCTCCACGCTGCTCGCCCATTTTGCCAAGGAGCAGAACGCCAACATCCTGCTGCGCGGCCTGCGCGCGGTGTCGGATTTCGAGTACGAGTTCCAGCTGGCCAACATGAACCGCCAGCTCGCACCCGACCTGGAAAGCATGTTCCTCACGCCGTCGGAGAAGTACTCCTTCATCTCCTCCACCCTGGTGCGCGAGATCGCGGCGCTGGGCGGCGACATCACCAAATTCGTCCATCCCGCGGTGGCCAGCGCCCTGGCCGAGCGCTTCAAGCGCTGAGCCGCATGCCGCCAAGGATGGCGGTTTCCGTCAGCTGACTCCCTGATTGCGTGCACTACGCGCGCCGATACGGCACAATTTCACCATTGTTGCTACCGATCGCCATGGCTGCCGTCATGGTTGGAGTTGTTCGATGTCCCTGAAAATCACTGACGATTGCATCAACTGCGACGTCTGCGAACCCGAGTGCCCCAATGCCGCGATCTCCCAGGGCGAGGAGATCTATGTCATCGACCCGAACCTGTGCACCGAGTGCGTCGGTCACTACGACGAACCGCAGTGCCAGCAGGTCTGCCCGGTCGATTGCATTCCCCTCGACGAGGCTCACGTCGAAAGCAAGGATGAGCTGATGGAGAAGTACAAGAAGCTCACCGGCAAGGCTTGATTTCGCGCGTTTCGACACTTTTTCATTGAGTTCTCACAAACCTGCGGCGCTGTGGATTGTCTATCCTCCACCTTCGCCCTGTTTGGTTTTCCAGCCGGCGCTGCCGGCGGTTCGTGAGATGCCATGTCCCTGTTGAATTCCCGCACCCGCGCCTCCCTGCTCGGCTTCTGCAGCCTCCTGCTGCTGAGTTTCGCCCTGCACGCCGCGGAACATCCGGCCCAGGCCAGCGTCGCCACGGCGCATCCCGCCGCCACGGTGGCGGGCCTGGAAACCCTCGCCGACGGCGGTAATGCCTTCGACGCCGCCGTAGCCATCGCCGCCGCGCTGGCGGTGGCCGAGCCCTATGGCTCGGGTCTGGGCGGCGGCGGTTTCTTCCTGCTGCGCAAGGCCGGCAGCCCTCCGACCTACCATTTCATCGACGCCCGCGAGCGCGCCCCGCTGGCCGCCCACGCGCGGATGTACGAGCGCAACGGCAAGGTCGACCCGCAGCTGTCGCTCAATGGGCCGCTGGCCGCCGGCATCCCCGGCCTGCCAGCCGCCCTGGCAGATATCACCAGCCGCTACGGCCGCAAGACGCTGGCGAACAACCTCGTGCCGGCCATCCGCCTGGCCACCGATGGCGTATCCATCGACCGCGTCTACATCGACCGCGCCTCCTGGCGCCTCGACGCGATGCGCAAGGACAGCGAGACTGCGCGCATCTTCCTCGACCAGGGCAACCTGCCCGAGGAATACAGCCTGATGCGCCAGCCGCAGTTGGCCAACACCCTGGAGAAACTGGCGCGCTACGGACGCATCGGCTTCTATGAAGGCGAAACCGCGCAGAAGCTGGTGGAGGGCGTCCGCGCCGCCGGCGGCGTCTGGAGCCTGGAAGACCTCGCCAGCTACCGCACCGTGGAACGCCAGGCGTTGCGCTACCCGCTGGCCGATGGAAAGGAACTGATCAGCGCTCCGCCGCCCTCCGCTGGCGGCGTCGCCCTCGCGCAAAGCCTGGGCATGCTGCAGCAGTTGCCCTGGCAGAAGGCCGAGCCGGTGCAGCGCGTCCACTACGTTGTCGAAGCCTTGCGCCGCGCCTATCGCGACCGTGGCCTGCTGGGCGACCCGGACCGCGTCGCCAACCCGGTCAACCAGCTGCTTGCGCCGGACTATCTCAAGCGCCTTGCCGCCGGTATCGACCCGCAACGCGCCACACCCAGCTCTTCCCTGCCGCCGGCACCAGCCTGGCGCGAAGGTGACCACACCACCCACTTCGTGGTCATGGACGCCGACGGCAACGCGGTTGCGGCCACCCTATCGGTCAACCTGCCCTTTGGCGCCGCCTTCACCGTGCCCGGCACCGGCGTGCTGCTCAATGACGAGATGGACGACTTCGCCACCGACGTCAGCGGCGCCAACGCCTATCAGCTAGCGGGCAGCCAGGCCAATGCAGTGGCCGCCGGCAAGCGCCCGCTATCGAGCATGAGCCCCAGCTTCATCGAAAGCCCCACGGAGCTGGCCGCCTTCGGCACGCCCGGCGGCAGCCGGATTCCGAGCATGGTGCTGCTGGCAATGCTGGATTACCTGGACGGCAAGCCGGTGCAGCGCTGGGTGTCCTCGCCGCGTTACCACCACCAGTTCCTGCCCGACGTGATCGAGCACGAACCGCGCGCCTTCAGCGCCGCCGAGGCAGCCGACCTGCAGCGCCGTGGCTACACGCTCAAGGATGTCGGTCGTGCCTACGGCAACCAGCAGGTGCTGCTGTGGAACAAGAAGTCCGGCGAGGTGCAGTCGGCCAGCGATCCGCGCGGCATCGGCCTGGCGACCGAGCTGGCAGCACCACTGCGCTGATCGGAACGGGCTTTCAGGGCAGAATGAGACCCGGCGTCTCGTCCTCGCCCGGCTCGAACAGGCCGTGCTCGGTGCCCAGTTGCAGCACGTTGCGCAGGCTCTGGATGATGCGGCTGACATAGCCCAGGTCGTTCATCAGCGAACTCATCTGCAGGCCGTCCAGCTCGTGCCGGCGCACGGCGGCGAACAGCCGCTGACGGAAGGCGCCGTCGAACTCGGCGGCGCTTTCATCGAGCAATTGCAGACGTGCCTGCAAGGCCTCCTCCGGCAGTTCACCACCGAGCAGCGAGCCCAGCGCGCGCACTTCGCGCAGCATGGCGATCAGGTGCCGGCGCAACTCGACGTAGGTGTCGCGTAGCGTCGAAGGCTCGCCGTGCAGCGCTTGGCCGAGGTTCTTCTGCAAATGCTTGGCGTCCTTCACCGCATCCACCAGTTGCAGCGCCACCACCTGGCAGGACAGCCAGAAGCGCTGGTGTTCCTCGTCCAGCGGCACCTCCAGGCGGCTCATGAAGCTCAGCAGGTCGCCATACACGCCCTTGATGTGGCGCTGGTAAAGCACTTCCGCTGCGAGCGCGTGGCGATCCGGCGTGGCGCGCAGCTCATTCTCGTCGACCCGCGGCTGGGTGAGCATGTCCACCGGCAGGTACAGCGCGTGGCAGATCACTTCGATGCTCAGGCGCCCCAGATGCCGCAATTCCTGTAGCACCGCGCTGGCGGCGGCGTCTGCGGAGTCCAGTGCGCGCTCGTTGAGATAGCGCGCATGGGTACGCTCAATGGTGGGCATGGCGGGGGCCATGTCGGTAATCAATACCGCGGGCTCTTCCACCTCCGGCAGCCAGCGCACCAGGGCATTGGCCAGCGCGCCCTGCAACGGCCAGAACAACGCCACGCCCATGCCGTTGAACAGGGTGTGGAACAGCGCCAGCTGGATCATCGGGTTGTCCGCCAGCCCCAGCGGCGTCACCAACCAGTGCACCAGCCAGGTCAACGGCGAGAGCAACAGGAAGGCCAGCACACCGGTCACCACGTTGAACAGCACGTGCGCCAGCGCCAACCGCTGCCCGCTGCGATTGCCGCCCAGGGAGCCGACGAAAGCCGTGGTGACGCTGCTGCCGACGTTGGAGCCGATGGCAATCGCCAGGCTCTGCCCCAGTTCCAGCTGCCCACCGGCGAGGGCCGCCAGAGTCAGCATCAGCGTGGCATGGCTGGATTGCAGGACCACGGTGATGAGCAGGCCGAAGGTCACGAACAACAATGCGCCGAGCATGCCTTCCGAGCGCAATTCGCTCATGTCCATGGCATCGCCGAAGCTGCCGAAACCCTCCTTGATCTGGTCGATGCCCAGGAAAATGAAGGCGATCCCCAGCAGGATGCGCCCGGCAGCCTTGCTCTTGGCGCCGTTGAAACCCAGCAGGATGCCGAACACCAGTAACGGCAGCGCCAGGGGGCTCAGGCTGAGATTCTGCCCGGCCAGCGCCAGCAGCCAGATGCCACTGGTGGCGCCCAGGTTGGCGCCGAACAGGATGGCGATGCCGCCCGCCAGCTGGATCAACCCGGTGCTGATGAAGGCGATGGTGAGCAGGGAAACCAGGGTGGAGGATTGCAGCAGGAAGGTGCCGAAGAGACCGAACAGCAGGCTCTTGCCGCGGGTCGCAGTGCTCTTTTCCAACCAGCGTTCGAGCTGGCTGCCGGCAAGATCGCGCAGCCCTTCTTCCAGGCACTGCATGCCGAACAGGAACAACGCCAGGCCCGCTCCCAACTGCAGCAGACCGGCGCTGGACCAGAAGGTGTAGCCCAGGATGACGGCGACCAGCAGCAGAAGCAGCGGACGCAGGTGCTTCTTCAGGCCGCTCAGTTTCATGGGCTACCCACGGGATTCACCCGGCAAGCCGGGCTTGCGAGGCGGCCACGCCGCCCCGGAAAAGGACGAGCAGTCAGTCCTTCTTGTAGCCGCTGGTGGTGCAGCCCAGGCAGCGTACGAAGGCGGCCTTGCCCGGATCGACGACCAGCGCCTGGCCAGCTTCCTTGATATTGCCGCCGGCCGCGCTGAACGGCAGGGTCACCACGAAGGCCGCGGTCCCCACCACGGTGGCGGCGATCAGCAGCGGACGCGCGATCAGCAGGTCGCCCATCATGGAGTAGAACGGCGGAGCCGAGACGACGTAGGTCGGATCGCCGCTGACGTTGCTCACTTCTTCCTGAGCAACGGCCGGCAACACCGAGAATGCACAGACCAGGGCCATTGCAGTGGCGGCGGTGCGGAACACGTTCATGGAGGGAAGTCCTTTTTTGTGTAGTTGGGCAGGCAGACTGCCATAACTATAACAGCGCTCCATGACTTGTCGCGTGACAGCCTTCAATCGCCGAAGAATGCGTATTCGGGCTTTTTCGGCACGAAAGGTCGATAGAAAGCCAGCATCCGGCGCAGGTCGGCCGACTCGTCGCCGGTGGGCCAGAACGGCTCGCCGATGACGATGCGCCGACCGGGGTAGTCCAGTGCCGCCAGCACGATAGGCACGCCCGCGCCCCGGGCGATGTGGTAGAAGCCCATTTTCCAGCGTTCGACCTTCTTGCGCGTGCCCTCGGGCGAGAGGATCAGCATCATCTCGCGATTATCGCGGAATGCCTGGATTGCCTGGTCCACGGTGTTCAGCTTGAGGTGGCGCTGGATCGGGATGCCCCCCCAGCGGCGCATCAGGCCGCCGAAGGGCGCGCGGAAGATGGTGTGCTTGCCGAACCAGCGGGCGTTCAGGCGCAGCACGAACTTGGCCGCGAGGAACAGGACGAAATCCCAGTTGGACGTATGGTGCGCGCCGATCACCACGAACTTGTCGAGCGGCGGCAGCGCGCCCTCTATGCGCCAGCCGGCCAGGCGCAGCATGCTGTGGCCGAGCGCCTCGGCGAACGGATTGCGGGGCAGATAGTTGCCGGACATGAATCACCTGGAAGCCCCTCTTCGGGGGCCATTGTTGTTATGGCAAAAGGTGTGGGAGGCGGAGCGGTCGGCAGCTTAACGGCCGCCACCCGCCTTCAGCGTTGGCAGCGCGAACAGTAGACGCTGGCGCGCTGGCCGAGGCGGACTTCACGCAGGGTCGAGCCGCAGATCTTGCACGGTTCGCCGCCGCGCCCGTAGACGAAGAGTTCCTGCTGGAAATAGCCGGGCTGGCCGTCGCCACCGACAAAGTCGCGCAGCGTGGTGCCGCCGCGCTCGATGGCAATGGCGAGGATACGTTTGATCTCCTGGGCAAGCTTCACGTAGCGCGCCCGCGAGATGGTCCCGGCCTCGCGGCGCGGGTCGATGCCTGCGGCGAACAGCGCCTCGGTGGCGTAGATGTTGCCCACGCCGACTACCACCGCGTTGTCCATGATGAAGGGTTTCACCGCCATGCTGCGGTTGCGTGACAACTGGAACAGGCGCTCCCCTTCGAAGGCATCGGTCAGCGGCTCCGGGCCGAGGTGGCGCAACAGTTCGTGCTCCAGCGGCGTCAGGCTCCAGAGCAGCGCGCCGAAGCGCCGCGGGTCGGTGTAGCGCAGCGCCATGCCCGACTCCAGCTCGATATCCACATGCTCGTGGCGCGCCGCCGGTGTGCCGCATTCCACCAGGCGCAAGCTGCCGGACATGCCCAGGTGGCTGATCAGCGTCCCCACCTCGGCATTGAGCAACAGGTACTTGGCACGCCGCTCCACCTGCACGATCCGCTGCCCGGACAAGCGAACGTCCAGGTCCTCGGGAATCGGCCAGCGCAAGCGGCGCTCGCGGACGATCACGCGGCTGACGCGCTGGCCTTCGAGATGGGGCGCTATGCCCCGGCGGGTGGTTTCGACTTCAGGTAATTCGGGCATGGGTCAGAATGTCTGAGGAGCTATCTGTAGGAGCGAGCTTGCTCGCGAACTGATCAACCGGCAACGCCGGCGTCAGACTGGTTCGCGAGCACGCTCGCTCCTACAAGGGTATGGGGTTAGTCCAGCGCGCGGGCCAGCTGGATCAGGTCTTCACGCCAGGGCGCGGCCTTGGGCAGCGCCAGGAAGGAGGTGTTGAGGAGCGTTTCCCTCGCTTCATAGGTGAAGGGCTCGCCGCGTACGTCGAGCACTACGCCGCCGGCGCCTTCCAGCACGCCCTGGGCGGCCGCTGTATCCCACTGGCTGGTGGGCGCCAGTCGCGGGTAGCAGTCCGCCGAGCCTTCGGCCAGCAGGCAGAACTTCAGCGAGCTGCCGATATTGGCCAGGTTCAGGTCACCAAAGCGCTTTGCCAGGCCAGCCAGCAGGCTTTCCTGCTGCGGGCTGGAGTGGCGCTTGCTGGCCACCACGGTGAAGACGTCGTCCGGCTCGGTGCGCACCTCGATGGCCTCCGGCTCGCCGCCGCGCTCTTCGCGCCAGGCGCCCAGGCCGGTGCCGCCGTAGTAACAGCGGCCACTGGCGGGGATGCCGACCACACCAAAGACCACGCGGCCGTGCTCGATAAGCGCGACGTTGACAGTGAACTCGTCACTGCCGGAAATGAATTCCTTGGTGCCGTCCAGCGGGTCAACCAGCCACCAGCGACTCCACTGGGTTCGCGTCTCCAGCGGGATGTTGCAATCTTCCTCGGACAGCACCGGCACGTCCGGCGCCAGCGCGCGCAGGCCGTCGGCCAGCAGGCGGTGGGCGGCCAGGTCGGCAGCGGTCACCGGTGATTCATCAGACTTGCTCTGGACCTCCAGCTCGCCACGCCAGAACGGCAGGATCACATCGCCTGCCTTGTGTACCAGGTCGATCACGGCAGGCAGAAACGCATTCATCACGGCTGGAATTCCCCTCGTTGAGTCAACAGGTCGCGCACCAGATAGAGCGCGGCCAGGGCCCGTCCTTCACTGAACTGGGCATTCTGCGCGAGGCTGGAAAGCTCGCGCAGATTGATCTTGTCGACGCCCATCGGCTCCGGCTCGTCGCCGGGCAGCGACTCTTCGTAAAGATCGCGGGCGAGCACCACCTGGATGCGCTGGCTCATGTAGCCGGGCGACAGCGACAATTCGGTGATGTACTCAAGCTGACGGGCGCCGTAGCCGGCCTCTTCCTTCAGCTCGCGGTTGGCCGCGTCGAGGATGTCCTCGCCCGGCTCCACCAGGCCCTTGGGTAGCGACAGCTGGTACTCGTCGACCCCGGCGCAGTATTCCTCGACCAGCACGGCGTGTTCGGCGTCGAGCATGGCGATCACCATCACCGCGCCGTAGCCCTGCCCCTTGCCCACCAGGCGCTCGTAGGTACGCTCGACACCATTGGAGAAGCGCAGCTGCAGCTCCTCGACGGCGAAGAGCCGGCTTCTGGCAACGATCTCTCGGGCGAGGACCGTGGGTTTCTGACGCATGGGGCGACTCCTGGGGGTGGCCGGGTCGGCTATGATAACCCGCCTTTTCCGATTCTCCGTGTCAGATATCGCGCCGATTCCGCTCACCGCCGGCGCAATTGCGACACCCTTTTGCGAAAGCCCAGCATGCCACGCCTGCCCTGGAACCAGATCGACACCGTCCTGCTCGACATGGACGGCACCCTGCTCGATCTGCATTTCGACAACCATTTCTGGCTCGAACACCTGCCGCAGCGCTACGCCGAGCGACATGGCATCAGCCGTGCAGAAGCAGACGCCGAGCTGCTACCGCTGTTCCGCGACAACGCCGGGCTGCTCAACTGGTACTGCCTGGACTTCTGGAGCCGCGAGCTCAAGCTGTCGATCCTCGACCTCAAGCACGAAGTCGCCGACCTCATCGCCCTGCGCCCGGACGCCGATCTGTTCCTGGCGAAACTGCGTGAGCACGGCAAGCGCGCGGTGCTGATTACCAACGCACACCGCGATTCCCTGTCACTGAAGATGCAGCGGGTGGAGCTGTCGCCCTGGTTCGACCGGCTGATCAGCTCCCACGATTACGGCTTCCCGAAGGAAGACCAGCAGTTCTGGCAGGCTCTGCGTGCCGACGTCGGATTCGATCCGGCGCATAGTCTGTTCATCGACGACAGCCTGCCGATCCTGCGCGCCGCGCGGACCTTTGGCGTCGCCCACCTGCTCGCGGTGCGCCAGCCGGACAGCCGCCAGGGTCCGAAGGACACAGAAGAGTTCGCCGCCCAGGAAGACTACCGGGCGCTGCTCGAAGGGTTGTGA
Source organism: Pseudomonas sp. NY15435 (assembly GCF_048068295.1). Taxonomy (NCBI): domain Bacteria; kingdom Pseudomonadati; phylum Pseudomonadota; class Gammaproteobacteria; order Pseudomonadales; family Pseudomonadaceae; genus Pseudomonas; species Pseudomonas sp. NY15435. The sequence continues at coordinate 251,098 of NZ_JBLUQA010000001.1, forward strand.
AGCGAGTAGAAACAGCGAGCCCGGCGCTGGGCCGGGCTCGTTGAGGTTATTCCGGAATCCGCAGCACCTGGCCGGGATAGATCTTGTCCGGATGGCTGAGCATCGGCTTGTTCGCCTCAAAGATCTTGTTGTAGAGGTTGGCGTTGCCGTACTCCGCCTTGGCGATGGCGCTGAGCGTATCGCCCTTCTTCACGGTGACGAAACGCGCCTCCGCAGCTGGCGTGGCGACGGTGATGTGGTCTTCCACACCCGACACACCCGCGACGTTGCCTAGCGCCAGCAGAATCTTCTCCTTCTCTTCCTGGCTGGCCACCTCACCGGTGGCGATCACCTTGTCGCCCTCGACGCTGACCTGGATGTTCGGGTTGCCAAGGCCCACCTTGGCGATGTGGTCCTTGAGCGATTCGGCGGCCTGCGCCTCCTGACCGACAATGCTTTCCCACAGTTTCTCGCCGGCTTCCTTCACGAACGCAAAAATGCCCATTTCCAACCTCCCTACGGTTACAGTGACAGGCGGCCGGCATTGGGCAGACCGCGCGCCCCTGGAGTCTAGACGGCGACTTCCGCAGCGCCTGACGGAAAAGCCCTATTCCCGCCCCGACCCGACAGAACGCCCCCGGAGTTTTCCCGCCGATGGACATCAAGCAGCTGAAATTCCTTTGCGCCCTGGACGAGACGCGGCACTTCGGCCAGGCGGCGGTGCGCTGCCATGTCACCCAGCCGACGCTGTCCATGCGCCTGCGCAGTCTGGAAGAAGAGCTGGGCCTGGAACTGGTGCGCCGGGGTCAGCGCTTCGAGGGTTTCACCGAAGCCGGCGAACGTGTGCTGGCCTGGGCCCGCAGCCTGCTGGCGGCCCACGATGGGCTCTACGCCGAAGCGGCCGCGTGCCGAGGCCAACTGGTCGGCACCTTGCGCCTGGGCCTGGTGCCGCTGGCGGGCTTCGATCCCATGCAGTTGATCGAGCTGTTCGCCCAGCGCCACCCGGAGCTGCGCTTCCAGCTGTTCGCCCTGAGCTCAGAGCACATCCTCGAAGGTCTCGGCCGCAACCAGTTGGACCTCGGTCTGTCGTACCTGGACCGCCTCGACCGCGAACATTTCGACAGTCTCGAACTGGCTGCCACGCGCATGGGCCTGCTGCACGATCGCCGTCACTTCCAGTTCGACAGCCCAAGCCTGAGCTGGGATGCACTGGCGGAGCTACCGCTGGGCCTTCTCTCGGCCGGGATGCACTTCCGCCAATCCATCGACCACGGTTTCCGCAGCCGTGGCCTGACGCCCCAGGCGCGCCTGGAGACCGACGCCGTGCACCAACTGGTGCAGGCGGTGGAGCGCGGCCTGTGCTGCGCGATCATGCCATTGGGCAGCGGGCTGGACGCCCAGGGCGAACACTTTGCTCTTACGCCGATCGAGGACGCGCGCACCCTGTCGTCACTGGGCCTGATCCTGCGCCGCAGCGAGCCGCGTTCAGCACTGGCCGAAGCCTGCTTCCGCGAAGCAGCCGCTCTGCTGGGGAACGCCGAGAGCGACCGATAGAGCGCGTCGATCACAACATCGACAGCAGCCATTAGACGCTGCCGCGGCATGGGCATAGGCTGGATGTATTACTAGAACCACAGGGCTCTGCCCATGCCTTGCCTGATCACCCGCCCGGCCAGCGCCGCGGTCCGGGACGCCGTCGTGCCTGCCGACGGCTACAGCTACACCGAACTCACCCCGGAGAGCGCCACCGGTCGCGCCGCCCTGGCCGGAGAAACGGCCCTGGCCATTGCCTACAACGGGCTGAGCCAGGCGGTCATGATGGTCTCGCCGAATGACCTAGAAGACTTCGTCCACGGGTTCAGCCTCGGCGCCGGCCTCATCGAGTCCATCGACGACATCTATGACGTACGCCTGACACCCCATGGCGATGCCATCGCTGCCGAGGTGCAGGTCAGCAATCGCGCCTTCTGGGCTCTCAAGGACCAGCGCCGGCAATTGGCCGGCAACACCGGCTGCGGCCTGTGCGGCGTCGAGGCGCTGGACCAGGCGCTACCCGACCTGCCGCTCCTGCCGGCGGCTCCGCTGCCGCCCGCCGCGCACCTCGAGCATCTGCGTGAACGGGTCAATGCCGTCCAGGAGATTGGTCGCCGCAGCGGCGCCCTGCACGCTGCGCTGTTCGTCGATGCCGCCGGCGAGATTCGCCTGTGCCGCGAGGACATCGGCCGCCACAACGCCCTCGACAAACTGGTCGGCGCACTCAAGCGCCAGCGCCTGGACCTGGCCGGCGGCTTCGCCGTGGTCACCAGCCGCTGCAGCCTGGAACTGATCCACAAGGCCGTGCGCGCCGGGCTGTCGACCCTGGTCAGCCTGTCCGCGCCCACCGCGCTCACCGTGCAATGGGCGCGCGAGCACAACCTGAACCTGATCCACCTGCCCCACCGCAGCGCGCCCCGGGTATACAGCCCCGCCCCACCAGCCGCCTGAACGCCCGCATCTTCGAAGAAAGAGACTCCATGAGCCTGCAGCAAGAAAATCCCCGCTACCAACCCTACAAGGGCGCCGCCGCCGGCTGGGGCGCGCTGATCAGCGTCACGCGCTTCTGGCTCGACAGCAAGCAGCCGTTCAAGAACCTGCGCGCCCTGCTCAAGACCAACCAGAACGGTGGTTTTGACTGCCCCGGTTGCGCCTGGGGCGACTCCCCGGAAGATGGCCGCGTGAAGTTCTGCGAGAACGGCGCCAAGGCGGTCAACTGGGAAGCCACCAAGCGTCGCGTGGACCCGGCGTTCTTCGCCCGCCACAGCGTCAGTTCGCTACGCGAGCAGAGCGACTACTGGCTCGAATACCAGGGCCGCCTGACCGAGCCGATGCGCTACGACCCGGCCACCGACCGCTACCAGCCGATCGATTGGGACGACGCTTTCGCGCTGATCGCCCGGCACCTGAATGCACTGGAAAGCCCGCACCAGGCAGAGTTCTACACCTCCGGCCGGGCCAGCAACGAAGCCGCCTTCCTGTACCAACTGTTCGTTCGTGCCTTTGGCACCAACAACTTCCCCGATTGCTCGAACATGTGCCACGAGGCCAGCGGCGTGGCGCTGGGTCAAAGTGTCGGCATCGGCAAGGGCACGGTCACCTTCGATGACTTCGAGCACGCGGATGCGATCTTCGTCTTTGGCCAGAACCCCGGAACCAACCACCCGCGCATGCTCGAACCGCTGCGCGAGGCGGTGAAGCGCGGCGCCCAGGTCGTCGCCTTCAACCCACTGAAGGAGCGCGGCCTGGAGCGTTTCCAGCACCCGCAGCACGCGCTGGAAATGCTTACCAACGGTTCCGAGCCGCTCAACACCGCGTTCTTCCGCCCGGCGCTGGGCGGCGACATGGCGGCCGTGCGCGGCATGGCCAAGTTCCTCCTGCAATGGGAACGCGAAGCCCAGGCCAAGGGCGAGCCGGCGGTGTTCGACCATGAGTTCATCGCCGAGCACACCCAGGGCGTCGACGCCTACCTCGCCGCCGTGGACGACACCAGCTGGGATCACATCGTCCAGCAGTCGGGCCTGAGCCTCGAGGAGATCGAGCAGGCTGCAATCATGTACCGCCGCGCCGAACGGGTGATCGTCTGCTGGGCCATGGGCATCACCCAGCACCATCACTCGGTGCCGACCATCCAGGAACTGGTCAGCCTGCAACTGCTGCGCGGCAACGTCGGCCGCCCCGGCGCCGGCCTGTGCCCGGTGCGCGGCCACAGCAACGTGCAGGGCGACCGCACCATGGGCATCAACGACCGTCCGCCGGTTGCATTGCTGGATGCCATCGAGCGGCGCTTCCAGTTCAAGGTGCCGCGCGAGAACGGCCACAACACCGTCGAGGCGATCAACGCCATGCTCGATGGCCAAGCCAAGGTGTTCATCGGCCTGGGCGGCAACTTCGCCCAGGCAACCCCGGACAGCCCGAGAACCCACAGCGCCCTGCAGAGCTGCGCGCTGACCGTGCAGATCAGCACCAAGCTCAACCGCAGCCACCTCACCGTGGGCAGCGACGCGCTGATCCTGCCGTGCCTGGGCCGCACCGACATCGACCGCCAGGCCGAGGGCCCGCAGGCAGTGACGGTGGAAGACTCGTTCAGCATGATCCACGCGTCCTTCGGCCAGTTGGAACCGTCGTCGAAGCAGATGCGTTCCGAGCCCGCCATCATCGCCGGCATTGCCAAGGCCACCCTGGGCAACCACCCGGTGGACTGGGACGCGATGATCGCCAACTACGACCGCATTCGCGACCTGATTGCCGACACCATTCCCGGCTTCACCGACTTCAACCGGCGCGTGGCCAATCCGGGCGGCTTCCACCTGGGCAACTCGGCCGGCTCACGGCGCTGGAACACCGCCAGCGGCAAGGCCAACTTCCACGGCCACCCGCTGCCGGCGGACCTGGTCCACGCGAAGATCCGCGAGACCGGCCAGGAGCCGCACCTGATCTTGCAGACGCTGCGCTCCCACGACCAGTACAACACCACCATCTATGGCCTGGACGACCGCTACCGCGGCGTGCGCGGCCACCGCGAGGTGGTGTTCGCCGATGAAGCCGACATCCGCCGTCTGGGCTTCGAGCCCGGCGAGAAGGTGGACATGGTGTCGCTCTGGTCCGATGGCGTGGACCGCCGCGTCAGCGGCTTCACCCTGCTGGCCTACGACATTCCGGCCGGCCAGGCTGCGGCCTACTACCCCGAGACCAACCCACTGGTGCCGCTGGACAGCCACGGTGTAGGCAGCCACACGCCGACGTCCAAGTTCGTCGCCATCCGTTTCGAGAAGGCGCAGCCCAGTCAACGCATCGCCTGAAGCTGCATGGCGCTCTGGTCGGAACGCCATTCAAGCGCATTCGCGAGCAAGCTCGCTCCTACAGAAAAGCCTCGTGCCTTTGTAGGAGCGAGCTTGCTCGCGAAGCTTTTTTTGCGCACGCCACATGACCCTGCCCTGCGAAAAGTCTGCGGGATCTGCACAACATCGGAGAGGGATGAAGGGTAAACACGGAAGGGCCAGGTCACTTTTCGTGAAAAGCCATCATTTCAATGGCATTTTGTGAGAAAAACACGTCAAAAGCGGAACCCTGGAATAACACTCAGACCGCCCGAAATCGAAAAAGTTCTGACCACAAATCAAATACTTGCAATATTTGATGAAAGTCGTGTTACTCGTCGGAACCCCCTTGTCAGAGCCTTCGCACGAACCGAGGATCGCTTCCAACATCCCCACAGAGAGATCCTCTCTATGAAGTACTCCTCGATGCTCCTGTTGTCTCTTGCGCTGGTTGGTGGCACCGCCTTCGCGGACGGCGACACCCGTGCCGGCGTCGGTGGCGCCCTGGGCGGGGTATTGGGCACTGCGGTCGGCCAGGCGGTCGGCGGCAGCACCGGCGCCGCCATTGGTGGTGGCCTTGGCGGTGCAGCAGGCGGCGCCATGGGCGCACGCCACGGCAACAAGACAGAAGCCGCCATTGGCGGTGGCCTGGGCGCTGCCGGCGGCCAGGTCCTGGGCAACAAGATGGGTGGCACCACGGGCGGCCTGATTGGCGCGGCCCTGGGCGGCGGCGCGGGCGGCGCACTGGGCAACCACTACGCCGACAGCAACCGTGACGATGATGACGACTACGACGGCCGCCGCGGCTACCGCCATGCGCGCTATGACGATCGCCGCTACGATCGCCACTGGCACGATAACGGCCGCCATCGCGGTTGGTACAAGCACAAACACAAGCACCATCGCGACTGGGATTGATCCGGGACATAGCAAACCTCGATCAGTCCACGTAAGCGACGGCTGACAGCCGGGCCTGGTTGCCCGGCTGTTTTGTGTGCGGGACAATTCTTCCGATACTTCCAACCTTCAGGTTCGCAACATGCGTAAGACTCTTTCTGTTCTGGCACTGGCCCTGCTGGCCAGCCACGCCGTGGCCGACGACACCAAGTCCGCGATCGGCGGCGGTGTCGGTGGCGCGCTGGGCAACGTGGTCGGCGGCGCCCTGGGCGGTTCCACCGGCGCGGCCATCGGTGCCGGCGTAGGCGGTGCCGCGGGTGGCGCGATGGGCGCGAAGAACGGCAACAAGACCGAGGCAGCCATCGGCGGCGGCCTGGGTGCAGCCGGCGGTTCGGTCATCGGTAACAAGGTCGGTGGTTCCACCGGTGGCGCCATTGGCGCAGGCCTGGGCGGTGCTGCCGGCGGCGCGCTGGGCAACCACCTGGCCGATGACAATGATGATGACCACCACAGCAGCAACAACAGTCATCACAAGGGCAAAGGCCACTACAAGCACAAACACAAGCATCACGACGATTGACCGATGCCGGTGTGAAAAAGCCCGCCTATTGGCGGGCTTTTTCGTTCAGGACGTCGCCTTCATGCCCCACTGGGCAGGCAGGACAGTAGCGCGCCCAGCTCAGCGGGCGGTCGCTGCTCGATACGCCAGTACTCGCCACCATCCTCGGTGCGCCCCAGCCAGCCGCCATCCACCAGCGCGCGGCGCAGCAACAGGTGATCACCCAGGCTCTCCTGGGCTCGCAGCCGGTCGTTGAGTGCCCGCTCGCTCCAGCGCAGCCGCGCCGGTAGCCGGGACCACAACACCCAGAGACAGGCCTCGCGATGGCTGTGCTTCTTCGGCCAGCGCTGCAGGCAGCCGGCCTCGTCGAAATAGCGCCGCCATTGCTCGACGCGGCGAAAGTCCACCACTACCTCGGGCTCGGCTCCCCGTGCGAGTCGCGACTCTGCTTCATGGCTGGCGCGCAGCGCCTGATAGTTGCGGAAGCCCACCGCACGGGCGAGCAGGTTGAGCATCTCGACATGGCCGGGGCGCTCAGACGAGTCGTCGAGCTGGCGCACCAGCGATTTCGCCAGGGCGGAGATGTCAGGGGCGTGATAGGGCAAGCGTTGCCTGGACACAGTGCAATCCTCGTTGCGTGCCTAGACCTCGCGCAGGAGGTTATCGGGGGTCGCCGTATTCCGATGCGGCACTGAAGAAAGTGTGTCGGATCGTCAAAGGTGCGGGGAACCGCGCGGCAGGTTTAGCGCTCTCCATACGGAGGCGGCGACGCCTGGGTGAACTGCCGACCGGGGCCCAGAATAAGCCCGGTAATCCCCTGGGGCAACCCTCAAGAACGCGCGGCCCGGTGAAGCTGTATAGGCTTGCCGGGCAGGAATCCATGGTTGCAAGGAGCTCACCGTGAAAGTTGCTTTTATCGCCGGGACACTGCTGGCCCTCTGCGTGACGCCCGCTGTTTACGCCGACACCTGGCAGGTTTGCCGGCTGGAAGTACAGATCACCAAAGCATTGAAGCTGCCCGTTAGAGGGCTCGAGGGCCGAGTGGAATCGGTCAAGGCCAGCCCGGCTGGCACGCAATGCCCGAAAAAGGGCGAGCTGATTGCCTTCGAACCGGAAAGCGCCGACTGGCAGAGTCGCATCCCACGCAAGCACTGGCCGGCGCCGGGCCAGCGGGTGTGGATGCGCTATCAATACCTCGACGGCATCTGCAAGGGCGACGGCAACAGTCGGCCGTGCCGGATCGAGCACTATCCCATGGGCTGGTGAGACAACCACTGTAGGAGCGAGCTTGCTCGCGAACCATTCTGCCGGGAGCTTCGGAGCGGAGCGGTTCGCGAGCAAGCTCGCTCCTACAAAGAGCCCGTCATAAGCGCACCAGCATCTCCATCGCCTCGCGCAGCGGCGCTGGGATCGACACCGGTCGGTTGCTCGCACGATCGACGAATACGTGCACGAATTTGCCCGCCGCACAGGCCAGTTCCTCACCCTCGCGGAAGACCGCCAGCTCGTATTGCACCGAACTGTTGCCCAGCTTGCCGACCCGCAGGCCGACCTCGATGCGCTCGGGGAAGGCCACCGGCGCGAAGTAGTCGCAGCTGGAACTGACCACGAAGCCCACGACGTCGCCGTCGTGGATATCCAGGCCACCGCGCTCAATCAGGTAGGTGTTCACGGCGGTGTCGAAGAAGCCGTAGTAGGTCACGTTGTTCACGTGACCGTAGATGTCGTTGTCGTGCCAGCGGGTGGTGATCGGCTGGAAATGCGCGTAGTCGGCGCGGCTGGGGTGCTGTTCGCTCATCGGGTTCTCAGAAGGCAGCTCGGTAGATGGCCAGCGCGTCGCTCTCGCTGACTTCACGGGGATTATTCACCAGCAGGCGCTGCTGCAACATCGCATCGGCGGCCAGGCGCGGCAGGCTGTCTTCCGGCACGCCGGCATCGCGCAGGCGCGACGGCAAGCCGCTGCGCGGACTGAGGTCGGCCAGTTCGATGATGAATTGCTCGGTAGGGTCGGCATCGTTGCGCAGGCGCTTGCCCAGCAGCAACGGCGCCAGTTCGGCGTAGAGCGGGCCGGCATCGGGCGCATTGAAGCGGATCACTTCCGGCAGCACCAGCGCATTGCTCAGGCCGTGGGGAATGTGGAAATGCCCGCCCAACGGATAGGCCAGCGCATGCACGGCGGCCACCGGAGCATTGGCGAAGGCCTGCCCGGCCAGGCAGGCGCCCAGCAGCATGGCCTGGCGCGCCTCGCGGTTGCGGCCGTTGTGCACGGCTTCGTCGAGGTTCAACGCCAGCAGGCGCAGGGCTTCGCGGGCCAGCAGGTCGGACAGCGGGTTCTTCTTCAGTTTGCTGGTATACGCCTCGATGGCGTGAACCATGGCATCGATGCCGGTGGCGGCGGTGACCGCTGGCGGCAGGCCGAGGGTGAGGTCGGCGTCGAGCACCGCCAGGTCCGGCAACAGGTGCGGGCTGACCACACCCATCTTGGTGGTCTCGCCGGTGGTGACGATAGCGATGGGCGTGACCTCCGAGCCGGTGCCGGCGGTCGTCGGCACCTGGATCAACGGCAGGCGCGGGCCGCGGGCGTTGCCGACGCCGAAGATGTCCTTCAGCCCCTGGGAGGCCAGTGGATGCGCGAGCAGCGCCACCAGCTTGGCGACGTCCATCGAGCTGCCCCCGCCATAGCCGATCACCAGTTGCGCGGCCATCCGGCGCGACTGATCGGCGGCGTCCAGCACAACGCTTTCCGGCGGGTCGGCCACAACCTGGTCGAAGACCTCAACCGCCACGCCGGCCGCAGCGAAGCCCGGCAGCACGCCGTCGAGCATGTTCAGGCGGGTGATGCCGGGGTCGGTGACGATGAGCACGCGCTGGGCGCCGCGCTCGCGGCAGAGCTCGCCCAGACGGGCGGCGGAACCACTTTCGCAGAGAATCTGCGCGGTGGTGGCGAAGCTGAAAGGCTGCATGACGGTCCCCGGTCTTGTCGTTGTAGTGCGGAAAATCCGTTGGCCACGGATCGGCGGCCAGCCGGGGGAGCATAGCAATGCGATGCAGGATCATGAAACCTCGTACCGCCAGGCGAAACGGTTATTCACCATATGAATGGCACGCGCGTGCTTGTTGGCTCTTCGTAGGAGCGAGCTGGCTCGCGAACAGAATCCCCGGTCGCTCGGGCGCTGGGCGGTTCGCGAGCAAGCTCGCTCCTACAAAAGGAATCGTGCAGAAATGAAAAAGGCCGGCATTGCGCCGGCCTTTTTTTCATCGAGGACAGATCAGACAGCGACCGGCGCCTTGATGTGCGGGTGAGCTTCATAGCCGACCAGTTCGAAGTCCTCGAAGCGGAAGTCGAACAGGTCCTTCACCTCGGGGTTGATCTTCATGGTCGGCAACGGCAGCGGCTGGCGGGTCAGCTGCAGGTCCGTCTGCTCCAGGTGGTTGGCGTACAGGTGGCAGTCACCGCCAGTCCAGATGAACTCGCCGGGCTGCAGCCCGGCGACCTGCGCGACCATCAGGGTCAGCAGCGCGTAGCTGGCGATGTTGAAGGGCACGCCGAGGAAGATGTCGGCCGAGCGCTGGTACAGCTGGCAGCTGAGCTTGCCGTCGGCGACATAGAACTGGAACAGCGCGTGGCAAGGCGGCAGGGCCATTTCGTCGATCAGCGCGGGGTTCCACGCGGAGACGATCAGGCGGCGCGAGTCCGGGTTCTTCTTCAGCATGTCCATCAGGTTGGCGATCTGGTCGATGTGGCGGCCGTCCGGCGCCGGCCAGGAGCGCCACTGGTAACCGTAGACCGGGCCCAGGTCGCCGTTCTCGTCGGCCCATTCGTCCCAGATCGAGACGCCGTTTTCCTTCAGGTAGGCGATGTTGGTCGAACCTTTGAGGAACCACAGCAGCTCATGAACGATCGATTTGAGGTGGCACTTCTTGGTGGTCACCAGCGGGAAGCCTTCGGCGAGGTCGAAGCGCATCTGGTGACCGAACACGCTGTAGGTGCCGGTGCCGGTGCGATCGCTCTTGAAGGTGCCGTGTTCGCGCACGTGGCGCATGAGGTCGAGGTACTGTTTCATCGCTGCGGTTTCACCCAAAGGCCGGTCGGTGAGGCTCTGCGGCGCGGCTCCAGGGTGGGCCGCCGGCAGAACCAATCGCCCGGCAGAATCTGAACAAGCGGCAATACTAAGGGCCTGGGCGCGCTATCGCCACCCTGGCCGACCAACACCCGATTCAAGCGGCGACAGACCGCGCTCCTCAACCGTTCGCCTGTTGCAAGAGAGGTCTTCATGTCCGAGGCACAACTGCCCACCTTCCCCCTGTCACGCCGCCGCCTGCTGGCGGTGGCCTGTGCCAGCGCCGCGCTCGGTGGCGTGCTGCTCAGCCCCGCCGCCCGCACCTGGGCCGCGCTGACGCCGCAGGCCGAGGCGGAGCTCGAAGGCTTCATGACCCTGTCGCAGCGCCTCACCGGGCGCAGCAACCTCGACCCTCGCATCGGCCAGCGTCTGTTCCAGGCCCTGGTACAGCGCGACAGCGCGCTCAAGCAGAGCCTGGTCGAGTTGCTCGATCGCCTGGGTGACGCCCCGGACAGCTGGAACGAACGTCAACAGTGGCTGGCCCGACAGATTCTCGGCGGCTGGTACCTGGGGCAGATCGGCGATGACACCGGGGCCACCGTGGTCACCTATGAACAGGCGCTGATGTTCCGCGCAGTGGACGATGTGCTGGTCATCCGCAGCTATTGCCCGAACAAGCCCGGCTTCTGGGCTGCCCAGCCCACCGAGCGGGGGGCGTGAGCATGGCCGATACGCAACGTGCGGATTTCGTGGTGGTCGGTTCTGGCGTGGCCGGCGCGCTGGTCGCCCATCAACTGGCCCTGGCCGGCAAGGACGTACTGATCCTCGAAGCGGGCCCGCGCATGGGCCGCTGGGAGATCGTCGAGCGCTTCCGCAACCAGGCGGACAAATCCGACAACCAGGCGCCTTACCCGTCCACCCCATACGCGCCGCACCCGCAGTTCAAGCCGGACAACAATTACCTGATCCAGAAGGGCGAACACCCCTACGACGTGCAGTACATCCGCGCCGTGGGCGGCACCACCTGGCACTGGGCGGCGTCCGCCTGGCGCTTCCTGCCCAACGACTTCAAGCTGCTCAGCCTCTATGGCGTAGGCCGCGACTGGCCTATTGAGTACGGCGAGCTGGAGCCCTGGTACCAGCGCGCCGAGGAAGAACTGGGCGTCTGGGGGCCCGGCGACGAGGAGCTCGATTCGCCGCGCAGCCAACCCTACCCGATGCCGCCGCTACCGCTGTCGTGGAACGAACAGCGCATCAAGACCCTGCTCAACGCCAATGGCTACCGCGTGGTCACCGAACCGGTCGCGCGCAACAGTCGCCCCTACGATGGCCGGCCGACCTGCTGCGGCAACAACAACTGCATGCCCATCTGCCCCATCGGCGCGATGTACAACGGCATCGTCCATGTCGAGAAAGCCGAGGCCGCCGGCGCCCGGCTGATCGAAAACGCCGTGGTGTTCAAGCTCGAGAAAGGCGAGGCCGGCAAGATAGTCGCGGCGCTGTACAAGGACCCGCAGGGCAACGAGGTGCGCGTCGAGGGCGACACCTTCATCCTCGCCGCCAATGGCATCGAGACGCCCAAGCTGATGCTGATGTCCGAGGTCGGCAACAGCTCGGACATGGTCGGCCGCAACCTCATGGACCACCCCGGCACCGCCGTGCAGTTCTATGCCGATGAGAAGCTCTGGCCGGGCCGCGGCCCACAGGAGATGACCTCCATGGTGGGTTTCCGCGACGGCGCCTTCCGCAGCGAGTACGCGTCGAAGAAGATCCACCTGTCCAACCTCTCGCGCACCGACCAGGTGGCCACCGAGCTGATCCGCCACGGGCCGTTGCTGCTGGGCCACGACCTGGAGGCGAAGATCCGCGACCGCGCCGCGCGTTTCGTACGCTTCGACAGCTTCCACGAAATTCTCCCGCACCCGCAGAACCGCATCGTGCCCAGCACCACCGAGCGCGACGCGGCGGGCATTCCCAAGCCCGAGTTCACCTATGCAATGGACGACTACGTGCGCAAGAGCGCGGTGCACACCCGCGAGGTTTACGCCCACGCCGCCAAGCTGCTGGGCGGCGAGGACGTGACGTTCGACGACAGCTTCGCCAACAACAACCACATCACCGGCACCGTTCTGATGGGCGCAGACCCTAAGGACTCAGTGGTGGACACCCAGTGCCGGACCCACGACCACCCTAACCTGTTCATCGCCAGCAGCGGTGTGATGCCCACCGTCGGCTCGGTGAACTGCACCCTGACCATCGCCGCCCTGGCCCTGCGCCTGGCCGAGCACCTGAAGCAGGAGGCCAAGTCATGAAACCACTCCTGCTGCTGGCCCTGCTTGCCACACCGCTGCTGGCGCATGCCGCCAAGGCCCTCGACCCAGCGCCGGCGGAACTGCTGCAACGCGGCGAATACCTGGCCCGCGCCGGTGACTGCGCCGCCTGCCACACCGCGCCGGGCGGCAAACCCTTCGCCGGCGGGCTGCCACTGGCCACGCCACTGGGCGCGGTGTACTCGACCAACATCACGCCCGATCCGAAGACCGGCATCGGCAGCTACAGCTATGACGACTTCGCCCGCGCCGTGCGCGAGGGCGTGGCCAAGGGCGGCACCCGGCTCTACCCGGCGATGCCCTACACCGCCTATGCGAAGGTCACCGACGAGGACATGAAGGCGCTCTATGCCTGGTTCCTCAACGGCGGCGTGCAGGCCGTGGCCCAGCCAAACCAGGACTCCGACATCGCCTGGCCGCTGGACATGCGCTGGCCGCTGGCGATCTGGAACCTGCTGTTCCACGACGATTCGGTCTACCAGCCCAACCCGAAGCAGAGCCCCGCCTGGAACCGTGGCGCCTACCTGGTCCAGGGTCTGGCCCACTGCGGTACCTGCCACACCCCGCGCGGCATGGCGTTCCAGGAGAAGGCCATGGACGAGCGCAGCACGGGATTCCTCTCCGGCGCCGCCCTGGGCGGCTGGTACGCCTTCAACATCACGCCCGACACCCACAGCGGCATCGGCGGCTGGAGCGACGCGGAGATCGTCCAGTACCTCAAGACCGGCCGCGTGCCCGGCAAGGCCCAGGCCGCCGGGCCCATGGCGGAGGCGGTGGTGCACAGCTTCCAGTACATGACCGACGCCGACCTGCAGGCCATCGCCAGCTACCTGCGCAGCGTGCCGGAGGTCAGCGACGGCGAGCGCAAGGCACGCTTTGCCTGGGGTAAGCCGGCGGACGACGTAGTCACCCTGCGCGGAGAAGACTTCGCTGCGCAGAAGCACGACGACGGGGCGCGTCTGTACCTGGGCAACTGCGCCAGCTGCCATTCGTGGAGCGGCGAAGGCGTGAAGGACGGCTACTACCCCATGCTGCTGAAAAACAGCGCAGTGGGCGCCCTGCAACCCGACAACCTGGTGCAGGTGGTGCTCGGCGGCGTGCAGCGCAGGGTGGGCAACGAAGACGTGTTCATGCCCGGCTTTGCCGGCACGCTGAACGACGAGCAGATCGCCACCCTGGTGAACTACCTCACCGCGCAGTTCGGCAACCCCGAGGTGAAGGTGGACAGCGCGCGGGTCGCCGAGATTCGCCAGCCCTGAAGCGCCGCGCCCCACCTTTTGCCCGGTGGGGTGCGGGTGCTCTCGCCTGCGCACGGCTTCTCGTTGACAGCCCGGCGCCCCTCGCCGAAGCTGCGGCGGTTCCTGGAGCCGCCACAAGAACAACGGAAGTCGCATGTCCCAGCCGAAGAAGCCCGTTCCCCGCCCGTCACCCCGCCCCCGTCGCGGCTGGATAGCGGCTATTGCCGGGGTTGTGCTGGCGCTGGTGATCGGCCTCTGGTGGTGGCTCGAGCACGACGGCGCCAACCTCCCTGTCCTGCCCTCCAGCCAGCCCACGGCAACGGCGGCCGCTACGCCGCCGGCCACTCCCGCGCTGGTCGACGAACAGCAGTGCCAGGGCTGCCACCAGGCGCAATTCGGTGACTGGCAACGCTCCCATCACCAGCAGGCGATGAAGCCGGCAAGCGAAGGCAATGTGCTCGGCGACTTCGACAACGTCACCTTCAAGGGCGAGCCCCAGACCACCCGCTTCTTCCGCAAGGACGGCGAGTACTGGGTCAACACGCCCGGCGCCGATGGCAAGCCGGCCGATTTCAAGGTGGCCTACACCTTCGGCTTCGAGCCGCTGCAACAGTATTTGATCGACTATCCCGGCGGCCGCCTGCAGGCCCTCGGCGTCGCCTGGGATAGCCGCAAACACCAGTGGTTCCAGCTGATGCCTGGCCAACGCATCGACTTCAAGGATGAGCTGCACTGGACCCGCCCGGCGCAGAACGCCAACTTCATGTGCGTCGAGTGCCACACCACCGGTTTCAAGCGTAACTACGACGCGAAGACCGACAGCTTCGCCAGCCACTGGAACAGCCTTGGCGTCGGCTGCCAGGCCTGCCACGGCCCGGCGTCCAAACATCTGCAATGGGCACGGGAACCCGACCGCAGCAGCGGCAAAGGTTTCGACGTGCCGCTGCAGAATGCCAGCCAGACAACCATCGTCGAAACCTGCGCGCGCTGCCACGCACGCCGCGCACCACTGGGCGATGGCTACCAGAACCAGCACCGCTTCATGGACGACTACCTGCCCAGCCCCCTGACCCGCGAGCTCTATGAGATCGACGGCAAGATCAAGGACGAGGTCTTCGAGTGGGGCTCCTTCACCCAGAGCAAGATGTTCGCCAAGGGCGTGCAGTGCACCGACTGCCACAACCCCCACAGCGGCGAGCTGAAGGCGCCCGGCAACAGCGTTTGCCTGCAATGCCACAACACCGCCGCCAAACCCGTGCGCCCGCAGATCGACGGCAAGGGGCTGCAGGCGAAGAACTACGACTCCCCCGAGCACCATCACCACAAGCCCGGCAGCGCCGGCGCGCAGTGCACCGCCTGCCACATGCCGGGGCGTTACTACATGGTCAACGACTACCGCCACGACCACGGTTTCACCCTGCCCGATCCGCAACACGCCCGCCACATCGGCGCGCCGGATGCCTGCCAGGCCTGCCACCGCGAGATGCCGGGCAAGCAGCTCGGCTCGACGTTCCGCGAGTGGTTCGATAGCGAACTGCCGGCCAAGCCCAATGCCTCCAGCAACCCCGCGCCACGCTATGACGACACCCTGTGGAAGGCACGCAACGGCAAGCCCGGCGCCTCCCGCGCGCTGCACCTGCTGCTGGCGACCACGGACCTGCCGGCGATCCGCCGGGCCACCCTGCTCAGCGAATTGCCCAGCTACCCCAGCCCGCGCTCGCTGGAGCTGGTCGCCCTGGGCCTGAAGGACACCGATCCCCTGGTGCGCCACAGCGCCATCCAGGCCCTGCCCTTGCTCGCCGCGCCCCAGCAGCAACTGCTGTTGCTCGCGCCGCTGCTGGCCGATCCGATCCGCGCGGTGCGCAGCGCCGCCGCCTGGCAACTGGCGCAATTGCCGCCGGCACTGCTGGCTGGCATCCAGCCGGAGCTGAGCAAGGGGCTGGCGGAATACGAAGCCATCCAGAACGAACTTGCCGAGCGTGCCGAAGCCCAATTCAACCTCGCCATGCTCTACGAGCGCAGCGGACGCACGGAGCTGGTGGAGCCCGCCCTGCGCGCCGCACTGGCGCGCGATGAAGACTTTCTGCCAGCCCGCATCACGCTGTTCCAGTGGCTGGAAGCCTCCGGCCGTGACGCCGAGGCTCGTCAACTGCTCGGCGACAGCCTGCGCCGGCAGCCCGCCTCGGGCCTGCTGCACCATGTCAACGGCCTCGCCCTGGTACGCCAGGGCCAACACGCACAGGCCCTCAAGGAGCTGCGCGAAGCCGTGCGACTGGCCCCGGACGACGACCAGTTCCGCTATGTACTGGCCATTGCCCTGCACGACGGCGGCGATGTCGATGGCGCTTGCCACGAGCTGGAAGCCCTGCTGCAGAAGCACCCGGCCAACCGCGCGGCGCGCCTGACGCTGATCGACTACCTGCGCGAGTCCGGGCAGTTCCAGAAGGTTCAGCAGTTCACCGCGGAGCTGGAGCAGCAGAATCCGGATGATCCATCACTCAAACGTGAGTGACATTTCCGACGACAGGATGGAACCGCGGAATTTTCCGATGCTCTGAGAGGCGCGCAATTACTCAAGGAACCATCATGCGTGTCCGTTTTTCCCCTGTTGTCGTAGCCCTCACCCTGCTCCCCCTCACCAGCGCCATGGCCGAAGATCGCGACTTCTGGCGCTCGGTCCTGACCTCCGGCGCCACCACCGCCTCGAGCTACCTGACCAGCCGTGACGACCACAAGCTGATCGGCCCGGCCCAGGACGACGCAGCCAGCTTCATCGCCACCGACGGCGCCATCCGTGGTCCGTACCTGGAAGCCACGCTGCAGCAGATGCGCAGCGCCGACCCGGCCCTGGCGCAGGCCAGTGACGCCGAGCTGGCTTCGGCGATCCTCGCCGCCCAGCGCTGATCGAACGCGGTGTGCGCAGCGACCGCTCGCGCACACCGCTGCAGGAAAGTTGGAACTCAAGCCAGACGAAGCGTCTCTCACCTGTACACGGACCTTGCGGAGGTGTACCCGATGCGTACCGCGAAACTGGCCACAGCCTTTGCCCTGATCGCCCTGCCCTTTGCCTCGGCCATGGCCGACGGTGACTTCTGGCGCGACGTCATTTCCTCCGGCGCCACCACCGCGTCGACCTACCTGACCTTCAAGCACGACAAGCTGATCGTCGCCGCCCAGGACGATGCGAGCGCCTTCGTCGCCAGTGACGGCGCGATCCGCGGCCCCTACCTGGAAGCCGCCCTCACCCGCCTGCGCAGCGACGACGCCGCCCTGCAGGACCGTAGCGACATGGAACTGGCCAACGCCATTCTCGTTCGTCGCGATGACGCATCCGCCCAGTGACACCCACCGACGCGGCCCGTGGCGCTCGCCGCGGGCCAAGCCGGCGGGTCGCGGCTGTGTTCTACTGACACTCCAATTCCGACACGGAGTGTCCCATGAACGATCCCATTCAGCCGCTGAAGATCACCCTGATCCTGCTGATCGTCAGTGAAGGCTTCTGGCTGCTCAGCCGCCTGCTCAGCGTGGTCGGCCTGGAGATCTATTCGCTGCTGCCGTCCGCCGTCTACAACCTGATCGGCATGCTCAGCAACGTGCTGATGATCGTGCTGTTCGCGTTGTTGATCCGCCTGATCGGCCGCTTGCAGCTCAAGCCCTGAAGTGCTCTGCCGGGCCAGTTCGCTCCCACGCCGGAACGGACCTGTAGGAGCGAGCTTGCTCGCGAACCCTCCCAGCTCCGGCGCCGCCAGGAAATCCGTTCGCGAGCAAGCTCGCTCCTACGAAAAGCCCATGAACTCGCTCCTACGAAAAATAAAAAAGCCGCCCGAGGGCGGCTTTTTCAGTTCAGCGCATTCACTTCAGCGCACAACTCACTCGCGGTAATCGTCCACCGGCACGCAGGCGCAGAACAGGTTGCGGTCGCCGTAGACGTTGTCCACGCGGTTCACCGCCGGCCAGTACTTGAAGGCGCGGGTGTGTTCGGTCGGAGTCACCGCTTCGGCGATCTGGTACGGGCGATCCCACAGCCCGGTGACGTCCGCCAGGGTGTGCGGCGCGCGCTTGAGCGGGTTGTCTTCGGCCGGCCACTCGCCGGTCTCGACCTTGGCGATCTCCGCGCGGATCGACAGCATCGCCTCGATGAAGCGGTCCAGCTCGTGTTTGGACTCGCTCTCGGTAGGCTCCACCATCAGCGTGCCCGGCACCGGGAAGGACATGGTCGGCGCGTGGAAGCCGTAGTCCATCAGGCGCTTGGCCACGTCTTCCTCGCTGATCCCGGTCTGCGCCTTGAGCGGGCGCAGGTCGAGGATGCACTCGTGGGCAACGCGCTCGTTGCGGCCACGGTAGAGCACCGGGAAGGCTCCATCGAGCTGCTGGGCCAGGTAGTTGGCGTTGAGGATCGCGACTTCCGTGGCGTCGGCCAGTTGCGGGCCCATCATGGCGATGTACATCCAGCTGATCGGCAGGATGCTGGCGCTGCCCCAGGGCGCGGCGCTCACCGCACCGTTCAGCGGGTTCGGGCCTTCGATGCGGATCACCGGGTGGTTGGCGACGAAGGGCGCCAGGTGCTTCTTCACGCCGATCGGGCCCATGCCCGGGCCGCCACCGCCGTGGGGAATACAGAAGGTCTTGTGCAGGTTCATGTGCGACACGTCGGCGCCGATGTCCGCCGGACGTGCGAGGCCGACCTGGGCGTTGAGGTTGGCGCCGTCCATGTAGACCTGGCCGCCGTGGCTGTGGATGACCTCGCAGATCTCGCGGATACCTTCCTCGTACACGCCGTGGGTCGACGGGTAGGTGATCATCAGGCAGGACAACTGCTCGCCGGCTTCGGCCGCCTTGCGCTTGAGGTCCTCCATGTCGACGTTGCCGCCCTTGTCGCACTCGACGATGACCACGCGCATGCTCGCCATGATCGCCGAGGCCGGGTTGGTGCCGTGGGCCGAGGACGGGATCAGGCAGATATTGCGGTGCGCATCGCCACGGCTTTCGTGATACTTGCGGATCGCCAGCAGGCCGGCGTACTCGCCCTGGGCACCGGAGTTGGGCTGCATGCAGATGGCGTCGAAGCCGGTGATTGCGCAGAGCCAGCTTTCCAGCTCCTCGATCATCAGGCGGTAGCCCTCGGCCTGCTCGCGCGGCACGAAGGGGTGCAGCGTGGCGAATTCCGGCCAGGTGATGGGGATCATCTCACTGGTGGCGTTGAGCTTCATGGTGCAGGAGCCCAGCGGGATCATCGCCTGGTTCAACGCCAGGTCCTTGCCTTCGAGCTGGCGCAGGTAGCGCAGCATCTCGGTTTCGCTGTGGTGGCGATTGAACACCGGGTGGCTCAGGTAGCCGCTGCTGCGTTGCAGGGCAGCGGGGATGCCGTCGGCGACCTTGCCGGCATCGAGCTGGGCAACATCCAGGCCGTGGCCGGCACCCAGCAGGATGTCGAACAGGCTCGCGAGGGTGTCGGCGCTGGTGGTTTCGTCCAGGCTCACGCCCAGGCGGTCTTCACCGACGATGCGCAGGTTCACGCGGGCGGCGCGGGCGCGTTCGACGATGGCCAGCTGCTGGGCGCCCACGTCCAGGGTCAGGGTGTCGAAGAAGTGCTGGTTGACCAGCTTCACGCCCTTGGCGGCAAGGCCGGCGGCCAGGACGGAAGTCAGGCGGTGCACGCGCTGGGCAATGCGCTTGAGGCCCTGCGGACCGTGGTACACGGCGTACAGGCTGGCGATGTTGGCCAGCAGCACCTGGGAGGTACAAACGTTGGAGTTGGCCTTCTCGCGGCGGATGTGCTGCTCGCGAGTCTGCAGCGCCATGCGCAGTGCGGTATTGCCACGGGCGTCCTTGGACACGCCGATGATCCGGCCCGGCATGGCGCGCTTGTACTCGTCGCGGCAGGCAAAGAAGGCCGCGTGCGGACCGCCGTAGCCCATGGGCACGCCGAAGCGCTGGGCGCTGCCCAGGACCACGTCGGCGCCCAGCTCGCCCGGCGGGGTGAGCAGCAGCAGCGCGAGCAGGTCGCTGGCGACGCAGGCGATGGCCTGCTGCGCGTGCAGGGCGTCGATCACCGCGCGCAGGTCACGGATTTCGCCACGGGTGTCCGGATACTGCAGCAGCGCGCCGAACACGGCGTGCTGGCCGAGGTTGTCCAGCTCATCCACCACCACGTCGAAGCCGAAGGCTTCAGCGCGGGTCTGCACCACGGAGATGGTCTGCGGGTGGCAATTGACGTCGACGAAGAACAGGTTGCTCTTGGCCTTGGCCACGCGCTTGGCCAGGGCCATGGCCTCGGCGGCGGCGGTGGCTTCATCCAGCAGCGAGGCGCTGGCGAGGTCGAGGCCGGTTAGGTCGATGGTCATCTGCTGGAAGTTCAGCAGGGATTCGAGACGACCCTGGGCGATCTCCGGCTGGTACGGGGTGTAGGCGGTGTACCAGCCGGGGTTCTCCAGCACGTTGCGCAGGATCACGGTCGGGGTCAGGGTGCCGTAGTAGCCGGTGCCGATCAGGCTGGTCCACAGCTCGTTCTTCTGCGCGTAGCCCCTCAGCTTGGCCAGAGCGCCCTGTTCGTCGAGGGCGGTCGGCAGGTCCAGCGGCCGGTTCAGGCGGATCGCCGGGGGCACCGTCTGTACGATCAGGTCGTCGCGGTTGCCGAGCCCGAGGGTGTCGAGCATGGCTTGCTGCTCGGCGGCGTCGGGGCCCAGGTGGCGGGCGAGGAAGGCATCAGGCTGGTGCAGCTGGGAAAGCGAAGGGGTGTTCGACATGGCCACGGTCTCGAAAAGTCGGTCCGTAATCGGTCCGTAAAAAAGAACAGGCCCCGACGAGTCGAGGCCTGTGTGTACAGCAGTGTCTTACGCGTCGGCGTCGCTGGCAGCGCGGTAGCCGGCAGCGTCGAGCAGCTTGTCCAGCTCGGCCGGGTTGCTCGGCTTGAGCTTGAAGAACCAGGAACCGTACGGGTCGTTGTTCACTTCTTCGGGGGTGTCGGCCAGCACGTCGTTGACGGCGATGACTTCGCCGCTTACCGGGGCGTAGATGTCCGAGGCGGCCTTCACCGACTCGACGACACCGGCTTCCTGACCGGCGGCGAGGGTCTTGCCCACTTCCGGCAGCTCGACGAAGACCACGTCGCCCAGGGCTTCCTGGGCATGGTCGGAGATGCCCACGGTCACGCTACCGTCGGCTTCCAGGCGCGCCCACTCGTGGCTGGCGGCGTAACGCAGGTCGGCGGGGATATTGCTCATCTTGTTGTTCCTCGGGGACTGGGCGACGGGCGGCGGTACCGCCCTCTTCTAAGTTAGATCATGCAATTTAGATCAGGGCTTTGCCATGACGCACGAAATTCGGCTGAACGACGCGAACCGGGTACCACTTGCCACGGATTTCCACTTCGGCACGGTCACCGGTGGCCGCCGGCACGCGGGCCAGGGCGATGGATTTGCCGAGCGTGGGGGAGAAGCTGCCGCTGGTGATCTCGCCTTCGCCGACGCCAGCAACGCGAACCACCTGGTGGGCGCGCAGTACGCCGCGCTCCTCCAGCACCAGACCGACCAGCTTGGGCGCATCACCGGCGGCCTTCTGTGCTTCCAGTGCCTTGCGGCCAATGAAGTCGCGGCCTTCGGGTTCCCAGGCGATGGTCCAGCCCATGTTGGCGGCCAGCGGGGTGACATCCTCGTCCATGTCCTGGCCGTAGAGGTTCATCCCGGCTTCCAGGCGCAGGGTATCGCGCGCGCCCAGGCCCGCCGGGGCGATGCCGGCGCCGACCAGGTCGTTGAGGAAACCTTGCGCCTCGACGGCCGGCAGCATGATTTCCAGGCCGTCCTCACCGGTGTAGCCGGTGCGGGCGATGAACCAGTCACCGTCGGCCTTGCCCTGGAAGGGCTTGAGTTCACGGATCAGCGCGGCGCGCGAGGGAGTGACCAGTTCGGCGGTCTTCTCGCGGGCGTTGGGGCCTTGCACGGCGAGCATCGCGAGGTCGGGGCGTTCGGTCAGGGTGACGTCGAAGCCTTCGGTATGCGCCTGCATCCAGGCCATGTCCTTGTCGCGGGTGGAAGCGTTGACCACCACGCGGTAGCCATACACGCCGAGGTAGACGATCAGGTCGTCGACCACCCCGCCGCGTTCGTTGAGCATGCCGCTGTACAGCGCCTTGCCCGGAACCTGCAAACGTTCGACATCATTGGCCAGGAGTCGCTGCAGGTATTCCTTGGCCTGCGGACCGGTGACGTCGACCACGGTCATGTGGGAAACGTCGAACACGCCGCAATCGCGACGTACCTGGTGGTGCTCTTCGACTTGCGAGCCGTAGTGCAACGGCATGTCCCAACCGCCGAAATCGACGATCTTGGCGCCGAGGGCAACGTGCAAATCATAGAGCGGCGTGCGCTGTCCCATGGGTGTTCTCCTTCCGGGCGAGGCGGGTGCGGAGCGCGAGTACGGCCCGCACGAAACGCGCGCATTGTAGTCGCATGACCGGACTCTGGACAGCTTGTCCGACGGCCGATTCTCAGGGCCGCACAGAACCGGTCGGTCGCGCCGAGCGACGGATCAGCCCGATCACCGGGAATAGTCCCACCAGTACCAGCGTCAGCGCCGGTAGCGCGGCGCGCGCCCACTCGCCTTCGCTGGTCATCTCGAAAACGCGCACGGCCAGGGTGTCCCAGCCGAACGGACGCATCAGCAGGGTCGCGGGCATTTCCTTGAGCACGTCGACGAACACCAGCAGCGCGGCGCTCAAGGCTCCCGGCACCAGTAGCGGCAGGTAGACGCGGAAGAACAACCCGGCTCCGCCGACGCCCAGGCTGCGGGAAGCTTCCGGTAGCGAAGGACGGATCCGCGCCAACGCGCCCTCCAGCGGGTTGTAGGCCACCGCCATGAAACGGATCAGATAAGCGACCAGCAGCGCGCCGAGGCTGCCCAGCAGTAACGGTTTACCGGTGCCGCCCAGGGCGCTGGAGAGCGGAATCACCGCGTGGTTATCCAGCCAACTGAAAGCCAGCATGATCGCCACCGCCAGCACCGAGCCGGGTAGTGCATAGCCGAGATTGGCAATACCGACCGCCGAGCGCACCGCCGGGGTCGGCGACAGGCGCCGGGCGAAGGCCAGCAGCAGCGCCACGGCGACCGTAATCAGCGCCGCCAGGCCGCCGAGGTAAAGGCTGTGCAGGATCAGGCCCCAGTAGCGCTCGTCGAGGTCGAAACGGCCCTTCTGCCAGACCCAGACCACCAGCTGCAGCACCGGGATGACGAAGGCGCAGGCGAACACCAGCAGGCACCACGCGCTGGCAGCGAAAGCCTTCCAGCCATGCAGCCGGTACAGCGCCGCGCCGCGCGGGCGCTCGTTGGGCGCGCCGCTGCGGCCACGGCTGTAGCGCTCGCCGAGCAGCACCAGCATGACGAACAGCAGCAGCAGGCTGGCCAGCTGGGTGGCGCTGGAAAGGCTGTAGAAGCCGTACCAGGTCTTGTAGACGGCGGTGGTGAAGGTGTCGAAGTTGAACACCGAGACGGTGCCGAAATCCGCCAGGGTTTCCATGATCGCCAGCGCCAGCCCGGCGCCGATGGCCGGCCGCGCCATGGGCAAGGCGACGCGCCAGAAGGCGGCCAGGGGCGAGAGACCCAGCACCCGCGCCGCTTCCATCAGACCGCGCCCCTGGGCGAGGAAAGCGGTGCGCGCGAGCAGGTAAACGTAGGGATAGAAGACCAGCACCAGCACCGTGATCACGCCGCCGGTGGAACGTACGCGGGGCAACCGCAGGCCGCTGCCGAACCACTCGCGCAGCAATGTCTGCACGGGGCCGGAGAAATCCAGCAGGCCGACGAAGACGAATGCCAGCACATAGGCCGGCACCGCGAAAGGCAGCATCAGCGCCCAGTCCAGCCAGCGTCGGCCGGGGAACTCGCAGAGGCTGGTGAGCCAGGCGAGGCTGACGCCCAGCACGGTAACGCCGATGCCCACGCCCGCCACCAGCACCAGGGTGTTACCCAGCAGGCGCATCATCTGGGTTTCCCACAGGTGCGACCAGATTTCGCGATCGATCTCTGCCCAGCTCAGCAGCAGGACGCTGATGGGCAGCAGGACGAGGGCAGCCACGGCGAATGTGATGGGATACCAGCGGTTGGGGCGCATGGGGGGCGTGTTTCCAGAAAATCAGCGGATGTCCGTGGGAAATGTCGCCGCAAAGCTGACGGAATTTTCCCTTGTTGAAATCAAATTCGCCCGATCCTCACGCGATAGGGATAAAGCGCAAGGTACAGCGGTCGAATCGGCCACTCTGCCATTCATCCCTGCCAAGGAAAAAGCCCATGTACTCCCCTCGCGCGCTCTGCGGGCTGCTGCTACTGCCGCTCAGCGGTTTCGCACTGGCCGACGACCAGACACCCATGGAGTCCTGCCTGGACCTCGCCATGCATATGCTGGCCGAGAACCCGCAACTGCAGGAGCGCTGGCAGCAGACCTGGGTGGAGCCAACGTCCATCCGTGAGGAAACCTACGACGGCGAAGTGGACGGGCAGCACGCCAGCAAACGGGTAACCGCCCAACTGCGCCGCGGCGATCAGTCCGACGGCCAGTTCATCTGCCTGCTGGCGGAGAACGGCAAGGCGCTCTCCGTCGACCACAAGGATGACGCCGCCACCCAGTGAGGCGGCGGCACGTTCATCAATTCCAGCCGGCGCGGTCCATCAGCTTGATCGCTTCGGCCTGGCGCTTACCGGCGATTTCCACCGGGATGCTATCGGCCTTGAATTCACCCCAGGCCGCGACCTCCTGCGACGGCGCCACCTTCGGGTTAGCCGGGAATTCCTGGTTGATGCCGGCGAACAGCGCCTGAGCGTCGGCACCGGTCATCCACTCCACCAGCTTCTTCGCCGCTTCCGGGTGGGGTGCGTACTTGGTCAGGCCGATACCCGACAGGTTGACGTGCACACCACGGTCGCCCTGGTTCGGCCAGAACAGCTTCACCGGCAACTGCGGATTGTCCTTGTGCATGCGGCCGTAGTAGTAGGTGTTGACGATGCCGACGTCGCACTGGCCAGCGGCGATGGCCTGCAGCAGCGCGTTGTCATCGGAGAATACGTCGGTGGCCAGGTTGTTCACCCAGCCCTTGAGGATTTCCTCGGTCTTCTCGGCGCCATGGGTCTCGATCAGGGTCGCGGTCAGCGACTGGTTGTAGACCTTTTTCGCGGTGCGCAGGCACAGGCGGCCTTCCCACTTCGCATCGGCCAACTCCTCGTAGGTCGACAGTTCCTCGGGCTTCACCCGCTGGGTGGAATAGGCGATGGTCCGCGCGCGCAGCGACAGGCCGGTCCAGCTGTCGGTACCGGAGCGGTATTGCGGCGGGATGTTGGCATCCAGGGTCGGCGAGTCGAAGGGCTGCAGGATGCCCATCTTCTCGGCCTGCCAGAGGTTGCCGGCGTCTACGGTGAGCAGCAGGTCGGCCGGGGTATTGGCGCCTTCGGCCTTGATCCGCGCCATCAGCGGCGCTTCCTTGTCGGTGATGAACTTGATCTTCACCCCGGTTTTCTCGGTGTAGGCGTCGAACACCGGCTTGATCAGCTCGTCGATGCGCGAGGAGTAGACCACCACCTCGTCGGCGGCCTGGGCGGTACCAGCGACGGCGGCCAGCAGGAGGGTGGCGAGAAGACCTTTGCGCACGAGCATGAGCGTGTCCTTTGCAGGGAAAATATCCCGCAAATGATAAGGAACCTCATTTACTAACGAGCCGTGCGTTTGTGTCGGGGTGTTTCGGAAGGGTGTGGTTTGGGGGCGCGGGGGCGTGGGTGCGGAGCAAGAGCCCCTCTCCCCCTCCCTCTCCCTGAAGGGAGAGGGAGCCGTTCGGAGTGAGATGAGATCAAAAAGTCAGCCGGTGAGCACCTTCGTATTGACCAACTCCGATCAGTCCCCTCTCCCTTCAGGGAGAGGGTTAGGGAGAGGGCAGGCGCCGCTTGGACTATCCGTCAAACCCGCGCCAGGTTCGGCAGGTCGCCCGACAGCCCCAACGCCTGGCGCACGAACACGCCCTTCGCTTCGTGATGCTTATCCACCAGCCGCAGCCCGGCATTACGCAGCCAGCGCACCGCCAGCGGGTCGGCCTGGAACAGACGCTGGAAGCCTTCCATCGCCGCCATCATCGCCAGGTTGTGCGGCATACGCCGACGTTCGAAGCGGCTCAGCACACGTTCCTCGGCGATGTTCTCGCCACGGGCGTGGGCATGCTCGATCACCTCGGCGAGCACCGCGGCATCCAGGAAGCCCAGGTTCACACCCTGTCCGGCCAATGGGTGGATGGTGTGCGCGGCATCACCGATCAGCACCAGGCCCGGCTCCACATAGCGCTTGGCGTGGCGCTGGCGCAGCGGGATGCAGAGGCGGCGGTCGGCATGTTCGATGGTGCCCAGACGATGCTCGAAGGCGAGGCCCAGGGCCTTGCAGAAGCCCTCGTCATCCAGCGCCATGAGCTTTTCCGCCTGCTCCGGGGTGGTCGACCAGACGATCGAGCACCAGTGCGCGTCGCCCTCCTTCGCCAGCGGCAGGAAGGCCAGCGGGCCGTCGTCAGTGAAGCGCTGCCAGGCGGTGGCCTGGTGCGGTTTCTCGCAACGCACGCTGGTGACGATGGCGTGATGCAGGTAATCCCACTCGCGGGTGGCGCAGCCGGCCAGACGGCGCACGGCGGAGTTGGCGCCATCGGCGGCGACCACCAGCGGCGTGCGGATTTCGCGGCCGTCGGAGAGCGTCAGCAGCCAGTCATCGCCAGAGTGGCGCAGCTGCTCCAGCCGCGCATTAGGCAGCAGGCCAAGGGCAGAGTCGTGCAGGCGCTCCAGCAGGGCATCCTGCACCACGCGGTTCTCGACGATGTGGCCGAGCATCTCGGCATGCACACTGGCAGCGCTGAAGTGGATCTGCCCGGTGCCGGAGCCGTCCCACACCTGCATTTCACGGTAGGGCTCGGCGCGGCGGGCAGCGATGCCGTCCCAGGCGTGCAGGCGCTGGAGGATGCGCCGGCTGGCCTCGGACAGTGCACTGACGCGCGGCTCGAAGGGCGCCTCGCGGTCGAACGGCTTGACGCTCAGCGGCGAGCCGTCCAGCAGC
This sequence comes from Pseudomonas sp. NY15435, assembly GCF_048068295.1. Lineage (NCBI taxonomy): Bacteria > Pseudomonadati > Pseudomonadota > Gammaproteobacteria > Pseudomonadales > Pseudomonadaceae > Pseudomonas > Pseudomonas sp. NY15435. The sequence continues at coordinate 278,081 of NZ_JBLUQA010000001.1, forward strand.
AGGATATCCAACCCACTGCCTTCCAGAGCCAGGGCCAGCGCGCTGCCGACCATTCCCGCCCCGACGATAACCAGATCCGCGTGCATGTGCGTTCCTTCTTCAGCGGCCCGCGCAGCTCCTGCGCGGGCATCGAAATTCAAGCGGCCTGCCGCGCGCGCGGTTTGAGCCGGACGTACAGGGTCTTCTGCACCCGCGCCACCAGGGTGCCTTCGCCGTCACGCACTTCGGCGTGCAGGCGCGGCAGGTATTTCTCACCCGCAGCGGTCTGCGCGCGGATATCGTCGAGCAGGTGCTGATCGATACGGAAATCGGCATACACCGGCCCCTTGCCGGGGCTGACGAACTCGATGTTGGCGGCCTTGTCCCAGACGATGTAGTCGCGTCCCAGGTTCTCCATCAGCATCAGCATGAAGAAGGGGTCGGTCATGCTGTACAGGCTGCCGCCGAACTGGGTGCCGACGTAATTGCGATTGAACAGGTTCAGCCCCATCTTCACGCGCACCTCGCGGAAATCCGCGCTGATGTGGCGCACCCGCACCCCAGCGCCGAGGTAGGGCGGGTAGAGGTTCAGGCCAAAACGCAGCAGGCGGGCGCGGTGGGAGCTTTTGCGTGGTTCCATCGGCTCAGACCGGTCGTGCGCCCAGGCCCATGGCCTGGCGGGCGAACCAGCGCTTGGCCGGCGGCAGCAGATCGAGGCCGAGCAGGCCGATGTTGCGGCCGGTGGCCAGCAACGGCTGAGCATTGGAGAACAGGCGGGTGACGCGGTCGGAGAAACCGACGGTCATCTGCTGGTCCAGGCGCTGGCCGTCCAGGTAGCGCTGCAGCACGGCAAAATCGCCCGGCGCGGCATCTTCCTGCAACAGGCGGTCACCGAGAGCCTTGGCATCGCGCAGCGACAGGTTGAAGCCCTGCCCGGCAATCGGGTGCAGGCTGTGGGCGGCGTTGCCGAGCACCACGAGGTGCGGGCGAATCTGTTCGTCGGCCTCGCTGAGGCTCAGCGGGTAACCGTAACGCACGCCAACCTGGCGCAGGGTGCCCAGGCGATAGCCGAAGGCCTCCTGCAGCTCGGCGAGGAAGGCCGCATCGGAGAGTTCGCGCAGGCGCTCGGCGTCGCGGCCGTTGCGGGTCCAGACCAGCGCGCAGCGGTTTTCCGGCAGCGGCAGCAGGGCCAGCGGGCCGTTCTCGGTGAAACGTTCGAAGGCCTGTCCGCGATGGGCTTCGGACGGGCTGATGTTGGCGATCAGCGCAGTCTGCCCGTAGGACGAGGAGCGCACGTTGATGCCCAGTTGTTCGCGCAGACCGGAGCGGCCACCGTCGGCCAGCACGGCGAGGTCGCAGTCCAGTTGCGAGTCGTCGTCCAGGGTCAGGCGGTAGCCGTCGCCGAGGGCGTCCATCCGGCGCACTTCCGCCGGGCAGCGCCAGCTCACCACGTCCGGGTCCAGCGCGTGCCACAGGCACTGGCCGAGCCAGGCGTTCTCCACCACGTAACCAAGGGCGGGAACGCCCTCTTCCACTGCGGTCAGGCGCGCGGCGCCGAAACGGCCACGGTCGGAGACGTGGATCTGGGTGATGGGTTCGGCGCGCTGGGAAATCTGCTGCCAGAGCCCCAGGCGTTCGTAGATCTGCCGGCTGCCGAAGGACAGCGCCGAGGAGCGCGCGTCATAGCTGGGCTGGTAGGCATCGCCGGGGGCGAAGGGCTCGATCAGCACGATCTGCCAGCCGCGCTCGCGGGCGCCGGCCTGGAGAATCAGCGCAAGGCTCGCGCCGACAAGTCCGCCACCAATGATGGCCAGTTGCGTACGTTGCATGTCAGGCGGCCTGGGCCTTGGCCTCGGCCATCAGCGCTTCGATCTCGGCGACGGTCTTCGGGACGCCGTTGGTCAGCACTTCGCAGCCGGTCTTGGTCACCACCACGTCGTCCTCGATGCGCACGCCAATGCCGCGCCACTTCTTCGGCACGTCGGTGTTGTCCGGGGAGATATAGATACCCGGCTCGACGGTCATCGCCATGCCCGGCTCGAGCACACGCCATTCGCCGCCGACGCGGTATTCGCCGACATCGTGCACGTCCATGCCCAGCCAGTGGCCGGCACGGTGCATGTAGAAGGCCTTGTAGGATTCGCGCTGGATCAGTTCGTCGACGTCACCCTTGAGCAGGCCCAGTTCCACCAGGCCGGCGGTGATGACCCGCACGGTGGCCTCGTGGGCTTCGTTCCAGTGGCGGCCCGGCGCGATGCAGTCGAAGGCCGCCATGTTGGCGTCCAGCACCAACTGGTAGATGGCCTTCTGCTCGGGGCTGAACACGCCGCTGGCCGGGAAGGTGCGGGTGATGTCACTGGCGTAGCAGTCGATCTCGCAGCCGGCGTCGATCAGGATCAGGTCGCCGTCCTTGATCTGCGCGTCGTTCTCCCGGTAGTGCAGGATGCAGGCATTGCGGCCGGTGGCGACGATCGAGCCGTAGGCCGGCATCTTCGCGCCGCCCAGGCGGAAGGCATATTCCAGCTCGGCTTCCAGGTGGTACTCGTAAAGCCCCGGACGGCACGCCTGAATGGCGCGGATGTGCGCGCCAGCGGAGACTTCCGCGGCGTAGCGCATCACCTTCACCTCACCGGCGCTCTTGTACAGGCGCTGGTCGTGCAGCAGGTGGTCGAGGGCGACGAACTCGTTCGGCGGCTGCGCACCCTGGCGCGCCTTGGAACGGATCACGTTGATCCACTCCATCAGCCGGCGGTCGAACTCCTGGTTGGCGCCCAGCGCGTAGTACACGCGGTCGCGGCCTTCGATCAGGCCCGGCAGGATGTCGTCGATATCACCGATGGGGAAGGCATCGTCGGCGCCGAAGGTGCTGATGGCACCGTCCTGGCCGGCGCGCAGGCCGTCCCAGAGTTCACGCTCCGGATCGCGCTCGCGGCAGAACAGCACGTACTCGCCGTGCTCGCGGCCGGGGATCAGCGCCATTACCGCTTCCGGCTCGGGGAAGCCGGTGAGGTACTGGAAGTCGCTGTCCTGGCGGTAGACGTGCTCCACGTCGCGGTTGCGGATGTACATCGGCGCCGCCGGGAGAATGGCGATGCTGTTGGGTTCCATCTGCGCCATCAGCGCCTTGCGACGACGGGCGTATTCCGACTTGGCGATACGGATCATGCGCGACCTCAATGCAGGGAGGGTTTCTCGGCCGGTGCCGGCACCTTGCCGAATTCGGAGAACAGCAACAGCGGGGCGACGCGCAGGTACTCCTGCACTTCCATGTAGTCGGCCTCGCCGTCTTCGGATTCTTCCAGCTGGCCGCCGACCTGGGCGATGGCGGCAATGTCCTGCAGCACTTCGTCGGCTTCATCCGACAGGCTGGGGGCACGCAGCGCCAGGCCGAAGCCGGCGAGGAAGCCCTGGCACCACTGGCCCAGGGCGGTGGCGCGCTCCAGCAGTGGCTCGTCATCGTTGGGCAGCATCAGCACCACGGCCATCTCGCCCTGGCTGAAGTCCTGCTGGACCATACCCAGCAGGCCGCCCAGGGCCGCGCCCAGGCGCTCGCCCGGCTCGCCACCGAGCAGTTCACCGGCGGCCTGCAGCCATTCGCCCTGATCGAAGCCGGACCCGGCGCAGACGCGACCGAGCAGGTGGCCGTGCAGTTCAGCAGGAGAGATGGGCAGGGCAGCCTCGGCGAGCAGGGCGGCGAAGGCGGTATAGGCGGAGCTGGAAGTGGACATGATCGAACCCGGATGACGGCTAGGCGCCATCAGGCGCCGCGCATAGAATATGGTCCGTTATCCTAGCACCGGCGCACACCGCAAGACCATGTGACGACGCGCCGGGCAGCCGTGCGTTGACCCACCCCCACGGCAGTCCTATATAGTTCTCGATTACTTAAGCAACTCCCAAGCGAGAGCCCATGGAAGACGCCGACCTGCACGCGCTGATCGCCAAGTTCGACCTGCTGCTCCAGCGCCTGGAACAGCTCAAGGCCGAGAACCGGCTGCTGCGGGCGAACGAGAAAAGCTGGCGGGAAGAACGCGCCCATCTGATCGAGAAGAACGATTTGGCTCGTCAGAAGGTCGAAGCGATGATTTTGCGTCTTAAAGCCCTGGAGCAGGACTCATGAGCCAGTCGAACACCCTGAACGTCCAAATCCTCGACAAGGAGTACTGCATCGCCTGCCCTCCGGACGAGCGCGTCAACCTGGAAAGCGCCGCGCGCTACCTGGACAGCAAGATGCGCGAGATCCGCTCCAGCGGCAAAGTGATCGGTGCTGATCGCGTCGCGGTAATGGCCGCCCTGAACATCACCCACGACCTGCTGCACAAGCAGGAACGCGTGGAGCAGGACAGCGGCTCCACCCGCGAGCGCGTGCGCGAACTGCTCGAGCGCGTGGACCGCGCGCTGACCACCGACTCCCTTACCACTGATAAGGATCAGGGTGAAGTCTGACCAGGGAAATTTCCTTGGGGTATAATTGCCTCGCTCCCTGGTGTGTTGGCCAGTCGGTGATGTCCCTGAGCCGATAATTGCAACAACGGGGGTTGCCAGTTGGGCTGGTGTGCATGTCCGCACGACGGAAAGCCTTAAAGCCTACTGCAACCACCACCTTGAACTCTCGGGTTCAAGGGCTAACCCGACAGCGGCATGTCCGGGGAGCTTTACCCTTCGATGATCCATTCTGACGGTCTTTCCCGCCCTGCCCTGCGCCGCCAGCTGCGCCAGGCCAGACGCGCGCTTACTCCCCTTCAGCAACGCCTCGCCGCCCAGGCCCTGTATCGCCAGCTCGCGCAACACCCGCTGTTTCGCCGCGCGCGGCATATCGCCTTTTATCTGCCGGCCGACGGCGAAATCGACCCGCGTCCACTGATGAAGGCGGCGCAGAAGCGCGGCAAGGCGACCTACCTGCCGGTGCTCTCGGACTGGCCACGCACTCACATGACCTTCCAGCAGGTCGGTGTTGGCGAGCGCTGGGTGCGCAACCGCTTCAACATCGCCGAACCGCAGGCCGACCGCGGGCGCCAGCGTCCAGCCTGGGCGCTGGACCTGCTGTTGCTGCCGCTGGTGGGCTTCGATCCGCAGGGCGGCCGCCTGGGCATGGGCAAGGGATTCTACGACCGAACCCTGGCTTACCTCGGAATGCGCAAAAAATGGCAGAAACCGACGCTATTGGGCCTGGCGCACGAATGCCAGAAGGTCGATAGGCTGGAGCTGGCGAGCTGGGATGTGCCACTGATGGGCATAGTGACGGACGGCGGCTGGTATGGCCGTCTCGCGACGGAATCGCGTTCCTTGCGATAACCGTGGCGATAGCAGTGCTGATTCCAGAAGCGGGATCAGGGCTGCTGGGTGACCTGCACCGGGGCATTGCCCTGGCGTTGTTCCCACAGGCTCTGGGTGTAACCGGTAGTGACGACACCCAGACCGAAAAGTATTACCAGCACCCACAAAAGATCAGGCTTGCGTTTCATCGATTGCCTCCCCCTTCCAGGCAATTGTTCACGACAGCCGGCGGTGGTTTTTGGTCCGTCCGGCAGGCAAAGCTAAAAACGGCGGCATTCTCCGACAATGAAAAGCTTCTCGCAATTCTGACGCCAACCGATCGTCGGAGGAGCAGTCGCCCCCAAAACTTCCGGCTCATTCAGGCAATGTTCATGCCGGTATTCCTACATATTCTTCCTACAATTTGTTTCCGACGAGCCGGCAGCTTGTCGCAGGCAAACGCCTACCCTTGGTAAAAATGAAGATCACGACCCGCCACGCAAAAGGAGACCCTCGCGGATGGCACGCGCTTACTGGCTGATGAAATCCGAGCCCGACGAACTCTCGATCCACGACCTGCAGCGCCTGAAGACCGCACGCTGGGACGGCGTGCGCAATTACCAGGCACGCAACTTCATGCGCAGCATGCAGCCGGGCGACCTGTTCTTCTTCTACCACTCCAGTTGCCCCGAGCCGGGCATCGCAGGCATCGCCCGGATCGACGGCGAGCCCTACCCCGACCCGACCGCGCTCGACCCCAAGAGTCATTACCACGACCCCAAGGCCAGCGACGAGAAGAATCCCTGGACGGCCCGCGACGTGAGCTTCGTCGAGGCATTCCGCTCGGTGCTGCCGCTGGGCACCCTCAAGGCGCAGGCCGGGCTGGAAGAGATGCCCCTGGTACAGAAAGGCAGCCGCCTGTCGGTGATGCCGGTCACCGCCGAACAATGGGCGATCGTCGTCGGCCTGGCGCAGAAATAGAGGCACTGTGCTATTAGGTTACTGAAGCCCCCGGAATTCGCCACATGTACCGCCTTCAGTCCTCATTAGCTACTTACCTCGGGCTTGGCGGTCTGCTCTGCGTGCTCCTGCTTGCCAGCGCCTGGCTCGGCGAGGAGCTGGCAAGCAGCGAACGGCAACGCGTGCAGGAGCGCCTGACCTACCAGGGACGCAGCCTGGCGCACCAGCTGGAAGCCAACCTCCACGAGCAGGTCCAGGGCCTGGACCTGCTCGCCCAGCTGTGGACCCACCACGGCCGCATGCCCCGTGCCGAGTGGGAGCTGGACGCGCGCTTCTACGTGCGCAGCTTTCCCGGCTACCAGTCGATCCAGTGGTCGGACCCGGACCTGCGCATCCGCTGGCTGGAGCCGCTGCAAGGCAACGAGGCGGCGCTGAATTTCCGCCTCACCGACCGGCACCCCAACTACGCCACTGCCATGGCCGCGCGCGACAGCGGCAAGTCGCGCCTGAGCGATAGCGTGGAACTGCTCCAGGGCGGACGTGGCTTTGTGCTCTACACGCCGGTGTTCATTCGCGACGCGACCAACCAGCTGCGCTTCGACGGTTTCATGCAGGGCGTCTTCCGCGTCGGCAACCTGATGGACCACTTGCTGGAGCAAACCGACAACCACCTGTTCAGCGTGCGCCTGCTGGAACACGGACAGCCCATCTACGTGCGCGATCAGCCCGACAGTGACGCCGAGCCTCCCCTGCGCGTGCCGCTGCGCCTGCTCAACAACCGCAGCTTCGAGCTGGAGCTGCGTCCCACCGCCACGCTGGTGCGGTCGATTTCCACGCCCCTGCCCAACGTGGTGCTCGGTGGCGGCGTGGCGATCAGCCTGCTGCTGGTCGCAGCGCTGTTCCTCGCCCGTGAGAATGCCCGCCGCGCCACTGCCCTGAGCGCCAGCAACCAGTTGCTCAGCGAGGAGGCGCGACAGCGCCAGTCCGTCGAAGCCACCCTGCACGACAGCCGAGAACGCCTGCAGCTGGCGCTGGACCTCACCGACTCCAGCCGCGACGCGCTGTTCATCTTCGATCTGCAGCAACGCGAGCTGCTGCACATGAACCGCGCCACCTACAATGGCCTGGGCTACAGCGCAGAAGATTTCCGCCACCTGCTGCGCGACGATCCCGAGCGCCTGATCCCCGGCTTCCACGCCTGGATCCAGCTGGTGCAGCAGGCACACCGGCTGAACCTGTCGATGATCTTCCAGCGCGAGATGCAGCGCCGCGACGGCAGCCTGCAGCCGGCGGAGATCAACACCCAACTGATCCACCAGGGCGACCGCGACTACCTGATCGCCGTGGCCCGCGACAACAGCGAGCGCCTGCAACTCGAAGCGCAGTTGCAGAAACTGTCGCAGCAGGACGGGCTGACCGGGCTCTACAACCGCCGCTACTTCGACCGCCAGCTGCAGAGCGAATGGCGTCGCCTGCGCCGCGCCGATGCGCCGCTGGCGGTGCTGATGCTCGATGTCGACCACTTCAAGCGCTTCAACGACTGCCTTGGCCACCTGGCCGGCGACGACGCACTGCGACGCCTCGCCAGCTGCCTGCAGGAGTGCCTGCAACGCGAAGGCGACGTGGCATGCCGTTATGGCGGCGAAGAGTTCGTCATCATCCTGACCGATACCGGCCTGGAAGGCGCCAGCCATGTAGCCGCGCGCATCCACCAGCGCGTGGCCGAGATGGGCATCGCGCATCCGGCCGCCGAGCTGGGACGATTGACGGTGAGTATCGGCCTGGCCATCGCCACGCCTGGGCAGGATGCCGAGCCGGACCAATTGATCGCCCAGGCCGACCAGGCGCTGTACGCGGCCAAGCACAGGGGCAGGAACCAGACCTGTGTGTGGCCGGCAGATATGGCCGAGCGCACGCTTACCTGAAAATCCGTACGAGGCATGCCCTCTCCCCCACCCTCTCCCTGAAGGGAGAGGGCGCTGAAAGTGCCGGCTGGCACTTCGGTTTACGCCGGCACCAAACCAGCCCCCTCTCCCTTCGGAGCGAGGTGCGCGGTCAGGGTGAGGGTCTCTGTAGGAGCGAGCTTGCTCGCGAACCCGCCTGGCGTCAGCGCTGCCGGATAGACCGTTCGCGAGCTCGCTCCTACAGAATGGGCGAAGCGTCAGGCCATCTGCCCGATGGTCCGGCGGAAGCGCCACAGCGCGCCACTGAAGAACGCCGCGCCGATCCCGACGATCGCCAGCAACTGCGGCCAGACGATGGACAGGTCCGCGCCGCGGTAGAGGATCGCCTGGGCCAGGCTGACGAAGTGGGTGGTCGGCGCCGCGAGCATGATGTACTGCACCAGCTCCGGCATGCTCTCGCGCGGCGTGGTGCCGCCGGAGAGAATCTGCAGCGGCATCAGCGTGAGGATCACCAGCAGGCCCAGTTGCGGCATCGAGCGCGCCACGGTGCCGAGGAAGATGCCCATGGACGTCGTGGCGAACAGGTGCAGCGCCGCGCCCAGCAGGAACAGCCCTACCGAACCGCTGATCGGCACGTCCAGCCAGCCGCGCACCACCAGCTGCAACGAGATGGCTGCCGCCACCAGCACCACGATGCCCATGGACCAGACCTTGGCCATCATGATCTCGAAGGCAGTCAACGGCATCACCAGCAGGTGCTCCACCGTTCCATGCTCACGCTCGCGGATCAGCGCGGCGCCGGTGAGGATGATCGACAGCATGGTGATCTGGTTGATCACCTCCATCACTGCGCCGAACCAGGCCTGGGTGAGGTTCGGGTTGAACTCCATGCGCACCGCCAGCTCTGCCGGCATCGCCGCCTCGGCGCGGTAACGGCTGACGAACTCGCGCACCTCGGTGCCGACGATATTCTGGATGTAACCGGCGCCGGAGAACGCCTGGCCGGTCTGCGTCGCATCGACGTTGACCTGGATCGCCGGCTGCCGCCCGGCCAGCACGTCGCGCTGGAAGTCCGGCGGGATGTCCAGGGTGAAGGTGTACAGGCCGACATCCATGCCACGGTCCATCTCGGCGTGGCCGATCATCTCCGGTGTGCGGAAGTACGGCGGCTGGAAGGCGTTGATGATCCGCGTGGAGAGCTGCGACTGGTCCTCGTCGACGATGGCGATAGGCGCGTGGTGCAGGGTTTCCGGTACGCCGGTGGCCGAGCTGTAGACCCCCAGGGTGAAGGCCCAGGCGATCAGGATCAGCATCGCGTAATCGCGGCCCAGGCTGCGGAACTCCTTGATGCCGAGGTTGAAGATGTTCGCCAGCTTCTTCATGGCTCAGTCCTCCTGCTTCTTCAGGCAGGCCACGCTGAGCAGTGTCAGCACCACGATCATCGCCGCCAGCGGCAGGTAGTAGACCCATAGGTCAGGGAAGCCCAGCGACTTGGAGAAGGCGCCGCGGCTGATGATGAGGAAATGCGAGGTCGGGTAGAGCTGGCCGATGAAGGCTGCCGCGCCTTCCAGCGACGACACCGGGTGGATCAGCCCGGAGAACTGGATGGCCGGGATCATGGTGGCGATGGCGGTGCCGAACACGGCAGCGATCTGGCTCTTCATGAAAGTCGAGAGCAGCAGCCCCAGCCCGGTGCTGGTCACCACGTAGAGGAACGCACCGACCAGCAGCGCGAGGAAGCTGCCCTTGAGCGGCACCTGGAACAGCAGCACGGCCATGGCCAGCATCAGCACGAAGTTGATCATGCCCATGCCGATGTAGGGCAACTGCTTGCCCAGCAGGAATTCCAGGCGCGTGACGGGGGTGACGTAGAGGTTGGTGATGGAGCCCAGCTCCTTCTCCCGCACCACGCCCAGGGCGGTGAGCATCGCCGGAATCATGATCAGCAGCAGTGGGATCACCGCCGGCACCATGGCTTTCAGGCTCTCCACGTCCGGGTTGTAGCGGTAGCGCACCTCGGTGCTGGCCGCCGCACTGGCGGCCGCGTTGCCGTTCTGCCGTGAGAGGTCGGCCAGGTAGCTGGAGTGCAGGCCCTGCACATAACCGAGCACGGTGTTGGCGCGGGTCGGCATGGCGCCGTCGATCCACACGCCGATGGCCGGATCGGCGCCGCGCTTGAGGTCGCGGCCGAAGTTCGGCGGGATTTCCACCGCCAGGCTGATGTCGCCGCTGCGCAGGCGGCGCTCCAGATCGTCCGGGTCCTGGATCGGGTCTTTCTCGATGAAGTAGCGCGAGCCGGCGATGTTCAGCGCATAGGACTGGCTGGTGGTGGTCTGGTCGCGATCAAGTACGGCGTAGGTGAGGTCCTCGACGTCCATATTGATGCCGTAGCCGATGATGAACATCAGCAGCGCGGTGCCCACCAGCGCCAGGGTCAGGCGGATCGGATCACGGCGCAGCTCCATGGCTTCGCGGCGCGCGTAGCTGAACAGCCGCAGCCAGCTGAAACGGTCGCTGCCCTTGTATCGGGTCGGCTCGGCAGGTGCTTCCGACGCAGGCGCGGTATCCGGCACCGGCGCGCTGCCGGCGGCCTCTTCCAGGTAGGCAATGAAGGTGGCTTCCAGGGTCGGCAGGCCACGCTTGTCGATCAAGCCCTGCGGGGTGTCGCTGTCGAGTACCTTGCCGGCGTGCATCAGCGAAATGCGGTCGCAGCGCTCGGCCTCGTTCATGAAATGGGTAGAGATGAAGATGGTCACGCCGTCATTGCGCGACAGCTCCACCATCAGCTCCCAGAAGCCGTCGCGGGCCACCGGGTCGACGCCCGAGGTGGGCTCGTCGAGGATCAGGATTTCCGGCTTGTGGATCACCGCCACCGCCAGCGACAGGCGCTGGCGGATGCCCAGCGGCAGGCTGTCCGGCAACTCGTTGCGGACCTTGCCGAGGTCGAAGCGCTTGAGCATTTCCTCCACGCGCGGGCCGATCTGGTCGGCCGGCAGGTGGAACAGCCTGGCGTGCAGTTCGAGGTTCTGCAGCACCGTCAGTTCGGCATACAGCGAAAAGGCCTGGGACATGTAGCCCACGCGCCGGCGGGTCTCCATGTCGTTGGCGTTCACCGGCTGGCCGAACAGCGCACAGGTGCCTTCGCTGGCCGGCAGCAGGCCAGTGAGCATCTTCATGGTGGTGGACTTGCCGCAACCGTTGGAGCCGAGGAAACCGAAGATTTCCCCGCGCTCGATGCGGAAGCTGACGTGGTCGACCGCGACGAAATCCCCGAAGCGGCAGGTCAGCCCTTCGGCTTCGATGGCAATCTGAGGGGCGCCCTCGCTCAACGTGCGTGGCGGGATCACCAGCTTGTGGTGCCCGGCGCGCTTGGCCTCGGGCAGCAGCGCGATGAAAGCCTCCTCGAGGTTCGCTGTCGCGGTCTGCTCGCGCAACTCGGCAGGCGTGCCAGTGGAGAGCACCTTACCCTCGTCCATCGCCACCAGCCAATCGAAACGCTCGGCCTCTTCCATGTAGGCGGTGGCCACCAGCACGCTCATGCCCTCGCGACCGGCACGGATGCGCCCGATCAGCTCCCAGAACTGGTTGCGCGAGAGCGGGTCGACGCCGGTGGTGGGCTCGTCGAGGATCAGCAGGTCGGGATCGTGGATCAGCGCGCAGCACAACCCGAGCTTCTGCTTCATACCGCCAGACAGCTTACCCGCCGGCCGCTCGGCGAAGGGCGCAAGGCCGGTGCTTTGCAGCAGGTCGGCGATGCGCCGCTCACGCTCGGCCTTGTCGTGGCCGAACAGGCGGCCGAAGAAATCGACGTTCTCGAACACCGAGAGCGTCGGGTAGAGGTTCTTGCCCAGGCCCTGGGGCATGTAGGCGATGCGCGGGCAAACGGCGCGGCGATGGCGCACGTCGCGCATATCGCCGCCGAGCACCTGAATTTCGCCATCCTGCATCTTCCGCGCGCCCGCCAGCAGCGCCAGCAGGCTGGACTTGCCGACGCCGTCCGGGCCGATCAGGCCGACCATGCGGTTGGCCGGGATCTCCAGGGTGACGTCGTCCACTGCGCAGGTCTGCCCATAGCGCAGCGAGACGCCAGCCAGACGGGCCACGCAGTCGGCGGCGTTCATTGCGGGACCTTGATCTGCAGGTCAGCCGGCCATTCCACCTGCGGGTCGAGGCGCATATAGGCCATGCCCGGCACGCCGGTTTTCACGTAGGTGATGTATTTTTCCAGCAGGCCCGGATCGAGGCGCGCCTTGACGCGGAACATCAGCTTCTCGCGCTCGTTGGCGGTCTCCACGGTCTTGGGCGTGAACTGCGCGACGCTGGCGACGTAGGAGACTTTCGCCGGGATCACGTACTCCGGCACCGCGTCGATCACCAGGTGCACTTCCTGGCCCAGCTCGACCTTGCCGGCCTGCCCCGAGGGCAGGAAGAAGGTCATGTAGACATCAGCCAGGTCGACCATGTTGAGCAGTTTGCCGCCAGCGGACAGCACTTCACCCGGCTGCGCCACGCGGTACTGCACGCGACCGTTGCGCGGGGCCTTGAGGTCGCTGTCGTCGATATCGGCCTGCAGGCGCACGGTGCTGGCGGTGGCGGCCTCGATGGCCGATTGCGCCTCGATCACCTGGGAACTGGCTGCAGCGATGCTGGCCTGCGCCGAGATGACCTGCGAGCGCGCGGCGGCCAGCGCTGCCTGGGAGCTCTGCAATGCCGCACGGTCGTCGTCGAGCTGTTGCTGCGGCAGAGCGTTGCGCTTGACCAGTTGCTCGGTGCGGGTGAAGCGCTTCTGCGCGGCAGTAAGTTCGGCCTGGCGCTGGGCGACCATGGCTTCGGCGGTGGCCTTCTCGCTATGCCGCTGTGCAACCAGCGACTCGGCGGTGAGCTTGGCGTTCTGCGCCCGCCGCACCTCGGCCTCGGCCTGCGCCAGCTGGGCCTTGAGCACCTGGGTATCCATGCGCGCAACGACCTGCCCGGCAGTGACGAAGTCCCCCTCGTCCACCAGGATCTCCGCCACGCGGCCCGCCAATTTGGTGGCCACGTCGACTTCGGTGGCTTCGATGCGCCCGTTGCCGCTGGCGAAGCCTTCGCCCAGGCCATTTGGCTTGAACGTCTGCCAGGCCAGCGCGGCGAGCACGGCCACTACCAGCACCGCGAGTCCGCGGGTGCGCCAGCTTTTTGCGTTTCCTGTCATCCGATTTCCCCTTGTCCAGGCGCTCGAATTCGAGCGAATCATGAGGGGATGTTCGGCGACAGGCAGCGAATGGGGTTTGATTCAGGTCAGGCGTGCGCAGGAAATTTCCTACGCGCCTTGCGGGACGGGGCTTTCAGCCCGGCATTGCGGCGAGCAGCCGCAGCCGGGAACGAGGAGCGCCTGCGGCGCGCAGATGAGTCGCGCTCATGCAGGCGCTCATGCAGCGGTCAGGGCTGGACGATCAGGTTGTTGAACAGCAGGTCGTCCACCAGCGGTTTGCCCTCTTCCTGCTGGAGGACGGTCTGCACCTGCTTGAGAGCTTCCTGGCGCAGCTTCTCCTTGCCGTCGACGCTGCCCAGGGAATCGTCGGTCTGCTGGGCGAACAGCATCACCAGTTGGTTGCGGATCAGCGGCTCGTGGTGCTCGACCTTCTCGGAGGCCTCCTTGCCGGTGACCTTCAGCGCGATGTCGGCCTTGAAGTATTTCAGCCGCGGACCGCTGCCGTAGTTGCCCACCAGTGCGGGAGTGAGGTCGACGAATACAGGCTTGTTGGCATCTTCCGGCTTGGCCTCTTCTGACTCGGAAGCCATGACGAAGGTACTGAAGGAAAAGGCCAGCAACAGGGCGAGGAAAGCTCTCAAGGCGATGTCTCCGGATTCGATGGGCAAAGGATAGCCACACTCGCGCCGCCGCCCAAGCTATATCGGGGCATAAGCCCAGGCCATGGTCATTTGCCCCCTGTGCCTGCGCTCCTACACTGCCCGCTACTCACAAAGAACAACCTCCAACGGAGTACGTCCTCATGAAAGCCGTGCTGTGCAAAGCCTTCGGCCCCGCCGAAACCCTGGTGCTGGAAGACATCGCCAGCCCCGAGCCGAAGAAGAACGAGGTCCTGCTGCAGGTTCACGCCGCCGGGGTGAACTTCCCCGACACCCTGATCATCGAGGGCAAGTACCAGTTCAAGCCGCCCTTCCCGTTCTCCCCGGGCGGCGAGGCCGCCGGTGTGGTCGGCGCGGTTGGTGAGAAAGTGACCCACGTGAAGCCCGGCGACCGCGTGATGGCGCTGACCGGCTGGGGCAGCTTCGCCGAAGAAGTGGCGGTACCCGGCTACAGCGTGATGCCGATCCCCGACGGCATGGACTTCGCCAGCGCCGCTGCCTTCGGCATGACCTACGGCACCTCCATGCACGCGCTCAAGCAGCGCGCCAACCTGCAGCCGGGCGAAACCCTGCTGGTACTCGGCGCCTCGGGTGGCGTGGGCCTGGCCGCCGTGGAAATCGGTAAGGCCATGGGCGCGAAAGTGATCGCCGCCGCCAGCAGCGAGGCCAAGCTGGAAGTAGCCAAGGCCGCCGGCGCCGACGTGCTGATCAACTACAGCGAAGGCAGCCTGAAGGACAAGCTCAAGGAAATCACCGGCGGCCAGGGCGTGGATGTGATCTACGACCCGGTGGGCGGCGACCTGTTCGAAGAAGCCTTCCGCTCCATCGCCTGGAACGGCCGCATGCTGGTGGTCGGTTTCGCCAGCGGCACCATTCCGTCGCTGCCGGCCAATCTTACCCTGCTCAAGGGTGCATCCCTGGTCGGCGTATTCTGGGGCTCCTTCGCCCAGCGCCAGCCGCAGGACAATGCGGCGAACTTCCAGCAACTGTTCGCCTGGTTCGCCGAGGGCAAGATCAAGCCGCTGGTGTCGCAGACCTACCCGCTGGAGAAGGCGGCAGAGGCGATCAATCACCTGGGCCAGCGCAAGGCGGTGGGCAAGGTGGTGGTGACCGTTCGCTGATCGATTTGTGCAACATGAAAGAGCCCCGCTGATGCGGGGCTTTTTCATTGCGTCGCTCCGGCGTTGAGCGATTCGCGAGCAAGCTCGCTCCTACGAAGAGCCCTATCCCGCCGGCTTTGGTTTTGGCTTTAAAAGGATTTCCAGAGAAACATCCGCGCACGCCGAGCCGCCCCGTTCAACGAGGGAATTTTTCGCCTGAGCGAAAAGCCGGATGTCCGGGGCAAGACCTTTGCCTCCTTTGGGTCTTTCCAAAGGAGGTCGCCCGAGGGGGCGAAACAAGAAGTTCGCGCGCACGCCAAAGCGGCGCGGGAACACCCAAGCCAACGCAGAAGACCTGCAACATCAGCGCAAAAGGAAATGCCGGCCCTGCCGGCGGATTGCGTGCATGGCCCGCTCCTACAATGGGTACCGGCGTTGGGCGGTTCGCGAGCGAGCTCGCTCCTACGAAGAGCGCTCCGGCGCTAGGCCCGACCTGTAGGAGCGAGCTTGCTCGCGAACAACTGACCCGCGCGGACTATCAGGAATACAACGCCTTGAACTGCTCGCGCAGCACATTCTTCTGCACCTTGCCCATCACATTGCGCGGCAGCGCATCGACCACCATCACCCGCTTGGGCTGCTTGAAGCGCGCCAGCTTGCCGTCCAGCGCGGCGAGTACCTGCGCCTCGCTCGGCGCCTGCCCTTGGCTGGCCACCAGCACAGCGGTAACGCCCTCGCCGAAGTCCGGGTGCGGCACGCCGATCACCGCCGACTCGACCACGCCCGGCAGGGTGTCGAGGATCTCCTCCAGCTCCTTGGGGTACACGTTGAAGCCGCCGCTGATGATCATGTCCTTGTTGCGGCCGACGATCTGCACGTAGCCACGGTCGTCGACGAAGCCGATGTCGCCAGTCATGAAGTAGCCGTCCGCGCGCAGTTCCTCGGCGGTCTTTTCCGGCATCCGCCAATAGCCCTGGAACACATTCGGCCCACGCACTTCGATCATCCCCGGCTCGCCCTGGGGCAGCGGGGTCGGCTCGGCCTTGGCCGGGTCGGTGATGCGCAGCTCGACGCCCGGCAGCGGGAAGCCAACGGTACCGGCGATACGCTCGCCATCCAGCGGGTTGGAGGTGTTCATGCCGGTCTCGGTCATGCCGTAGCGCTCGAGGATGGCCATGCCGGTGCGCTCGGAGAACGCCTTGTGGGTCTCGGCGGTGAGCGGCGCGGAACCGGAGATGAACAGGCGCATGTGCGCGACCGCCTCACGGCTCAGGCCAGGCTGGTCGAGCAGGCGCGTGTAGAAGGTCGGCACGCCCATCAGCAGGTTCACCTGGGGCAGCAGGCGAAGCATCTGCGCGGCATCGAACTTGCTCAGGAAGAGCATCGAGCCGCCCGCCATCAGCAGGCTGTTGCAGGCCACGAACAGGCCATGGATGTGGAAGATCGGCAGCGCGTGGAGCAGCCAGTCCCTGTCAGTGATCTGCCAGGCATCCACCAGCGCGCGGGCGTTGGACACCAGGTTGCCGTGGCTGATCATCGCGCCCTTGGAACGCCCGGTGGTGCCCGACGTGTAGAGGATCGCCGCGAGGTCGCTGGAGGCGCGCGGCACGTCGACGAAGCGCCCCGGCTTGCCGTGCACCCGAGCCATCAGCGAACCGTCACCGGCATCGCCCAGGGTCTCCACGTGGGCCACGCCGCTGACTTTCGCCAGCTCGCGGGCCTGGGCCTCGAAGACCGGCGCGCAGACGAACAGCGAGGGCTCGGCATCGTCGAGGAAGTAGCGCAGCTCGTCGCCGGTGTAGCCGCTGTTGAGCGGCAGGTAGACCGCGCCGACGCGCAGCACGGCGAGGTAGAGCATCACCGTCTCGGGACTCTTGTCGACCTGCACGGCAACGCGGTCGCCCGGCTGCACGCCAAGCTCCACCAGCGCGTGGGCGAACTGCGAGGTGCTGCGCAGCATGTCGGCATAGCTGTAGCCGCCCCCCAGGGGCGTGCGGATGAAGGGTTTGGACAGGTCGCTGGGCAGGTGTTTGCCGACTTCGGCGAAAAGACTCTGGTTCATCGTGAGGTCCTAGCGTTTTGTTTTCACCGTCAGGGTGGCCAGCTTGCGTACCTCGGGTGAGGCCGCGACCGCGCCCTGGTTGGCGTAGGCTTCGTGGTTCTTTTCGATCTGGCGCAGTTCGTAGCGGTAATTGACCATCAACCCGGCGGCCTGGCGCAGGCCGCTGGCGGACAGGTCGCCACGCCAGTTCAGGCGTTCCAGGCGGGCACCGTTGCCCAGGTGGAAACGCGCCACCGGGTCCAGCGGCAGGCCGGCGCCATTCTTGGCGTGCAGGAAATACTCGGCGGCCAGCGCCAGCATGGGTTCTTCAGTGCGAGGTGGAGGCGGCGCATCGGGCTTGAGCGCCTTGAGCAGGTCGGCAGCCGCCGAGCCCAGCTGCGGGTCAGCGCCCAGGCCGTCGAGCCAGCGGCGGAAGCCAGGCACCGGCGACAGCGTGACGTACTGGCGCAGGCTCGGAATCTCCCGCGCCAGCTCCTCCACCACCTGCTTGATCAGGAAGTTGCCGAAGGAGATGCCGCGCAGGCCGTCCTGGCAGTTGCTGATGGAGTAGAAGACAGCGGTGTCGGGTTCTTCCAGCGGCTGCGCCGGCGAACCAGGCTCCAGAATGTCAGCGATGGCACCCGGCATCGCCCGGGTCAGCGCCACCTCGACGAAGATCAGCGGCTCGTCGGCCAGCGCCGGGTGGAAGAAGGCGAAGCAACGGCGGTCGGCCGGCTGCAGCCGGCTGCGCAGGTCGTCCCAGTCCTTGATGGCGTGGACGGCCTCGTACTTGATGATTTTTTCCAGGATCGACGCCGGCGTCGACCAGTCGATGCGCCGCAGCACCAGGAAACCGCGGTTGAACCAGGACGCCAGCAGGTGCTGCAGGTCATGGTCCACCGCCGCCAACTCGGGTTTGCCCTTGAGTTCCCCCAGCAGCCGGCGACGCATGGCGATCAGTTCAGTCGTGCCTCCCGGCGCCTGGTTGAGGCGGCGGAACAGCTCCTGGCGCGGCGGTTCGCTGGCCTCGAACAGCTTCGTGGTGTTGGCCGACGAAGGATCGTCCAGATAACGCTGGCAGGCGGCGGCCAGCGCCTCGTGAGGCGGCGCAAAATCCTTGAGCAGCGTGTCGAAGAAGGCCTTCTGCTGCTCCTCGGGACAGTCGCGATAGGCGCACAGCACCTGCCGCGCCAAGGCCACGCCGGAGGCCTCGCCGTGGCCGGAGATCAGTTTGCGGCAGGCCTGCGCCAGCGCCTGGGCATTGGCCGGCGCCGGCTCGCGCGACTCGAGCAATTGCCGGCCGCGCTCGCTGATGCTCTGCAGCAGTTCCTGGAAGAAGCTGATGTTCATGCATCCCCCTCAGCTTGTGGAAAAGTGAATCAATCCCCCGCCAGCATCGGCGGCGGGCAGCGCTGGTACCAGCGCGAAGCCTGCTCATAGGCATGGGCCAGTTGCAGCACGGCCATGTCGGCCTGGTGCCTGCCGATGATCTGCAGGCCCATGGGCAGGCCCTGCTCATTGAAGCCCACCGGCACGTTGGCCGCCGGGCAACCGGACAGGGTGGCCGGGATCACCACTTCCATCCAGCGGTGGTAGGTGTCCATGGCCTTGCCAGCGATCTCTTTCGGCCAGTCCCAGGTCTTGTCGAACGGGAACACCTGGGCACTGGGCAGCAGCAGGTAGTCGTAGCGCTCGAACAGCTTGCTGATCGCACGGTACCAGTCGCTGCGCGCGGCGGAGGCGCGGAACACATCCATGGCGGAAAGCTTCAGGCCGTTCTCCACCTCCCAGATTGCCTCGGGCTTGAGCAACTCGTGCTTGGCCGGGTCGGTGTAGGCCCCGCCCAGGGAGCCGGCGACCATCCAGTGGCGCAGGGTGCGCCAGGTGTCCCAGAGGCGCTCGGGCGAGAAACCCATGGCGGTGTCCTCGACGTGGCAGCCGATGGCTTCGAAGTCAGCGAAGGATTTCCGGCAGAGCTCCAGCACGCCTTTCTCCATCGTCAGGTGCCCGCCCAGGTCGCCCAGCCAGCCCAGGCGTGCGCCCTTGAAATCACGTTCCAGCTTGCCGGCAAACTGCTCGCCGCTCTCGGCAATGGACAGCGGCGCACGGGCATCGCCACCGGCCTGTACCGACAGCAGCAAAGCCACGTCGCGCACGCTGCGGCCCATCGGGCCTTCGTAGCCGAGCTGGTCGATGAACAGGTCGGCGCTGTCGTCGAAGGGCACGCGCCCCTGGGACGGACGGAAGCCGATGATGTTGTTGAAGGCCGCCGGGTTGCGCAACGAGCCCATCATGTCGCTGCCGTCGGCCACCGGGACCATCTGCAGCGCCAGCGCCGCCGCCGCGCCACCGCTGCTGCCGCCGGCGGTGCGTTCGGGCGCGTAGGCGCAGCCGGTGGCACCGAAGATCGGGTTGTAGCTGTGGGAGCCGAGGCCGAATTCGGGGGTGTTGGTCTTGCCGATGATGATCGCGCCGGCCGCCTTGATGCGCTCGACCATGATGCCGTCGCGCTCGGGCAGGTAGTCGCGGAACAGCGGCGAGCCGAGGGTGGTGCGGATGCCCTGGGTCAGCGACAGGTCCTTCACCGCGTGCGGCAGGCCGTGCATCCAGCCGCGGTATTCGCCACGCGCCAGCTCGGCGTCGCGCTGGTCGGCTTCGGCCAGCAGAAGGGCTTCGGGTTGCTGGCTGACGATGGCGTTGACCGCCGGGTTGAAGCGCTCGATCTGCTCGAGGTGCGCCTGCATCACTTCACGGCAGGAAACCTGGCGCAGGCGGATGCGCTGGGCCAGTTCGTGGGCCTGGAGCTGGACGAGTTCGTTGTTGTGCTTGTACTGGCTCATGGAGCGCGGCCTTTTTTCATCAGGCTTCCGGTCGATGGGAAGCGTCAGTCGGGTTCAGCGACCCCGCACTTGAGCGGGGCTTGTTGCGTTCTGCAGGCCGAGCGATGCCGCTGCGCCAAGCTGGCGCACGCGTGCATCGCCGTGCCGTGTTCCCGTCGGGCGGGGATCAGCGCATCAGGTTGGTCCAGATGCGGTCGGCCAGGCGGATCGCGCCTTCGCCGCAGGTCTTGCTGAACACCACCTTGGTGCCCTCGGGGATGTGCAGTTCCGGCGCATCCTTCAGGCTGGCATCGAGGAAGGGCTCCACGCCCTTGATCGGGCTCTGGTGCTTGAGGAAGTTCTGGGTCAGCGCCGAGTTTTCCGGCTGGCTGAGGAAGGCGATGAACTTCTTCGCGTTCTCCGGATGCTTGGCGCCGGCAGGGATCACCAGGTTGTCCACCCAGGCCATCACGCCCTCTTTCGGGTAGAGGTACTTCAGGCTGGACTTCATCTCACGCGCACGCATCGACGAGCCGCCCCAGAACATCGACATGTCGACTTCGCCCGAGGCCAGGTTCTCGCGGATCGAGCCAGCCTTGGAGCTGTAGGTCTTCACGAAGGGTTTCTGGTTCTTCAGCAGGGTCAGCACCTGTTGCATCTGCTTGGGGTCCTCGCTGCACAGCGGGATGCCCAGGTAGAGGCTGGCGGTGTCGATCACCTCGCTGGCCGAGTCGAACATGTTGATCTTGCCCTGCAGCTCCTTGGGCGGGGTGAACAGCACCGAGTAACTGTCGGCCGGGCCGCTGTACCTGGCGCTGTCCAGCACCACGCTGGTGGTGCCCCAGATGAAGGGCACGGCGTAGGCGCCCTCCGGGTCCCAGGCGGGCTTCTTCAGGTTGTCCTCGACGTTGGCGTAGTACGGCTGGCTGGCCGGGTCGAAGCGCTCCAGCAGCTTTTCCTGGATCAGGATCGGCACGAAGGCGTGGGAAGGAATCGCCACGTCGTAGCCGGCGCCCCCCTGCTTGAGCTTGGCCAGCAGCGTTTCGTTGGAATCGTAGGAATCCACGGTCACCTTGATGCCGCTTTCCTTCTCGAACTTCTCCAGGATCTGCGGGGTGAAATAGCCACTCCAGCTCACCACGTTCAGTTGCTCGGCGGCTTGCGCGTGGACGGCCATGGCCAGCGTCAGCGAGGCCCCTACAGCAGCGATCAGTTTGCTCATCTTCTACTCCGGTATGTGGGCTCAGGCCTTCTTCTTGCCGAGCAGGAACGACAGGGTTACGAACAGCACGGAAACGCCGAGGATCAGGGTCGACACCGCGTTCACATCAGGCGTCACGCCCATGCGCAGCAGGCCGAAGATGAAGATCGGCAAGGTGGTGGTGCCGGCCTGGGAGACCATCATCGAAATCACGAAGTTATCCAGCGAGACGATGAAGGCCAGCATCAACCCGGAGAAGATCCCCGGCATCAGCAGCGGCAGGGTGACCTTTCGGAAAGTCCGCCAGGGCCCGGCGTAGAGGTCGGCGGCGGCCTGCTCCAGGGACAGGTCCATGTCGTTGAGGCGCGCGCGGATCGGCAGGTAGGCGAACGGGATGCAGAACACCGTGTGGGCGATGATCAGGTTGCCGTAGCCCAGCGACAGGCCGAGGGTGGAGAACAGCGCCAGGGTGGCGACGCCGACCACGATCTCGGGCAGCACCAGCGGCAACATGATCGCCCCCATGGACAGGCGCAGGCCCTTGAACTTGGCCCCGCGCGAGGTGCCCAGCGCGGCCAGGGTGGCGATCGCCGTGGCAATCACGCTGGCGCACACGGCGATCAGCAGGCTGTTGCCGGCGGCCTGGCGCAGCGCCTGGTTGGCGAAAGCGGCGCGGTACCAGTCGAAGCTGAAGCCGGTCCACACGGTGGCGGACTGGTTGGCGTTGAACGAGAGCACCACCAGCACCACGATGGGCGCGTACAGGTAGAGATAGAACAGGAAACTCAGGACGCCGAAGCCACGGAAATCCTGTACGCCAAGGCGGCGCTTGGTCAGCAGCGAGAGCATCATTCACCTCCCCGGGCGATACGCAGGCGTTCGGCGCGCATCGCATAGAACATCAGCACCAGCATCACCGCGCCCATCAGCACCAGCGACAGCGCCGCACCAAAGGGCCAGTTCCGCGAGTCGCTGAACTGCCGGAAGATCAGGTTGCCGAGCATCATCTTGGTGCCGCCGCCGAGCAGTTCGGGGGCGATCATCGCGCCCAGGCACGGCACGAAGGTGAGGATGGCGCCGGCCAGGATGCCCGGACGGGCGATCGGCAGGACGACCTTGCGCAGGGTGCGGATGCGTCCGGCGTAGAGGTCCTGGGCAGCCTCGAGCAGGCGCATGTCCATCTTCTCGAGGGTGGCGTAGATCGGCAGCACCACGAAGGGCGCGTAGGTGTAGACCAGCCCCAGCAGTACGGCGCCGTCGGTGTAGAGCATATTCAGCGGCTGGTGGATGATGCCGAGGCTCATCAGCGTGCCGTTGACCACGCCGGTGCCGCGCAGCAGCAGGATCCAGGCGTAGGTGCGGATCAGCAGGTTGGCCCAGAACGGCACGGTGATCAGGAAGATCAGCAGGCCGCGACGGTGCGCCGGCTGCATCGCCAGCCACACCGCCACCGGGAAGCCCACCAGTAGGGTGATGACGGTGGTCGCCGCAGCGATGCCGATGGAGCGCAGCGCGATCACCATGTACGAGTCGGCGAAGGCCAGGCTGTCGTCGAGCTGCCGCTCGAACAGCAGCGAGACATAGGCGTCGACGCTGAAGTGCGGGTTCACCCCACCATAGGGGTTGGCTTGCATCAGCGAGTAACCGACGACGATGAAGATCGGCACGATCAGGAACAGGCCGATGGAAACCAGCGCGGGCGACACACCGAGGAAGCTGCGCAGCGCCTGGCGCCGCTCCAGCGAATTGCCGGCGGTTGTGGATAACCGGTTCATGCACACCTCCGCTCAGTCCACGAGGACGCTGGCACTGCCTTTTTCGAACAGCAGCCCGGCGCGCTGCCCGGCTGCCAGCCGCCCACGCTGGCCGGCGCTGTTGGGCGCGCGGACTGTCAGGCGGGTGCCGTCGGCAAGGCTGACCTGGTACTGCAGGTCGGTGCCCAGGTAGATCTGCTGGACGACGTTGCAGGGCGTGGCGGACGGGGTGTCCTCGGCCACCAGTTGCAGGCGCTCCGGGCGGATCGACAGCGTGACCTCGGCGCCGACCTTCAGGCCCTCGCGGCTGCCGGCCTCGATCAACTGATCGCCGGCAATCCGGTAGTACGCGCGCTCGCCGTCGAAGTTCTCGACGCGAGCCGGGAGGAAGTTGGTCTCGCCGATGAAGTCGGCGACGAAGCGATTGCGCGGGTTTTCGTAGATGTCGTCGGGACGGCCGACCTGCTGCACCTCGCCCTCGGAGAGCACGGCGATGCGGTCGGACATGGTCAGGGCTTCTTCCTGGTCATGGGTGACGAAGATGAAGGTGATGCCGGTCTTGGACTGGATCGCCTTGAGCTCTTCGCGCATGGCCTGGCGCAGCTTGAGGTCGAGCGCGGAAAGCGGCTCGTCGAGCAGCAGCACCTTGGGATGCGGCGCCAACGCGCGGGCCAGGGCGACGCGCTGTTGCTGGCCGCCGGAGAGCTGGGTCGGCTTGCGCTGGGCGAAGCGCTCCATCTGCACCAGGGCGAGCATCTCGCGGACGCGCTCGGCAACCTGCGCCTTGCTCATGCGCTGGCCCATCGGGTGGGACTCCAGGCCGAAGGCCAGATTCTCGGCGATGGTCATGTGCGGGAACAGCGCATAGTGCTGGAACACGGTATTCACCGGGCGCTCGAAGGGCGGCCGGTCGGCGATGTTCTCGCCGTAGAGTTGGATTTCCCCGGAGGTGGGGAACTCGAAGCCGGCGATCATCCGCAGCAGGGTGGTCTTGCCGCAGCCCGAGGGGCCGAGCAGGGTGAAGAATTCGTTGTCGCGGATATCCAGGTCGACGCATTTCAGAGCGACGGGACCGCTCGCCGGATCGCCGTAGACCTTGCGCACGGAGCGGATGGAGACCGCCGCCGTCTGCAGGCTGTGCAGGGCACTCATGGTGAAACCTCCGTACCTTCCCTTCCGCCACCAGCAGGCGGTCGGGGGATCTTGTAGTTGTTCTGGCAGGACTAGAGACGCTGGATTGCAGCGCTGGCCTTGGGTCAGGCCCAAGTTGTGGTGTTGTTGAGGCGGATATTCGAAGAAAGGTGGTTGAGCGGAAAGCTCAATTTTCTTACATTCGATATTAAATAATTTAACAGCTAAAAAGCTGATACCCCCCGAGGCCACGCCATGTCCATCCAGCGCCTTCCGCCGCTCAATGCCGTCCGCGCCTTCGAGGCCGCCGCCCGGCTGGGCAGCTATGTCGCCGCCTCGAAAGACCTGCATGTGACGCAGCCGGCCATCGGCCGTCACGTGAAGCTGCTGGAGGACTGGCTGGGCGTGCAGTTGTTCGAGCGCACCCCGCGCGGGGTGAGCTTGACGCCCGCCGGGCAGCGCTACTACGCGAAGATATCCACAGCCCTGCAGCAGATCGCCGACGCCGGCCACGAACTGGCGCCGGGCGGCACCGCGCGCTGGTTGAAGATCATGGTGGTGCCCGCCTTCGCCAAGCGCTGGCTGATGCCGCGCCTGGAGACACTGCGCCAGCAACGCCCCGGCCTGAAAGTGGCGGTGGAACCCAACCCGACTTTCACTGAAGTTGACGGCAAAAGCGCCGATCTGGGGATAGTCTACGGGCTTCCGGGCGTCTACCCGCAGTGCCACGCTACTCTGGTGCGGCCAGCGGTTTTCCCGGTGTGCTCGCCCTCCTACCTCGAACAGCACGGCCCGCTGACCAGCGTGCACGAGCTGGCGCAGCACAAGCTGATCCACGTCGACGACGGCGAATGGTGGAACCTCTGGCTATCCACCATCGGGCTGGACCTGCGGGTGAACTCCGACGTGCTCTACGTCAGCAACGACCACGCCCTGTCCATGGCCGAAGCCGGCCACGGCATCGCCCTGGCCAACCTGGTGCTGGTGAAGCACCAACTGGCCGCCGGCACGCTGGTGCGGCCGCTGCCCGAGGAAGTACCGCTGGAAAGCTACCAACTGCTGCTGCCTACCGGTGCTGTAAGCGCCGACGTGGCCTGGTTCGAGGACTGGATTCGTGCGGCGCTGCAGGAGGAATTCTCCCTCGGCGCCGCGACACAGCGGGACCTGTAGGAGCGAGCTTGCTCGCGAACCAGAGTTACCGGATATGCCGGTGCCGTGCGGTTCGCGAGCAAGCTCGCTCCTACCAAAAGCGTTGCGGGCTCGAATCAGCCTCGCGGGGCGTAGGCGAAGACGTCGGCGCGCATCTGGTGCGGGTCCATGCCTGCGGCGACCAACGCATCCAGCGTGCCGTAGACCATCGCCGGCGAGCCGCTGGCGTAAACGCGCAGGCCGGACAGCTCGGCGAAGTCCTCGCACACCGCTTCGTGCAACAGGCCGCAGCGCCCCTGCCAGCCGCACAGGTCGCTGACGATCTTGTGCAGATGCAGGTTGGCCACGCTTTCCCACTCTTCCCAGTGCGGCAGCTCGTAGAAGTCCTCCGGGCGGCGCACGCCCCAGTACAGGTGTACCGGGTGGACGAAGCCGGCGGCGCGGCAGAATTCGATCAGGCTGTGCATCTGCGCCATACCGGTGCCCGCGGCGATCAGCACCAGCGGGCCGTCCGGCAGATCGGCCAGGTGCGCATCGCCAAAGGGCATCTGCACGCGGGCGAAGCGATCGCGCTGCAACTGGGCCAGCAGTTCGATGGCGCTGTTCTCGCGGGCCAGGATGTGCAGCTCCAGGTCCCGCCCGTCCTGCGGCGCGGAGGCCAGGGAGAAGGCCGCCGGATCGCTGCCCTCGCGCTCGATCAGCAGGTACTGCCCGGCGTGGTAGCGCGGCGGCTTGCCGGCCGGAGCACGCAGGCGCACGCGCCAGACGTCGCCGCCGACCGGCTCGCAGAGGGTCAACTGGCAGGACAGCTTGCGCACCGGCAGCTCGCCGGGGGCCAGGACGCCGTCCCAGTGCAGCACACAGTCTTCCAGCGGTTCAGCCAGGCAGGTGAAGAGTTCGCCGTGGTCGCGCACCTCGCCATCCTGGCGCACACGGCCTTCCACCAGCAGCGCCGCGCAGATATGGCAGTTGCCGTTGCGGCAGCTCTGCGGGCACTCGTAGCCCAGGCGCCGCGCACCGTCGAGGATACGTTCCCCGGGCCGCAGGTCGAGCTGGGCGCCGGAGGGTTGCAAGGTCACTTTCAAGCGATGTTCTCGTTGTTGTTCATGTAGGAGCGAGCGTGCTCGCGAACCCAGCCCCGCAGCGGAGTCATGTTCGCGAGCAAGGACTGGGCGTCCCCCTCGCTCCTACAGGGGGCGGCCCTATCAATCGATGCCCAGGCTCGCCCAGATTTCGTCGACGCGGCGGGTCACCGCCGGGTCCTTCTCGATCACCCGGCCCCACTCGCGGCTGGTCTCGCCCGGCCACTTGTGGGTGGCGTCCAGGCCCATCTTCGAACCCAGCCCCGAAATCGGCGAGGCAAAGTCCAGGTAGTCGATCGGCGTGTTATCGATCATCACCGTGTCGCGCTTGGGGTCCATGCGCGTGGTGATGGCCCAGATCACATCGTTCCAGTCGCGGGCATTGATGTCGTCGTCCGTGACTATGACGAACTTGGTGTACATGAACTGTCGCAGGAACGACCAGACACCCAGCATCACGCGCTTGGCGTGGCCGGGGTACTGCTTCTTCATGGTCACCACCGCCATGCGGTAGGAGCACCCTTCGGGCGGCAGGTAGAAGTCGGTGATCTCGGGGAACTGCTTCTGCAGGATCGGCACGAAGACTTCGTTCAGCGCCACACCGAGGATCGCCGGCTCGTCCGGCGGGCGGCCGGTGTAGGTGCTGTGGTAGATCGGTTTCTGCCGGCGGGTGATGCGCTCGACGGTGAATACCGGGAAGCGGTCCACCTCGTTGTAGTAGCCGGTGTGGTCGCCGTACGGACCTTCATCGGCCATCTCACCGGGATGGATCACCCCTTCGAGGACGATCTCGGCGCTGGCCGGCACCTGCAGGTCGCTGCCGATGCACTTGACCAGCTCGGTCTTGTGGCCGCGCAGCAGGCCGGCGAAGGCGTACTCGGAGAGGTTGTCCGGCACCGGGGTCACGGCGCCGAGGATGGTCGCCGGGTCCGCGCCCAGGGCCACAGCCACGGGATAGGGCTGGCCGGGATGCTTCTGGCACCACTCGCGGAAATCCAGCGCGCCGCCACGGTGGCTGAGCCAGCGCATGATGACCTTGTTGCGCCCGATCACCTGCTGGCGGTAGATGCCCAGGTTCTGCCGTTCCTTGTTCGGCCCGCGGGTGACCGTCAGGCCCCAGGTGATCAGCGGCGCGACGTCGCCGGGCCAGCAGGTCTGCACCGGCAGCTTTGACAGGTCGACATCGTCGCCCTCCTCGATCACTTCCTGGCACGGCGCGTCCTTGAGGACCTTGGGCGCCATGTTGATGACCTTCTTGAAGATCGGCAGCTTGGACCAGGCGTCCTTCAGCCCCTTGGGCGGCTCCGGCTCCTTGAGGAAGGCCAGCAGCTTGCCGATCTCGCGCAGCTCGGAGACGTCCTCGGCGCCCATGCCCAGCGCCACGCGCTCAGGCGTGCCGAACAGGTTGCCGAGTACGGGCATGTCGAAGCCGGTGGGCTTTTCGAACAGCAGGGCCGGGCCCTTGGCGCGCAGGGTGCGGTCGCACACCTCGGTCATTTCCAGCACCGGGGATACCGGCGCCTGGATGCGCTTGAGCTGTCCGCGCTGCTCCAGGGCAGCAATGAACTCGCGCAGGTCGCGATACTGCATGAGGGTCTCGATGGCGGCAGGATGATGCGACAGTCTACCGCCTATCAGCGCCTTGCAGAAACACGAAGGCCGGGTTTCCCCGGCCTCGTTGGTCTCGCAGAGCGCTTACTTGCTGCGCTTCATCGAGTCGAAGAACTCGTCGTTCGTCTTGGTCTGGCGCAGCTTGTCCAGCAGGAACTCCACGGCGGCGATCTCGTCCATCGGGTGGAGGATCTTGCGCAGAATCCACATGCGCTGCAGCTCTTCCTCACCGGTGAGCAACTCTTCGCGACGGGTGCCCGAGCGGTTTATGTTGATCGCCGGGAATACACGTTTTTCCGAGATGCGACGGTCGAGGATGAGTTCCGAGTTACCGGTACCCTTGAATTCCTCGTAGATCACTTCGTCCATCTTCGAGCCGGTTTCGATCAGCGCGGTGGCGAGGATGGTCAGCGAACCGCCTTCCTCGATATTGCGCGCGGCGCCGAAGAAGCGCTTGGGCTTTTCCAGAGCGTGGGCATCGACACCACCGGTGAGCACCTTGCCAGAGCTGGGGATCACGGTGTTGTAGGCACGGGCCAGACGGGTGATGGAGTCGAGCAGGATGATCACGTCCTTCTTGTGCTCGACCAGGCGCTTGGCCTTCTCGATCACCATTTCGGCAACCTGCACGTGGCGGGTCGGCGGCTCGTCGAAGGTGGAAGCAACCACTTCGCCGCGCACGGTGCGCTGCATCTCGGTCACTTCTTCCGGGCGCTCGTCGATCAGCAGGACGATCAGGTGGCACTCGGGGTTGTTGCGGGTGATGTTCGAGGCGATGTTCTGCAGCATGATGGTCTTGCCCGCTTTCGGCGGGGCGACGATCAGGCCGCGCTGGCCCTTGCCGATCGGCGAGCAGAGGTCGATCACACGGCCGGTGAGGTCCTCGGTGGAGCCGTTGCCGGCTTCCATGGTCAGGCGCTTGGTCGGGAACAGCGGCGTCAGGTTCTCGAAGAGAATCTTGTTCTTCGCGTTCTCCGGACGATCGAAGTTGATCGAGTCGACTTTCAGCAGGGCGAAATAACGCTCGCCTTCCTTCGGCGGACGAATCTTGCCGATGATGGTATCGCCCGTGCGCAGGTTGAAGCGACGGATCTGGCTGGGCGAGACGTAGATGTCGTCGGGGCCGGCCAGGTACGAGGAATCGGCGGAGCGCAGGAAGCCGAAGCCATCCTGGAGAATCTCCAGCACGCCGTCACCGGAGATTTCCTCGCCGCTTTTCGCGTGCTTCTTCAGCAGCGCGAAGATGATGTCCTGTTTGCGCGAACGAGCCATGTTTTCCAGGCCCATGGCATCGGACATTTCCAGCAATTCGGCAATCGGCTTTTGCTTGAGTTCGGTCAGATTCATAGAAGGGACGTAAATACGCTGAAAGGGGAAAAGGGAACAAGCGTGATGCTTGAAGAGCCGCGCCGTAGATGACGGACAGGATCGCTTGGAATTCGAATAGGAAGTGCGTCGGCGACGGCTTGCAGGGAACAACGAAATACTCGTTGTGCGCCCGAATTTAACACCCGAGTTTCGGAGCGTCTAGGGGCAATAACGAAAAAACCCCGCGCGTTGGCGGGGCTTTTCGAGCTTCTTCGACTCAGATGTTGCTGTCGAGGAAGGCAGCCAGCTGCGACTTGGACAGTGCGCCGACCTTGGTCGCTTCGACGTTGCCGCCCTTGAACAGCATCAGGGTCGGAATGCCGCGCACGCCGTACTTGGGCGGGGTGTCCTGGTTCTCGTCGATGTTCAGCTTGCAGACTTTCAGCTTGCCCTGATAGTCCTTGGCGATCTCGTCGAGTACCGGGGCAATCATCTTGCACGGGCCGCACCATTCGGCCCAGTAGTCGACCAGCACCGGACCGTCGGACTTCAGTACGTCCTGCTCGAAGCTGGCATCGGTAACATTGACGATATGTTCGCTCATGTATTCTCTCCGTCAATCGGATGCGAAAAAGTGTCCGCCATCATATCCCGCCTCGGCCCACACCGAAAGGCACAGCCGATTGAGTGTATCTATCGCTGCCGCGGTGACTTCTGATCGGTGACAACCCCTTCATTGGCACTACCTGCCTAAAATGGCAGGATGTCTTCCGTATTTACCCGGACCTCTCCCTATGCCCCATACCCCTGCCAAGACCTTCCCGATGATCGCGGCCATTGACCTTGGCTCGAACAGTTTCCACATGGTTTTGGCGAAGGCCGATCACGGCGAGATCCGCATCCTCGAGCGATTGGGCGAGAAGGTCCAACTGGCTGCCGGTATCGGCGAAGACCGCATGCTCACCGCCGAAGCGATGCAACGCGGCTACGACTGTCTGAAGCAGTTCGCCCAGTTCATCAACGGCATGCCGCCGGGTTCGGTGCGTGTCGTGGGCACCAACGCCCTGCGCGAAGCGCGCAACCGCGCCGAATTCATCCGCGTCGCCGACCAGATACTCGGGCACCCGGTGGAAGTCATCTCTGGCCGTGAAGAGGCGCGCCTGATCTACCTCGGCGTCTCCCACACCCTGCCCGACAACCCCGGCAAGCGCCTGGTGGTCGACATCGGCGGCGGCAGCACCGAGTTCATCATCGGCCAGCAGTTCGAATCGCAGCTGCGCGAGAGCCTGCAGATGGGCTGCGTGAGCTTCACCCAGCGCTACTTCAAGGACGGCAAGATCACCCCGGCGCGCTACGCCCAGGCCTACACCTCGGCCCGCCTGGAGCTGATGAGCATCGAGAACAGCCTGCGCCGCCTGGGCTGGGACGAGGCCGTCGGGGCCTCCGGCACCATCCGCGCCATCTGCCTGGCGATCCAGGCCGGCGGCCATGGCAACGGCGAGATCAATCCCGACGGCCTGGCCTGGCTCAAGCGCAAGATGTTCAAGCTGGGCGAGGTCGAGAAGCTCGACATCGACGGCATCAAGCCGGACCGCCGGCCGATCTTCCCGGCCGGCATGGCGATCCTCGAGGCGCTGTTCGACGCCCTCGAACTGACCCGCATGACCCACTCCGAAGGCGCCCTGCGCGAAGGCGTGCTCTACGACCTGCTGGGCCGCCACCACCACGAGGACGTCCGCGAGCGCACCATCGGCGCGCTCATGGAGCGCTACCACGTCGATCCGGAGCAGGCCGCGCGCGTCGAAGCCAAGGCGCTGGAATCCCTGGACCAGGTCGCCAAGGCCTGGGACCTGAACGACGAAGGCCACCGCGAGCTGCTGATGTGGGCTGCGCGCGTGCACGAGTTGGGCCTGGACATCGCTCACTACCACTACCACAAGCATGGCGCCTACCTGCTGGAGCACTCGGACCTGGCCGGCTTCTCGCGCCTGGACCAGCTGACCCTGGCGCTGCTGGTGCGCGGCCACCGCCGCAATATCCCGGTGGACAAGTTCAACGAGCTGGGCGACGAGGGCGACAAGCTGATCCGCCTGTGCATCGTGCTGCGCTTCGCCATTCTCTTCCACCACATCCGTGGCACCCAGGAAATGCCGGCGGTGGCCCTGAAGGCTTCGGGCAAATCGCTGGACGTGCGCTTCCCCGATGGCTGGCTGGCGGCCAACCCGCTGACCCAGGCGGACTTCGAACAGGAAGCCGAGTGGCTCAAGCGCGTGGGCTATTCGCTCAGCGTGAGCTGATCGCTACCACGAACGACAAAGGCCCCGGCGCGCAAACGCCGGGGCCTTTTCATTTCGCGCGCCAGCCCCGGCATGATCTGTAGGAGCGAGCTTGCTCGCGAACCCCGCCACTCCGCCGGGCAATGTTCGCGAGCAAGCTCGCTCCCACGAAAAGCACTCGGGCACAAAAAAGCCCTGCCGAGGCAGGGCTTTCGATACCACCGGGAGGATCAGCGAACGCTGATCACCGGCGTGCACAGGCGCTCCAGCAGCGTCGCCTGGGCGTTGCGGGCGTTCTGGTTACCGCTGGGGCTCTGGCGCACGTAGCTGCCGTCGGACTGCAGCACCCAGGCCTGGGTATTGTCGGTCAGGTAGGACTCCAGTTCCTTCTTCACCCGCAGCACGAGCTTCTTGCCTTCTACCGGGAAGCAGGTCTCCACGCGCATGTCGAGGTTACGCTCCATCCAGTCGGCGCTGGAGAGATAGAGCTTCTCCTCGCCGCCGTTGAGGAAGTAGTAGATCCGGCTGTGCTCGAGGAAGCGGCCGATGATCGAGCGCACCTGGATGTTGTGCGATACGCCCGGCACGCCCGGACGCAGGCAGCACATGCCGCGCACCACCAGGTCGATCTTCACGCCGGCCTGGCTGGCCTTGTACAGCGCGCGGATGACCTTGGCATCGGTCAGCGAGTTGACCTTGGCCATGATGTGCGCCGGCTTGCCCTCGGCGGCTTGGGCGGCCTCGCGGTTGATCATCTCCAGCAGGTTCTTCTTCAGGGTGAAGGGCGCGTGCAGGAGCTTCTTCATGCGCAGCGTCTTGCCCATGCCGATCAGCTGGTTGAACAGCTTGTGCAGGTCCTCGCAGAGCGCCACGTCGGCAGTCAGCAGGCTGTAGTCGGTGTACAGGCGGGCGTTGCCGGCGTGGTAGTTGCCGGTGCCCAGGTGCGCGTAGCGGCGCAGCTCGCCGTCCTCGCGACGCAGGATCAGCATCATCTTGGCGTGGGTCTTGAAGCCGACCACACCGTAGATCACCACCGCGCCGGCCTGCTGCAGGCGGCTGGCCAGTTGCAGGTTGGATTCTTCGTCGAAACGCGCTCGCAGCTCGATCACCACGGTGACCTCCTTGCCGTTACGCGCGGCTTCCACCAGCGCGTCGACGATCTCGGAGTTGGCGCCGGAGCGGTACAGCGTCTGCTTGATCGCCAGCACGCTGGGGTCCTTGGCGGCCTGGCGCAGCAGGTCGATCACCGGGGTGAAGGACTCGAACGGGTGCATCAGCAGCACGTCGAGCTTGCCCAGCACGTTGAAGAGGTTTTCCTTCTTCTGCAGCAGCTTGGGAATCGTCGGGGTGAACGGTGGCGACTGCAGCTCCGGGTGGCTGGCGAGGCCGGTGACGCTGAACAGGCGCGTCAGGTTGACCGGCCCGCTGACGCGGTACAGTTCGGTCTCGGACAGGCCGAACTGCTTGAGCAGGTAATTAGACAGGGGCACCGGGCAGGTATCCACCACCTCCAGGCGCACGGCGTCGCCATAGCGGCGCGAGAACAGCTCGCCGCGCAGGGCGCGGGCCAGGTCCTCGACGTCCTCGGCGTCCACCGAGAGGTCGGCGTTACGGGTCAGGCGGAACTGGTAGCAGCCCTTCACCTTCATGCCGTGGAACAGGTCGTCGGCGTGGGCGTGGATCATCGACGACAGGAACACGTAGTTGTCGCCGGGGCCGGCAACTTCCTCCGGCAGGCGGATGATCCGCGGCAGCGAACGCGGCGCCGGGATGATCGCAAGGCCGGAGTCGCGGCCGAAGGCGTCCAGGCCCTCTAGCTCGACCATGAAGTTCAGGCTCTTGTTCACCAGCAGCGGGAACGGGTGAGTCGGGTCGAGGCCGATCGGGGTGACGATGGGTGCAATCTCGTCGCGGAAGAAGCGACGGACCCAGGCCTTGATCTTCGGCGTCCAGTAGCGGCGGCGGATGAAGCGGATGTCGTGCTTGGCCAGCTCCGGCAACAGGATGTCGTTGAGAATGCTGTACTGGCGGGCGACCTGCTCGTGCACCTGCTCGCTGATGCGCGCCAGCGCCTGGTGCGGCAGCAGGCCGTCGGCCCCGGCCTGCTCGCGGGCGAAGGTGATCTGCTTCTTCAGACCGGCAACACGAATCTCGAAGAACTCGTCGAGGTTGCTGGAGAAGATCAGCAGGAACTTCAGGCGTTCCAGCAGCGGGTAGGACTCATCCAGCGCCTGTTCCAGCACGCGGATGTTGAACTGCAGCTGCGAGAGCTCGCGATGAATGTAGAGGGCACTGTCGTCCACGTTGATCGCCGGAACCGCCGGTTCGGCGGGAGGCGGCGTCGCCTCGGCGACCTCCGTCACGACGACTTCGGTGATTTCAGCGGTGGTGTCAGCTTCGATAACTTCGGTTTCGCTAATGCCTTCGGTATTCATCGCTCGTCTCATCGACGGGGTCAGCCCCCGCTTTTCATTTTCAATTGTTGTGCCGCGCGCTTGGCGAAGTAGGTCAGGATGCCATCTGCGCCCGCGCGTTTGAAGGCCAGCAGGGATTCGAGGATCACCGCCTCGCTGAGCCAGCCGTTGTTGATCGCGGCCATGTGCATCGCGTACTCGCCGCTCACCTGGTAGACAAAGGTCGGCGCGCGGAATTCGTCCTTGGCGCGGCGAACGATGTCGAGATACGGCATGCCCGGCTTGACCATGATCATGTCGGCGCCCTCGGCGAGGTCGGCGTAGATCTCGTGCAGCGCTTCGTCGCTGTTGGCCGGGTCCATCTGGTAGGTGGCCTTGTTGCCCTTGCCCAGGTTGGCGGCGGAGCCGACGGCGTCGCGGAACGGGCCGTAGTAGGCGCTGGCGTACTTGGCCGAGTAGGCCATGATGCGGGTGTTGATGTGACCGGTGGATTCCAGGGCCTCGCGGATCGCGCCGATACGGCCATCCATCATGTCCGAGGGGGCCACGACCTGGGCGCCGGCTTCGGCGTGGGAAAGTGCCTGCTTGACCAGCACATCAACGGAAATGTCGTTCAGGACGTAGCCGTCCTCGTCGAGGATGCCATCCTGGCCGTGGCTGGTGAACGGGTCCAGCGCCACGTCGGTGATGATGCCCAGTTCCGGGAAGCGCTCGCGCAGGGCGCGGGTGGCGCGCTGGGCGATGCCGTCGGGGTTGAAGGCTTCGGCGCCATCGAGGGATTTCTTCTCCAGCGGGGTCACCGGGAACAGCGCCAGCGCCGGGATGCCCAGCTCCACCAGTTCTTCGGCTTCCTTGAGCAGCAGGTCGATGGACATGCGCTCCACACCCGGCATCGAGGGCACCGCTTCACGCTGATTCTTGCCGTCGAGGACGAATACCGGAAGGATCAGGTTGTTGGTGGTCAGGACGTTTTCGCGAACCAGGCGGCGGGAAAATTCGTCGCGACGGTTACGACGCAGTCGGGTAAAGGGGAAGGCACGATCGGCGGGAATGAAGCTCACGGCGTACTCCAGGGCCTGATACAGCAGGCACAGTCTGACAGTTATAGCCCTGAATTATGACCGATTGGTAACAACCGGTAACAGTGACCCTTGGTCGCGGCATCCTGCCGCAGCGGCACACCGCCGCTCTGCACCGGCACAGACTTGTTCCAGGTCAGTTGTGCAGACTGGGGTGCCTTCCCTGCGGGCGACAACCGGGTTAGGCTTCGCGTTCATTTCGCTGCGTTGCCTCGATAATGCTCCAACAATTCCTGCAGGATTTCGGCTACTTCGCGCTGTTTCTCGGCACGTTCTTCGAGGGTGAGACCATTCTGGTCCTGGCCGGCTTCCTGGCTTTCCGCGGCTACATGCAGCTGGAGTACGTCATCGCGGTGGCGTTCTTCGGGAGTTACGCGGGCGACCAGCTCTGGTATTTCCTCGGCCGTCGCCACGGGCGCAAGCTGCTCGCGCGCAAGCCGCGCTGGCAGAAAATGGGTGACAAGGCGCTGGAGCACGTGCGCAAACACCCCGACCTGTGGGTGCTGAGCTTCCGTTTCGTCTACGGTCTGCGCACCGTGATGCCGGTGGCCATCGGCCTGTCAGGCTACCCTCCGGCGCGCTACCTGCTGCTCAACGGTATTGGCGCCATCGTCTGGGCTACCGTGCTGGGCAGCGCCGCCTTCTACTTCGGCAGCGTGCTCGAAGGCGTGCTGGGCAACATCAAGAAGTACGAACTCATGGTCCTCGGCGGCCTGGTGGTGATCGGCCTGCTGTTCTGGCTGCGCCGCCGCTTCAAGGCCAGCAAGACCGACTGACCACGCCGGCCGATCAGGCCGCCTGCGGCAGGCGTTCGGCGCGCCGCAGGCCCGACAGACCGATCAGGCTGAGCAGCGAGTAGACTGCCAGCGCCCAGGGCGCCCACTGTGGCAGCTCGATGCCTCCCCACAGCGCCATAGCCGCCACTGCCAGCACGTTCAGCGCCAATCGCAGCAGTTCCAGGCGCAGCGCCCAGCTTCGATTCTCCAGCCAACAGCCGATGGCGTAGAGCCCGAAAGCCATCCAGCTCCAGCCGATCACCAGCGGCAGCACCTGCCAGTGTTCCCCGACGCCCAGCAGCCAGGTGCCGACCACCACATAGGTGGCGAACTGCAGCCCGGCGTACCACTGGCGGCCGCGCGTCAGCGGCACCTCGAACTTGCGGAAGGACGCCAGGTCCGGCTTGGCCATCGGGTAGCGCTGGGCGACGTCATCGGGGCGCCAGCCGGTGCGCATGAACCAGATGCGCAGCTTGTCCCAGGAACTGCCGGCGCGGCGCGCGTCGTTCCACAGGTGCGCGTACACCTGCAGGTTGGCCCACAACGGGTTCCAGCTGGCCAGTGGCACGGTCACGCCGAACACCACCGGCTCCTCGTCCAGTTCCTCCTGGAAGGTGCCGAACAGACGGTCCCAAATAATGAACACCCCGCCGTAGTTGCGATCCATGTAAACAGGGTTCTGTGCGTGGTGGACGCGGTGGTTGGACGGGGTGATGAAAATCCATTCGAACCAGCCCAGCTTGGGGATGTGCCGGGTGTGCACCCAGAACTGGTAGAGCAGGTTCAGCGCACCGACGGTGAGGAACACCAGCGGCGGCACGCCGGCGATGGCCATGGGCAGGTAGAAGATCCAGCCGAAGATGAAGCCGGTGCTGGTCTGCCTCAGCGCAGTGGAGAGGTTGTAGTCCTCGCTCTGATGGTGCACCGAGTGTGCAGCCCAGAGCACGTTGCGCTCGTGGCCCAGGCGGTGGTTCCAGTAGTAGCAGAAGTCGTAGAAGACGAAGGCGAAAGCCCAGACCCACAGGCTCTTGGCCGACAGCTCGAGCAATGCGAGCTGCTGCCAGGCCAGGGTGTAAGTGACCAGCGCCAGGCCCTTGGTCAGCAGACCACTGGTGGTGGACAGCACGCCGGCGCTGAGGCTGTTCAGCGCATCGCTCAGACGATAGGTGCGCAGGCCGCGCCAGCGGTCGGCGAGCAACTCGATCGCGATCAGGAGGAAAAAGAAGGGCACGGCGAAGAGGATGTAGTTCATGGCGCGACCGAATCGTTATGCTTATGAACAAGGATCCTAGTCCCTTGCCCGACGCCGGCCACGGCCGTCGGCGACAGCCCGGGCGGCATATCGCGACAGCCCCGGCCCCCTCGTACAGGAGCAGTCCATGAAGAAAGTTGCCGTTATCCTCTCCGGTTGTGGCGTCTACGACGGCGCGGAAATCCACGAGAGCGTGATCACCCTCCTGCGCCTGTCCCAGCGCGGCGCGCAGGTCCAGTGTTTCGCGCCGAACATCGAGCAGCACCATGTGCTCAATCACCTCACCGGCGAGGAGATGGCCGAAAAACGCAACGTACTGGTGGAATCCGCGCGCATTGCCCGTGGCGAGATCAAGGACATCCGCGAGGCCAAGGTCGAAGATTTCGACGCGTTGGTCGTGCCCGGCGGCTTCGGCGCCGCGAAGAACCTCAGCGACTTCGCCTTCAAGGGCGACCAGTGCGAAGTGCAGCCGGACGTACTGGCCCTGGCCAAGGCCTTCGCCGCGGCGAAGAAGCCGGTCGGGCTGTTCTGCATCGCCCCGGCCATGGCCGCGCGCATCTATGGCGAAGGCGTGGAATGCACCATCGGCACCGACGAAGGTACCGCCCAGGCGCTGACCAACATGGGTGCCAAGCACATCGACTGCGCCGTGGAAGACATCGTCGAGGACAAGGACCACAAACTGGTCACAACCCCGGCATACATGCTGGCGCAGTCCATCGCCGAAGCCGCCAGCGGCATCAACAAGGCCGTGGATCGGGTGCTGGAGCTGGCCTGAAGCAATTGAGCGTCGAACGTTCGCGAGCAAGCTCGCTCCTACCCGGAGCGGCCGCACCCTGTAGGAACGAGCTTGCTCGCGAACCGATGCCACACCGATCCAGCCCATTGAAATGAAAACGCCCGGCAATGCCGGGCGTTTTCGTTTCAGGGCTTGCGGGCCTCTGCCTCACGCAGCAGCCGCGTCAGCAGCCGATCCAGGCCGTTGGCGAAGGCCTGGCGGTCCTTGTCGCCGTAGGGCGCCTGCCCTCCTCCCACCTGGCCCTGTTCGCGCAGGTCGGTGAACAGGTTACGCACGGCCAGTCGTTCGCCCATGTTCTTCTCGTCGAACTCGCGGCCACGTGGGTCCAGCGCATCGACGCCCTTCTTCACCAGCCGATCGGCCAGCGGCACGTCGCTACAGATCACCAGGTCGCCGGGCTCGGCCTGCTCCACCAGGTAATCGTCGGCGGCGTCCATCCCGCTGGGCACAACGATCAGGCTGACACAGGCGAACGGCGGCTTGGCCACGGGCTGGCCGGCAACCATCACCACCTCCAGCTTGCGCTTGAGGGCGAATTTCGCCACCAGGTCCTTGGCCGCGCGCGGGCAGGCATCGGCATCGATCCAGATACGCATCAGAAAACCATTCTCCAGAAAGCACGACGGCCAGTATCGCACTGGCCGTCGTGGGTCGCTCAGCTATTGCCTCAGGACGAAGCGATCTCGGCGGCCTTGCGGCGCTCGGAGAAGTAGCTGCGTCCGTAGAGCACGGCCACCGCCAGCAGCGCCACGGCCTGGGCCGACAGCGAGTAGGCGTCGGCCTTGATGCCGAGCCAGTCGAAGTCGAAGAACGGCACCGGACGAGTGCCGATCACGCCGGCTTCCTGCAGGGCGACCACGCCATGGCCGGCGAACACCACCGACAGGGCGCAGAGCAGCGCGGCGTTGACGGTGAAGAACAGCTTCAGCGGCAGCTTCGCCGAGCCACGCAGGATCACGAAGGCAATGGCGATCAGGATCACCACGGCGGTGCCAGCACCGGCGATCACCGCGTTGTGACCGGCCGGGCCGGCCTGCAGCCAGAGGGTTTCGTAGAACAGGATGACCTCGAACAGCTCGCGGTAGACCGAGAAGAAGGCCAGCACGGCGAAGCCGAAGCGGCCACCACCGCCCACCAGGCTGCTGCGAATGTAGTCCTGCCAGGCGGCGGCGTGGCGACGGTCATGCATCCACACGCCAAGCCAGAGCACCATCACGCAGGCGAACAGCGAGGTGAAGCCCTCCATCAGCTCGCGCTGGGCGCCGCCGATGTCGATGACGTAGGCCGCGACCGCCCAGGTGGCGAAACCGGCAACGAAGGCCAGGCCCCAGCCGATGTGCACGCCACGCACTGCTTTCTCCTGCCCGGTATTGCGCAGGAAGGCGAGGATCGCGGCCAGCACCAGGATCGCTTCCACGCCTTCGCGCAGCAGGATCAGCAGGGCCGAGAGGAAGCTGATGGAGAAGCTCAGCGAGTCGCCGCTAAGGGCCTTGGCGGCGTCCACCAGCTTGGCCTTGGCCAGCGCCAGCTGTTGCGCCACCTCGGCTTCCGGCAGACCGTCACGCAGCGCCTGACGGTACGCCATCAACTGCTTCTCGGTGGCCTTGCGCAGGTCGGCGTCGACGTTGTCCAGCGAGCTTTCCACCAGCTCGAAGCCTTCCAGGTAGGCCGCCACGGAGAGGTCGTAGGCCTGGTCGTGGTCGCCGGAGCGGTACACGGCGAAACTCTTGTCCAGCGTCGCACTGGTGTAGTCGATCTGCTGCGCCGGGCCACGGTGCTCCAGCGGAGGATGGGCACGCAGGGCACGGAAGCTCTCGGCCGCCGCCTCACCATCGCGTTCGGCAACGTCGGCCGGGGTCTGCGTCGAGAGAGTCGCCAGCGGGTAGGCGTGGGCCGGATCGGCCTTGGCCTGACCAGCGCTGAGGCCGGCGATATAGGCTGCCAGGTCCCAGCGCTGACGCTCGTCGAGCTGGTCGGCGAAGGCCGGCATGTCGGTGCCGGATACGCCCAGGCCGATGACGTTGCGCAGATCGTACAGGCTCAGCTGGTCGAGGCGCGCGCGGTCGGTCAGGTTGGCCGGCGGCGGCTCCAGGCCGATACCCGCCGGGCCGTCGCCCTTGCCGGTATCACCGTGGCAGATCGAGCATTGCTGGGTGTAGATCTCGGCGGCGCGGGTCGGGTCCGGGGTGATCGAAGGCGTCTGCACCACCTGGTAGAGATCAGCGACGCGCGCCTCCAGGTGACGGGCCTGCTGGGCAACCTGCTTGCCGGGGCGGCGCTGCTCGATGGCCTGCTTGAGGCTGGCGGCGTCCTTCTCCAGGTCCGCACGCTCGGGAACGGCCGGCAGGGTGACGATCAGCGACTGCAGATTAC
The DNA here is from genome assembly GCF_048068295.1 of Pseudomonas sp. NY15435. Classification (NCBI taxonomy): domain Bacteria; kingdom Pseudomonadati; phylum Pseudomonadota; class Gammaproteobacteria; order Pseudomonadales; family Pseudomonadaceae; genus Pseudomonas; species Pseudomonas sp. NY15435. The sequence continues at coordinate 318,195 of NZ_JBLUQA010000001.1, forward strand.
CGACGAACTCCAGCTGCTCCTTGTATTCGCTCTCGTCCACGACCTTGCCGTCGGTGACGGTGGCCGGGTAGTCGGCAGCGAGATAGCTGAGCAGGTGAAGGGCTTGGGAGGGGTCGACAGCCGTGTCGGCTTGAGCTCCAAGGCTGAAAAGGCCGACCAGCGGCAACAGCCAGACGAAAAGTTTGGAGGGGCGCATACGGGAAGTTAAATGAGAATGAAAGAGATTAAATTGTCACCTCAGGTTTCCGTCTATGCAAGGACAATGTCCTGCGAAGTTGCGCCTGGAGTGACCGTGCGGACACTCCGGCATTTCCGCAAGTTCTCCTCAAACGCCCTCAGGCCGGGGCGCGGCGGACAGTGGCAAGCAGCGCGGCGGCGCCCACGAAGAGGGTAGCGAAAGTACGGTTCATCACCCGCTGCTGACGCTGCGAACGCAAAGCACGCAGCACGCGGGCAGCCAATCCGGTGTAGCCGGCCATGACGATCAGGTCGACGGTGATCATGGTCGCGCCCATGATCACGTACTGGATTGCCATCGGGCGGTGCGGGTCGACGAACTGCGGCAGTACCGCGAGCATGAAGATCACCGCCTTGGGGTTGCTGGCGTTGACCAGGAAGCCGCGCAGCACCAGGGTCAGCGGCCGGCCGATGGGCCGCTCGCCGCTCGCCGCCATCACCTGCGGCGCAGCGGTCCACTGGCGGTAGGCGAGATAGACCAGGTAGACCACGCCGAACCACTTGATCGCGCTGAACGCCACGGCCGATGCCGAGAGCAGCGCGCCGACGCCGGCGGCAACGATGGCGATCTGCAGGGCGAGGCCGATCTGCAGGCCCAGCGCATTCCAGTAGCCGCGCCAGAAGCCGTATTGCAGCCCGCAGGACATCGAGGCGATGGCCCCGGCGCCGGGCGACAGGCTGATCACCCAGCAGGCGATGAAGAAGGCGAACCAGGTACTGGCGAGCATTGCGGACCTCACGGCGCCCAGGCAGGCGCAATAATTTGTTACGGAGGCCCAGTGTGCCTCAGTCAGGCTGCGCCGCCCAGCATTGCCGACGAAGGTCGGGGGAGCCCTGTAGGAGCGAGCTTGCTCGCGAACCGCCATAACTCCGGAGTCGCCGGGAAACTCCGTTCGCGAGCAGGCGCGCTCCTACGAAAAACCAAAAGCCCGGCGCTGGGCCGGGCTTTTGGTTTCACGACAGACCGATCAGCTCGGAATGTCCTTGCGCAGCTTCACCGGCTCCTCGCCACGCTTGCGCGCCAGGGCGCCGCGCAGGCGGATGTTGATTGCCTCCACCGCCAGCGAGAAGGCCATGGCGAAGTACACGTAGCCCTTGGGCACGTGAATCTCGAAGGCCTCGGCGATCAGCACGGTGCCGACCACGATGAGGAACGACAGCGCCAGCATCTTCAGCGACGGGTGCTTCTCGATGAAGGCACTGATGGTGCCCGCCGAGAGCATCATCACGCCGACCGAGATGACGATGGCCGCAACCATCACCGGCACGTGCTGCACCAGGCCCACGGCGGTGATCACCGAGTCCAGGGAGAAGACGATGTCGATGATCGCGATCTGGATGATGATGCCCATGAAACCGCGGGACTTGCCGCCCTGCTGGCCCCCCTCTTCCGCGCCTTCGAGGCTGTGGAAGATTTCCATGGTGCTCTTGAACAGCAGGAACAGGCCGCCGAAGAAGAGGATCAGGTCGCGCCCGGAGATACCGTGTTCGAACACAGTGAACAGGTCGGCGGTGAGCCGCATCACCCAGGTGATCGACAGCAACAGCAGGATGCGCGTGCCCATCGCCAGCGCAAGGCCGAAGAAGCGCGCCTTGGGTTGCTGCTCCGGTGGCAGGCGGCCCACCAGGATCGAGATGAAGATGATGTTGTCGATGCCCAGTACGATTTCCAGGGCAGTCAGGGTCAGAAAGGCAACCCAGATCTCAGGGCTTGTGAGCCATTCCATAGTGGGAGACGTCCGTCAGGGTGTGGTGGTGGGAAAGTTCGGCCCGCGCCAGCGGCGGATGGCCTTCTGGAAGAACAGGTTGTTTGGTACTTGCAGCAGCGCGCCGGGCGTACCGTCCTCGGCCACTTCTTCCAGGGTGGTGTAGAGCAGGTTGATGGCAATCACCCGGCCCTTCACGCCGGGTTTGTCGGCGGACTCGATGACTTCCACGCGGTCGCCCAGGCGGAACGGGCCCATGGTGAAGATCATCAGCGCGCAGAACAGGTTGGAGAGCACGCTCCAGATGGCGAAGAAGGCCACCGCCGCAACGGCGGCGAAGCCGGTCAGCGCCGCCCAGAGCACATCGGCGGAGACGCCCAGGCGCTCCAGCACCAGCATCACTGCCGAGCCCATGATCAACCAGCGCAGGCCGCCGCGCAGCGGCAGCAGCAGCTCCGGTGGCATCGGGTAGCGCTCGCCCAGGCGGCTGATGGCACGGGTGACAATGCGCTGCACCACCCACGCCAGCAGCAGGATGAGGATGATCTGCCCGCCGCGCACCAGCGGTTCGCTCCACGCCACCAGCAGGTTTACGTCATCCATCACTCGCTGGCCTCGAGCTGGCGCTGCAGCTCTTCGAGGGTTTCCAGGGCCATCAGCCAGGACTCTTCCAGCTCGCTTTCGCGGCCCTTCAGAGTCGCCTGGCGGGCCAGCAGATCACGCAGTTCATCCTTGCGCGAGGATTCGTACAGTGCGCTGTCGCCCAGGCGATGTTCCAGCTCGGCGAGCTGCTCGTGGACCTTGCCCAGCTCCTTCTCCAGCTTGTCGGCTTCGCGCTTGTGCGGGGCGAGCTGCTGGCGCAGGGCCGCAGCGGCCTGGCGCTGGGCGCGCTTGTCGGTCTTGTCGCCAGCGGGAGTGGCGGGCGATGAAGGCGTCTGCCGCGCGCGGAAGTCCACCAGCCAGCGCGCGTAGTCCTCCAGGTCGCCGTCGAACTCCTGGATGCGCCCGTCGGCCACCAGCAGGAATTCGTCGGTGGTGCTCTTGAGCAGGTGACGATCGTGCGATACCACCACCACGGCGCCGGAGAACTCCTGCAGCGCCAGGGTCAGCGCCAGGCGCATTTCCAGGTCGAGATGGTTGGTCGGTTCGTCGAGCAGCAGCAGATTGGGCTTCTGCCAGGCGATCAGCGCCAGGGCCAGGCGCGCCTTCTCGCCACCGGAGAAGTTCAGCACCGGTTCGTCACAGCGCTCGCCACGGAAGTCGAAGCCGCCGAGGAAGTCGCGCAGGGTCTGCTCGCGCTCGGCTGGCGCGATGCGCGCCAGGTGCAGCAGCGGGCTGGCCTTGGGATCGAGCGAGTCGAGCTGGTGCTGGGCGAAGTAGCCAATGGCGAGGTTTTCGCCACGGGCGAGCTCGCCGGACAGCAGCGACAGGTCGCCGGACAGGGTCTTGATCAGCGTCGACTTGCCCGCGCCGTTGGGGCCGAGCAGGCCGATGCGCGCGCCGGGCACCAACTGCAGCTTGACCTTCTCCAGCACGGTCTTGTCGCCGTAGCCCAGGCGGGCCTCGGAGAGGTTCAGCAGCGGGCTGGAAATCTTGTCGGATTCGCGGAAGGCGAAGTCGAACGGCGAATCGACGTGGGCCGGCGCCAGCTCTTCCAGACGCTCCAGTGCCTTGATCCGGCTCTGCGCCTGGCGGGCCTTGGTGGCCTGGGCGCGGAAGCGGGCAATGTACTTTTCCATGTGCGCACGCTGCGCCTGCTGCTTCTCGTACGCCTGTTGCTGCTGGGCGAGACGTTCGGCGCGGGTGCGCTCGAAGGCCGAGTAGCCGCCGCGGTACAGGGTCAGCTTGCGCTGTTCGAGGTGGGCGATGTTGTCCACCACGGCGTCGAGGAAGTCACGGTCGTGGGAGATCAGCAGCAGCGTGCCCGGGTAGCCCTTGAGCCACTCTTCCAGCCAGAGGATGGCGTCGAGGTCCAGGTGGTTGGTGGGTTCGTCGAGCAGCAGCAGTTCGGACGGGCACATCAGCGCCTGTGCCAGGTTCAGGCGCATCCGCCAGCCACCGGAGAAGTCGCCAACCCGTCGGTCCATCTGCTCGGGCGTGAAGCCCAGGCCTGCCAGCAGCTTGCGCGCGCGGGCGTCGGCAGTGTATCCGTCGGCACTGTCCAGCTCGCTGTGCAGGCGTGCCAGGGCGGTGCCGTCATGGGCGTCTTCCGCCGCGGCCAGGTCCGCCTGGATATTGCGCAGGTGCACGTCGCCATCGAGTACGTAGTCGACAGCGAGGCGGTCGAGGGTATCGACTTCCTGGCGCATGTGCGCGATGCGCCAGTCCGCCGGCAGGTAGCAATCGCCGGCGTCCTGGCCGAGCTGGCCGCGCAGCAGGGCGAACAGGCTCGACTTGCCGGCGCCGTTGGCGCCGATCAGGCCGACTTTCTGTCCGGCGTGCAGGGTGAGTTCGGCACCTTCCAGCAAGCGCTGGGGGCCACGCTGTAGCGTAAGATTTTGTAGTCGAATCATGGCGGCGGAGTTTATCAGCTTCGCCTGGCAATCGCTGTGGGTGCTCTATGTCTGATGATGTCTGGTCGTATGCGCTGAAACTCTACGCCCGCCCTGGGGTTGAGACGGCTTGCCTGTCGCTGCAGGAAGGCGGTGCGGATGTCTGCCTGGTGCTCGCTGCGGCGTGGCTGGGCAGCACTGGCGTGGCCTTCGCGACAGTGCGAATGAGCGAGCTGGAAAGCACGGCGCAGGGATGGCGCGAAGAGGTGGTCGTTCCGCTGCGTTCGCTGCGTCAGGGCTGGCGAGAATCGGCGAAGCAGGATGCACAGCTGGCGCCGTTGCGCGAGCAGATCAAGCAGCTCGAACTGGAAGCGGAAAAGGTCCTGCTGGGGAGACTGGAAGCAGTGGCCCAGGATTGGCCACGCGGAGAAGCAGAAGACCTGGCGCGCTGGCTGGAAGCCGCGACAGGTGAAGCCGGCAGCTTGCGCCGCGATGCGCGGGAAATCCTGCGCACCGCGGCGAGCCTCTCCTGAGCCTTAGGAGGCGCTGGAGGTGCTGCTGGCCGGAGCAGCCGGTGCCGGAGTGGCGCTGGCAACCGAGGTAGCGGCCGGAGCGCTCGGCTGAGCAACCGGTGCGCTCGGAGCAGCCGGAACGGCCGGTTTGGCAGCAGTGGCGGGCTTGGGCGCAGCCGGTTTGGCAGCAGGCTTGGCGGCCGGTTTTGCAGCGGGCTTGGCAGCAGCTTTCACCGCCGGCTTGGCAGCCGGTTTCGCGGCAGGCTTGGCAGCCGGTTTGGCAGCGGCAGCTGGTTTGGCGGCAGCGGCAGGCTTGGCGGCAGCAGGCTTGGCTGCTGCTTTGGCGGCAGGCTTGGCTGCGGGCTTGACGGCGGCCTTCGCAGCAGGCTTGGCAGCGGGTTTAGCGGCGGGCTTCGCAGCCGGCTTGGCAGCGGCGGCGGCAGGCTTCGCGGCGGATTTGGTGGCTGGCTTGGCTGCAGGCTTGGCGGCGGCTTTTACAGCAGGCTTGGCAGCCGGTTTAGCGGCGGCTTTGGCAGCGGGTTTGGCAGCAGCAGTTTTCGCGGCCGGTTTGGCAGCCGGTTTTGCAGCGGCTTTAGCGGCAGGTTTGACGGCAGGTTTCGCAGCCGGCTTGGCAGCCGCTTTGGCAGCGACCGGCTTGGCAGCGGCAACCTTGGCAACCGGCTTCGCAGCAGGCTTGGCGGCAGCTTTCACGGCGGGCTTGGCAGCCGGTTTGGCAACGGCTTTAGCGGCCGGTTTGGCGGCAGCCTTGGCAACCGGTTTGGCAGCGGCAGTAGCCGGCTTACGGGTAGCGAGGGATTTGCCAGCGGCTTCCTTCACCTTGGTCACGCCCTGGGCCAGCTTCAGGCTCTCCTGCACATCACGCTTGAGGTTGGCGATGTAGGCACGGGTTTCGGTCTGACGGGCCTTCAGGACGTCCAGTGCACCGTCGATATCGGCGATGGTCGACTTGGCTTTCGCCTGCGCCTTTGCCTTGCCGGTCTTGGTCGCGTCCTGCAGTTTGGCGCGAGCCTTGTGCAGCTTCTCCTGTGCCTTGCCGCGTTGTTTCTCGAGCTTGGCGAGCAGCTTTTCGGAATCGACGAGCGCCTGCTTGCAGGCACCTTCGAGGTGTTCGATCAGACTGTTGGACAACTGGTGCAGCAGATGCAACGGAGTGGTGACGGGTTTCTTGTTGGCCGACATGACGTGCCTCCTGGCGGACGTGGTTGCGCCCATACTAGCCCCGCTGATGGCCTCTCGCCAATGTCCCGATTGTGCTGCAGGCCGCAGCAGGCATCGGCTTCAGAGGTTTTCAGCAGTGCGCGAAGGCGCGTTTTTTCACTCATCCAGAGACGCTGCAACCCGCACTTGGTTCCGTTGGCGCAAGCGGCATCGCAGCGCAAACGCCCGTGGCGCGTGCGTTTGACGACGAAAAATAAATATTCCGGACAGGCCGGAAACCCTCGCCGCAGAGCCTTTTCCGTGACACGTGACAGCCCTGACGAAGGCAGGCTGGCAGTCGTTCGCGGCGCGCCAGCACGACGTGAGAATCGCGACCACTACAGCGTGGAAACGCTCTCGCGAGCACGCCTTCGCAGTCACCATCGCAGCCCGTTTTTAGTCGCGACTCATCGCGTAAAAAAGACTGCGCGAACACAACTGCAAGCTGCCGAACGGCCCGAGTTCTTCAGCGTTGCGGGTGCACGGGGCTCGAAGCATCGCGGACAGAGTCCGCTCCTACGCGGAGTTGAACCTTGGGTAGGAGCGGACTCCGTCCGCGACAGGCATGAACGGCACAGACTCAATACGAAAGCGGAAACGAAAACGGCGCGAGTGCTTCAAGCGCTCGCGCCGTTGTCGGATCACCCTTGGCTCAGGCCGTGACGGCTTTCTGCTCGTGGGCGTTGTGCAGCACTTCGATCAGGCAGTCTTCCAGTTCGAAGCGTTCGTGCAGTTGCTGGCGCAGACTCTTCAGTTCGCTGGTCAGGCAGGTGCCTTCACGGCAGTCGCCGTTGTCACAACGGTCGTTGAAGTTCAGCGCATTGGCGGTGATGGTTTCGAGGCGGGGGTAAATCTGCTTGGCCAGTTCCAGACCACGCGTATCGCCGAAGGCCTGCGCTTCGTTCATCAGCTGTTCGTAGACTTCGAAGTGGCCTGCCGACACGTAGTCGAGCAGCAGCTGACAGAAGCTTTGCAGATTCTCGGCATTGGTCTTCGGCGCCTGGACACCGTCCAGGGAATCGAATGCCCGGACCAATTCATGTCGATCCCGCAACCAGCGGTCGATCAGCTGGTGTACGCCTCCCCAACGTTCCTGGGCATTACGGCAGCTCTCGAGCATGTTGTCCTCACTTCCCTTGTCGCCGTCCCGGCAAAGTCCGCCCCGGGACAATATTCTGTCGAATTTCGACATCCGCGATGTGTGAAGCTTGTTCGGCGGCGGCTTTCCGACGGAGTGGAAAACCAGAGTATGCCCGCCCGTTAACGCCTTCAAGACACCGGCATCGGGAAAATTCATACGAGCGTTTAATCGACAGACCGCGACGCCTCTGGCCTGAGCCGATGAGGCGCAGGCCATGGCGAATTGAGATGCGACGCTCAGCCGCGGCGGCGGAAGAACTGCACGATGGCGAACAGGGCGAAACCGATGAAGGCCAGCAGGCTCCACTCCGGAATGCTCAGGCCAAGCAGGGTCCAGGACACCTCGGCGCAGTCGGCCGAACCGTGGAACATGGTCCAGATGATGTCGGCATAGGGCATGCTCTCCATCATGTATTCCAGCGGCGGCAGGCAGGATGGCAGTTGGTCCGGCGGCAGAGTCTGCAGCCAGACCTGACGGCCCGCGGTGCCGGCGCCGCCCAGGGCGCAGAGCAGGATCAGCACGGAGTAGATGCGCGGCGCACGACCGTGCAGCGCAGCGATCAGCGAGAACAGACCGCAACCGGCGAAGAAGATCCGCTGCAGGATGCACAGCGGGCAGGGTTCGAGCCCGACCATGTACTGCAGGTAGAAGCCGGTGCCAAGCATGGCGACGCAAGCGAGGAAGGCAAGGAAGAACAGGGACCGAGGGCTGGCCAGATTCATGGCGGCTCCGCTGAAAAGCGCTGTTGCAGGAAAGGTCGCTACGGTAGAGGAAACACGACGATCAGTTCAAGGCGAGTGTCTAGACTGGCCGAGGCACTCATCCGGGAATTCCTGCCATGCGTCGTTATCTTCCACTTTTCTCGCTGCTTTCTCTGACAGCAACGACGGCCATTGCCGACACCGATCTCAGCCAGATCCGTCTACCAGAAGGCTTCCACATCAGCCTGTTCACTGACCAGGTACCAGGTGCGAGAGCCATGGCCTGGGGCGACAAGGGCACGCTGTTCGTGGGCAGTCGCTCCGCCGACAAGGTCTACGCAGTGAAGCCCGACGGCCAGGTGAAGATGCTCGCCGAAGGCCTGCAGATGCCCGTGGGCGTGACCTTCCACAAGGGCGACCTGTACGTGTCCTCGATCAACCGCATCGTCGTGCTGCGCGCTATCGAGTCGCACCTGGACGCTCCGCCCAAGGCCGAGGAACTGCCGGCACAGTTCCCGAAGGAAACGGCGCACGGCTGGAAATTCATCGCCTTCGGCCCGGACGACAAGCTTTATGTGCCGGTTGGAGCCCCCTGCAACATCTGCCGTCCGGACCGCGAGAAATACGCCAACCTGCAACGCATGAACGCCGATGGCAGCGCACGGGAAGTGGTCGCGTATGGCATCCGCAACACCGTCGGCTTCACCTGGCATCCTCAGACCAAACAGCTGTGGTTTACCGACAACGGCCGCGACCTGCTGGGCGACGACAAGCCCGATGACGAGCTGAACAAGGTCAGCAAGGTGGGCGAAGACTTCGGCTACCCCGACTGCCACCAGGGCGATATCGCCGACCCCGAGGAAGGCAAGAAGCCCTGCTCCGCCTTCACGCCTCCAGTGGCCAGACTCGGCCCGCACGTCGCCGCACTGGGGCTGCGGTTCTACACCGGCGAGCAGTTCCCCGCGGAGTACCGCAACAACTTGTTCATCGCCGAGCACGGTTCGTGGAATCGCACGCAGAAGATCGGCTATCGCGTGGCGCGTATCGAGCTCAACGAGGACGGCACGCTGAAGCGCCAGAGCGTGTTCGCCGAGGGATGGCTCGACAAGGATGGCGAGGTGCACGGGCGGCCAGCGGACGTACTGGTGGCGCCGGACGGCTCGCTGCTGGTCAGCGATGACCAGAACGGCGCCATCTACCGCATCAGTTACGGCAACCCCTGACAACGAAAACGGCGCCCTCAGGCGCCGTTTTCGCGTGCTGCGACGGGATCAGGCCCGTACGGGAACCGGCAGGGAAACCGGCGGCGCCAGCAGGCCCAGGCCTTCCTGGAACAACTGGTTGCTGTGCTCCACCTCTCCCAGTTGCGCAAGCAGGCGCGCCAGCTCGGCGCAGGTTTCCGCGCTGCGCTGGCGGGCCAGGCTGGCTTCCAGGTATTCACGCGCCTTGCCCCAGAGCTTGTTCTGCAGGCACAGGCGGCCAAGGGTCAGCAGCAGCTCCGGATCGTCGCCATGCTGCTTCAGCCAGCTTTCGGCGGTCTTCAACTGGTGCGCGCCATCGCGGCCGCGGGCGCGGCCATAGAGGTGCACCAGGCGGCTGTCGTAGCCTTCCTTGAGCGCCTTGCGCAGCACTTCCTCGGCCTCTTCCGGCGCGCCCAGGCGCAGCAGCTGCTCAGCGTAGGCGGCCACCAGCGGCGGCTGGGCGCGAAGATTCGACGGCACGTTCTGCCAGCGCTGGGTCAGAGGCTGCAGGCTGCTCTCGCCCTGGCCGACGCCCTGTTCGCCCGCGGCGCTCAGCGCGGCCATCCAGGTGCGGCGCTCCAGGTCCGCCAGCTCGGCATTCTGCAGTACACGCTCCTTGCGCAGCTCGGGCAGCAGTACGCACAACGCCTGCCATTCGTGGAGGCTGACGTAGAGCTGCTGGAGCAGGCGCAGCACGGTCGGGTGACGCGGGTGATCCTGGTGCAGCTTGTCCAGCACCACACGGGCGCGGGTGAAGTCGCCCCGGTTGATCAGCAGTTGCGCGCGGGTCAAGCCGACGGCGAGCTCGGCGCCGGGCTCGCGCTCCTGGGCGCGGTCCAGCAGTTCGTCACACTCTTCGGTCTTGCCCAGTTCGTTGGCCGCGCGGGCGGCGCCCAGGTAATGCGACAGCGGACGATCGCTCAGCTCGGCGGCACGCCGCAGATGACGCAGCGCCTGCGCCCAGTGCCCTTCGGCGAGGTCGCGTTGGCCGTGTTCCTCGGCCAGCTGCGAACGGCGGCGACGGTTGAAGCGCGACCAGGGGTTCACCACGCGACCGGAAACGCCCAGCAGCCGCAGCACCAGACGCACGGCGAGGTAGATCACCCAGAGCACCACCAGCAGCGCGAGGAAAGTCCACAGGCTGGATTCGTAGCGGAAGCTCTTGTAGGCGATCAACACGTAGCCGGACTGCTCGGCGATGGCCAGCCCGATCAGGGTCGCCGCGAGGACCACGGCAAGGATCAGGACATACACACGGCTCATGGCTGGGTCCCCGCGTCCGGCGCCACCGCCTCCTGCTGCTGCACCGCGTTCTCGCGGCGCGACAGGTAGGCCTGCAGCGAACTCAGGGCCGGGCCGAGGTCCGGCGTCTGCACGGTGACGGCCTGGCCGCCCAGCTCATCCAGGCGCGCAACCAGCGCGCGGCTGTCGGCGAGGTCGGCGTTGAAGAAGTCGGCGATGATCTGCCTGGCCTGCTTCAGCGCCTGCTCGTAGACGTCCTGCTTGCCGTTCAGTGCGGCCCACTGCGCCTGTTCCAGGGCAAGGCTCAGGGCGAGGCGAACGCGGTCCAGTTGCTGGCCGGAGAGCAGCGGGCGGATGTCCTGCCCGGCATTGAAATCGATGCGCACGTAGCGCGAGATGCGTTCCCACCACTGGTCCCAGGTGCTGCTGCCGTCGCCCCAGGCCGTGCTGGGACCGGTACCGCCCTCGGAGGGTTTGAACGCCGGACTCAGAGGTTGCAGTTGGGCAGCCTGGTCGCGCAGCGCGCCCAGCTGCAGGAACAAACCGGTGCGATCCGGTCGTGGCAACGCGCGCAGCGCTTCCAGGCTCTTGGCCAGTTGCGCACGGGCGGCGAAGGCGCCCGGATCGTTGTTCACGCGAAGGATGTCGTCGGCGCCCTGGACCAGCTCGGTAGCGCTGTCGATGTCCTGCAGCGCGGAGAGCCGCAGCGCTGCCAGGCGCAGCAGGTGTTCGGATTCGGCCAGGCGCCACTGTTGGCGGCTCTGCCCAAGTACTTGCTTGACCTGTTTGGCCAACTGCTGCTGATCGCCCTGCAGCTCAACCACCAAACGGCGGCGGGCTTCGAGTTCGTCGGCGTTGGGCAGGGTATCCAGGCGCTTGTTCAGCTCGGCGTTGGCGCTCTGTACGCCCTGCGCCTGGGCGCGGGCATCTTCCAGTTGCGCAGCGCGCTGCTGCTCGGCGCCCTTGAGCTGCTGGACCTGCCAGAGGCCCCAGCCACCGGCGGCGAGGCCGGCGGCGCCGACCAGCAGGGCCAGCAGGGCGATACCCGTGCCGCCCTTGCGCGGGGCCGGCGCGGCGGCCGGACTGGACGATGTTGGTGAAGTCTCTTGGGGAGTGACGGCTTCGCTCACAGATCCATCCTTCGCTCGAAAATTGTTCTAGTCGGCGCTTCTCAACGCTTCCATTAATGCCGCCGGGCTTGCGCCCCGGCAATCGATTACTTGCAGCGCACCCATCTCCCGCGCCTGGTCAGCCACCCGCGGGCTGGGCACGAACAATGGCATCGCGCTCACTTGCGGCCAATCCTCCGCCGCCAGCTGTCTCAGGTGCTCCAGCCCCTGCCCACTACTGACCGCGATGGCGTTCAAACGCTCCGCCTGAATTCGCCGCAGCAGCTCGCCCTGGGGATAAGCCGGCAATTCGCGCCGGTAGAGTTCCAGATAGTCCACCGCCACGCCTTGGCCGCGCAGGCGTTCGGCAAGGAATTCTCGGCCACTCTCGCCACGCATGATCAACACCTTCGGATCATGCACCTGCAGGGCCTGCTCGAACTCAGGCAGGGCCATCAGGGCTTCGCTATCGTCGCCGTCCTGCGGGCAGACCACGTCCAGGCCGTAATCCTCGAGAATAGCCGCCGTAGCGGCGCCGACGGTGAACCAGCGCTGGGTCAGCGGCGGTTGCGGCCAGTAGCGGTCGAGCCGCTCCAGGCCCAGGCGCGCCGCGGGCTTGCTGACCACGATAACCGCGCAGTAGCGGTCCAGGTCAAGGATCAGGCTGCGCTCGGCGGGCGTCTCTTCGCGCGGCGTGATCGCCAGCAAGGGCAGGCAGTCGCCGTGGATACCGTGTTCGGCGAGAGTGGTGGCAAGGGCCGCGCAATCCTCTTCGGGACGGGTCAGCAGCAGCCGCCAGCGACTCACGGGTGACCAGCCTCGCCATACACCGCGTTGAGGATTTCCTCGGCGCCCTGGCCCAGCAGGTCCTCGGCGACCTTCACGCCCAGGGCTTCGGCGTCGGCGAAGGGCGCACGCGCTTGCGCGCGCAGCAGTTGGCTGCCGTCGGGCTGGCCGACCAGGCCACGCAGCCACAGCTGATCGTCCTCGAGGATGGCGTAGCAGGCGATGGGCACCTGGCAGCCGCCATTGAGGCGCTTGTTCAGCGCGCGCTCGGCGGTGACGCGCAGGGCGGTCTCGCGGTGATGCAGCGGTTGCAGCAGGGCATGGATTTCCACGTCGGCGCTGCGGCACTCGATACCCACCGCACCCTGGCCACCGGCCGGCAGGCTGGCTTCGACGCTGATGGAGGAGCGGATACGGTCTTCGAAGCCGAGGCGGATCAGGCCGGCGGCGGCGAGGATGATGGCGTCGTACTCGCCGGCATCGAGCTTGGCCAGGCGGGTATTGACGTTGCCGCGCAGGAAGCGGATCTGCAGGTCAGGACGGCTGGCCAGCAGCTGGGCCTGGCGGCGCAGGCTGGAGGTGCCGACCACGCTGCCGGCAGGCAGGTCGTCGAGGCTCGCGTAGGTGTTGGAGACGAAGGCGTCGCGCGGGTCTTCACGCTCGCAGATGCAGTACAGCCCCAGGCCTTCGGGGAAGTCCATCGGCACGTCCTTCATGGAGTGCACGGCGATGTCCGCTTCGTTGTCCAGCAGGGCGGTTTCCAGCTCCTTGACGAACAGGCCCTTGCCGCCGATTTTCGCCAGCGGCGCATCCAGCAGCTTGTCGCCGCGGCTGGTCATCGGCAGGAGGGTCACGGTCAGCCCAGGATGAGCTTGTTCCAGGCGGGCCTTGACGTATTCGGCCTGCCAGAGTGCCAGGGCGCTCTGGCGCGTGGCGATACGGATTTCGCGAGACATGGGCATTTCCAGGCAAAGGAAGCGTGCAAGAAAGTGCCCGCATGATAACAGCTCACGCAAACGAAAAGCCCGGGGGCCGCCCCCCGGGCTTCTAGCGCTGCGGCACTGTGTCGCTACAGGTTGTGCATGAGTCGCCGAACGCCGGCGACATGGCGGCGGCTGACGGTCAGCGCATCGCCATTGAGTCCTTTCAGGTACAGCTGGAAGTGCCCCAGCGGCGTGCGTTGCAGGCGCTCGATGCGCTCGCGGGAAACCAGCGCGTTGCGGTGGATGCGCACGAAGCGGTCACCGAACTCGTCTTCCAGTGCCTTCAGCGGCTCGTCCAGCAGCACTTCGCCGCCAGCGTGGCGCAGGGTCACGTACTTGTGGTCGGCGATGAAGAAGATCACGTCTTCCAGCGGAATCAGCTCGATGCCTTTGCGGGTCCGCGCGCTGATGTGGCTGCGCGGGCCGGGGCCGCCGGCGGCCGGGGGTTTGGTCAGCGCCGCCAACTGCACGCGGTTGGGCCGCGAGGCTTTCTTCAGGGCGTCGGCCAGATCCTCGCTGCGGACTGGCTTGACCAGGTAGCCGACCGCACTGACCTGGAACGCCTCCAGGGCGAATTCATCATGGGCGGTGCAGAAGATCACCGCCGGCGGGGCTTCGCGCTCGCACAGCTTGGCGGCCACCTGAAGCCCGTCCAGGCCGGGCATGCGGATATCCAGCAGGACGATATCCGGCTTCAGGCTGTCGATCAGCGTCAGCGCTTCTTCGCCGTTGCTGGCGGATGGCTCGAGGACGCGATAGCCGTCCAGTTGCCCCACCAGCCGGGCCAGGCGCTCTCGCGCCAGGGGTTCGTCATCGACGATCAGGACATTCATAAGCTCAGGCTTCCTGCATGAGACGCGCACATGGATAGCGTAGACAGGTGAAGTGCCGTCCGTCACGGCGCTCGACGCTGAGACTAGCTTTTGGCCCGAAAAGTGCCGCAAGTCTCGCCGCAATATTTTGCAGGGCTTGCTTGGTCCCCTTCGTGGGCAGCGTCTCGGTCGACTCGTCGTACGGGTTGCTCACGCAGAGCTGGAACACACCGTCACGGTAGTCCGCCTCAACTTTCACCAGACCGCCTTCGATGCGCGGCTGGATGCCATAAATCAATGAGTTCTCGAGCAACGGCTGCAGCGTCAGCTGGGGAATCGGCACGCCATCGGGCACGCCGCTCACCTGCCAGTCCATCTGCAACCGATCGCCAAGACGGAACTGTTCAATGGAAAGATAGCGTCTGGCCAGCTCAAGTTCCTCTCCCCAGGAAATTAATGTTCCAGGTTTGGCCAGGCTGGCGCGAAAAAGGTCCGAAAGATTCAGCACCGCCAGCTCGGCCTTGCCCGGATCGATCTCGATCAGGCTGGCGATGCTGTTCAGGCTGTTGAACAGGAAATGCGGACGGATGCGCGCCTGCAGCGACTCGATCCGCGCCCGCAACTCAGCCTGCTCCTGACGTCGCCATTGGCTCTGGAGATAAAAGTAGCGTAGCAACAGCGTGGACATGATGAGCGCAATCAACGCATGGCGCAGGTAGAGATTGACCTCGCCGGTGCGCGACATGGGCCCGCCCAGGGAGAAGTAATCCGCCACCGCGGTGCAACCCAGCGTCAGCATGACCACCAGCGCGCAGCTGAGCAGCCCGGAGAACCACGCCGGCCAGCGCGCCATGAACGGCCGCAGCTGGCACAGCAGGCCTGCCGAGAGCAGGACGATCCATTGCACGAACAGTGAGGACAGCGCCAGGCGCACCCAGTTGAAGCTGGGCGTCATCGGCTCGGCAAGCACCAGCACGAGCACCAGCAACTCGGCGAGCAGCACCAGGCTGAACAGCGCTTCGGGCTGGCAGAGTTCGGGGATGAAGAAGTCTTCGTTGGGCGCCGGCTTGTCGCCGGTCTTCGTCAGTCTGGGCATCGACGCAGTTTCCGTAAGCGCCTGCACGGCGGCAAGCGCCGCGTGCGATCAAAAGCCAGGAATTGTCGGCCAGCGCAAGGATCGGCCACGGGCCCTGCGACGATTCACCGCCACTGCCCTGCCCCAACCCGCCAAAGCGCCGCCGGTTTTGTCCCTCAGCCTGCTATTATCGTCGCACTTTGCCCTTCATGCAGGCCGCGCGCCGCGCCTGCCCGTTTCAGCGAGAGAGATCCATGAGCGTAGAGAAGACCAACCAGTCCTGGGGCGGCCGCTTCAGCGAGCCCGTCGATGCCTTTGTCGCCCGCTTCACCGCTTCCGTCGACTTCGACAAGCGCCTCTACCGCCACGACATCATGGGCTCCATGGCCCACGCGACCATGCTGGCCAAGGTCGGCGTGCTGACCGACGCCGAGCGCGACACCATCATCGACGGCCTCAAGCAGATCCAGAGCGAGATCGAGGCCGGCACCTTCGACTGGCGCGTCGACCTGGAAGACGTGCACATGAACATCGAAGCGCGCCTGACCGACCGCATCGGCATCACCGGCAAGAAACTGCACACCGGTCGTTCGCGCAACGACCAGGTGGCCACCGACATCCGCCTGTGGCTGCGCGACGAGATCGACCTGATCCTTGCCGAAATCACCCGCCTGCAGCAGGGCCTGCTGGGCCTGGCAGACGCCGAAGCGGACACCATCATGCCCGGCTTCACCCACCTGCAGACCGCGCAGCCGGTGACTTTCGGCCACCACCTGCTGGCCTGGTTCGAAATGCTCAGTCGCGACTACGAGCGCCTGGTGGACTGCCGCAAACGCGCCAACCGCATGCCCCTGGGCAGCGCCGCGCTAGCGGGTACCACCTACCCGATCGACCGGACCATCACCTGCGAACTGCTGGGATTCGAAGCGATCTCCGGCAATTCGCTGGACGGCGTATCCGACCGTGACTTCGCCATCGAATTCTGCGCCGCCGCCGCCGTGGCGATGATGCACCTGTCGCGCTTCTCCGAAGAGCTGGTGCTGTGGACCAGCGCCCAGTTCCAATTCATCGACCTGCCCGACCGCTTCTGCACCGGCTCCTCGATCATGCCGCAGAAGAAGAACCCGGACGTACCGGAACTGGTGCGTGGCAAGTCCGGCCGCGTGTTTGGCCACCTCGCCGGGCTGCTGACCCTGATGAAAGGCCAGCCGCTGGCGTACAACAAGGACAACCAGGAAGACAAGGAACCTCTGTTCGACGCCGCCGACACCCTGCGCGACAGCCTGCGTGCCTTCGCCGACATGGTTCCGGCGATCAAGCCCAAGCGCGAGATCATGCGCGAAGCGGCCCGCCGGGGCTTCTCCACCGCCACTGACCTGGCCGACTACCTGGTGCGCCGCGGCCTGCCGTTCCGTGACTGCCACGAGATCGTCGGCCACGCCGTGAAGTACGGCGTGGACAGCGGCAAGGACCTGGCGGAGATGAGCCTGGACGAGCTGCGCCAGTTCAGCGACCAGATCGACGACGACGTATTCGCCGTGCTGACCCTGGAAGGCTCGGTGAACGCCCGCGACCACATCGGCGGCACTGCGCCGAACCAGGTCCGCGCCGCTGTCGTGCGCGGCAAGGAACTGCTGGCTTCGCGCTGATCGCGCTACTCGCCAGAAGCAAAGGCCGCGTCAATCGACGCGGCCTTTTTCGTTTCAGCTTCTGCCTAGAAAGCCCAGCTGCGCCGGCGTTAGCCGCAGCATCCGCGCCGCCTTGTGTTCGCTCAGTGCAGGCAGTTGATCCTCTGGCAAGCGCGCTCCACTGGAAGCCAGGTTGACGATCAGCGCCTCGCGGCTGAACACGCCGTTATCGATGGCATAGGCCGCCGCGATCAGGTTGCGCAACTCCAGCGGCAGGCGCCAGCGGGTACGCAGGGCGGAGCCAAAGCTCGCACCGTGCTCCTTCAGGGCCTTATCCACATCCGCCTCGCTCAGCTCGCCGCCGGCACTGTGCCAGTCCTGCAGGCTGCGCAGCAGGGCGAGATCGCCCAGGCAGTGCAGCAAGCCGGCGGTAAAGCAACGGTCGGCATCGGCACCCAGGGACTCGGCCAGGGCGAAAGCGGCGTCGGCGGTATGCCGGGACAATTCCCAGAAGCGCTCGGCACGCTCTTTCAGCAGCGGGTCGGCGAGAGTCGCGGCGCGCTGCAGCGCCACCGCCAGCATCAGGTTCAGCGCCTGCGCCACGCCCAGGCGCGACAGCGCCTGCATCAGTGTCTGGCAGGGCATGCCGACGTGCCGCGCAGCGCTGTTGGCAGCGGAGATCAAGCAAGCGGTGATCTGCGGGTCATGGCCGAACTCCTGCTCGAGCATTTCCAGGTTGATGTCGCTGGCCTCCATGCAGCGGTTCACCGCCGCGCCGACCTCGCCCATCAGCGGTGCGCCCTCGGTGGCGTCGCGCTCGGTCTGCAGGAAGCGCTCCAGCGACAGGCTCTGCTCCAGGGTCGGCAGCTCGCAGACGACGCTTTCCCCTGGCGACAGCAGGAGCGAGCGCAGGCGTTCGCGCAGGTTCTCGGCATTGAAGGGCTTGACCAGATAGGCCGTAGGCGCGAGCGGCAAGGCAGCGCGCACGCTGGCGGCATCGGCCTTGGAGCTGATCAGGATGAATGGCTGGGCAACCGGCCCGCGACGACGCATGCGCACGTGGCGGAGCAATTCCAGGCCGTCGCTGCCGGGCAGCTCGCGCTCGGCCAGGATCAGGACGAAGGGATGCCGGCGACACGCCTCGATGGCGGTATCACCGTCCTCGCAGAATTCGACGGTCGCATCGCAACGCACGCTCAGCACCAGTTGGCCAAGCAGCTCGCGGCTCCAGGGATCACTGGCAGCGACCAGCACGCCGGGAGAAACGCTCATGGATCGCACCTCGTTCGGGACGCATGCCGTCGCGGGCGGAAACAACCGATCCTGAGCCTTCCCTGCCACGTGCCCGGTCCTTCGGATGCCGCCGGCCAACGGCCTTCGGATACTGCGCAGCGTAGTCCAAAGCCCACGAGCTTCCCATGCGCGCCATCAACTTCGGTGGACAATTCACACAAACGAGCACGATAAGCAGGCACAAAAAAAGGCCCGCTTGCGCGGGCCTTTCTCTTGAACCGTTAGAGCGGTAAAGCTCAGGCCAGTTCGTCGAAGCACTCGGCCAGGATGGCCAGGCCTTTTTCCAGCTGCGCGTCAGGGATGGTGACGGGCATCAGGAAGCGGATCACGTTGTAGTAGGTACCGCAGGAGAGCAGGATCAGACCTTTCTCACGGGCACGAACCACGATCTTGCTGACCAGCTCAGCGGCCGGCTTGTTGTGATCGCCGCCTTCGAACAGCTCGATGGCAATCATCGAACCCAGGCCACGAACGTCGCCGATTACCTTGTGCTTGGCCTGGATGTCGCGCAGACCAGCCTTCAGGTTTTCGCCAACGGCTTGCGAACGCTCCAGCAGCTTCTCTTCGTCGAACACTTTCAGCACGGCCAGGGCCGCGGCGCAAGCGATCGGGCTACCGGCGTAGGTGCCGCCCAGGCCGCCGGGAGCGATGGCGTCCATGATTTCGGCTTTACCGGAAACACCGGAGATCGGGAAACCACCGCCAACGGACTTGGCGAAGGTGGTCAGGTCCGGAACGATGCCCAGTTGCTCGGTGGCGAAGAAGGTGCCGGTACGGCCAGCGCCGGTCTGTACTTCGTCAGCGATCAGCAGGATGCCGTGCTCGTCGCACAGGGCGCGCAGGCGCTGCATGAAGGCCTTGGAGTTGACGTAGAAGCCACCTTCGCCCTGAACCGGCTCGATGATGATGGCAGCGATGTCGCGCGGTTGAGCGTCGTTCTTGAAGATGCGCTCGATGCTGGCGATGGATTCGTCTTCGCTCACGCCGTGCAGTTCGCACGGAGCCAGGGCGCGGAAGATGCCGCCCGGCATCAGGCCCATGCCAGCGGAGTACGGAACGACCTTGCCGGTCAGGCCCAGGGTCATCATGGTACGGCCGTGGTAGGCGCCGGTGAAGGCGATCACGCCGGCGCGGCCAGTGGCGGCACGGGCGATCTTGACGGCGTTCTCAACAGCTTCGGAGCCGGAGGTGACCAGCAGGGTCTTCTTCGGGAAGTTGCCCGGAACGCGCTTGGCGATTTCTTCGGCCAGCTCGATGTAGGGCTCGTACGCCAGCACCTGGAAGCAGGTGTGGGTCAGCTTGGTCAGTTGCTCCTGAACGGCGGCAACCACTTTCGGGTGCAGGTGGCCGGTGTTCAGTACGGCAATGCCGCCGGCGAAGTCGATGTACTCACGACCTTCGACGTCCCACACGGTGGAGTTCTCGGCGCGCTCGGCGACGACCGGGTGGATCTGGCCTACACCGCGAGGTACGGCGGCCTGACGACGTTGCAGCAGGGATTCGTTGGTTTTGCTCATAGCTTCCTCAGTGGCCGCTCATCGGGCGACCGGATCAAAGGATGAAAGCGGGGAGAAGCCTCACGCGACAGCATACGATGATCGACTGTCGTGGAACTTGCGGCCCGCCAGACGGGTTGTCCGGTGCTACCACCGGAAAACGCCGACGCGAAGGTGGCTGTCAGCTCTTGCCTGCCACCCCGCGCCCACGGAAAAAACGGATCAGATACCGCCGAGGCAGAGGTATTTGACTTCGAGGTAGTCCTCGATGCCGTACTTCGAACCTTCACGGCCCAGGCCCGAGGCCTTGATGCCGCCGAACGGCGCGACTTCGTTGGAGATCAGGCCGGTGTTGATACCCACCATGCCGTATTCCAGCTGCTCGGCAACGCGGAACACGCGGGCCAGGTCGCGGGCGTAGAAGTACGAAGCCAGGCCGAACTCGGTGTCGTTGGACATGGCGATGACTTCGGCCTCGTCCTTGAAGCGGAACACCGGCGCCAGCGGGCCGAAGGTCTCGTCCTTGGATACCAGTGCGGACTTCGGTACGTCGACCAGGATGGTCGGCTCGAAGAAGGTGCCGCCCAGGCTGTGCGGCTTGCCGCCAGTGAGGACTTTGGCGCCTTTGGAAACGGCGTCGGCAATGTGCTCTTCGACCTTGGCAACCGCCTTGGAATCGATCAGCGGGCCAGTGGTGACGCCCTGCTCCAGGCCGTTGCCGATGTTCAGCTTGGCCACGGCGACCTTCAGCTTCTCGACGAAGGCGTCGTACACGCCGTCCTGTACGTACAGGCGGTTGGCGCAGACGCAGGTCTGGCCGTTGTTGCGGTACTTGGAGATCAGCGCGCCTTCGACGGCGGCGTCCAGGTCGGCATCGTCGAACACGATGAACGGAGCGTTGCCACCCAGTTCCAGGGACACTTTCTTGATGTCCTTGGCGCATTCGGCCATCAGCTGGCGACCGATCTCGGTGGAGCCGGTGAAGGTCAGCTTGCGCACGATCGGGTTGCTGGTCAGCTCACCGCCGACTTCGCCGGCGCTGCCGGTGACGACGCTGAACACGCCCTTCGGAATGCCGGCGCGCTCGGCCAGCTCGGCCAGGGCCAGGGCGGAGTACGGGGTTTGCGATGCGGGCTTGAGCACCATGGTGCAGCCAGCGGCCAGGGCCGGGCCGGCTTTACGGGTGATCATCGCGGAGGGGAAGTTCCACGGGGTGATGGCCGCGGTGACACCGATCGGCTGCTTGATCACGATGATGCGCTTGTCGGGCTGGTGGCCCGGGATGGTGTCGCCGTAGATGCGCTTGGCTTCTTCGCCGAACCACTCGAGGAAGGAGGCAGCGTACGCGATCTCGCCCTTGGCTTCGGCCAGCGGCTTGCCCTGCTCGATGGTCATCAGGCGAGCCAGGTCGTCCTGGTTGGCAATCATCAGGTCGAACCACTTGCGCAGCTTGTTGGCGCGCTCCTTGGCGGTCAGCGCACGCCAGGCCGGCAGGGCCTTGTCGGCGGCTTCGATGGCACGACGAGTCTCGTCGGCGCCCATCTTCGGCACGGTGCCGATGATCTCGTTGGTGGCCGGGTTGTTCACGTTGATGGTCTTGCCGTTGTCGGCGTCGACCCAGGAACCGTCAATGTAAGCCTGTTGGCGGAACAGCTTGGCATCATTGAGTTGCATGACCTGTCTCCTTTCGAGGAAAGCCTGTGGACAGCGGGTCTACCTCGAGTCCCCGCCTGCCTTGTTGTCTGGATGGGAGAGACCGCAGTCTCTGCCGTTCATTCGCCCCGGCCGACCATTATCGACCCTGGATGCGAATGTCGCCCTGCTATGGAGGCGACGCCAGGCGAACGGCTCTTAGTTCGCTCGGCATGCGGACACGAAAAAACGCAGGCCCAGGTCATTGCCCGGTCTGGTTGAACTCGTTCACGCGCAGATTCCCGGGCTCGGCCCAGGAGTACGACTGCCCTACAACCTTCCGGTACGCTGATCGACGGAAGCCGCACGGAGACCTGTCACAAGGGACATGCGGTGGGTGCAACGGAAGACTGTCATCCCGCAGGCTGATGGCCGGCTGGTGTGATGCCAATTCTCCGGTCTCCTGTTGTTGTGATGGGGAGGCGTTTGAAATCTCAAACGAATCCTAGGGCCCTCGACTGCAAAGGGCAATAGCTCGTTCGACAAAACCAACGAAGGTATCAGGTTGCAGGGGGTTTTCGGAGGATTTCTACCGACAGGCGGCTGTTTTCGTTCGATATCATGAACGAGCGCACCCATATTGGACGCCCGCACGGGAGATGCGTATGATTGCCGCCTGCCGCGCCAGCCGCGGCATACGCACCAGTAGCTCAGCTGGATAGAGTACTGCCCTCCGAAGGCAGGGGTCGTGGGTTCGAATCCCGCCTGGTGCGCCATCTACCTTGTTTCCAGCTGCCCCTGGCAGTCTGCGAAGCCGCCTGAAAGGCCCGCCCTGAGCGGGCTTTTTTGTTTCCGGGAGTAAAGCCCTGCGCCGCTGCAGCCACCCACCGTGGGGATCGGGCATCGCGGCAGGCGCGGGGCGACAATCACCCTCGATGCCCGACGATTCCTCTTCGCCACCAGAGGCTGTATAAGCCTTCCGCGATCGCGCGAGAAAAGGACAAACCGCCCATGCTTCGGCTTCTGCTGCCAGCCCTGCTCCTGGCCCTTGCCGGCTGTGCCACCAAGCCGCCGGCGCACCCCGAGAACCTCTGCGAGATCTTTCGCGAGAAGCCCGCATGGCACGAAGCGGCGCTGAAGGTGCAGAAGCGCTGGGGCGGGACCGTCCAGGTACCGATGGCGATGATGTACCAGGAGTCCTCCTTCAAACACGACGCCCTGCCACCGCGTTACTACTTCCTCGGCTTCATCCCCTGGGGTCGGGTCAGTTCCGCCTACGGCTACGCCCAGGCCAAGGACGAAACCTGGGCGGACTACAAGAAAGAGGCGGGAGGCTGGGGCGCGGACCGCGACGACTTCGCCGACGCGCTGGACTTCATGGGCTGGTACATGAACAAGACCTACAGCGTGAATCGCGTCTCCAAGTGGGATGCTTACGGCCAGTATCTGAACTACCACGAGGGCTGGGGCGGCTATCGCAACCGCAGCTACGACGCCAAGCCGTGGCTGAAGACGACGTCACAGAAGGTCCAGGCACGCGCGTCGCTGTACGGCGCCCAGTACAAGAGCTGCGAGCAGGAATTGTCGAGCGGCGGCTGGTTCTAGCAGCCGCCGATGATCGCTTTATAGCGTGCGGTTGTTCAGCGCCCCATGATCCGCTGGTACTCGTCGCGGTATTCCTCATACGGCAGGTTGCGCCGCTGCAACTCCATCAGGCGCTGCTCCTTGGTCAGCGGCTGCGAGACGTGGGCGACGGTTTCCGCCGCGGTAGGCGACATCGGCTGCGGCACGGCCTCGGGCGGCTGCGCCGGCGTGGTGGCGGGCAGAGGCGTCGGCAGGCTGCGGGATGGTCGCGCCACCAGCAGGGCGCCGGTGATTTCCTCGACGATCTGCTCGGACACTGCGCTGACTTCGGAAGAGCTCATGGAGCTGAACAGATCACCATCGGCTTCGCTCTCGTAGCGACGCGAGGCGAGCAGCTGGCCGGTCAGGCCATCGTGGTAACGCACGGTCGAGGCGATCCATTCCTCGCCATCACTGCTCATGCGGTTGTTCGCGCTATGGCCGGCGCCGACCTCGATCACCACCAGGGTGGACAGGGTGTCGGTGGCGCGCGGTTCGCCGTCCTGTTCGGTGAGCTGGTAGTCCGCCGACCCCGCCTCGTCGCGCAGCGCCTCACGCCAGCTGGCCTTCAGCGCGCCCCAGCGCGGGTTGGCCGCCACCGTGGGATCGGGCTGGAAGTTCACCACCATCACGTGGCGGGTGTCTCGATAGAGGGAGATGGGCGCGGTGCGGTCATCCCGGCGGACGTCCGAGGAGCATCCACAGAGCAGGGAGACGGCCAGGGCGAGCGTGATGTTGCGCATGATGCTTTCTCTTTATTGTCTGGCCGGCATTCTGCCAGCCAATCATGACGCCCGGATATCGTCCGGAGGTCGGTCCTCTACCAGTCCTCGTCATCCAGGCCCGGCTGATACTCGTCCGCTTCCTCGTCGCCGTCCTCATGATCGTCGGGCTGATCCTCGAAGAACGCCGCGTCCTCCTCCAGCAGGCCGTCGAGGTCGTCATCGAGGTCCAGCAGGTGGTCGTGTTCAGGCTCGTGGAGGTCGAGATCGTCGTCAGTCATGGCCGGTCTTTCGTGGGGGGATAAGGGGAAGGGAATCACAGTATAAGTCGCGTCGCGGGCGGATGACGCTGTCGTGACGGCGGACGCCGCTTTGCGACCTTGCCGGATCGCGATTCGTCCACGATTCTCTATGAACCACGGGTATCGCGCCGTGAACGACGAACAGGGGGTAGGAATGAAGACTGTGGCTCAGCTGTTGAACGCCAAGGCGGACCAGCAGGTTTACACCATCGCCCCGGATGCGCTGGTGATCGATGCATTGCGCCTGATGGCGGAAAAGAACCTCGGCGGCCTGCCGGTGGTGGAGGCCAACCAGCTGGTCGGCTTCTTCAGCGAGCGCGATTACGCCCGGCGCCTGGCGCTCAAGGGGCGCAATTCGGAAGACACGCCGATCAGCGCGGTGATGACCGCGCCAGTGATCACCGTGGACACCCACCTCAACGTCGACAAGTGCATGGGCATCATGACCGAGCGCCACCTGCGCCACCTGCCGGTGGTGGAGAACGGCGAGCTGCTCGGGCTGCTGTCCATCGGCGACCTGGTGAAGGCCGCCATCGCCGAACAGGCCGAGCTGATCCAGCAACTGGAACAGTACATCCGCGGCGAGTGATCGTCCCGGCGGTCGCTCAGCGGGCGGCCGCCGTTTCCACTTCACCACTGTGCATGTCGACGATGCTCAGGCAACCGTCGGCGTAGCCGCTGCCCGTGTCGATGTAGTGGGTATTGCCCAGCGGGCGCACGGCGCCTTGCGCGGTATGGCCGACATACAGGCGCTCCAGCCCGGCGATGAGCGTGGTGTCCTCCTTCTCGATCCGCGTGCGTGCCCACATGGCCAGGCCAACGGCATTGCGCCGGGCGGTTTCACCCAGCTCGCCGGCCAGCGCAGCGACGCCGCTGTCCCAGTCCGGAAATGCCGGTGAGACCGGTGCCTCGGCATGCACGATGCCCACGCGGCGCCCATCCCCCAGTTCGACTTCGATCACCAGCGGCAATTGTTGCAACCGGCGGGCGATGCGTTCGCGAGTCACCGGCGTGAGCTTGTACAGCCAGGCGCCGCCATTGCGGAAGTGCAGGTCGCGGTCATCGCCGGCCAGCACCACGTCGATCACCAGTTGCTCGTGGTTGCCGCGCACCGAGGCGAACCAGGGCTTGGCCAACCAATCGAGCACCTGCGGGGAATAGGGGCCGCGGTCCACCAGGTCGCCGGCGGCGAACAGGCGATCGACGGCCGGATCGAATCCGACCAGGTCAAGCAATCGCTGCAGCAATTCGAAATGGCCGTGCACATCCCCCACCACGAAATCGCGGCCGCGCAGATTGCGCGGGAAGCGTTGCAGGGGTTGCTCCGGCAGAAGCGTGTTCATCGCCAACTCCAGGGCTTCAGAGAGACCAGCTTATCAGCTGCAAATGGCGTTCCCACGGCAGTTCGACGAAAGCTGCGGAGAACCTGCTGCCGCGCTGCTGCCCAGGCAGCGATGGCCCAGCATGGACTGCTGCCCCAGCAGCACAGCGCCCGCAACAAACATAAAAAACCCTTTTGTATCAGCCATTTAACATTCAACGCGAAAGCGGTACGGATGTTGCGATGTTCCCGGCAAGCCTTCCGGCCTTCATCACGCGTGAGCCAGTACAAGAGCAACGCAATAACAGCTTCATGCCTTGCGGCGACGACCGAGCACCACAGAGCCAGCCGTCCTTTCGCCGCCCCCTGGGGACACCATGTTCAAACGTAACACCCTTTCCCTCGCGATCCTGGCGAGCCTCGCCAGCGTCGCCGTCCATGCCGCTGACGGCGAGACGCAGACCAAGGAGGACAGCAGCGCCGCACCGACCCTCGGCAAGGTGGTGGTGACCGCGCAGAAGCGCGAAGAGTCGGTGCAGGAAGTACCGGCGCCAATCACCGTGCTGAGCGGCGAGAAAATCCGCGATGCCTCGCTGCAATCGGCCAACGAAGTCACCCGCTACACCCCCAACGCCTCCGCCGGCACCACCGATGGCCATGGCCGTCCGCGCTGGTGGATTCGCGGGTTGGGCACGGGCGATCAGGGCGCCAACACCGTCAGCCCGATCGGCATCTACGTCGACGACGTGTACATCGCCAACATCAGCGCCACCGGCTTCCCGTTGTTCGACCAGGAGCGCGTGGAAGTGCTGCGCGGCCCGCAGGGCACGCTGTGGGGCAAGAACACCACGGGCGGCGCGATCAACTTCATCTCGCGCAAGCCGACCTTCAGCCCCGAGGGCTATTTCAAGGTCGACATGGGCAATTACGCCAACCGCATCGTTGAAGGCGCGGTGAGCGATGCGCTGGTCGACGACAAGCTGGCCGGGCGCGTGTCCTTCCACCACCAGGGGCGCGACGGCTACACCGAGAACAAGAACGATGGCAACGACCAGGGCGCGCTGGAAGACGACGCCGTGCGCCTGCAACTGGCCGCGCGGGTGAACGACAACCTCGACGCCAACCTCAACGTTCACGCCCGCCACTACCACGACACCGCCAGCTACAACACGGTGAGCTACGGTACCCGGCCCAACGGCACCAACCAGTTCGGCTATTCCATCGATCCGGAACTGGGCAAGGCCAACTTCAACGCCAAGTACCAGGCCGAGATCGACCAGGCCGGCAGCAACCTCAACCTGGTCTGGCAACTGGGCGAGCTGGAGCTGACCTCCATCACCGCCTTCGAACACTTCACCCGCGACGGCTGGACCGACAGCGACAACACCCCGCTGGAACTGCAACGCAGCTACAGCTATGCCGACAGCCAGCAGTGGTCACAGGAACTGCGCCTGGCCTCGCCGCGCAGCGACCGCCTGAACTGGGTGCTGGGCTTCCATTACTTCAACGAAGACCTGGAATCGAAGAACGCCAACGCCGCGCTGCCCAACGTCTACGTCCCCAGCTACTACAACAACGTCAGCTACGACCAGAAGACCGAGAGCTACGCCATCTTCGGCAGCACCACCTACAACTTCACCGACGACTTCAGCCTCACCGCCGGCCTGCGCTGGACCCGCGAGACCAAGGACATCGACCTGGCGCGCCTGGTCAACCGGGGCGCCGCCAGCTTCGGCGATGGCCACTGGTGGCAGCCAGGCAACGTCGAGACGCCGTTGATCGTCAACGCCACCCAGGATGAGAGCAACACCTGGAGCGACTACAGCTGGGACCTGACGCCGGAGTACCGGATCTCCGACAACGCCCGCGCCTACTTCCGCTATGCCCGCGGCTTCCGCTCCGGCGGCTACAACGCCGGCGTCACCAGCCAGGCCACGGTGGCCAAGGTCGACCCGGAATACCTCACCTCCTATGAACTGGGCCTGAAGTCGGAGTGGTTCGATGGCCGCCTGAACGCCAACGCCAGCGTCTTCTACTACGACTACAAGGACATCCAGCTCAACATCGTCACCGCGGTGAACAACCAGACCGTCTCGCGCCTGGCCAACGGCGCCCAGGGCGAGGCCTACGGCGCCGAGTTCGAACTCGAAGCCATCCCGGTGCAGAACCTCCATGTCAACCTCGGCCTGGGCCTGCTGCACACCGAGTTCACCGACTACACCTCGGGCACCGACGACTACTCCGGCAACCACTTCGTCCGCGCGCCCAGCGTCTCGGCGGTGATTGGCGCCGACTATCGCATCCCGCTGAACGTGGGTGGCGCGGTGATCCTCGGTACCGACTGGAACACCCGCAGCCGCCAGTACTTCTTCACCAACGACCAGAGCGCCAACATGCGCAGCGGCGGCTACACCCTGGGCAATGCGCGGGTGACCTACGAGCTGCCGGGCGAAACCACCCGCGTCACCGCCTACGTGAACAACCTGACCGACAAGGAATACCGCAACCACACCCTGCCCGGCGGCTACCAGACCGCCGCCGTGATGTTCGGTGACCCACGCACCTTCGGCGTCTCGGTCACCACCGACTTCTGAGCGAGGTAACCGCCATGTCCCTGATCCATCGCACGTTGCGCCGCCTGTTGCCAGCCGTCGTGCTGCTCGCAGGCCACGCACTGGCCGCCGAGCAACCCACCACCCTGCGCATCGCTACGGTGGCCTACGCCAACGCCGGGCAGATCACCTTCAACGGCCCCTCGTACGTGATCGACCGCGACAAGTGGCTGGAGCAGCAACTGGCCCAGCGCAATATCAAGCTGGAATGGGTGCCCGCCGCCACCGGTTCGGTGGGCACCTTCGTCAACGAGGAATTCGCCAACAAGCGTATCGACTTCGCCTTCTACGGCGACCTGCCGTCGATCATCGCCAACGCCTCGGGTGTGCAGACCCAACTGATCGTCCCCGGCGGCATCGGCAACAACGTCTACCTCGTAGTGCCGCCGGGATCGACAGCGAAATCCATCGCCGACCTCAAGGGCAAGCGCATCGCCCTGCACCGTGGTCGGCCGTGGGAACTGTCGTTCGCCAAGCTGCTGGAAGCCAACCACCTGGGCTTCGAGGACTTCCGCATCTTCAACCTCAACCCCCAGGCCGGCGCCGCTGCCTTGAGCGCCGGGCGGGTGGATGCGTTCTTCACCCTGAGCGACGCCTTCCTGCTGGAAGACAAGCAGGTCGGCCGCATCATCTGGTCAAGCAAGGAGGCACCCGCGGACTGGAAGATGCGCGCCGAAGTCTGGGGCGCGAAGGACTTCGTGAAGGAACATCCCGACCTCACCCAACTGGTGGTGGACGCCTACCTGAAGGCCGCGTGGTGGGTTTCCCAGGACGCCAACCAGGCGGCTTACCAGGACGCCCAGACCCGCTCCGGCGTACCGCTGAGCGTGTTGCAGCGCGAGGTCTCCGGCGAGCCCTGGTCAGCGCACTTCTCCCCGCTCTACGACGACGCCCTGCGCCAGCACTACACCGATGGCATCGCCTACAGCCTCAAGGCGAAACTGATCCGCAACGAGGTGAAGGTGGATGACCTGCTGGAACCGAAGTTCGTCGAGCAGGGATTGAAGAATCAGCAGCTCGAAGGATTCTGGAAAGAGCAGGCAAGAACCGTCGCCCGACAACCCTGAACACAAGACAACTCAGCCAAACAATAAAGCCCCCGATAGCGGGGCTTTATCTTTTTAGCGCAGCACTTTCCGAAGCACTGTTCATAACAAGTAGCTGCGCCAGCACCACTGTAAAAGCAGTTGCTGCAGCAACAGCAGAAAAACACCCGAAAACCGCCTTGAACCGCTCTAAAACGCATGGCACAGAGCTTGCTCTAGCTCACTCATAACGTATTAAAAGCCCCGAGTGACTGCCATGAAGCATGCAAGAGAGTTCCGCCTCAAACCGCTGGCAATAGCATTATCCAGCGCTCTTTTATTCAACACGGAAGTTGCACTTTCCGATGATTCGAAATCCCCTGAAGGCGTCACGCTGAGTACCGTGACCGTCGAGGGCCAAAGCCAGGAAACCCAGGTCGGCGACGCCCGCAAGGAAGTGGCGCCAGTCTCCAAGGGCACGTTGACCAAATCCCAGCTGGAGAAATTCGTCGGCCTCGACAGCGCCGTCACCGGCGCCCTCAAATACTTGCCCGGCGTGCACGTCAGCGGCGGCGACAACAGCGGTATTACAGAAGGCGGGTTGAACATCCGCGGCTTCTCCCAGGACCAGATCGGCTTCGTCCGCGACGGCATCCCGCTCAACGATCCGCAGTTCCTCACGCCCCACGCCGACTTCATGGGCGACCCGGAAAACTACGAGTCGGTGTCAGTGCTTTACGGTTCCTCCTCGATCAACGCCCCGACTCTTACTGCCAGCGGCGGCAGCGTGCTGATCAAGTCCGTGGCGCCGACCAAGGAAAGCGGCCTGCTGGTGAAGCAGAACGTCGGCAGCGACAGCCTGTTCCGCACCTTCGCGCGGGTCAACACCGGCGAGGTGAACGGCTTCTCCGCCTGGCTCTCGGCCTCGCGCACCACCGCCGACCTGTGGGACAACAGCGGCGGCGAGCTGTCCTCCAACCGCTATGAAGGCAACCTGCAATACGAGTGGGACGGCAACCGCATCAACGGCATCTTCTCCAGCTTCCTGATGCGCACCAACAGCTACAACCACCCGACGCTGGCTGAGTACCGCGCCAACAAGTACGACCAGGGTTACCCGCGCGACATCTACCCGACCAAGGGCAACGGCACCAACGGCGTGCCCGACGTCACCGTCCCCGGCCAGAGCGCCGCGGCCTCGCGCGCCGACTTCAAGATCCAGACCTACGCGCTCAATGGCCTGTTCAACCTCTCCGACAAGGTCCAGCTGAAGGTCGACCCGTATTTCGTCCGCGTCACCGACGGCACCGCCGCCGTAGCCGTGGTGCCGGTCAACGAGAACAAGGTCAACGCCGATCTCAATGGCGACGGCGACAGCATCGACCCGCTGGTGACCGGCGCGCTCAGCGTCTACCCGACGCAGTACCGCATCGGCTCCACCAATACGCTGGACTTCCTGGTCAACGACGACCACACCCTGCAACTGGGCCTGTGGACCGACTACACCCACGCCCGCAACCAGTTCCCGGTGGTCGAGATCAAGGGCAACGGCAAGCCCGCCGGCATCGACGGTAGCCACAAGCTGCGCGACGGCAACGGCAACGCCATCTACTTCACCGACCAGCGCAACGAGATCACCACCCAGAAGCTCTGGGTACAGGACACCTGGGACATCACCTCGCAGCTCGTGCTCACCGGCGGCCTGGCCTGGCAGCACACGCAGAACAAGGGCGACGATCGCCTCAGCGGCTTCGGCGACAGCGCCGACTACTACCGCTTCCTGCCCAGCCTGAGCCTTGCCTACCAGCTCGACCCGCAACAACAGCTCTACTACAACACCACCTCGAACATGCGCACTCCGGCGGTGGCGGCGGTGTACGGCCAGGCCAACGGCGGCGACAAGCAGAAGCCGGAAGTCACCTGGAACCAGGAGATCGGCTGGCGCTACAGCACCGATGACCTGCTGCTCAGCGCCGCGCTGTTCTATGACAGGTTCAAGGACCGCCAGGCGGCCTTCGAGGAAGTCTCCGGCGTTACCTCCTACTTCAACGCCGGCGACGTCACCACCAGGGGCCTGGAGTTGTCGCTCAACGGCCTGCTGCCGGCGAACTTCAACTACTTCGCGTCGTGGACCTACCTGCGCTCCACCCAGGACGACGACTACAGCGCCGGCGGCGCCAGCCTCGACACCAAAGGCAACCAGCTCTACGACACCCCGCGCAACCTGTTCAGCGCCGGTATCGGCTACGACAACCAGACCTTCTACGCCAACTTCCTCGGCCGCCACACCGGCAGCTTCTACGGCGACCTGGCGAACAACGAGAAGATCGGCGGCTACACCGTGTTCGACGCCAACCTGGGCTACCGCCTCAAGGACCTGGGCAGCGCGCTGAAGGAAACCACCCTGACGCTCAACCTCAACAACGTCTTCGACAAGCACTACCTGTCGGGCGTGAACTCGGGGACGGTCTCCGCCGACCCGGCCGACGGCGATTTCTACGGCGCGCCCAAGTACTACAAAGGCGCACCGCGCGCCCTGGTCGCCGGCATCTCCGTCGGCTTCTGATCACCCTGCACGCGCCCGGTGCGGGAGCGCCGGGTCGGGAGGCGACATGACCACTCCTCGCTACGACCACATCATCGTCGGCGGCGGCAGCGCCGGCAGCGTTCTCGCCGGGCGCCTTTCCGCCGATCCGCAGCGCCGCGTCCTGCTCATCGAGGCCGGCCCGGACACCCCGCCGCACGCCACGCCGGCGGAAATCCTCGACGGCCACAATCCCTTCCGCCTGCGCCTGGAGCTGCGCGAGCGCTACTTCTGGCCGGACCTGAGCGTCCGCCATGGCGCGCAGCCAGAAGGTGTGGAGCGCCCCGAACGCTACCTCGAACAGGCCCGCGTCCTCGGTGGCGGCTCCAGCGTCAACGTGCTGGTGGCCAACCGCGGCCTGCCGCGCGACTACGACCAGTGGGCCGAACTGGGCGCCGAAGGCTGGGGCTGGGACGACGTGCTGCCGTACTTCCGCAAGCTTGAGCGCGACACCGATTACGCCGGCCCACTGCACGGGCACGACGGACCGATCCCGATCAACCGCGTCTCCACCCGCGACTGGACGCCCTTCACCCGCTCCGTGGTCTCGGCACTGCAAGCCGAAGGCCTGCGCGACATCGGCGACCAGAATGGCGTGTTCGACGACGGCTACTTCCCCCCGGCGGTGAACCTGGAGCACGGCCAGCGCGTGTCCGCTGCCCGTGGCTACCTCGACGAAGCGGTGCGCGCGCGGCCCAACTTGACGCTGTGGACCGACAGCCAGGTGCTTGGTCTGCTGCGCGAAGGCACGCGTATCACTGGCGTCGAACTGCTGCGCGATGGCGAGCGCGTCGCCGTGGAAGCCGGCGAAGTCATCCTCGCCGCCGGTGCGCTGCAATCGCCAGCCTTCCTGCTGCGTAGCGGCATCGGCCCGGCCAGCCAGTTGCAGGAGCTGGGCATCGAGGTGATCGCCGATCGCCCCGGCGTCGGCGGCAACCTGTGGGAGCACAGCTCGCTGGGCACCCTGGCCACCCTGGGCGATGCCGCGCGCTCGGACGCCGTGCTGGCGCGGCCCGGCACGTCTCACCAACTGGGTATCCGGGTGTCCTCGGGCGTCGATCCGGAGACCCCCTCGGACCTCTACCTGGCCATCGGCGCGGACGCCGAGCGCGGCGTCGCCCACGCGCTGTTCTGGATCAACAAGCCCAGCTCCAGCGGCCGCTTGAGCCTGCGCGACCGCGACCCGGCGAGCCCACCGCAAGTCGATTTCAACCTGCTCTCCGACCCGCGCGACCTGCAACGCGCACGCGTGGCGCTACGCACCATCCAGCGCCTGTTCAAGCACCCGGTCCTGGCGCGCTACGACCTGCAACTGGCGCTCACCCCATTCGCCGTGCCTCAGCCCGGCGGGCCGAAACTGGAGGCCCTGCTGGCCGACGACGCGGCGCTGGAAGCCTACCTGCGCCGCCACATCGGCGGCGTCTGGCACCCCAGCGGCACCTGCCGCATCGGCGCTGCCGATGACCCGCAGGCCGT
Organism: Pseudomonas sp. NY15435; assembly: GCF_048068295.1. NCBI lineage: Bacteria > Pseudomonadati > Pseudomonadota > Gammaproteobacteria > Pseudomonadales > Pseudomonadaceae > Pseudomonas > Pseudomonas sp. NY15435. The sequence goes on from NZ_JBLUQA010000001.1 coordinate 351,164, forward strand.
GGTCGATAGCGCCGGTCGCGTCCATGGCGTCGAGGGCCTGCGCGTTGCCGACGCGTCGATCATCCCGGTGATCCCCACCGCCAACACCAACCTGCCGACCCTGATGCTCGCCGAGAAGATCGCCGATGCCATCCTGGGCGGTGCCTGAGGAACTCGCCATGTCACGCTATGAACTGCTGATCGATGGTCGCCTCCAGGCGGCCGAGCACTATGACCGGGTGATCGACCCGGCCAGCGAAGCACTCGTCGGCGAAGCCGCCCGCGCCAGCCGGGAGCAGGTCGACGCGGCGGTGGACGCCGCGCACCGGGCCTTCCCGGCCTGGGCCGCCGATCTGGACGCACGCCGCCACAGCCTGGCCCTCGCTGCCCAACGCGTGCGCGAGAACGCCCAGGCGCTGGCCGAACTGATTACCCGCGAGCAGGGTCGCCCGCTGCGCTCGACGCTGGAGGAAGTGGCTGGCGTCGCCGCCACCTTCGAACACCACGCGCACCTCGAGCTGCCCGCCGACACGTCACTTCGCGACGACGGCGAGCGCCTGGTGCGCATCACCCGCAAACCCCTCGGCGTGGTCGCCGCGATCACCCCATGGAACGTTCCGCTGATCCTGCTGGTGCTGAAGATCGCGCCCGCCCTGCACGCCGGCAATACCCTGGTGGCCAAGCCCTCGGAGCACACGCCGCTGTCCACTCTGCTGCTGGCGCAACTGCTGGGTGATGTGTTCCCTGCGGGCGTGCTCAACGTGATCGCCGGTGCCGGCGAAGTCGGCGAACACCTGGTGCGCCATCCGCGAGTGCGCCACGTCACCTTCACCGGCAGCGTCACCACCGGCAAGCGCCTGTATGCCGGCGCGGCGGACGACCTGAAACGCCTGACCCTGGAGCTGGGTGGCAACGATGCAGCGCTGGTGCTGGAAGACGCCGACCTCGACGCCATCGTCGAACCAGTGTTCTGGGGCGCCTTCTGGAACAGCGGCCAGGTGTGCTTTGCGATCAAGCGCCTGTACGTGCATGAAAGCCTGTTCGAACCCCTGCTGGCGAAACTCGCCGAGCGCGCCCAGCACACCCGCCTCGGGCATGGGCTCGACCCGCAGACGGAGCTGGGGCCGCTGACCAACGCGCAACAACTGGAACGGGTCATCGCCCTGGTGGAAGACGCCAAGGCACACGGCGCGCAAATCCACAGTGGCGGCGTACGGCCCGAAGGGCCCGGCTACTTCTACCCGCCGACCCTGGTCAGCGGCGTGGCGGCCGGCGTCGCGCTGGTGGACGAGGAACAGTTCGGCCCGGTGTTGCCGGTGATCTCCTTCCGCAACGAAGAGGACGCCATTGCCCAGGCCAACGCCAGCCACTACGGCCTCGGCGCCTCGGTGTGGACCCGCGACCTGGCGCGCGGCGAAGCCATTGCGGCGCAGCTGGAGGCGGGCCTGGCCTGGGTCAACCAGCACGGCCACATCCAGCCCGGCGCGCCCAAGGGCGGGCACAAGTGGAGCGGGCTCGGCTACGAAGGCGGGCAACGCGGTTATGAGGCCTTCAGCGAACTCCAGGTCCTGAATATTTCGCGGCGCTGAGGCGCTTCAAAAGCCCCTCTCCCTAACCCTCTCCCGCACGCGGGAGAGGGGACCGTTCGGCGCAGGATGGAACGACCGCGTCAGCCGGCACGAACTGCTCCCTCTCCCGGAGGGAGAGGACCGTTCGGCGCTGGATGAAACGACCGCGACAGCCGGCACGGACTGCTCCCTCTCCCGGAGGGAGAGGACCGTTCGGCGCTGGATGAAACGACCGCGACAGCCGGCACGGACTGCTCCCTCTCCAGAGGGAGAGGGCTGGGGTGAGGGGAACGCGCCTGCACAGGCCCCACAAATAGTCATTCCAACCAAACCCTTGAAGAGGATTCCCCGATGCGTGCCGGAAGCTGGCCCTCGATCCTGCTCACCCTCGCCTTCGCTGTGATCATCGCAGCGTGCCACGGCAAGACCATCCTGCTGGTCGCCGACATCGCCAACGCCTTCTCGGTCAGCCCCTCGCGGGCCAGTTGGGTGGTGTCGGCAGTGGCGGTAGTCGCCGCCCTCGCCTCTCCCCTGGTCAACTGGATCGTGGCGCGGGTCGGCGAGCGCCGCGCCATCGTCTTCGGCCTGCTGCTGGCGGCGGCGTGCAGCTACCTGGCGAGCCGCAGCGAAGACTTCACTACCCTGATTGCCCTGCGCGTCACCGAAGGCGCCGGTTACATCAGCGTGGTGCTCGCCGCACTCGCTCTGCTGGTACACACCACCGAAGGCCGCCGCCGCACCACGGCGCTGGCGTTCTGGTCGGTAGCCTCGCCGCTGGGCGGCGCCATCGCGATCTTCGCCGTGGCGCCCTATGTCGGCGGCCAGCATGGCGAGTGGCGCAGCGCCTTCAGCGGTCATGCCCTGGTGCTACTGGCCCTGCTGCTGGCGACCCCGCTGCTGCCATCGGTGAACCTGGCGACGCGCAGCGAGCGCCATTCCCTGCGACAGACCTTCCGCCTCTACGCCGACCCGTCCGTGCTGCGCCTGGCGCTGGCGGTGGGCGCGCCGCTGACCGTGGCGCTGGGCCTGGTGACCATCACCCCGGACTACTTTATCCACAGCCTGGGCGTGGCACCGTCGACCATCGGGGTGATCTCCACCATCGGCATCCTCTCCAGCGTGCTGGCCGGGTTGCTCGCCGGCTTTGTGCTCAACCTGCGCTTCTTCGGCCCGCTGGCCGTGGTCGGCGGCGCGCTGATCGGGGTGGTGCTGGAGGTCCTGGTATTCATTCCCGGCATCGCGGCGTCCACCGCCATCGTGGCGAAGATCGTCCAGGGCTTCGTCGGCAGCTTCGTGGTCGCCTGGGTATTCACCAGCATCCCACGCATGAGCCGTGGCGGCGACGTGATGGGCGCCGGCGGCGTGGCCGAACAGGCGCTGTACCTGTCGATGTTCCTAGGCCCGGTGCTGCTGTTCCCGCTGTTCAGCCTCCCCTCGCGCCTGCCGTTCTTCGCGGTGCTGATCGTCGCCAGCCTGTTGCCGCTGTTCCTGCTGCCGCTGGGGCTGCGCTGGCGCGCGGCGGAGCCGCCGGTAGCCGCCTGATCGAATCGACACTTGCAGGAAACCTCACCATCGAGCTTTTCATCGAATGAGACGCGCCGGATAGGCCGTCGCGTGCAGGAGCGAGCTTGCTCGCGAACAAACCCCGCGGCGGGCTCGGTTCGCGAGCAAGAACTGGGCGCCCCCTCGCTCCTACAAAAGCATCCGAGGTGGCCGGCCCATCTCGAGGAAATGGCAACCATAGAGTGCTATCATATCTCGATAGCATTTCTGGATACAGAACCGCCACCGCAAAACCCTCGCCATGATCTTCCGCACGCCAACCAGTGCATCGATAGTCTTTACCGACATCGAAGCTCTGGTTCTGCATCTGGGCGGCACCGTGGAGGAGCGTGAAGGGTCACGGGTGAAATTGGTTCTGCATGGTCAGACCTGGCGCTGCCATCGCCCGCATCCGGGCAAGGAGGCCAAGCGTTACCAGGTCGAGGAAGCCCGTGAATTCCTGCGTCGGGCTGGAGTGGAAACATGAGCCGCATGACCTACAAGGGTTACACCGCCCGTATTGAATTCGACGATCGTGATGACCTCTTCGTTGGCCGCCTGCTGGGAGTGAACGACATCATCAGCTTCCATGCCGACAGCGTTGGTGGGCTCCATGCCGCCTTCCAGGATGCCGTTGAGGATTACCTGGTCGACTGTGCGGCGCGCGGTGTAGAACCGGAGAAGCCGGCGTCCGGCAAGATCATGCTGCGCATCCGCCCCGAGGTTCACGCCGCCGCCGCCATTGCGGCCAAGGCGTCCGGCAAGAGCCTGAACCAGTGGGCGGAGAGCGTTTTCGAGCGAGCCGTACGCAGACGCACCAGCAGTTGAGCGCACATGTGTAGGAGCGAGCTTGCTCGCGAACAAACCCTGCGGCGGACTCGGTTCGCGAGCAAGCTCGCTCCTACGAACAGCCAAAGAAAAGCCCTCGCAAGAGGGCTTTTTCAGTTCAGGCGAATACTCAGGCCGCCGCGCCCAGCAGCTTCTGGCCCTGCTCCCAGAGGCCGGTCATTTTCCATTGCTGCTCCAGCACGCCGGGGCCGAATTCCTGGGAGCCGCCGAGGCCTTCGGCGAGGCCCTGGAAGTAGGCGCCTTCCTCGATCAGCAGGATCAGCTTGGACGCCTTGATCAGGTCCTCGCCCCAGAAGGTCGCGCCGCCGTTGGCTTCGAGGATGGCCGGGGTATGCGGGTTCTCGGCGATGCGATCGAGGATGAACAGCGGCTCGGGCTGGCGGCGGTCGATGTAGATCGGCAGCTCACGGGCCAGGGTCACGCGCTGGGAAGCGGCATAGCGGATCGGCAACACGCGGTGGGCGCTGGCCCAGCCGCCGAGGTAGGGCGTGTGCACGTGGATCACCACGTTGATTTCCGGGCGCGCCTGGAAGATTGCCGCATAGCGCTTGCCGTTGCCGCCGGCGCCACGACCGCTGAGCGGGGTCGCTCCGGCGATGCTTTCGTCGAGGATCACCTCGCCGTCCCAGGTCGAGATCACGGCACGGATTTCCTGGTCGTCCGCCCACGGGTTGGGTGCATGGACGGCAATCACCTTGTCGCTGTCCGGCACTCGCACATAGGCCTGGTAGGTGTTGGTGGCGGTGAGGGTGCGGCTTTCCTTGAGCACGCGGAAGGCCTTGGCAAAGTCACGGCGAACCTGTTCGAGCTGGTTGGCAAGTTGCGGATCGAGGGTGGACATGGAATGCCTCCTGGCAGTCGGGAATGGATGAACCGCGTGGCGGTGTTCCAGTGACTGAGCAGGACTTGTGCCATTAAAAAATACTCAACAAAATCAGCAATTTATGAACAACGCGAATGCGCATGATGGCTGAAACGGTCTGAACGCTGCCGAAATTGCTGCCCGCCCAGCATCCTCTGCTGCCCCACTGCTGCTGTACAGACAAACGCCCTGCTGCTATCGCAGCACACTGTCCTGAAAGCCCCGCCCCGCCTGGCCTCCAGCCTTTGGGCACAGCCCTTGCTCAAGACCCTGCACGAGCAGCACGACGCTGCCCCCCGCAAAGCAAAGGAGCAAGCCCATGAGCACCGAATTCTTCTGGCGACTGCCGCTGGGCAGCGACGGTCCCTATCTCGCCTCGGACAAGAACAACCGCGGCAGCCACATCGAGCGCCCCGGCAACATCGCCCCGGGACGTCTGCCTAACGGTGAGCCGGACGGTTTCACCTACATCGACTACATCGCCCAGGTGGCCAAGGCCGCCGAGATCGCCGGCTTCGAAGGTGCGCTGCTGCCCACCGGGCCGGAGCCGTGGATCGCCGCCGCCGCGCTGGCCCGCGAAACCCGTCGGATCAAATTCCTCATCGCCTTCCAGGCCGCCTGGACCCTGCCGGCCTATGCCGCGCAGCAGGCGGCGATCCTCCAGCACCTGTCCCGCGACCGCCTGGAGTGGAACATCATCACCGGCGGCAACCCCGCCAGCCAGCGCGCCAACGGTGACTTCCTCGAGCACGACAAGCGCTACCAGCGCACCGGCGAGTTCCTCGACATCATCGACGGCCTGTGGAAGAACGAGCAGTTCTCCTACCAGGGCGATATCTACCAACTGGAGAACGGCTCGCTGCCGATCGCGCTGCGCAACGTGCGCAAACCCGGCGTGTACTTCTCCGGCTTCTCCGACCCGGCGCTGGACGTCGCGGCGAAACACGCCGACGTCTACCTGAACTGGGCCGAACCCATCGACAAGCTCAAGCCGCACCTGGAGCGCGTGCGCGAGCTGGCCGACAAGCAGGGCCGTGAAATCCGCTTCGGCATCCGCATCGACCTGTTCGCACGCGAGACCGAAGAGGCCGCCTGGAGCGAGCTGCGCCGCCAGTACGAGCGCATCGACGCGCGCACCAGCGCCTTCATCAAGAACTTCGCCACCGGTTCGGACTCGGTCGGTGCCGCGCGGCAGACCGCCTACCACCAGAACGTCGAGCGCTTCGACGACCTGATCCTCGGCCCCAATCTCTGGGCCGGCTTCGGCAAGGCCAAGCCAGGCCCGACCATCGGTCTCGTCGGCAGCCACGAGAACGTCGCCGAGCGCCTCGCCGAGTACCGCGACGCCGGTTTCTCCACCTTCATCCTTGCCGGCAACCCGCACCTGGAAGAAGCCCTGCGCATCGGCCAGGAAGTCCTGCCACTGGTACAGGGCAAACGCGCCGACGTCCACGAACTCAAGGCCCGCGCCTGACCCACAAGGAGCTGCACATGTCCCGTCCCCTCGATACCCTCTGGTACACCCGTTGCCCGGTCCCCACGGGCCTTGGCATCGCCGTGCAGAAAGGCTGGCTGGAAGAGTCCCTGGCCGAGCAGGGCACGAAGATCCAGTCGCTGCGCGAGTCCGCCGACCAGGCGGTGCGCGAGTCGCACTTCGACCATACCCTGCAGAACTCGGTGCGCCACGGCGGTAACATCCCGGCCATCTGGGCCCGCGCCAGCGGCCGTGAGACCCGAGTGATCGGCCTGTCCTGGGCCGATGAAGCACAACTGATCCTGACCACCGCCGAGAGCGGCATCCGCAGCGTGCGCGACCTCAAGGGCCGGCGCTTCGGCCTGCCGGACTGGAGCGGCGCGCAGATCGACTTCACCCGCGCCCAGGCCATCCGCGGCCTGGAGAACGCCCTGCGCCTGGAAGGCCTTGAAGTGCGCGACCTGGAGCTGGTGGACTTCGGCCTGAAGGGCACCTTCAGCGATGAGGCGCCGGGCAACATCGTCGGCATCACCGGCCACGGCGGCAGCCGCCGACGCAGCCAGAACCCCGAACTGGTCGGCCTGCTGCGTGGCGAAGTGGACGCGATCTTCCTCAAGGGCGCCCACGCCGTGCAGCTGGCGCAGCAGTTCGGCCTGCACACGGTGATCGACACCGGCGCTCACCCCGAGCCGCTGATCCGCTCCAACAACGGCACGCCGCGCACCCTCAGCGTCGACCTCAATCTGCTGGAGCAGCATCCCGACGCCGCCACCGCGATCCTCGCCTCGGTGCTGCGCGCCGAAGACTGGGCGCACCAGCACCCGGACGACACCCGCCGCTACCTGGCGCGGGAAACCAACAGCAGCGAGTTCTGGGTCGCCACCGCCTATGGCGAAGACGCCCACCTGCGCCTGCGCACCAACCTCGACGAAGGCTCGATCCTCGCCCTGCAGGACTTCACCGACTTCCTGCAGCGCTGGAACTTCATCCCGGCACGCTTCGACGTGCGTGAGTGGATCGACCCGCGCCCGCTGGAAGCCCTGCGCAGCCGCCTGGCACAGAAGACTGGCTGATCAACGTCACGAGGGCGATTCCCTCTGTTTCCCGACCTGGCCCCCGCGCGACGGCGCGGGGGCTTTCACCCCTGACGGACACCCATGAGCACACCGCTGGAAACCCTCTGGTACACCCACAGTCCCGTTCCCACGGGCCTCGGCATCGCCGTCGAGTCCGGGCGCCTGGCCCAGGCCTTCCGCCCCTTCGGCACGCGCATCCAGTCACTGCGCGAGTCATCCGAGCGCGAGGTGCGCGAGGCGCATTTCGACCATCACCTGCCCTACTCCGTCCGCCACGGCGGCAACATCCCGGCCATCTGGGCGCGCGCCAGCGGCGCGCGTACGCGGGTGGTCGGGCTGTCGTGGAGCGACGAGGTGCAGCTCATCGTCAGCGCCCCGGACAGCGGCGTGCGCAGTATCCGCGACCTGCGCCACCGGCGCTTCGGCCTGCCGAAGTGGGCCAACGTGCAGATCGACTTCACCCGCGCCCAGTCCCTGCGCGGCCTGGAAAACGCCCTGCGGCTGGAAGGCCTGGAAGTGCGCGACGTCGAGCTGGTGGACTACCCCTACGGCGGCACCTTCAGCGACGATCCGGTACGCCACGTATTCGGCGCCCAGGTGGCGCTCAAGGGCAACCGCGTGGTGCAGCGCAACAACGAGCTGATCGGCCTGCTGCGCGGCGACATCGACGCGATCTTCCTCAAGGGTGCCCACGGCCTGCAGCTGGCCCATGAGTTCGGCCTGCATGTGGTGATGGATGTCGGCTCGCACCCCGAGCCGCTGGTGCGCTCCAACATCGGCACGCCACGCACCCTGACCGTCGACCAGCAACTGCTGGACGAGCACTTCGACGCCGCCGTGCTGGTGCTCGATACCGTATTGCGCGCCGAACAATGGGCCTGGGCACACCCCGAAGAAACCCGTCGCTTCCTCGCCCGCGAGCTGAACACCAGCGAGTTCTGGGTCGCCAGCGCCTACGGTGAAGACGCACACCTGCGCCTGCAGACCAACCTCGCCGAGCGCTCGATCAACGCGCTACGCGATCTCACCGCGTTCCTCCAGCGCTGGGAATTCATCGGCGACAACTTCAGCGTCGACGACTGGATCGACCCGCGCCCGCTGGAAGCCCTGCTGGGGAAGATCGATGTCGCCATCTGACGTGCGCGAAAGGCCCGGCGCCTTCCTGCTCAACTTCATGCTGCTGGCGGCCTTCAGCGGCGCCACCATCGGCATGGCGAAGATCGTCACCACGCTCTACGCCATCAGCATCGGTGCCAACGCCATGCAGATCGGCATCATCTCGGCCATGGAAGCCCTCGGCATGGTGATCCTCACCCTCCCCGCCGGCTTCGTCATCGCCCGCTTCGGTGCGCGCCGGGTGTACTTTCTCGCCAGCCTCGGGCCGATGCTGCTGAACCTGGCCATCCCGCTGTTCGGCGGCTGGCTGTGGCTGGCCTTCGCGCGGCTGCTGATCGGCCTGTGCATCCCCTTCCGCATCGTCGCCATGAACAGCGCCTTCCTGCGTCAGCTCAAGCGCATCGGCAACGACAAGGCCGGCTGGTACCGCGGCTCCCTGACCCTGGGCATGGGCCTGCTCGGGCCGCTGCTGGGCAACTGGTTGAGTGGCGCGGCCAGCTTCACCTGGGGCTTTGCCGCCATCGGCCTGTGCTTTGGCCTGATGGCCTTCTACAGCCTCGGCTTCTGGGAAGGCGAGGCACCCAGCGAAGACGTACCCGTCGCTGCCGCCACCGGTGGATTGCTGCAACAGGTCGGCGCCATGCTGGCCAACGTCGAGATCGCCGAGAGTTGCCTGATCGAGCTGCTCAGCGCCGCCACCAGCGCGCTGTTTGGCACCTTCATCCTGCTGCTGGCGATGGAAGTCGCCGGCCTCTCGCAAGGCCAGGCGGTGAGCCTGGTGATGATCCAGGGCCTGGCCTCGGTGCTCGGGCTGTTCGGCTTCGGCTACCTGATCGAACGCAGCGGCCGGCGCCTGGCCTACATCGGCAGCCTTTGCGCGGCACTACTCGCCCTGCTGCTGCTCGGCAGCGCGCACAACTACTGGCTGCTGGCCCTGGGCGGCGTGCTGCTCAGCGCGGCGGCGGCGCTTATCCACCTGGTGAACATGGCCCAGCTGGGCGAGCACGCCATGGACAAGAGCAAGATTTCCGGGCTGTTCAACCTCGCCTCGATGTCCGGCAGCTTTTCCGGCGCGTTGCTGGGCGGAGCGATCAGCCACTTCGTCGGCTTGGGCAACCTGTTCCTCTGCTGGATCCCCCTGGTGCTGCTGGCCGCGTTGTTCTGCTGGCAACGCAAGCTGCGCCGGCAAACCACCGAGCCATTGCTTGGACAGGAGGGCTGAATGCTCAACCACACCTTTGATCGTCTGAGCTGGTTCGCTTCGCCGCTGCTCCTGCTGCTGGCCTGGTTCGTCGCCGCGCGCGCCGGCTGGTTCCCGCCACAGTTGCTGGTGCCGCCGGCGGAAGTCTGGGCCAGCTTCAAGGACCTGCTGGCCAGCGGCGAACTGCGCGAGCACGTGCTCAACAGCCTGTCGCGCCTGGCCATCGGCTTCTCCATCGGCGCCGTCGGCGGGCTGGTCTTCGGTACCGCAATGGCCTTGTCGAAAACCGTGGAGGTTTATTGCGCGCCACTGTTCCACACCCTGCGCCAGGTGCCATCGATTGCGCTGATCCCGATGTTCATCCTGTTCTTCGGCGTGGAAGAAACCTTCAAGATCCTGATCGTCACCAAGGCCGCCTTCTTTCCCGTGGCGCTGGCCGCCAGCGAAGGCGTGAAGGGCATTCCGCGCGGCTACTTCGAGGTCGCCAGCGTGTACCGCCTGCCGCTGTGGAGCCTGCTGCGCGACGTCGCCTTCCCCGCCGCCGCGCCGCCCATCGTCACCGGCCTGCGCATCAGCCTGAGCCGCGCCTGGATGGTGCTGGTGGCCGCCGAGTTGCTCGCCGCCGACAGCGGCCTGGGGCAGATGATCGAGCTGAGCCGGCAGATGCTGCGCATCGACATCGTGATGGTCGGGGTGATCGTCACCGGCGCCATCGGCTTCATTCTCGATTTCGCCTTCCGCCTGCTGGAGAAGCGCCTGCTGCGCTGGAGACCGACGCCATGATCCCCCACCTCAAATCACTGCGTGGCCTGGTGCTGCCGGCCCTGCTGATCGCCGCCTGGCATTGGCAATCGCAACAGGGCGCCAGCGCTGCCTATGCCTTCGTGCCGCTGGAACGCATCGGTGCAGGCTTCGCCGAACTGATCCGCACCGGCGAGCTGTGGCTGAGTGTCGCCGCCAGCCTGCAACGCACCAGCCTGGGGCTGCTGCTGGGCGTATTCGCCGGTTTCGCGCTGGGCGCCGGGATGGCCTTGTCGAAGCCGCTGGAGCGGCTGTTCGCGCCGCTGTACCACACGATCCGCCAGGTGCCGATCCTCGGCATGATCCCGCTGATCGCCCTGTGGTTTGGCAGCGGTGAGCCGTCCAAGGTGCTGATCGTCAGCCTGGCCGCCTTCTATCCGATGACGTTGAATGCCTTCGAGGGCTTCCGCGACGTGGAAAAGCGCTACCGCGAAGTCGGCCGTCTTTACGCCTTCGGCCCCTGGCAACAGTTTCGCGACGTATTGCTGCCCGGCGCCCTGCCCAGCCTGAGCAACGGCGTGCTGCATGCGCTGGCCTTCGCCTGGGTCAGCTCAGTGGGCTGCGAGCTGTTCCTCTCCACCGGCATGGGCCTGGGCAACCTGATGATGAACGCCGAGACCGGCTCGCGCATGGAGATCGTGGTGATCGGCGTGCTCAGCATCGGCCTGCTCGGCTATGCCATGAACCAGCTATTCGCCCGCCTCAGTCGTCACCTGCTGCGCTGGCGCAACCTGCGCTGACCCTTATTGCCATGAGTGCCTCGATCATGAATGCGATCCTCGATCCCGCCATACTTCCGGCCCAACAGGCGCAACACGGCGCGCTGGCCATCCAGGGCCTGAGCAAGGCCTATTCCATCGACGGCCGCAGCCTGCCGGTATTGGAGAACATTTCCCTCGACGTACGCCCCGGCGAATTCGTCAGCATCGTCGGCGCCAGCGGCTGCGGAAAATCCTCGCTGCTGCGGCTGATCGTCGGGCTGGAGAACGACTACAGCGGGCGCATCCTGCTTGACGGCCAGAGGGTCACCGGCACCAGCCTGGAGCGCGGCATCGTGTTTCAGGACCACCGCCTGTTCCCCTGGAAGACCGTGGAAGAGAACGTCGCCCTGGCGCTGAAGAACCAGAAGATCAGCCGTGCCGAGAAGCGCGAGCGGGTCGCCGATCACCTGGAACTGGTGGGCCTGACCGGCTTCGAGCAGGCCTATCCGCATCAGCTCTCCGGTGGCATGGCGCAACGAGCGGCCATCGCCCGTGCGCTGATCACCCGGCCCAAGGTATTGCTGCTGGACGAACCCTTCGGCGCCCTCGACGCCCTCACCCGCGTGCGCCTGCAGCACGAGCTGCAACGCATCTGGGTGCAGCAGCGCAGCACCATGATCATGGTCACCCATGACGTGGAAGAGGCGCTGTACCTGGGCGACCGGGTGATCGTCATGGACGCGCGGCCGGGGCGGATCCGCCACGAAGTGCGGGTCGATCTGCCGCATCCGCGCGAGCGTGGGGAGCCGGTGCTGACGAAGCTCAAGGAAGAACTGCTGGCGGAGCTGATGCAGGGCTGAACCTGACGTAGGAGCGGACTTCGTCCGCGATGGGTCCGCATCGCGCCGGATATCGATCGCGGACGAAGTCCGCTCCTACGCGATCTGTCAGCTCGCAGCGATGGCTTGCCCTCTCCCTAACCCTCTCCCTGAAGGGAGAGGGGACCGGCCGGCATGCACGGACATATCTACACTCGCCGACTAACGCCGATATGTAACGATGCAGAGGACGGCTCCCTCTCCCTTCAGGGAGAGGGCTGGGGAGAGGCTGCCAAACCAACGCACCCAACCCGCCCGTTACCCCTCCGCACCCGCCGCCAGCGCCGCCGGGAAATCCGGGTGATACCCCGCGCCAATCTCCTCCAGCACGCCGGCCTTGCGCAGCTTGCCGAGCACTCGCGCATTGGCCTCGCACAGGCGCACCTCGATGCCCCGCCGCTGTAGTTGTTCAATCACTTCCTGCAGGGTCTGCAGGCCGGTGATATCCATGAACGGCACATGGCGCAGGCGGATGATCAGCACCTTCGGGTCGGTGTGGGTCTTGGCCAGCGCGCGCTCGAAGGTTTCCGCCGCGCCGAAGAACAGCGGCCCCTCGATGCTGTACACCAGCACCCCCGGCGGCAGGTCGCCCAGGCCACGGCCGCGCAGCTCCACGTCCAGCTCCGGGCCGTCGTCGGCATGCACTTCCACCGAGGACGCCATGCGCCGCAGGAAGTGCAGCATGGCGAGGATCACGCCGATGTTCACCGCGATCACCAGATCGCTGAACACCGTGAGCAGGAAGGTCACCAGCAGGATGGCCACGTCGGCGCGCGGCGCGCGCTTGAGCATGAACAGGAAGTGCCGCGCCTCGCTCATGTTCCAGGCCACCACGAAAAGGATCGCCGCCAGCGCGCAGAGCGGAATGTTCGACGCCAGCGGCGCGAGGAACAGCAGGATCAGCACCAGGGTCGCGGCATGGGTGACGCCGGCCAGCGGGCTGTTGCCGCCGTTGCGGATGTTGGTCGCGGTGCGGGCGATGGCACCCGTGGCGGCGATGCCGCCGAACAGCGGGGTGACCAGGTTGGCGATGCCCTGGCCGATCAGTTCCTGGTTGGAGTCGTGACGGGTGCCGGCCATGCCGTCGGCGACCACCGCCGAGAGCAGCGACTCGATGGCGCCGAGCATGGCGATGGCGAACGCCGGACCGATCAGTTCCAGCACACGCGGCAGGGTCACTTCCGGGAGACTGAAGCTGGGCAGCCCCTGCGGGATTCCGCCAAAGGCGCTGCCGATGGTGGCCACGCCGTCGAAATGGAACAGCGACTGGATCGCCGTCACCACCACCATCGCCACCAGCGGGCCGGGCACCCGGCGCAGCGCGGCGATGCGCGGGGTGAACAGCACCAGCGCCAGGCTCAGCAGCGCCAGCAGGGTCGTCGCGATGTGCAGTTGCGGCAGGGCCTGGATCAGGTGCCAGAGCTTCTGGTGGAAGTGCTCGCCGGTGACGGCGGGAAGGCCGAAGAAGTCCTTCCACTGGCCGACCCAGATGATCACCCCGATACCCGCGGTGAAGCCGACGATCACCGGCGCGGGGATGAAGCGAATGATGCTGCCCAGGCGACTGACTCCCAGCAGCACGAGTATCGCCCCGGCCATCAGCGTGGCGATCTGCAGGCCGTCCACGCCGTACTTGGCGGTAACCCCGGCGAGGATGACGATGAAGGCGCCGGTCGGTCCGGCAATCTGCACGCGGCTGCCGCCCAACAGCGAGACCAGGGCGCCGGCGAAGATCGCCGTGTAGATGCCCTGCTCGGGCTTCACCCCGCTGGCGATGGCGAAGGCCATGGCCAGCGGCAGGGCGACCACCCCGACGATGACGCCCGCCACCAGGTTGCGCGTCCAATGCTCACGGCCGAACAGTCCGGCCTTCCAGGCTTCTCGCAGGGCGATCATCACAGTCTCCGACGGGATATCGATGCTGGATGCTAGCAGGCCGGAGCGGAAAACGGCCTGGCGCAGGTCATGACTGTGGCGCGCTGTCGCAGGCGAAACAGAGTGAACAAAATATTGCACAACCCTGACAGCGCGCTGCTTCCAGCAGGCTTGTGAAACGCCGGAATATGGGCCTGAAACTCCACAGCACAGGCAGTCGATTTGCCAGGCGACCTGAAATTTGGCACAATATGTTCATTATGTTGAACATCAAGGCTCTACCTCTCCCCACTTCCCGCCTGGTTTCGCGCGAGCGTCACTGGACCGGCGACCTCTAGCTCCTCCCTTCGGCAACCACCTTCTGGTGGCGCCAAGCGCGGCAAACACTCAAAGGTGATTGCCGCCCGAGTCGGCGCCGCCGAACCCGAACCGAAAACCGCCGCAAGGATGCTCTTAGCGAGACTGCGCGCGGCTGCCCGTGGGAGGGCTTTACCATGCGTTCCTGGATCTATCTGTTTGCCGCCATCGGCTTTGAAGTCGTTGGCACCACCTCGATGAAATTCACCCACACGCTGTTCCCGATTGCCGGGCTGCTGCTGATGTACCTGATGATCGGCCTGTCGTACTACTTCCTGTCGCTGGCCATCAAGCGCGTGCCGGTCGGCGTGGCCTACGCCCTGTGGGAAGGCATCGGCATCGTGCTGATCACTCTGGTCAGTGCCTTCTTCCTCGGCGAGCACCTGAGCCTGGACAAGGCCCTGGGCCTGGCCGTGATGATTGCCGGCATCCTGCTGGTGAAGTCCGGTACCCGTACCGGCAAGCGTGAAGAGAGCCGTGAACTGACTGGGGAGGCCGTGACATGCTGAACCATGACCTGATTCCGATGGCCTGGCTGGGCCTGGCCATCGTCCTGGAAGTCATCGCCAACCTGCTGCTGAAGTACTCCGACGGCTTCCGCAAGCGCTTGATCGGCGTGGCCTCGATCCTTTGCGTACTGGGTGCGTTCACCGCGCTGGCGCAGGCGGTACGCGGCATTGAACTGTCGGTGGCCTACGCCATCTGGGGCGGCTTCGGCATCCTCGCCACCGTTGCCATGGGCTGGGCCCTGTTTGGCCAGCGCCTGGTGTGGCGCGGCTGGGTCGGCCTGGCGATGCTGGTGCTGGGCATGGGCCTGCTGAAGCTGGCGTGATTGCGGAAGTGAAATGAAAAAAGGCGGAGCTGGGCTCCGCCTTTTTTTGTCTTGAAGCAGGCGCCGTGCGGTTCGCGAGCAAGCTCGCTCCTACAGGTTGGCCACGGTTTGCTCTTCGTAGGAGCGAGCTTGCTCGCGAACAGCCCTTGCGCCGGCGTATCAGGCCAGCAGGCTCACCACCGCAAACCGGCTGAGATTGGCCTGCGCCACCACCGTCTGCGCCGCCGCGCTGTAGTGCGTGGCGCTGCGCCCCATGCGGTCGAGCATGGAGGCGGCAAAGTGGTGCGCCCACTCGCGCTCATCCTCGCTGGCGTGGCGGTCGAGAAAATCGCGGATGTCGTCCTGGCGATGACGCAGCTGGTCGCGCAGACCGCCGATGCGATCCAGCGCCGAGACGACCGAGTCGAGCAACTGACGCTGCTCGCGGAAGGCATCGGTCCTGATCTCGGTGGGGAACGCCAGGAGCCCTTCTTCCTGGCTTTTCAGCCGGGTGTTCTTGCCCTTGGCGAACAGTTTGCCCTCGCCCTGCACCGCCAGTTGGCCCTTGAACTGCTGCCAGTCGGCCTCGGGCGCGGAGAACTTCAACGCGCCATCGCTATCAAGCTCAGCGCGGATGCCGGCCTGGCCCAGTGTGGCGTTGAAGCGACGCAGCACCTGCTCGGTGCTCATGCCATCGTCCAGCACCACCGCGGCCGGCTCGGCGAGCTGGCGCCCGGCGCTGAACAGCAGGGTTTCCTTGCCCGAACGCTGGATGTCCTGCACCGATTCCAGGCCTTCCAGGCTAAAGCGGCTGCGTACCGGTTCGTTGAGGCGCAGGCGGAAGTTCGCGTCGAGGCTGCCGTCCGAACGCTGGGCGCGCTGCTCCAGCAGTTCGTTGACCTGCCGGGTGGCCTGGCGCACGCCTTCGCGGTCCTGCGATTGCGGCGCGCTGAGTTCGCGGCTGAGGTTGAGCTTGAGGCCGCCGAGGCGATCCTGCAGGTCGCCCAGGTAGCTGTCCGCCGATTGCATGGAGGACAACTGCTGGTTGAGCTGCAGGTTGAAGCTGCCGCTCTTCTGCGCGCCGCGCGCCATCTGTGCGGCGTTCTCGCCTTTTTCCGCGCCTTTGCGCAGGGCGTTCTGCCGCTCACCGGTGGGGGGCAGGATGACGTCGCGGCGGGCGCTGGGATCGAAGACGGCAGCGGCCGGCAGTTGCTTGATGACCTTCATGGTGACCTCTGCACCGGATGTGCATCCGCCCGGCACTGGGGGCCGGGCGGAGGCGGGATAAAAAGTAGGGGAACCGGACGGTGCGCCGCCGATTGGCGTCCAGACCTCCTTGCGGTGCGGCCCGGCTCCCCTACGAAGAAACTTACAGGCGGCTGAACAGCGACAGGTCGTTGAGCTTCAGGTAGGTCTTCTGCGTCGCCTGCAGGGCCAGCTGGTAGGTGTTCAGGTCAATGCTCGCGCCGGCATAGTCCAGCTGCGACAGCTCGCCGTTGATCTTCTGGTTCACCAGCGAGACTTCCTCGTTGCTCGAGTTGAGCATGGTCAGGGTGTTCTGCCGGCCGCCCAGCTCGGTGATGGCGCCGAGCACACCGTCATGACCGCTGTCGAGGCTGTCGATGGTCGCGGCGATCTGCGCGTGCACCGCAGGATCAGTGACATCCAGCGCCGGGTCCTTGAGCATCTTCACCGTGGCATGCAGCTGGTTGAGGAAGTCCATGTTGCTACCGAACACGCCCAGCGCGGTGACGTTCTCTTCCACCTGCACACCGTTGGCCACGGCGGCCTGGCGCGACTTGTCGTTGCCGGTGGCGACGTAGGTGTCGGTCAGCGGTTCGTAGGTCACCGCGGCGGTGTCGCTCAGGGTGCCGGAGAACAGGTAGCGGCCTTCCTCGTCGCGCACGTTGACGAAACTGACGATGGTCTTCTCGATGTTCTCCAGCTCCCCGGCCATGGCGTTGAGATCGCCGCCAGTGTTGGAGCCGTTGGCCGCCCAGAGCAGCAGGTCGCGCACGTTGAGCATCGCGTCGGAGGTCGCCTGCAGGTTGGTTTCCTGGGTCGACAGGTTGCCCGAGACGTTGCCGATGTTGGTGCGGTATTGCGCCAGGCTCGCTTCCTCGCGCTGGATGCGCAGCATGCGCACGCTGGCGATGGGGTCGTCGGAAGGCTGGAGGATGCGCTGCCCGCTGGACATCTGCTGCATCAGCTTGCCCAGGGCCGCCGAATTGCTGTTCATCGAGCCGCCCATCAGCGCGGTGATCTGTGCGTTGGTAATGCGCATGGTGCTTTCCTTAGCCAGGGACCTAGAAGGCCGCGAGCATCGAGTCGAACAGCTCCTTGGCGGTGCTGATGACTTTCATGTTGGCCTGGTAGGCCTGCTGGTAGGTGATCAGGTTGACCGCCTCTTCATCCAGGCTCACCGCGCTGACGCTGTCGCGGCTGGCCTGCGCCTGGCTGGCCACGGTGGTGGCGGTCTTCTGGTCGGCCTGGTTCTGCCGGCTGGCGCTGGCCACCTTGCCGAGCAGGCCGGCGAAGGCGTCGTTGAGCGTCACCTGGCTGCCGGAGAGGGTGATCGACTGGCCCTTGAGATCGAGCAGCTTCAGCAGGTTGACGTTGTTGCCGGATTCGCCCGCAGTGTCCGACAGCGCCAGTTCCTCAGGCTTGAGCTCGTTCACGCTGAGCATCGCCGTGGTGCTGCCGGCGTTGTAGGTGAGCAGCGCCTGGCCGGGGTTGCCGTTGAGGTCGAAACCATTGGCCAGGGTGTCGTTGACCATCTGCGCGAACTGCCCGGCCATCTCGTGCAGAGCGGTCTGGTTGGGCCGCAGGGTGTCGTACTCGGTGTCGTACAGCGCACCGAGGGAACCACCCATGCCGTCCTGGGCCAGCGGGAAGCTGGTGCCGGCGAAGGTCAGCGCGATTGCCTGCTCGCCGCTGGCGGTGCGGCTGATCGCCAGCTGACCGGCAGAGTTGCCGGCCACCAGCGGCTGGCCGTTGGCGAGGGAAACGGTGAGCGAGCCGTCGGCCACTTCGTTGACGCGGATCGAGGCGTACTTGGAGAGGTCCTGCACCAGGCTTTCGCGGTGATCGCGCAGCGCCGTGGTGTCGCCGCCGGACGAACCGACCTCGACGATCTGCTTGTTCAGCGCAGCAAGGTTGGACGTCAGGCCGTTGATCTCGCCGACCATGGAACCACGCTGCTCCTGCAGGGCGCGCAGCTGGCTGTCGATGTTGCCGGAGAGGCCGTTGAAGCGCTGGGCAAGGTTCTTCGTCTCGTTGACGATCTGCTGGCGCAGGGCGACCGAGCCCGGTGTGGCGGTGGCCTCGCTGAGCGCGGCGAAGAAGTTGTCCAGGCCGACGCTGATGCTCGAGCCTTCGCCGCCCATCAGGCCCTCCAGCGCGGACAGGTACTGCTGGCCGCTGTCGTAATAGCTCTGCTCGGTGGTGGCGCGCCACAGCTGCTGGTTCTGGAAGTCGTTGGCCATGCGCCGGATGCTGGTCACCGTCACGCCGCCGCCGACGTTCAGGCCACCCTCGCCGGCCAGCGAGGCGAGCACCGGGCTCAGCCGGCTGAAACCGGGGGTGTTGGCATTGGCGACGTTCTGGCCGGAGGTGGCCAGGGCGATCTGCGCCGCGCGCAGGCCGCTGTAGCCGATCTGGCTCAACATACTCAAGAGGCATTCTCCTTCGACTCGAGGCGGATCGGCTGGGCAAACGCCGCCGAGGCCGGTCGGGAAACAAATTCGGGCTGTTGTCCCTGATAGGCGACGCAATCGCTGTGGCGCTTAAATCCTTCCTGCGGCGCGTGCTTCAGGCCGCTCTCCGGCGATAGGCCGCTGCCGGGCATCCGTGCTGGCGCCTGGGCCTCGCGCACCCGACGGAGCACGCCGAGGGTGTAGTCGCGGGTTTCGTCGTAGGGAATGCTGCGTACCCAGTCGGCCATGCCGATCTGCCCGCTGCGCGGGTCGCCATTGTTCTTCAGCCACTCGTCCACCTTGCCGGGGCCGGCGTTGTAGGCGGCCAGGGCGAGCACGTGCTGGCCGTCGTAGCGATCGAGCATCTTGCCCAGGTAGGCGCTGCCCAGGGCCTTGTTGTAGGCCGAGTCGCTGGTCAGGCGCTGCTCGTCGTAGGGCAGGCCAAGCTCGCCAGCCACTTCGCGGGCGGTGTCGGGCATCAGCTGCATCAGCCCGCGCGCGCCCTTGGGCGAGACGGCGGAGGCGTCACCGCCGGATTCCTGGCCGATGACGCTGTCCACCAGGGTTCGGAAACCAGCGCTGCCCTGCTGCCAGGCATGAGCGAGGCGATCGACGCCGCGCTGCCAGCTATCCACCAGCGGGTTGCGACTGGACACCGAGGGACGGCGCAAGGCTTCACCCTCATCGGCGAAGGCAACCGGTTGCGAGGTGTCGGTGGGTTCGCTGGAAAGCTGGCGCACCAGCAGCTCGGCAATGCCGGTCTGCTTGCGCGAGGCCAGGTGCTCGGCCAGCGCCTCGTCGTAGAAGTCGCGCATCGTATCGAGGTCGCGACTGCGCAGCGGGCTGCCGGCGGACAGCACGTCGCCAGCCTTGCGCATCTGCTTGAGGATCTGCTGCAGGAACATCGCCTCGAACTGCTCAGAGGCCGCCTGCAACTGCTCGCGGCGCACCTGCTCAGGCGACTCGCCCGGCTGGCCGTTGGGAACGATAGGGCGATTGAGCGAGGTGATGCTCATCAGATGACCACCAGCTCGGCATTCAGTGCGCCGGCCTGCTCCAGCGCCTGGAGGATGCTCATCACGTCGTCCGGCGTGGCGCCCAGGCTGTTCACCGTGTTGATGATGCTTTCCAGGCTGGTGCCCTCGGGCCACTTGAACATCGGTTTCTTGTCCTGGCTGACCGACACGTCCGACTGCGGCGTGACCGCCGTGGTGCCGTTGGAGAAGGCCCCCGGTTGGCTGACCTGGGGGTTCTCGCTGATGGTCACGGTGAGCGTGCCGTGGGCCACTGCGGCGGCTTTCACGCGCACGCCCTGGCCAACCACCACGGTGCCGGTGCGGCTGTTGAACACCACCTTGGGGCGAGTACGGCCTTCCTGCACGTCCATGCCTTCGAGCATGGCCATGAAGCTGGTGCGCTGGGCCAGGCTGACCGGAGCGCGCACCGACACCTTGGTGCCGTCCAGCGCGGTGGCGGTGCCGGAGCCGAAGCGCTGGTTGACCGCGTTCATCACCTGGGTGGCGGTCTGGAAGCTCGGTTTGCGCACGTTGAGCATCACGTCCGGGCGCTGGGTGAAGTCGCTGGGAATCATCCGTTCGATGGTCGCACCGTTGGGAATCAGGCCGCTGTTGGCGCTGTTGATCGACACGCTGGAGCCGCTCTGGCCCTGGGCATGCAGGCCGCCGACGACAAGATTGCCCTGGGCCAGCGCATAGACCTCGCCATCCACGCCCTGCAACGGCGTCATCAGCAGCAGGCCGCCGCGCAGGCTCTTGGCGTCGCCCAGCGAGGACACCGTGACGTCGATGGTCTGCCCGGCGCTATAGGACGGCGGCACGCTGGCGGTGACACTAACCGCGGCGACGTTCTTCAGTTTCGGGTCGACGTTCGGCGGCAGGTTCACGCCGAACTGCTTGAGCATGTTGGCCACCGACTGGTTGGTGAACTTCACCTGGTTCTTGTCGCCGGTGCCGTCCAGGCCGACCACCAGGCCGTAGCCGATCAGCTGGTTCTCGCGCACGCCTTCGATGTCCACGAGGTCGAGCAGCGGGATGGCCAGCGCCTCGGCCTGCCAGAACAGGCAGGCCGTCGCCAGCAGGCGGGAAAGAGTTCTACGCATGGTGGGCTCGCCTGCTTACATCGGGAACAGCGGATGGGTGAAGAAGCGCGTCAGCCAGCCGGCCGAATTGCTGTCGTTGAGCACGCCGCGCCCGGCGTAGGAAATCTTCGCGTTGGCGACGTTCTGCGAGGACACCTGGTTGGAACGGTTGATGTCGTCGATACGCACCAGCCCGGTAAGGCGGATGAACTCGTCGCCCTGGTTCAGGCGCAGGGATTTCTCGCCCTTCACCAGCAGCACGCCGCCGGGCAGCACCTTGTGCACGGTCACGGCGATGGAGCCAGTCAGGGTGTTCTGCTGCGAGCTTTTTGCCGAGCCGTCGAAGTCACGGTTGGCCGTGGCGGAGGTTTCCAGGCCGCCGTATTCCTTGGTCAGGATGGTCGGCACCGGCACGTCCAGGCTGGATTTCTTGCCGAAGCTGGTGCCGGCGCTCTTGCTCGACTGGGTGGATTCGCTGAGCACCACGGTGACGATGTCGCCGACGCCGATGGCGCGCTTGTCGCGCAGCAGCGAACCGCCGTAGCCGGAACGGAACAGGCCGCCACTGGTGGTCGGCGGCTGGCTGTAGTCCAGCTCCGGGGGCTGGTAGGTCGAGGAGTCCTCGTCCGGCAGCATCTCCTCGAAGCTCTGGCAGCCGGCGAGCAGCGCCAGGGCGAGCAGCAGGGCAAGGCGCGTCATCGTCAGACCGTCTGGTTGAGGAACTGCTGCATGCCCGACGCGGCGTCGAGCACCTTGGCGTTGGCTTCGTAGGCGCGCTGGATGGCGATCATGTTCACCATCGCTTCCACCACTTGTACGTTGGAGCCTTCCAGTACGCCCTGCTTCAAGGTGCCGAGGCCTTCCTCGCCCGGCGTGCCTTCCTGCGGCTCGCCACTGGCGGCGGTTTCCTTGTAGAGGTTGCCGCCGAGGGCTTCCAGACCCGCCGGGTTGGTGAAGCTGACCAGGGTGATCTGGCCCAGCTCGGTGGGCAGGGTCTCGCCCGGCAGCACGGCGGTGACGATGCCGTCACTGCCTACGGTGAAGCGGCTGGCGCCGGCCGGCACTTCGATGTTCGGCGTCAGCGGCAGACCCTGGGCGTTGACCACGATGCCTTCGTTGTTCAGTTGCAGCTGGCCGTTCTCGGTGTAGTAGGTGTCGCCATTGGGCGCCTCGACCTGGAAGAAGCCGCTGCCGACGATGGCCAGGTCCATCGGTTGCCCGGTGGTCTGCATGCTGCCTTCGGTGAATACCTTCTGGGTGCCGACGACGCGCACGCCGCTGCCCAACTGGATGCCCGAAGGCACGGTGTTGACCTGGTCAGCCTGGGCGCCGGGTTGCAGTTGCACCTGGTAGAACAGGTCCTCGAAGACCGCACGGTCGCTCTTGAAGCCGACGGTGTTGACGTTGGCCAGGTTGTTGGCCACGGTGGACATCGCGGTGTCCTGGGCTGCCAGGCCGGTCTTGCTGACCCAAAGTGCCGAACTCATGTTGTGCTCCTGTCTGCGCGCCGCGCGTTAGCCGCCGCGGATCATGCGGTCGCCGGCCTCGGCGAGATCCGAGGCGGCCTTCATCATCTTCACCTGGGTTTCGAACCGCCGGTTCAGGCTCATGGTCCCCACCAGCTGGTCGATGGCCGAGACGTTGCTCTGCTCCAGGTGCCCGGAGACCAGGCGCACATCCTCGCTGGCGGCGACGTTCTGGCCGTCCTTGCTCACCAGCAGGCCCTGGGCGTTCTTCACCAGCGACGCAGCCGGGGCGTCGACCAATTTGAGGCGATCGACGTCGGTCATCATGAAATCGCCGCGCGGCATGACCGAGATGGTGCCGTCGCTGCCGATGGCGATGGCGTCGTATTCGGGCAGGGTGATCGGGCCGCCTTCGCCGAGCACGGCGCGGCCGTTGATCATCAGCTGGCGGTCGGCGTCGATCTCCAGGTTGCCCTGGCGCGTGTACGCCTCGCCGTTGCCACTCTGCACGGCGAGCAGCCCGGCGCCCTGGATGGCAACGTCGAGGTCGCGCCCGGTGGCCATCAGGGTGCCGGCGCTCATGTCCACGCCGCTGCTTTCGATGCGCGCGAGGTGGCGACTGTCGTAGCCGGCGCCGCTCACGTCCACGGCCGTGGCGTGTTCCAGGTCGGCGCGAAAGCCGGGGGTGTTGACGTTGGCGAGGTTGTTCGCGCGCACGTCCAGCGCCGCCATGCTGCGGCTGGCGGCGGTCATTGCGGTGTAGCCGAGGCGATCCATGACGAGTCCTTAGATGGCCGAGAACAGGACCTGGGTGAGTTCCTTGTCGGTGGTCATCACCTTGGTGTTCGCCTGGTAGTTGCGCTGGCCTTCCATGAGGCCCACCAGTTGCTGGGTGATGTCGACGTTGGAACCTTCCAGGTTGCCGGCCGAGAGCGAGCCGAACTGGCCGATGCCGGGCACGCCGATCAGCGGGGCGCCGGACGCGGAGGTCTCGGTCCAGGCGGTGCCGCTCTGGTTCTGCAGACCGCCGGTGTTGACGAAGTTCGCCAGCGCGACCTGGCCCTGCAGCATGCGCTGCCCGTTGCTGTAGTTGACGTAGACCTTGCCGTCGTTCTCCACCGCGATACCGGTCTGCTCGCCGGCGGCGTAACCGGTGGTGCGGTTGGTGGTGACGACGAAGTCCGAGCCGTACTGGCTGGTGCCGGTGTAGTCCAGGGCGATGTTCATCGGATCGACGCCCGGCAGGGTGAAGCTCACCGGCACGGAAGCGATCGGCGAGGACAGCGAGCCGTCCGGGGCGAAGGTCAGCGACTGGGCGGCGCCGACGGCGTTGCCGTCCACTGCGTAGTGCGCGTCCCAGGTGTTGGTGCCGGTCAGCACGAAGTACTGGGTCAGGGTATGTTCCTTGCCCTGGGAGTCGTAGATCTTGCTGGTGTAGGTGGAGTTGTAGGTCTCCACCTTCTGCGGATCGAACGGCGCGACGGCCGGCACCTTCTCGTTGGAATCGAGGTTGGCGACGAACTCCAGCTTGTCGGTGGCCTTGGCCGGCAGGTTGGCGGTCTTCACCTGCAGGTCGGAGACAGTGCCCACCAGCAGGTTGCCGGCAGCATCGGTCGGATAGCCCTGCAGGCGCTGGCCGGTGGCGTTGATCAGGAAGTTGGCGTTGTCCTGGCTGAACACGCCGGCGCGGGTGTACTGGGTGTCACCGTTGCCGCTCTTGACCACGAAGAAGCCGCCGCCGGAGATGGCCAGGTCCAGTGCACGGTTGGTCGACACCAGCGAACCGCCCTGGCTGATGCTCTGGGTGGTGCCGGTGACTTCCACACCCATGCCCTTGGTGTCGGCGTAAACGCTGCCGAACTCAGTGCGCGAGGACTTGAAACCGACGGTGCCGGAGTTGGCGATGTTGTTGCTGATGGTGTCCAGCTGCTGGGTGACGGCATTCAGGCCGGTCAGGGCGATGTTGAAGCTCATGGCGTTAGCTCATCCTAAGTGGGGGGAACAGGCGCTCAGGCAGCCTGGCCCTGACTGAATTCGACGATTTTGTAGAACGGCACCGAGCCTGCGCCCTCGACTTCCAGCACCGGGCCGTCGGCGCTGACACGGACGCTGTGCACCAGGCCGGAGACCTCGACGCCCGGCGTTTCGCCGCTCTCGGTCTTCACCGCGAGGCTGTACTTGCCGGGCTTCAGGCCCAGCGCTTGGGGGTCCACGGTGAAAGGCACGGCGCCGGCTTCCTGCGGGCCAAGGGTGATGTCGGTGCGCACGCCGTTGGCATCGGTGAGCTGCAGCACGGTGGTGGCCGAGGCGTGTTCCAGGGTGATCTGCCCGCTGACCTTGTCGCCGTCCAGCTGCAGGCTGTCGGCGCTGACCTTCACTTCCTGGCCGACCAGACCGGCAGCGGTAAGGGTCTGCAGGTTGTCCATCAGCACCAGGTTGTTCTGCTGCAGGGTGGTCATGTTCTGCATGCTCTTCACCTGCGCCATGGCCGAGTACTGATTGATGAACTCGGTACTGTCCACCGGCTTGGTCGGGTCCTGGTACTGCACCTGGGCGACCAGCAGGGTGATGAAGCTGTTCTCCATGTCGGTCAGCTCGCCGAGATTCACCGCCTGCTTGGGCGTGCCGGACGACGTGCCGTTGGTGCTGGTACCGCTGGTGTCGTTGTTGACCGTGCTCATCAGGCATCTCCCAGTTTCAGCAGGCTGGACTGCATGCTCTTCACGCGGTTGAGCACTTCCACACCGGTCTCGAAGCTACGAGTGGCGGACATCATGTCGGTCATTTCCTCGATCTCGTTGACGTCGGGGTAGTAGACGTAGCCGGTGGCGTCGGCCAGCGGACTGCCCGGTTCGTAGCGGCGTTGCGGCGAACGGCCCGAGGTCACCACGTCGAGTACCTGCACGTGGGCGCCGCCCATGCCGGCGCCGCGGGTGAGCTGGTCGTTCTCGTAGACGGCGGCGAACATCGGCTTGCGCGCCTGGTATACATCTTCAGGCTTGGCGGAAGCCGAGTCGGCGTTGGCCAGGTTGCTGGCCACGGTATTCAGGCGCACGGTCTGCGCGTTCATCGACGAGCCGGCGATGCGGTAGATGGAGTCGAATGCCATGGCGTCAGCGTCCTTCGATGGCCTGCTTGAGGCCGCGGAATTTCATGGTCAGGAAGGTCAGGCTGGTCTGGAAATCCATCGCGTTGCGCGAGAACTCCGCCTGTTCGGTGGCCAGCTCGACGCTGTTGCCGTCCTGGGATGGCTGGTTGGGAATGCGGTATTTCAGCTCCATCGATCGCGGGCCGGCGCTGGCCAGCAGGGCCGAAGGATTGTCCTGGCGCTGCATCTCGGCGGCGAAGTCGATGTCCCGCGCCTTGAAGCCGGGGGTGTCTTCGTTGGCCAGGTTGGAGGCCAGGATTTCGCTGCGCTGCATGTGCAGCGAGAGGGCTCTCTCGTGGATACCCAGGGTCTCGTCAAACCGTATACTCATTCGCGCAACCCGCTCTCGTCGTTCGGCCATCTTTCGGCGTGCGCAGCGACAGAGCACAAAGCATGCCCACCCCGGAAATTCGCTTCATGCCATTGATTTTCAAGGCTTTAATCGCAGCCTCCAAGAGCGCTCGCAACGCGGCTTTTCCGCTTTCGACGCGCTGCACGGCGGGATGCGGAAAGGCCCTTTCCGCCTGTTTCCTCCTGCTGCTGCCCGCCCTCGCCGATGCGCAGGACGCGCGCGGGCAACTCGACGCCCTGGCCAGGCAGCAGGTCGCCGCCGAGCTGAAAAGCGCTGCGCAGAAAGCTGGCTGGAAAGGCATGACCTTCACGGTGAACAACAACCTGCCCAACAGCCTGGGCAAGCTCGCTGCCTGCCCCGGCGGGCCGCAGTTGCGCGCGCTCGAAGCCCCCGCCTCGATCACCGCGCGACGGCGCTTCGAAGCCTCCTGCGCAGGACAATCCGGCTGGCCGGTGAGCTTCATCAGCCAACCCACCGTGTACCTGCCAACGGTGGTCGCCAGCGGCGAGATCGCGCGTGGCCAGACGCTGGACGCGGCGCAGCTCAAGCTCGCACCGGTGGAGATCGGCAAGAGCTCGCGGAGTTACTTCACCGATATCGCCGAGGTGGCCGGCAAGACGGCCCGCCGCCGTATCCGCGCCGACCAGCCACTGACGCCGGCGCTGCTCGATGGCGCCATGCTGGTGCGTCGCGGCCAGCAGGTGAAGATCGTCGCCAGCCAGGACGGTATCCAGGCCAGCGCCGTCGGCGAGGCAATGGCCAACGGCAAGCAGGACGAAGTGATCCGCGTTAAGAACCTGCGCAGCCAGAAGATCATCGAAGCGAAGGTGAGCGCGTCAGGCGAGGTGAGCAGCCTCTTCTGATGCCGCCCGCTCCAGCAGGTCGATCCTGACTTCCTGGGGTGCGCAGGAGCGGACTCCGTCCGCGATCGGCTGCGCGGCGGACAGCGAACCCACAGGTGGCGCGCGTCCGCTCCCGCAGGGCCCTTCAACGCTGAAACGGCGACAGGACATCGCGGACAGAGTCCGCTCCTACGCGTGCCGGTTGCCCCGTGCAGGTGGTCACCTCCACCAGCCGCCGCGCGTGAATGCTCGGGGCCGGTAGCACCGGTTCATCCAGCCGCGCCTCGCGGAAACAGCGCAGATGGTTGGAGACCATGTCGTAGCCGGACAGGTGGCTGAAGGCGATCCCGCCGGAGAAGCGCGGATTGACGTCCATCAGCAGCGCCTCGCCGTCCTGCACCAGGAACTCCATGTTGATACAGCCGTTCACGCCCAGCACGCGGGCGACCTGACCGGCCATCTCGACCAGTTGCGGATCGGCCAGCATGCGCACGGTCAGGCCCGCGCCAGTAGGCGTGCGCACCAGCTCCTGGCGCGCCATGGCCGCCCAGTCCCCGCTGCTCTGCTGGCGCACCACATCCACCACGCAGACCTCACCCGGCAGCAAGGGCTGAACGATGTAGTCGCGGTCCGAGAAACGCTTGCGCACGTAGTGCAGGAAGTCCCCATCGCGCACCTGCATCAGGCCTTCGCAATTGCGCCCGTCACGCGGCTTGGCGATCAGCGGCAGGTCCAGCCCCGACACGGGCAGGTCCTCCAGGCGCCAGGTGGGTATCGTGCGGATCAGAGGATCATTGCGGAAGGCCTGGTGCACCAGCCACTTGTCGCGGGCGACGCGAATGGTCTCCAGCGGCTGCATGCACAGCGTGATGCCGCGCTCGGCGAACGCTTCGTGGTGCAGTGCAAAGGCATCGACCTCCGGGTCGATCAGCGGCAACACATGGGTCACCTGCTCGGCCTCGCAGATCCTGAGGATGCACTCCACATACTCGCTGACATTTCTCGCCGGAGGAACCCGATGGAAGGTATCCAGCAAGGCCGAGGTCGTGCACCAGTCGCGGGGTTGGGTATTGGTCCCCACCACTCGCGCGCACCAGTGTTCGCGCAATGATGAGATCACCGATTCGGCGGAGTAAGAGCCGATGGCGGTGACCAGGCAGGTAAAGGGGAAAGCGCCGGCCGAGACGCTCAAGACGCGGCCTCGCCGGTGACTCGCGCAAAGAGAGTGTTCATTGCTTCATGGCCCCGCACAGATTCGACTACCTACACCCAAAACGCCCTGTTGCCATGCGACAGTTCGTCAGTGAATTTCCATCGATGAGCAAGGCAAGCGTAGCCGTGAACCGGCGCTCCGGATTGGTTACCCCGGAGCGCCCGGCGGATTTCCGACGGAAGTCAGGTCCACCAGTAACGGACGAAGTGGAAGAACACCGGCGCGGCGAAGCACACCGAATCCAGGCGATCGAGCATGCCGCCGTGGCCTTCGATCATGTGCCCCCAGTCCTTCACGCCACGGTCGCGCTTGATCGCCGACATCACCAGCCCACCGAAGAAGCCGAGGATGTTGATCATCAGGGCGATCAGCAGTGCCTGCCAGAAGGTGAAGGGCGTGATCCACCACAGCGCGCCGCCGATCAGCGTGGCCAGCGTCACGCCGCCGACGAAGCCTTCCAGGGTCTTGGACGGCGACAGGTTCGGCGCAATCTTGCGTTTGCCCATGAGCTTGCCGCAGACGTACTGCAGCACGTCGGACAGCTGCACGACGATCACCAGGAAGGCGATCAGCAGCAGGTTGCGCCCTTCATACCCCTCGATGTTCAGCGTCAGCAGCGCCGGCACGTAGGAGATGCAGAACACCGCCAGCATCAGCGCCCACTGCACCTTCGAGGCACGCTCGAGGAAGTGCTTGGAGTCGCCACCCAGCGAGGCGAGGATCGGCAGCAGGAGGAACACGTACACCGGAATGAAGATGGAGAACAGCCCGTACCAGCCAATGCCGATCAGCAGGTACTGCATCGGCAGCACGAAGTAGAACGCCGCGACCAGCGCCGGATAGTCGCTGCGGCGCGTCGGCATCAGGGTGAGGAATTCGCGCAGGGCGTAGAACGAGACCCCGTAGAACAGCAGGATCACCGCCCAGTAGCCCAGGGCGAAGGCACAACCGATCACCGCAACCATCACCCACCAGGCGTTGATCCGCGCGTTGAGATTGTCGATCACCGCGTGCGGTCCCGCCGGCGCGCGCCAGCGCAGCACTGCGCCGACCAGCGAGGCGAGGACGAGGATGGCGCCGATGCCACCGAAGAGCAGCCAGGTCTGGTTCATCTCAACGACCCTCCGCCGTGGCGAGCTTCAGTAGCGCCTCGCGGGCGCGCTCCAGGAAGGCCTCCTTGGCTTCGCCCTCCTCCACCGCCAGCGGTGCGCCGAAGCTCAGGGTGCACAGCAGCGGCAGCGGCAACGCGCGCCCCTTGGGCATCACACGGTTGAGGTTGTCCAGCCACACCGGCACCAGTTCCACCTGGGGATGGGCTTTGGACAGGTGATAGATGCCGCTCTTGAACGGCAGCAGGCGCACTTCCTCGTCGAGATTGCGGGTACCTTCGGGGAACAGGATCAGCGAATCGCCGTCGGCCAGGGCGCGCTCCACGGGCTCCAGCGGATTGCCGCCCTCGGCACCGCGCGTGCGGTCGATCAGCACGCCATGGAACACACGATTGATGATGAAGCCACGCAGGCCACCTTTGCCCCAATAGTCCATGCCGGCCACCGGCCGCGTGCGCGAGCGCAGCTCCGGCGGCAGCGAGGCCCAGAGCAGGACGAAATCGCCATGGCTGCTGTGGTTGGCGTAGTAGATGCGCTGCGCCGGGATCGGCGTGGTGCCGATCCACAGGCTGCGCAGGCCGGTCACCGCACGGGCGCCGGCGATGATGGCGTAGGCGAAGAGTCGTTCCAGCATTGCAGGTGGATTCCTCAGGATTGGAAAGTCAGGGTAATCAGGCACAGCAGCGCGACCAGCCACTGCACTGCGCAGAGCAGCACCTGCCGGCGCAGCAAGGCCAGCGCGCCACGGCTGCGTTCGCTCCAGGCGCGGCCGGACAGCTCTGCCGGCACACCGACATAGGTGGCCAGCGCCTCGTCCAGCTGCCGGGTTTTCTCCGGCAGCGCTTCTCCGGCGTTGGCCATGGCTTCGAACAGGTCGGCGTCCAGCGCCACGCGCATGGCGTAGAACTTCTGCACCAGGCCAAGCAGCACCAGCAGCGCCATGCTCAGGCTGAACGCCAGGGTGGCGCTGGCCATCAGCGCACCATAGAAACCCAGCGCCAGGGCCAGCACCGTCAGTGCGGAAGACAGGCCGTTGAGGCTACTGCCGCGGCGCAGCAGGCTGGCGACCAGAATCAGTCCCGGATCAGTTGGCATGGCTCATCTCCTTTGACAGTTGCGGCTGTCCGGCGAGTTGCGCCAGCACCGCCAGTTGCTCGCCCTTGAGCACGATCTGCGGCCGCGCACGGCGAATCAGTGCCACCGCGTCCTCCACGCTGGCCGCATGGCCGAAAACCAGCAGCCAGGCCGCTACCAGCGTGGCGCTGCGTGAGTAGCCCAACGCACAGCACACCAGCAGTGGACCCTCGGTGCGCATCTGCTCGATCAGTTGCGCACCTTGCCGACATTGCTCGACTCCGGGCGCAACCAGGTCGAGCAGCGGCAGGCACTGGTAGCGGCGGGTCAGCGCAGTACAGGGCAACTCCGCGCAAAGGTCGAGGATCGCCAGGCTCGGGGAGTGCTGGGGCCGGTACCAGTCCGGCAGGCGTCCGAGCCAAAGCCCGGGCAGCACCTCGTCTGGCTGCGGGTGGTGACGCGTCCACCAGCGCGCATTGAGCCAGGCGCCCAGCCAGTAGGGGGCCAGCAGCCAGGAGACCGCCGTGGAGTGGCGGCCGTCCAGACGCTTCTGGAAACCCACCGGGCCGATGGCCAGGTAGCAGAGCGCGACCAGTGCCAGGGACACAGCCGGCCAGCACAGCCAGAGCCACAGGCCGCCACCGGCCAGCGCAACCGTCAGGCACAGCAGCGATCCTGCTGCGTAAAAACCGGCGAGCCGGCGGCGCTGCGGATCGCTGCTGAGCTTCCGCGCCTGCAATGGCGAGGCGACTTCCCGCGGCCACAGCCATACGCAAAGGAAGCCGAGCAACGCACCGGTCGGCACGTCGATGAAATGGTGCTGCCAGGTGGTCAGCACGGAAAGGCCGATCAACGCGAACCAGCCGTGCAGCAGCCAGCGCCACGCGCCACTGGCATAGCGACCGTAGGCGACCCAGAGGATCACCAGCAGGGCGATATGCAGCGAGGGCGCCTGGTTGAAGGGTTTGTCGAAGCCCATCAGCAGGTCGAACAGCCAGCCGAACGAGCCACCCAGCATCGGTCGCTCGAAGCTGAAGCGAAGCGGAAACAGCAGGAAGCAGCTCACCGCCACGACCTGCGCAGTGAGCAGGCGTAGCGCATGGCAATCCAGGCCCCGGCGGGTGCGCGGAAGCAGGAAGGACAGCCCGTAGAGCAGGTCGATGGACCAGTACGGAATGATCGTCCAGGGCCACAGGGGCATGCCGCGCTCCCAGTCGAACACCAGCACGCCGACCGACTCGCGCTGCCCTGCCACCCAGTTGGCGAATCCGTAGCTCAGGAAAAAGAACGGCCCGAGGCACAACAGCCAGATCACCGCACGGAGAAATACCCCGGGGTCACGCGGCGGCATCGATGCCATCAGCGTCGCTCCCGGCGGGCCAGGGAAACGGTGAAGATGCCGTCCTCGTCGATGCGCTGGGCCAGCTTGCGGAAGCCCGCCGCTTCGACCAGTTGGTCCATTTCCAGCTGCGTGCGGCGACGCATGACCCAGGCCTGCCCGGCGCGGTGGCTGGTGAGGGCGCGGGCGATCAGTTCGAGCTGCGGGTGCCAGGGCTGGCCGGTATAGATCAGGTAGCCACCTTCCTCGACTGCTTCGCCGAGCCCCGCCAGCGAGCCGCCGACCATGGCGTTGTCGGCGAACAGTTCGTAGAGGCCGGACACCACCGCCAGGGTCGGTTTCGGTGCTACGGCGGCGAGGTCCGCGCCATCGAAGGCATCACCCTGGACGAAACGCGCACGCGCCTTCAGGCCGAGGCGCTCGATCAGCGCCGATCCTTCGCGCACGTTCAATTCGCTGTAATCACGCAGCAGCACGCTTTCCGGCAGCGCCTCGACGCCCTGCAACGCTTCGAGGATGTAGCGCCCGTGGCCGGCGGCGATGTCGAGGATGCGCACCTCGCGCCCCTGCTCGCGCAGGCTGGCCATGGCCAGGCGCAACAGTTCCTCGATGTTGACCTTGCGCTGGCGGATGCCGCGCCAGCCGGCGGACTCCAGGTAGGTACGGTCGATCATCCGGCCCACCGGCCCCGCACCGGCGGGCTGGTTGCGGTAGACGTAGTCCAGGGTGCTGCCGGAGTCGAAGCCGGTCTGGAAGCCCAGGTTGATGCCGTCCGACAGCAGCCGGCCGAGGCGCATGTTGGCGCGGGTGGCACGCCAGTAGAGATCGCGGATCGAGAAGTTGGGCAGTGGCGTCGCCAGTGCTTCCGCCTCGGCGCAGGTGTAGCCGAAGCGGTCGGCGTCACGCAGGTCCGGTCGCTCCGCCTCGCGGGCGAAGCATTCGAGGATGAAGCGCCGCGCGCGGGTCACGGCCTGCTCGCGATTCAGCTCGCCGAGGGTGTCATGGAAGAAACCGGGGAGTACGTGCAGCTCCTTGCGCGCGGTGCCGAGGCTGTCGAAGAAGCGCTGCTGCGGCTTGCGGTGCACCACGAAGTCCGAACCGGAGATCAGCAGCTGCGTCGGCACCTGGATCGCCTGGGCGTCCGCCACCACGCGGTCGGCCGCCTCATACAGGCCCAGCAGCACGTTCACCGAGATGGCCTTGGCGATCAGCGGGTCGCTGTCGTAGGAGGCGATGCGCTCGGGGTCATGGGTGAGGAATTTCGCCTTCACGTAGCTGTTGACGAAGAAGTTGCCGCGCCACCAGCGCGCCAGCTTCAGGCCCGGCCGGGCGAAAGGCACGTAGAGCTTGACCTTGAACGCCGGCGAGGCGAGCACCAGGCTGCGGATCGGCGGCGCGTAGTCGTGCACCCAGGTGGAGGCGACCACGGCGCCGACGCTCTGCGCCACCACCGCCATGTCGCTGACGGCGATGCCGTAGGTGGCGGCGATGTGCTCGACGAAGGTCTGCACGTCGCGCACGCTGGTGCCAAAGCTCGGGCTGTCGCCACGCGCTCCCGGGGACTGGCCGTGGCCACGGGCGTCCCAGGCGAACACGTCGAAGCCGGGCAGGTCGAGTTCGTCGGCCAGGTGGCCGATACGCCCGGAATGCTCATGGCCACGGTGGAACAGCAGCACCGCGCGGCGCGGCGCGTCACCGGCGGCAGCCGGCCAGTGGCGGTAGAACAGCTCGACGCCGTCATGGGTAACGAAGTGATGATTCGAAGACTCGCGCATAACTTCCTCTGTTCGATGGCTTGCGGGACTGTCCGGTCCCTGTCCTGACATGGCGGCCCTTGCTCAACCGCCCTGTTGTTGCTTCTGCTCGGCCAGCCCCTGGCGCACCCGGTTGACGATAGTCAGCACCAGCAGCAGTGCCAGCAGCACCAGCAGCGGGTTCAGCCAGACCAGCGGCAGCTGCCCGGCCGCCACGGCCACGCCGAAAACGCCAAAGCACAGTGCCCGATCGCTCTTGCCCATTGGCCCGTCGTAGCGCCGGGAGGCACCGACCATCACCCCGAGCACGCCGGCGTATTCGCTGATCACCGCGAGCACCACCACCAGCACCACCAGCGCCGGGCTCACACCCGGCAGCAGGGCGAACGGCAGGTACAGCGCGCTGTCGGCGATCACGTCGGTCAGTTCGTTGAGGTAGGCGCCGAGCTTCGACTGCTGACCGAACTCGCGGGCGAGCATGCCGTCCATGGCGTTGAGCGCCATGCGCAGGAACATCCACAGGGGGATCAACAGGAATATCCAGGCGTGGCTGGCGAGCAGTGCGACGGCGAGCGCGACCAGCAGCGAAAGGCCGCAGGCGGCCAGGGTCACCTGGTTGGCGGTAACGCCACGCGCGTGGAGACGGGTGACCTGGGGACGGAGCAGGTTCTGGAAACGCGACTTGAGCTGGTAGACGGAAATCATGAAGGTCCTTCTCAGGGGTTCGGAACGAGCGGTTCATACGAACGATCCACAACCATGTGGACCTGGGGAGCTTAGCCGCACCCCGGCATCAGGGCTGTCAGATATGTCTCAACAACATAGATGACCGATCCTGCGCATCAGGGCACATGGCTTAGGGGAAGAAGGTCGACGAGGCGATCGCCGGAATCCCCGCGCCAAATTTTTTTCATCCGCCCTTAATCCTGCTCCGCGAGCTGTCGCCTTACCCCTTCAGCAGGCACAACGCCGGCTTCATTCAGCTCATACAGGAAGTCCACCATGGCCTTGTCGATTCAAACCAACTACTCCTCGCTGATCACCCAGACCAACCTGGGCAAGACCAACAACCTGCTGGCCACCAACCAGCAGCGCCTGGGCACCGGCCTGCGCATCAACTCCGCCGCCGACGACGCCGCCGGCCTGCAGATCGCCACCCGCCTGAACGCCCAGTCCCGTGGCATGGACGTGGCGATGCGCAACACCAGCGACGCCATTTCCCTGATGCAGACCGCTGACGGCTCCTTCAGCGAGCTGACCGACATCACCCAGCGCATGAAGGACCTGGCCACCCAGGCCGCCAACGGCACCAACTCCACCGACGACGGCAAGGCGCTGTCCGCCGAGTTCAACGAGCTGGGCAAGGAGCTGACCAACATCATCGCCAACACCAAGTTCGCCGGTGACAACCTGTTCAGCGTTTCCGGCACCGCCGGCAAGTTCGGCGCCACTGGCGGCGTGACCTTCCAGATCGGTTCGGACAAGGCCGAAACCCTGAAAGTCGATGTCACCACTCAACTGGGCGCCGTGACCACCGCCCTGGGCGCGCTGACCACCCAGTTCGCCGCGACCCCGGCCGCCGGTACCGAGCTGGAAACCATCGCTGGCGCCAACGGTTCCATCGATAAAGCCAACGATGCCCTGGACGCCATCGGCGCCCTGCGCGCGCAGTTCGGTGCGAACATCAACCGCCTGCAGCACACCTCCAACAACCTGGCCAACATGAAGGACAACACCGACCTGTCCAAGGGCCGCATCATGGACGCCGACTTCGCCGTCGAGAGCGCCAACATGAGCAAGAACTCCATGCTGATGCAGTCCGGCATCTCCATGCTCAAGCAAGCTGGCCAGATGCCCAGCATGATCATGGGCCTGCTGGGCTAATGCCCGGCCTGCGCGAGGCGCCCCCCGCCTCGCGCCCCCTGATCCGCGAGCGCCCCGCCCCGGCGGGGCGTTTTGCTGTCTGCGGGTACGCTGACAAGTGGCATTGCGACCCTGGGTCGCGGTGTGGCCCCTCTGCGGCAGTGGTTTCGAGGCTTGTATGAAAAACGCAAGCACGAGTGTGCAAAATTCAGAACTTGCACCCACATTTTTCTGACGTCAAAATAATGCCTCCGCCTCCATGGACAAATGGAGTTTCCCGCGACCGTCAAGGGAGCGGCTCGCAAGGGCACGATGAACACACTCACTTCCACGCTACCGGACAGTCGGCCGATCACGTGCCTGACCCTCCGGACCGGGCGTTCCGATTGCGTCGCGCAGTTCTATCCCGCGCTCTACCAACTCGACCTCGACCGTGATGGCCAGGTAGAGCGTATCGACCTGGGTTTTTCCGGCAGCCGGGTTCTCGAGCGCTTGCTGCAGAGCCCGGGGGACGTGGTCGCACGCGATGAACTGCTGACGCATGCGTGGTCCGACCGTGTGGTCGGCCAGGGCAGCCTGAACCAGCAGATCTACACCCTGCGCCAGGTGCTGGCGGACGAGAAGCAGCGGCAGATCATCCAGACGCTGCCGCGCCGCGGCTACATGTTCAATCCGCAGTACCTGGTCAGCCAGGCCGGCGAGCCGGATGCGGAAGTGACGGACGCCACCCCGGAAGTGATTCCGCTGGGGGGCGCCAGCAACCCCTCGCCAGCGCCGCGAGCGCCGAATCCACGGCGCCTGAAACTCGCCGCCGCCAGCCTCTGCATCCTCGGCCTGCTGTTCCTCTCCGGCGCCTTCTACTACACCCAGGTGCGCAGTCCGGTCCTCACCGCCGAACAGAACGTCGGCTCCCTGCAGATCACCTATGTCGAAGACAACGAACAGGACCTGCAGCAGCTCATGCGCAACACCCGCCCCCTGGCCCAGCAACTGGCCGACCTGGCCACTCGCCCCATCGGCCTCATGCTGCACATGACCTCGGGCTTCTACGAACTGGTCTGCGTGCAACCCGAAGGCAACTCCAACTGGCTGCTGATCCATGAGAGCCAGGTTGCCCGGATTCCCCAGGAGCAGCTGCGCAAGTGCCTGAACTGAACCTACGCCGCCAGACCGGCGTGGCCCGCCGCTGCCTGTTGATTTCGCTGTTTGGCGTGATCTGCCTGGCCCTGGCGCTGGGCATGCTGTGGAAGCATGCCCACGGCACCTCTCCCATCGACGGACGCTACGCTTCCTCCGGCCAGGTGCTGCTGAGCAACGGCAAGGTGCTGGAGATCGCCCAGACCACCATGTTCCACGAGGGGCGCTTCTACTCGATGATCCAGCAGGACTCGAACATCCTCGAAGTCTCCGGCCAGGTCGGCAGCGACCTCGCCGGGCGCTACCAGCTGCAGGTGGAAGAGAACAGCATCAGCAACCTGCAGGCCGACAGCGGGCTGGACAGCGAGCTGATCTTCAGCCTGCTCTATGGCCGCCAGCGCGGCGCCCGCATCACCCTCGAACCGCTGGGCAGTTGCCTCTATGGCGTGGAGACGCGCCAGGTGTTC
This sequence comes from Pseudomonas sp. NY15435, assembly GCF_048068295.1. Taxonomy (NCBI): domain Bacteria; kingdom Pseudomonadati; phylum Pseudomonadota; class Gammaproteobacteria; order Pseudomonadales; family Pseudomonadaceae; genus Pseudomonas; species Pseudomonas sp. NY15435. Next base: position 387,811 of record NZ_JBLUQA010000001.1, read on the forward strand.
TGCCCGCGCCATCTGCGCAACCGCTGAGCACTTCACAGCTTCAACCGGAGCTCCGCGCTCGCCGCGGGAGCTGTTGCCTCGACCGCCGCTGACGCCGGCGCCCCTGCTTTCTGCGGCTGCGGCTGCGGCTGCGGCTGCGGCTCGACGAGCTTTGCGCCGGACGCCGAGTAATGCACCTGGGCATAACTCTCGCCGAAGATTTCCCGGTAGAGGCTCTCCGCGCGCTGGGTCAGCAGGAGTATCTCGATGCGCCGGTTGGCGCCGTTCTCCGGATCATCCGGGCGCAGCGGCATGACGTCGGCCTGCGCCGCCACCTGCAGCACGTGCGCGGCCGGCAGGCCACTGTCGACCATCACGTTGCGCGCGCGCAGGGCTCGGTCGCCGGAAAGGTTCCAGTTGTTGTAGCCATCCGGCCGGCGGTACTGCACCGCGTCGGTGTGGCCACTGAGGATCAGCTTGTTCTGCACCTTGGACAGCACGCCGGACAGCGCGCCGAGCAGGGTCTGGAAGTGCGGGTCGAGGGTGGCCTGGCCGCGGGCGAACATGAAGCGCTGCTGGTCGTCCTTGATCAGGATGCGCAGCCCCTGCGGCACCACGGTCACCTCGATGTTGGCCAGCGCATCGACCTTGCCGGACACCTCGCGGATCAGCTCGGCCAGCTCGCGCAGGTCCTCGTTGCTGTCGTAATGGCGGCCTTCGTCGTCCTGCGGCACGCTGGAGTCTTTCGCCTGCTCGCCGGCCTTGCCCTGCTTGCCGGCGTCCAGCGCGAGCTGCGGCGCGGGCTTCTCCGGCGTCTTGATCGGCTGCGGCATGCCATCCAGCTCGGTGGGCGTACGACTGGCACCATCGAACACGCCGGCGCCGCCATCCACCACCGGGTTGGCGTCCTGGTCGCCCACCGCCACCGGCTGCGGCTCGGTCTGCGGGTGGACGATCCACAGCACCATGAACAGCGCCATCATCGCCAGGGTGAAGTCGGCGAAAGCTACCTTCCAGGCGCCGCCATGTTCATCATCGTGACCCTTCTTGCTGCGCCGCTTGATGATGACTTCGCTGTGCTTGTCGGCACGTTTCTTCATGCTGCGTCCCGCTCTTCCTCATAGCGGGTGACCCAGGTCTCCAGCTGCTTGAAGGCCGGCTTCACGTCCTGTTCGATCAACTTGCGCCCGGCGTCCACCGCCAGCAGCGTAGGCTTGCCGGCGACGTGTGCGACCAGCGTGGTGCGCACGCATTCCAGCGCCGACAGCTCGGTCTTCACGCGCTGTGACATGGCGTTGGACAGTGGGTCCATCAGGCAATAGCAGACGAAGATGCCGAAGAAGGTGCCCACCAGTGCGGCGGCCACGTGGGCGCCGATCTCCGCCACCGAGCCACCGATGTTGCCCATGGTGATGATGATGCCGAGGATCGCCGCGAGAATGCCGAAGCCGGGCATCGCCTCGCCGACCTTGTGCAGTGACTTGGACGGCTGCAGGAGGGCGTGCTCCATGGCGTCCAGCTCCTGCTCGAGGAAGCCTTCGAGTTCGTGGGCGCTGATCTTGCCCATGGCCATCAGGCGGAAGTTGTCGGCGATGAACGCCATCAGGTTCTTCTCCTGGAGGATCAGCGGATAGCGGGCGAACAGTTCACTTTGGTCCGGCTCCTCGATATGCGCATCGAGCACCTTCAGGCCGCCGACATCGACCATCTCCAGCAGCTCGTAGAGCAGCATGAGAAGTTGGCGCTGGAACTCCTCGCCACGACGCTTGAATACGAATACGCCCTTGATCTGCGAGCACATCTCCAGCAGCACTTCGCGCGGGTTGGCAACGACCAGCGAGCCCAGACCGGCGCCGAGGATGATGAGCATCTCCGCCGGCTGCCAGAGTGCGCGCATGTCGCCATGGGCCATGGCGTAGCCGCCGAGCACGGCAGCGATGATGATCAGGGCGCCGATGATTTTCTGCATGGTTATGGGTTCTTCACAGTGTGTCGGGGTCGTTGAGGAAACGGCTGCACTTGCCGATCGCCTGCTTCATCAACTGGCAGATGCGTGCATCGGTCAGCTCCAGCACCAGGGCGATTTCCTTGAGGTTGAGTTCGTGCTGGTAGTACAGGTTGAGGATCAATCGCTCGCGTTCATTAAGGCGCTCCAGCGCCTGGGCCAGCAGACGCTCCTTGAGCACCCGCTCTTCCAGCGCGTCGCCGCTGCCCTGCACGCCGTCGTGGCCGCTTTGCAGCAGTGCGTCGAAGCTCTCGATGGCCTCGGACGACTCGGCGCGCAGGTAATCCTGGTAGCCCGCGTCGTCGAGACCCGTAGCGGCGAGTACTTCCTCGTCACTGGGCATGCGACCAAGCTGGCGAGCCAGCGCGCGAATCGAATCACGCACCTTGTGCGCCTGCTGCCGCACCTGTCGCGGGCGCCAGTCCTGGCGGCGCAGCTCGTCGAGGATGGCGCCACGGATGCGCAGTGCTGCGAAGCGGCCGAACTGCTCGTCCGGCTCGCCGTAGCGGCGCAGGCCCTCAAGCAGACCCATCAGGCCGATCTGCTCCATGTCCTCGCGATCCAGCACCTGGTTGGCCTGCAGCGACAGCTGGCTGACGATGCGTCGCACCAGCGGCAGGTACTGCATCATCCAGCGCTGCTCGGCCGCCGGCGACAGGCGGGCATGGCCACCGTTCTCGCCGGCGTAGTCGTGCGCGGGATCGCGAAGGGCGTGCATGGCGGCTTACTGGACGATCATCTTGCTGAGCATCACGTGCTCGAAGGGCACCACCACCTTGCGCGCGGCGAAGTCGTCGATCACCGCCTTTTCCAGGCGCGCCTGCACCTCGCCGATGGGCATGGCGCGCAGCACTTCGAACTTCTCCGGGGTCAGGTTCGCAACCACCGAGCTGCGCACCATGGGCGCGACGCTTTCCAGCTTCTTGCGCTCCTGCTCGGCCTTGGCCTGCAGCACCAGATCGATCACGAAGTAGTGTTCGCGGTCTTCGCCACGGGAGCTGACGATGATCTTCTCCACCGGCACGAAGAGGTATTCGGCGCTTTCCTGCTCCTCCTCTTCCTTGGCTTCTTCCTTGCCGCCGTCCTTGTCGGCAACCGCAGCCACCGGGGCAAGGCTGGCGGCCTTGATCATCCTGTAATTGACGAACACGCCGCCCAGCACGACGGCGATATTCACGATGAGCATCAGTAGAACGAGACGCGGCGTGGACATGGGGTTTCTCGAAAAATCCTGTGGGAATGCGGGCCGCTGAGGGCCTACACGGTAATCAGTACGTCGCTGTCGCCACGCGGCGCGGCACCCTCGCTCGCCTGCGTATCACGCGGGTTGGCGGCGACCGCGAGCTGTTCCTCGGCGAAGCGCTGGCGGTTCTGCTGGCCCTGTTGGCCGGACTGCGAATCGGACGAGACCTGCACGTTGACTTGCAGGAAGTTCTGCCCGACCAGCTCCTGGCGCAGGCGCTCGCTGGTGTTCTGCAGCAGACGCACGACGTCGCCATTGCTGGCCGATATCTGCACGTTGAGCTGGCCGGCCTCATGCCGCACGAGAATCTCCAGGGCGCCCAGCTCCGGGGGATCGAGGCGGATCGTGGCGTTCTGCACGCGCTGGCCGAGTTGCAGTTCGACGTTGTCGCGCAGGGCACTGACCATCTGCTCGCCCCAGTGGGCATCGTTGTTGCCCTTGAGGTGCAGCGGCTTGTCGAACAACGGCGTCGCCGGCGCGCTGGGCGCGGGCGGTGCACCGTTGTCAGCCGCCGGAAGACGATGCTCGAGCGCTACCGCCGGCAGTTGCGGCGCGGCGGATTCCGGCCCCTGGGCACTGGCGGCCAGGTGCTGTTGCAGCAGGGTCTGTGCCTGGCTCTGGGTTGCCTCGCGGGGGGCCGGCGGCGTGGCCTTGGCCGGCTCTTCGGAGAGCTCGGCGGGTGGCAGCAGCATGTCTTCCGGCTTCACCGCGGCAGGCGCTGGCTGGGCGGAAGAATCGATGGGCGGGGTAGCGAACCCGGATACCTGCGCGGCAGTCTGCGCCGGCGGATTGTCCCGCGCCTGCACCACCAGCCCGGCCTGGCTGAGCATGCCGGCCAGCCAGTTCTCTGCACCGGAGGGTGAGGCCTGCTCGGTTTGCCGGCCCTGTGCATCGCTGTCGCGGGTTTCGGCGGGCAGCTCTTCGGGCAGCACCGGCCGCACAGTGCCGGGCTGTTGCACAGGCTCATCGACCTGCGCGGTATCGAACTGCGCGAGGAAGGACTGCACCGTAATGCTCCGCTCACCGGCATTCGATTGCGCCAGTTGCTGGTCGCGGAAGCTGGCAACGTCGGGGGCATCGCGGCGCGAATCCTGCGGGCGAGCCTCGGCCACCGGAGCTACATCGCGGCTGGCAGTGGGCAGGGATTGGGTCGGTAGCTGGATCACGGTCTATCGACCCTCCTGGTACGTGTCCACCTGCATGTACGCCGAGCGTCCCTCGGCGTATTCCAGGTGCGAAAGCAGGAGGCGGCGCAAGCGCTCGCACTCCTCGGCGCAGGCCTGCGACGCCTGCTCGTGCAGGCGCTTCAAATGTTTCCTGGCCAGCAGCACGTCGGCCGCCAGCCCGGTCTGCGACGACATCGCCACCAGTTGCGCGCGGATCGCCAGGTCAACCTGTCCCATGGCTTTCCAGTCCTTGCGCTGCAGCGCCGAGCCGAGCCGTTCGTACAGCTCGAGCAGGCGCCGGCGATCATCCACGTGCGGCACTCACGCCCTCCCAGCCCTCGCGCAGGATGCCCAGCAGGCGCACCACTTCGTCGATGCCGGCGACGTCGAGCGACACGCTGACGTCGGAGAGCCGGTAGATGCAGTAGTCGTAGAGGCGCGCCAGGCCCTGCACGGTCTCGCCGCCGTTCTCGTAGTCGAGCGCGCCATTCAGGCCGTTGAGAATGTTCAGGCACTTCTCCAGGGAGCGGCCCTTCTGCTGGTAGCGCTTGTGCTCGATGTGCCCGCGGGCGCGGGCCAGTTCGTCGAGCAGGCCGTCGAACAGCACCAGCACCAGTTCGTAGGGCGAGGACGAGGCGGCCTTGGACTCCAGGTCGATCATCCGGTAGCTGTCGTAGCTTTCGTTCATGCCGTAGGCGCTCATCCGAACATCCCGCTGGTCTGGTCCATCGACTGCATGGTCTGCATCATCGAGGTGTATTGCTTGAGGTAGCGCGCGTAGTAGGTGTCGTACTGCTTCTGCAGGTTGTCGTAGTCATCGTCGACGCGGCGCAGGCTGTTGTTCAGGGCGTCCTTGCGGTTCTTCATGACGCCATTGGTGCTGTTGGTGTACACCGCGACGCCCTTGTCCAGGCTGTCGAGCAGGTTGCCCTTGCCCATGAACAGCTTGTCCAGGGCCTCGGGATCGCTGGCGATGGCCTTCTCGAAACGGGTCGCATCGAGGGTCAGCTTGCCGCTGCGGTCGGCACTGATGCCCAGGGTGATCAGGTTGGCGCCGCCGAAGCTGGTACGAACCATCTGGTTCAGTGCGTTCTCGATGGCGCGCACGCTGGAGTCGCCGGCCAGGGCGCCACGGGAATTGCCGTTCTGGTCGCCGGCGGCGGTCAGGCTGTCGATGGTGCTGGCCAGGGCGTTGAAGGCGTCGATGAAGGTCTGCACCTTCTTCTTGGTTTCGCTCTGGTCCTGGGCGACGGTCAGGCGGATGGCCTGTTCGCCGGATTTCTGCGCCTGGGTGAAGGTAGCGCTGACGCCGTCGATGATGTTGTCGAAGGTGTTGCTGGCGTTGGTCAGCAGCATGCCGTTCTCGCCACCCAGGCGGACGCGTGCATCCTGCGCCTTGGACAGTTCCTGCGGATTGCCCATGGCGTTCTCGAAGGCGCTGTTGGCGCTGTCGGTGCCGCTCAGCGACAGGCTGATGGCGTTCTCCGCGCCGGACTTCTCGGCGCCCAGCACCAGCGATACCTGGCCGTTGCTGCGTACCAGGGTGGCCTTCACGCCGGTGTTGTCGGTGGCCTTGTTGATCGCCGCGGCCAGCTCGTCCAGCGAGTTGCTGCCGTCGCCGTCGGTGTCGATCTTGCTCAGGTCGATATCGAAGGACTTGCCGTTCTGGGTCAGGGTCAGGGTGCCCTGGGTGTCGATATCGCCGGCCTGCAGGCCGGAGAAGGACAGCTGGTGGCTGGTGGCGAGCTGCTCGACGAAGAAGTCATAGCTGCCGGGCACGGCGTTCTTGTCCACCTTGGCGGTGAGGTAGCCGTCCTTGCTGGTGGTGGCGCTGTTGACCAGCATGCTGGTGTTGCTGCCGGTCACGCCCTGCAGGCTTTTCACCGCCGAGGAGAAGGTCTTGAGCGCCGACTCCAGGGAGGTCACTGCGGTCAGCTGGGACTGGTACGAGGACTTGTTGCGGTCAGCCTTGTTCAGGCCGTTCTGCACTTCGTACGTGGCCAGCTGCTGGGCCATGCTTTTGACGTAATCGGAATCTATGGTCGCCATCTGAATCCACCTCTTTCATCCCGGCAGAGCAATTACGGTGCCAATGCCGGGAGGCCCGTCGCACGGGGCTTTGCGGGTTGACCAGGGAGAAGTCCAACTTCCGCCCGGCGTGGTTTGGCGCGCAGCGGGAAGCGGCATTTCCGCCTGCCGGGCACGCGCCCTGATGCAGAGGAAGGGCGACCGTGGAGAGGGATTCGTTAAGGAAGTTGACGAGGTGATTTTCGGGGAGAGTCGTAGACACAAACGTCGCCGTAGGAGCGGACTTCGTCCGCGCTGGCGATGGTGCCGTGCGGTTCGCGAGCAAGGACTAGGCGTCCCCCTCGGTCCTACAGGGGAGCGCTCGTTGTAGGAGCGAGCTTGCTCGCGAACAATGTCCAGCCCAAAGGCGCTCGTCAGTAAGGCTGCCGCGAATACACCGGCTGTTCGCGCGGATCGCCCATCAGTTGGCTGAGGATGTCGTGGTGCATCGCCAGCAGCTTGCCGTTGCGTTCGTTGAGGCGCTTGCACTGGGCGGTGAGCTGGCCCAGTTGCTGCCACTCCTGCTGCAGTTCCTCGCGGTGCGGCGGCTTGTAGTTGGACAGCAGCGTGCGCATGCCGTCGGCGTCCATCGGCAGGTGGAAGGCGCGCAGCACGCGGCTGCGGCGCTGGGCGCGGCCCGCGACGGAGTCGAGCAGCGCCTGGATGTCCGGGTTCAGCGCTTCGATCTGCGCGCTGTCCCGCGCCAGCAGGTGGCGGTACAGCTCCTGCAGGCGGTCGCGCAGCGCCAGGCAGTCGCGGCCATCCTGCTGGATGTCCTGCTCGATCACCTGCAGCAGCCGCGCGCGCTGGGTCATGCGTCGCTGCCGCGATGGTAGGAGAGGATGCTGGTGGCGAGCACGCTGGTGTCGTTCTGCAGTTCGCCATTCATCAGCGCGCGGCGGATCTGGGCAACGCGGCTCTGGTCCACGTCCGGCATGGCGCGCAGGGTTTCCTGCATTTCGTCCAGGCGCAGCGAATCGTTGACCGGCGCGCTCGCGCTGGTCTCGGCCACCGGGGCGGCACGCTCGCTGCGTGCGCTCTTGGCGGACTCGCTGGTGGCCAGCGCAACGCTGGTCAGTTGCCGGGTGATTTCCATGGTGTGTATCCGAGTATTTTTTGGGCTTTCCCTCAGAGGGCGACCGCCCCGGAGGAAAACTTAAATGCCATAGCGCGAGTTCACCAAACAGCCGGCGGATGTCACCCCCGCGCCCGCCACCAGGACTGCGCGGCGAGGCCATCCTGGATTTTCTGTTCCTGCTGCGCAAGTTGCAGCTGCCATTGGCCGACCTTGGCCTCGATCACCTGGGCCAGCACCTTCTCGCTGCGCATGGCCGCCATCAGTTCGCCCTGGATGCGCGCCAGGGTCTGCTCTGCGACCTCCAGCTCGCGGCGCTGCAACTGCAGCATCTTGTGCAGGGTCGCCTTGTACTGCTGCTGGTTGTGCCGCTGCAGCGGCGTGCTGGTGGCCACGCTGAAGCCGCACAGGCGATCCAGCCCGGCGATGTTGTTGCGGTAACGCTGGCAGAGACTCTGCTGGTAGTTCACCCGCCCCAACAGCTCGCGGACCTTGCCGCCGCGCACGTCGGCCAGGCGCCCGAGCATGTCGATCTGCGCCTTCATCAGCGGCTCCCGACGATGCTTTGCAGGGTGGCGACGCTGTTGCCCAGCTCGGCGCCGTCGGCCGTTTCCTGGCGCAGGTAGCGCTCCAGCATGGGCGCCAGCTGCACGGCCCGGTCGGTCTTCACATCCATGCCCGGTGTATAGCCACCCAGCGGAATCAGCTCCTTGATGCGCTCATAGGTGCCACTGAACTCCTTGAACTGGCGCGCCGCGGAGAGATGCACCGGGTCCGCCACCTGGCTCATGCAACGGCTGACCGAGGCGCCGATGTCGATCGCCGGGTAGTGCCCGACGTCCGCCAGCCGGCGCGACAGCACGATGTGCCCGTCGAGGATGGCGCGAGCGCAGTCGACGATCGGGTCCTGGTGATCATCGCCCTCCGCCAGCACGGTGTAGATAGCGCTCAGGCTGCCCGTCTCGCCCTCGCCATTGCCGGCACTTTCCACCAGCTCCGGGAGCAGGCCGAACACCGACGGTGGATAGCCCTTGGTGGCCGGCGGCTCGCCCAGCGCCAGGGCGATCTCGCGCTGGGCCATGGCGTAGCGGGTCAGCGAATCCACCAGCAGCAGCACGTCCTTGCCCTGGTCACGGAAATACGCAGCGATGCTGTGGCAAAGCTCGGTGGCCTTCAGGCGCATCAGCGGCGATTCATTGGCAGGCGCCACCACCACCACGGCTTTCTGCAAGCCTTCCGGGCCGAGGGAATGCAGGATGAATTCCTGCACCTCGCGGCCGCGCTCGCCGATCAACCCGACCACCACCACGTCGGCCTTGGTCTGCCGGGTGATCATCCCCAGCAGCACACTCTTGCCCACGCCGCTGCCGGCAAACAGGCCGACGCGCTGGCCCTTGCCCAGGGTCAGCAGGCCGTTGATGGCGCGCACGCCGACATCCAGCGGTTCGGACACCGGGCGCCGGCGCAGTGGGTTCACCTGCGGCAACTCGGTGGGCAACGGGTGGCGACCGGCAAGCTTGCCGAGGCCGTCCAGGGGTTCGCCGAGGCCGTTGACCACGCGCCCCAGCCAGGAATGATCGATGTGCAGCACGGCTTCGTCCGGCGCCGGGAAGACCCGCGAGCCGGAGGTCAGGCCGACGGGTTTCTTGAAGGGCATGAGGTAGGTGATGTCACGGTTGAAGCCGACCACCTGCGCCTCCAGGCGCTCGCCGTCGGCGACTTCCACGTAGCAGCGCTGGCCGGTCATGCGCCGGCAGCCGAGGCTCTCCAGCAGCAGGCCGGAGACCCGTACCAGGCGACCGCTGACCCGCGCCAGCTGGACCGAGTCCAGTGAGCGCAGCGCTTCTTCGAGCTTGAAGCCGTCGCCCAGGGCCATGTCAGTCTTCGTCCTGCAGGTGCGCGCTCAGGGCTTCCATGCAGCTGTCCAGGCGCTGCTGACAGCCGATGTCGGCTTCGGCCTGGGCAGTGACGACGCGGCACTCACCCAGCGCCAGGCGCTCGTCCGGCACCAGTCGCCACTTGGCGGCGCGCTCGGGGTTCAGCTCGCGGATGCGCGCGCATTCTTCCGGGTTGAGCAGGATCTGCACATCGCCCTGCTCACCCGGCATGGCGGCCAGGGCTTCCTCGGCGAGGGTCAGCAGTTGCGTCGGGTTGAGTGTCAGCTCGACACGGATGACCTGCTTCGCCACCTTCTGCACCAGCTCCAGCAGCTCTTTCTGGCGGCTGCGCTGGAAGGCCTGGTGGTATTCGCCGAAGGCTTCGACGGCGGCCTGCAGCGGTGCGCTGGCTTCGTCGAATACCTGCCGCCCAAGCGCGCGGCCTTCCTCGCGCCCCTTGCGCAGGCCGTCCTGGCGACCGGCCTCGAAGCCTTCGCGCAGGCCGGCTTCACGGCCTTCACCGACGCCGTCCTGGTAGCCTTTCTCCAGCCCTTCCTGGAAGCCTTCGGAGATGGCGCGCTGGCGTGCCGCCGGGTCGCTGTCCCAGCCATGGTTGTCGGCGCTGGCGGTGGCGCAGCGCGGCGGGAAGCGGTACGGGCGCCAGGCGCGGGTGTCGGCCTTGATGACTTTGATCGCCATGCGCGGTTACTCCACCGTCTGCTCGCGGAACAGTTGCACCTGCAGGTCGCCTTCGGCGGCCAGGTCGCGGACCACGCCCATGATCTCCTTGCGCACCTGCTCCACGCGGCTCAGCGGCACCGGGCCCTGGCGGCGGTTGATCGACTCCATCTGCTGCATCTGGCGCTTCGGCATGGCGCCCTGGATGGCGCGTACCAGCTCGGGTTCGGCGCCCTTCAGCGCGACCACCCACTCGTCCAGCGGGATGACTTCCAGCAGGGTCTGCAGCACTTCCTGGTTCTGCCGGGAAAGGATGAAGAAGTCGTACATCTCGTCTTCGATCCTGCCGACCAGGTCGTCGTTGTGGGCGCGCAACAGCTCGAACATCTGGTTACGGTCGCCCTTGAAGCGGTTCATGATGTCCGCCGCCTGCTTGACCCCGCGTACCTGCGAACCCTGGGTGGAGAGCACGCGCAGGCTGCGGTCGATCAGTTGCTCCAGCTCGGCGATGACATCGCTGTTCACCTCGCTCAGGTTGGCGATGCGGAACAGCAACTCATCCTGGCGCTCGGGCGGCATGGCTTCGAGCACATCAGTGGCCATGCCCGGTGGCAGGAAGGCGAGGAACACCGCCTGCATCTGCGCGTGTTCCTTGGCGATCAGCGCGGCGAACTGCTTGGGATCGATCCACTCCATGCGCGCCATCTTGGCGCGGATTTCCTCGCCGTAGATGCTGTCCAGCAGGTTGCGCGTGATGTCGCTGCCCAGCGCCTTGCCGAGCATGCCGGCGAGGTAGGAGCGCGAGGCGCCCTTGATGCTGGACTGCAGTTTGTAGTCGTCGAAGAAGCGCCCGATCACGTCGGAGACGGTGTTCTGCTTGACGTTGGACAGCCGCGCCATCGCCTGGCTGATGCTGACGATCTCCTCGCGGCTGAAGTTGCGCAGGATGCCCGCGGAGGCTTCGTCACCCATGCTCAGCATGAGGATCGCCGCCTGTTCCAGGGAGCTCACGGCGCGCATCTGCGGGCCGCGCTTTTTCGGTTCTTCAGGCAGGCTCGTGTCGGTCATTGCGGCCAATCCAGTGCTTGATCACTTCCGAGACCCGTTCCGGGTCGTTCTTCGCCAGCATCTGCAGATGCTCGATCTGGTGTTCCAGCCCCGAACCCGGCGCCGGCAGGCGGATTTCCGAGAGCGGGTTCAGCTCGCCGAGCACGTTGAGCCCGCCGACGCTTTCACTGCCCAGCGCCAGGCGCCGCTCGGCGTCCAGGGCGAGCGGATACTCGGCGCTACCCTCGGGCAACGCAGCGGTAGCCGTCGGCTGCGCCCGCTGGGCCAGGCTGCGCACAGCCGGGCGCACGCCGAACAGCAGGAACAGCAGGGCGATCAGGCCGAGCACGGTGTAGCGCACCAGGGATTGCAGGGCGCTGCTCTCCCACCAGCTGGCGGAAGACTCTTCCACCGGCGTGGCGGCGAACGGGAACACGCTGACGGTGATCAGGTCGCCGCGCTGGGCGTTGAAGCCGACAGCGCTTTTCACCATGGCTTCCAGGTCAGCGCGGGCCTTGTCGGTCCAGCCGCCTTCGGGCGCCGCGCTGGCGTTGATCACCACCGCCACGCTCTGCTGGCGCAGGGCGAAGGCCGGGTACTTGATGTGGGTGACGCGCTGGTCGAAATCGTTCTGCCGGGTGGCTTCCTCGCGGGTAGATGTGGCAGCCTTGTTGTCGGTGCTGGCGACCTTGCCGTTGCCGGCCTGAACGTTGGCGTTCTGCGCCTGCCCCTGCTGCGCTTGCGGCGGCGGCTCCGGCGGACGGTTGCTCAGCGAACCGGGCACGCCGAGGGCGAGCTGGTCCAGCGTGCTCTCGTTGCGCAGCACCTCGCTGCGCAGACGCGGCGCCTCACCGTAGGCCTGCTGGGTTTCTTCCTTCTGGCTGAAGTCGATATCGGCGGACACGCTGATGCGGTAGTTGCCCAGGCCGAGCACCGGCGCCAGCACTTCCTCGACATTGCCCACGGCCTTGCGCTGGTACTCGTCCACCGCCTGCCAGTTCTGCGAGGGGCCGCCGGCACCGGTGATGCCGCGCGATAGCAGCACGCCGCTCTGGTCCACCACGCTGACGTCTTCGGGCTTCAACTGCGGCACGCTGCCAGCCACCAGGTTGACGATGGCGCCGACCTGCTCCGGGCTCAGCCGTTGGCCGGGCGCCAGTTGCAGCAGCACCGAGGCCTTGGCCGGGTCACGCCGGCCGACCACGAAGGAGTTGCTGTCTTCCCGGGCGACGTGCACGCGCGCCTGCTCGATGCCTTTCAGGCCCATGATGGTGCGCGCCAACTCGCCTTCCAGGCTGCGCTTCAAGCGCACGTCCTGGAGGAAGTGGCTGGTGCCCAGCGGCTCATCCTTGTCGAACAGCTCGTAGCCGGCCGGCATGGACACCTTCACGCCCTTGGCTGCCAGCAGCATGCGTGCGCGCGCCAGGTCTTCCTCGCGTACCAGCACCTGGCCGCTCTGCGGGTGCAGGCGATAGTCGAAGGCTTCGGCGTCCAGCACCTGCATCACGTCGGCAGCCGGGTAAGCCTCGCCTGCGCCGTACAGCGGGCGGTAGGCACCCTGGTCGCGCCACAGGTAGAAGACCACGGCAGCAGCCAGCAGCGCGGCACCCAGGGCAATGCCGAGCAGCCCCAGGCGCGGGTCGAGCTTGAGTTTGTCGAGCGGCAGGCGCCCTTTGAGATTCTGCAGCACTGTCAGTCCTTACAGCGGCATGCGGATGATTTCGTCGAAGGCGCCGGTGAGCTTGTTGCGCACCTGCAGCAGCGCGGAGAACGACACGCTGGCCTTCTGGCTCTGGATCATGGCGCCGACCAGGTCGTCGCTCTGGCCGCTGTCCACCGCGGCCATGGCGGCGCTGGACTGGTGCTGTTCGGCGTCCACCGAGCGCAGCGCCTGCTCGAAGCTGGCGCCGATGCCCTGACTCTCGTCGAGCTGCGTGGCGAGCTGCGCAGCAGGCCGCACAGCCGGCCCGCTGGCCAGATCGGCGTAACGGTTCATCCGGTCCAGCATGTCCTGCTGTACCTGCATGATCGAACTCATGGAAGGGCTCCCCTGGGAAACGAAATCAGAACTGCACCTGCACGCCCTGCTCGCGCATCGCGTTGAGTCGGTAGCGCAGCGCGCGGGTGGTCATGCCCAGGCTCTCGGCGGCCTTGGTCTTGTGCCCGCCGAATCGGCGGATGGTGTCGATCACGTGCTGGTATTCGGCGAGCTTGCCGCTGGCGCGCAGCGCGGCGCGGCCGCCTTCGGCCGCCAGCGGGATCACCGCGGCAACGGTGGCCATGGGCGCATCCGGCGCGGCCAGGCCGAGGTCGCGGGGCTGGATGAACAGGCCGTTGCGCAGCACCAGCGCGCGCTGCAGGGTGTTCTCCAGTTCGCGCACGTTGCCCGGCCAGTCATGCTGCAGCAGCGCGCGGCTGGCGGACTCGGTGAGCAGGTCTTGTTCGGCGTCCTGCGGGGCGTACTGGCGGATGAAACGGCGCGCCAGCGGCAGTACATCTTCCTTGCGCTCGCGCAGGGGCGAGATGTGCAACGGCAGCACGTCGAGGCGGAACATCAGGTCGGCGCGGAAGCGGCCCTCGCTGACCTCGGCCTGCAGGTCACGGTTGGTGGCGGCGATGATGCGTACGTCCAGTTCGATCTCGCGGCGCCCGCCCAGGCGCTCCACGCGCTGCTCCTGCAGCACGCGCAGCAGCTTGGCCTGCAGGGCCAGCGGCAGCTCGCCGATCTCGTCCAGCAGCAGGGTGCCGCCGTTGGCCAGTTCGAACTTGCCCGGCTGGGCATTCACCGCGCCGGTGAAGGCGCCGCGTTCGTGGCCGAAGAGGATGGATTCGAGCATCGCCTCGGGGATCGCCGCGCAGTTCACCGCAATAAAAGGCGCGTCCGGGCTGGCGATGCCGTGGATGTAGCGGGCCAGCAGCTCCTTGCCGGTGCCGGTTTCGCCGCTGATGAGGATCGGCGCGCGGGTCTGCGCGACGCGTTGCGCCATGGCCAGCAGGCGGCGGCCAGCCTGGGAGCGCGAAACGAACAGTTCCTGGGCGGCGCTGGAAGCTTCCTGGCGACGCAGCAACGCGGCCAGCTGGCCAGCACCGAAGGGAGACAACAGATAGTCGACGCAGCCGAGGTCGAGCAGGGTGGCGGCCTTGTCCTGCTCTTCATAACCGACAATGGGCACCACATCGCGCTCGCGGCCATCGCTGAGCAGCGCGCCGACCTGAGCATAAAGGTCAGGGGCGGGGAAGGCACCAGCAAGGATGAACAGCAGGGAAGCGTCGCTGCGTGCACGGGCCAGTTCGGCGAAGCCGGAGAAGCGCTCGACGCGACAGCCTTCAGCCAGCAGCGTCTGCAAAAGGAGAGCGTGAGCGGCGTCCGAGGACGGCCCGATGATCGCAACTTTTTTCTGCGCAGGCCGCTCTTCGAGCAGCGTTTCACATAATTGATCGATCGACTGGCTTAAACTGTTCACCGCAACTTTCCATTCGCTAGTGCGTTCGAAAACCCTTGTCGTCGCTCAACGCCAGCATCAGCCGAAACCTATATCGGCGACTGCGGAACTTCTTAACAGAACGGGTATCTCACGGGTGGCATTGCAACAACTTCGTCATATGCGAATCGCTGCAACCTGTAACTAACTCACCCACACTAACAAGTGCCAGCACTACGCCATAGCTTCCCGCCGATTAATTTAAATCAATAGACAAAAAGTTCCGTCAAAAACAGCATTTGATATCTATTGATTTAATCGGACGACCTCAGATCGCTATCATTGCGCCACGTCAGCAGCCTGTGACGCAGAAGACACGGGCCCTCTGACAGACAGAGCATGCCGCGAGCAACGATCAGCCGATCCCGGCGGTCATGACACCTCCCGTGTCCTTGGGCAGATGGCAGATCGAACCTGGAAGTACGACGCTGAGCATGACTGGTAAATCAAAAGTCCACCATGGCGTGCCCGCCGATAGTCTGATTCGACTGAAACCGCAGAAACTCGGCCGGCATTATCACAAGATCCCGCAGTACATCAAAGAGATCTCCGGAAAATATCCGCGAATCATCAGCGACTATTTCCTGCGGCATTATCGAATCAATCTCGAACTGGACAACCTGACCATTCACGAGGAACTTCCCCGTGAACTGGAATGTTTATTCGATTCGCCCCTGGGCAAGTTCGGTTTCGCCATGGACCGTGCCCTGCTCACCGAAGTCATCGAGTGCTATTACGGCGGCACCGTGGTCGCCAATCGCGACACGCCGCCGATCAGCAGCTCCGAGCAGCGCATGCTCGATCGCCTCGGTCTGGACGTGGTGGACCTGTTCGGCCGCGCCCTGCTGATGGGCGAATCGGTCGGCCGCCTGCAGCAGATCGACCCCACCTATGAAGAGGTGCAGTGGGAGTACGTCGCCGAGTTCAGCTACGTCAGCCACCTGACCGGCCAACGCTCCTCGCTCTACCTCTACCTGGACAACCCGCTGGCGGACGAACTGACCCGCCGCCTCGCCGGCCCGCCGCCACCGCGCCTCACCGGCAACCCGGTGGAACACATCAAGCACCTGCCGCTGCGCCTGGATTGCGTGGTCGCCGCCGCGCGCCTGCCGCTGTCGCAGGTTTTGGCCCTTGAGCCGGGCGATGTGCTGACCATCCGCCCGCTGGAGCGCGTCGAAGTGCGGGTCAACCAGCAGAAGCTGTTCCGCGGCGCCATCTTCGAAGACGACGGCACCCTCTTCCTCTCCTCCCTGGAAAGCGTGAAAAACCCATGACCGGTTCTCTCTCCGACTCCGAGTTCGAGTCGCTGATCAACGACGGCGACCTGGGCCTCACCCAGGACGTCACCGACATCCCCGCCGAACCCGTGCGCGCGTCGCTGCCGCAGCAGGACCTGGCTTTCTTCGGCAAGATTCCGGTGAACGTCACCCTGGAAGTCGCCTCGGTGGAAATCTCGCTGAAGGAGTTGATGGACGTCGATGCCAACAGCGTGATCATCCTCGACAAGCTCGCCGGCGAACCGCTGGACGTGAAGGTCAACGGTGCGCTGTTCGCCAAGGCCGAAGTGGTGGTGATGAACGGCAATTACGGCCTGCGCGTGCTGGAACTGTGCGGCGCCAGCCTCGACGCCCTGACTGCCTGATGATGTTGCGCCGCTCCCTGACAGGCAGATCGCTGGCCGCGCTTGGCCTGCTCGTCGCCGCGCTCTGCCCGCTCTACGCACAGGCGGCCGGCGGCGAGGTCACGCTGTTCAACCTGCACGACACGGCGGACGGCCAGGCCTTCAGCGTCAAGCTGCAGATTCTCATCGTCATGACCCTGCTGGGCTTCCTCCCGGCCATGCTCATGCTGATGACCTGCTTCACCCGTTTCGTCATCGTGCTGGCCATCCTGCGCCAGGCCATCGGCCTGCAGCAGAGCCCGCCGAACAACGTGCTGGTGGGTATCGCGCTGATCATGACGCTGCTGGTGATGCGCCCGGTCTGGCAGGACATCTACGCCAACGCCTACCAACCCTTCGAGGCCGACCAGATCAGCCTGGAAGACGGCATGGGCCGCGCCAAGCAGACCCTGAGCCGCTTCATGCTGGCGCAGACCAACCGCACCTCGCTGGAGACCATGGTCAGCCTGGCCGGCGAGACGGTGCCGGAAAAACTGGAAGACCTGGACTTCTCCCTGCTGCTGCCGTCCTTCGTGCTCAGCGAGCTGAAAACCGCCTTCCAGCTGGGCTTCATGATCTTCATCCCGTTCCTGGTGATCGACCTGGTGGTGGCCAGCGTACTGATGGCGATGGGCATGATGATGCTCTCGCCGATGATGATCTCGCTGCCGTTCAAGCTGATGATCTTCGTGCTGGTGGACGGCTGGGCCCTGATGATGGGCACGCTGACCAGCAGCGTGCAGCCGTTCTAGCGGCCCTGACGGAACACTACAGATGCTCACTCCGGAAAGCGCCGTCGACATCGTTTCCAACGCCGTGCACATCACCGCGCTGATCGTCTGCGTACTGATCGTGCCGAGCCTGATCGGTGGCCTGCTGGTGAGCATTTTCCAGGCGGCCACGCAGATCAACGAGCAGATGCTCAGCTTTCTGCCGCGCCTGCTGATCACCCTGGGGATGCTGGTGTTCGCCGGCCACTGGATCCTGCGCACCCTGTCCGAGCTGTTCATCGAGTCGTTCCACCAGGCAGGCCGCCTGGTCGGCTGATGCCATGCAGCAAGGCGCATCCTTCCTGCAGGCCTTCGACTACCTGCAAACGCTGCAGGCCTGGTGGTGGCCCTTCTGCCGGATCATGGCGGTGTTCGCCCTGGCGCCGATCTTCAGCCACAAGGCGATCCCCATGCGCCTGCGCATCCTCCTCGGCCTGGCCCTGACCGTCGCCCTCGGCGCCGCGCTGCCGCGCCCGCCGGCCATCGATCCGCTGTCCGCCCAGGGCCTGCTGGTAGCGCTGGAACAGATTGCCTTCGGCCTGATGCTCGGGCTTTCGCTGATGCTGGTGTTCACCGTGTTCACCCTGGTGGGTGACGTGATCTCCACCCAGCTGGGCCTGAGCATGGCCGTCTACAACGACCCCATGAACGGCGTGTCGTCGTCCTCGATCCTCTACCAGCTGTACTTCATCCTGCTGGTGTTCCTGTTCCTCTCCATCGACGGCCACCTGCTGGTGGTGAGCATCCTCTACCAGAGCTTCGTCTACTGGCCGGTAGGCAGCGGGCTGCATTACCTGGGGCTGGAATCGGTGGTCGGCAGCCTCGCCTGGGTGTTCTCCGCCGCCGTGCTGATCACCTTGCCGGTGGTGTTCTGCATGACCCTGGTGCAGTTCTGCTTCGGCCTGCTGAACCGCATCTCGCCAGCGCTCAACCTGTTCTCCCTGGGCTTTCCGATGGCGATACTGGCGGGCCTTGCGTGCATCTGGCTGACCTTGCCGGACATCCCCGAGAACTATCTGAAGCTCACCCGCCAGTTGCTCGACGCCATCGGCGTGATCTTCCGCGAGGGGCGCCATGGCTGACCAGCACAGCGCCCAGGAAAAGACGGAAGAGGCCTCCCAGCAGAAACTCAGGAAGAGCCGCGAGGATGGCCAGGTCAGCCGCTCCAAGGACCTCTCCACCACGCTCTCGTTGCTGGCCACGCTCATCGCCCTGAAATTCTGCGTGGAGCATTTCTACGACGGCCTGAAGCAAGGCTTCGCGCTGTCCTTCATCGATCTGCGCAACAGCGAGATCGGCCTGAACGACCTGCCGCTGGTGCTCGGTCATCACCTGGTGCTGTTCATCACCACACTGCTGCCGTTGCTGGTCACGCCGCTGCTGGTGGTGCTGTTCTCGATGATCCCCGGCGGCTGGATCTTCTCCAGCAAGAACTTCATGCCCAAGTTCTCCAAGCTCAACCCCATCACCGGGCTGGGTCGCATCTTCTCGCTGCAGAACTGGACCGAGCTGGCCAAGTCGCTGCTGAAGATCGCCGTGCTGATTGCCGTCGCCCTCTACCAGTTGCACGGTGCCCTGCCCGGCCTGCTCGCCTTGCAGCGCGGCGACGTGCGCACGGCCATCGCCACGGCCTTCGGCACCTTCTACGACATCACGCTTTCTCTGCTGGTGGTGTTCATCCTGTTCTCGGTCATCGACATCCCGATCCAGTACTTCTTCTTCAAGAAGAAGCTGCGCATGACCAAGCAGGAGCGCAAGGAAGAACACAAGAACCAGGAAGGCCGCCCGGAAGTGAAGGCGCGCATCCGCCAGTTACAGCGCCAGCTGGTGCACCGGCAGATCAGCAAGACGATCAAGACCGCCGATGTGGTGATCGTCAACCCGGTGCACTTCGCCGTGGCGCTGCGCTACGACCCGAAGAAGGCCCAGGCGCCCTACGTGGTCGCCAAGGGCCTGGACGAGACCGCGCTGTACATCCGCAAGATGGCCAAGGCTCACGATCTGGAAGTGCTCGAACTGCCGCCGCTGGCCCGCGCCATCTACGCCACCACCCAGGTGAACCAGCAGATTCCTGCGCAGCTGTACAAGGCCGTGGCCCACGTCCTCACCTACATCCTCCAGCTCAAGGCCTGGCGCTCCGGGCGTCGTGAACGCCCGGAGCTGATACGCAACGTCCCCATTCCCGAAGAACTGCTGAACAGAGTCTGACCATGCGCCTACTGCAGTCACTATTGCCGACCTTCCAGAGCGGCCGCATCGGCATCCCGCTGATCATCCTGTCGATCCTCTCGATGATCATCCTGCCGCTGCCGCCACTGGTGCTGGACGCCCTGTTCACCTTCAACATCGTCGTGGCGATCCTGGTGCTGCTGGTCAGCGTGTCATCGAAGAGTCCGCTGGACTTTTCCTTGCTGCCCACGGTGATCCTGGTCACCACGCTGCTGCGCCTGACCCTGAACGTCGCCTCCACCCGCGTGGTGCTGCTCGACGGCCACACCGGCACCGGCGCGGCGGGCAAGGTGATCGAAGCCTTCGGCCACGTGGTCATCGGCGGCAACTTCATCGTCGGCCTGATCGTCTTCGTGATCCTGATGATCATCAACTTCATGGTCATCACCAAAGGCGGCGAGCGCATCTCCGAGGTGACTGCGCGCTTTACCCTGGACGCCCTGCCCGGCAAGCAGATGGCCATCGACGCCGACCTCAACGCCGGCCTGATCGACCAGAACGAAGCCAAGCGCCGGCGCTCGGAAGTGGCCAAGGAAGCCGACTTCTACGGCGCGATGGACGGCGCCTCGAAGTTCGTCCGCGGCGACGCCATCGCCGGCATCCTGATCCTGCTGATCAACCTGTTCGGCGGCCTGGCCATCGGCGTGTTCGTCTATGACCTGCCCGCCGGCGCGGCCTTCCAGCGCTACGCCCTGCTGACCATCGGCGACGGCCTGGTGGCGCAGATCCCGGCGCTGCTGCTGTCCACTGCGGCGGCGATCATCGTCACACGGGTCAACGAATCGGCGGAAATCACCAGCCTGGTGCGCAAGCAGATGCTGGCCTCGCCGTCGCTGCTCTATACCGTCGCCGGCATCCTGGTCGTGCTCGGCCTGGTGCCGGGCATGCCGCACATGGCGTTCTTCGCCTTCGCCGCGCTGGTGGCCTTCATCGCCTGGCGCCTGTCGCTGGCCGGCCCGCCGATCGAAGCGCAGACCCTGGAGCAGACCCAGGCGCTGACGCACGCCATGGACCAGGAGCGCGCCCAGCAGTTGGGCTGGGAAGACATCCCACTGGTGGAGCGCCTGTCGATCTCGCTGGGCTACAAGCTGGTCAGCCTGGTCAACGAAGCCAGCGGCGCGCCGCTGCCGCAGAGGATTCGCGGGGTACGCCAGACGCTCTCGGAGAACCTCGGTTTCCTCCTGCCGGAAGTGCAGATCCGCGACAGCCTGCGCCTGAAAGCCTCGCAATACGCCATCCACATCAACGGCGAGCGCATCGACGGCGCGGAAATCCACGCCGACCGGCTGATGGCGATTCCCTCGCCGGAGCTCTATGGCGAGATCGACGGCATCCTCGGCGTCGACCCGGCGTACCGCATGCAGGTGGTGTGGATTCTGCCGGCGGACAAGTCCCGCGCGCTGAACCTGGGCTACCAGGTGATCGACTGCGCCAGCGTGGTCGCCACGCACCTGAACAAGGTGGTGCGCGAGCACCTGCCGGACATCTTCAAGCACGACGACGTCGAGCACCTGATGCAACGCCTGACCCTGCAGGCGCCCAAGCTGGCCGAATCGCTGAAGGCGCAGCTCACTTATTCACAGCAGCATCGGGTGTTCCGCCAGCTGCTCCAGGAAGAGGTCGCGCTCAAGGATATCGTCACCATCGCCAGTGCCCTGCTCGAAGGCAGCGAGACCACCAAGGACCCGGTGCTGCTGGCCTCCGACGTGCGCTATGCGCTGCGCCGCAGCATCGTGTCGTCGATTGCCGGCGACCGCCCGGAGCTGAGCGTGTTCGTGCTGGAGAATGCCCTGGAGAACACCCTGCTCGGCGCCCTGAGCATCGCCCAGCAGGCCGGCCCGGTGAGCCTGGACAACATCCCGGTGGAGCCCAGCCTGCTCAACCAGTTGCAGCACAGCATGCCGGTGGTGAAGGAAAAGCTGCGCAAGGAAGGCCACCCGCCGATCCTCACCGTGATGCCGCAGCTCCGCCCGCTGCTGGCACGTTATGCGCGAGTGTTCAGCCCAGGGTTGCACGTGCTGTCGCAGAACGAGATTCCGGAGCGGGTGGGGGTGCAGATTCTGGGGACGCTGGGGTAAGGCGTTTCGGGAGATTCGGGCGTTGGGGCTGGCCTCTCCCTAACCCTGGCTGCGCGCCCCGCTCCGAAGGGAGAGGGGACTGTCCCGGCTGGGCTGAAGATTCAACGCACGCCGGCTGACTCCTAAAC
This sequence comes from Pseudomonas sp. NY15435, assembly GCF_048068295.1. Lineage (NCBI taxonomy): Bacteria > Pseudomonadati > Pseudomonadota > Gammaproteobacteria > Pseudomonadales > Pseudomonadaceae > Pseudomonas > Pseudomonas sp. NY15435. The sequence continues at coordinate 409,295 of NZ_JBLUQA010000001.1, forward strand.
AACCCCAGCATGCCGAACGGCCCCCTCTCCCTTCAGGGAGAGGGCTGGGGAGAGGGTGCAACAGACCGCACCCAGCCCCCCCCATCACGACAACCGCGCTCGCCCCAACAAACTGCGGTTGAAGCTCACCGACATCGACGTCACCAGCTCGGTAAACGCCGCACTCGGCCGATCCAGCTTGAAGCCCTGTTCGAAGCGCGCATTCTTGGCGTCCTTCTTCGACCACTGGCAGATGGCAGTGATGTCCACCGAGCGCGTGTGATCCTCGCGTACCGGTATCTCCAGGCGCATGTCGTAACAGCTGCCCGGCGCCAGCGGCTCCTCCGTCACCAGCCGCAGGCCTCCCATCGAGACGTCCAGGACCACCCCCATGGGGTCGCCGCTCAGGCGGTTGGTCACGTTGATCTGGCCGATGTGGCGGAAGGTCAAACGACGGTGCTTGCGCATGGGGGCCTCTTGTAGAGAACGGGCTCTGGGACGGGCGCTTCTGCAACGAAACGCGCGCGCATCCTAGCAGCGCCGGCACCTCAAACGAACTCAAAAGCTATCAACTGGCCAGCACTGAGCAGGAAATCGAGCGCCTTCCATCGCCCGGCGCACCGCTGCAGCCATGCAGCGGATACTCTGCAATCTGCGCTGCGCGATTGCCCGCAGTGCTGCGATTTTGCACACACCCCTCTGCGCCACCCCACGGTGCCTGGGCGTTTCAGGCTGGCATGCAACATGCCTTGCTCATTCCGCTGGCCGCTTGGCGGCCACGCCGCCGTGTTGGGAAATTGCCTTGGAGATCTGCCTTGGAGGGAAAAATGGACCCGCTAAAACTGCTGCTGGACAGGGGCCTGTTGCTGTCCGACAGCCTGACGTCCCAGGGACGCTTCATCGAGGTCTCCGCCGAGCAGACAGACCAGCTCGGCTATGCACCGGGATCCCTGGACGGCCAGGGCGCCGAGCTGATCTACACCGCCGACTCGCTGAACGCGCTGATGCAGTTGTTCGCCAGCCCACCGGCCGATGAGCGCGTGCAGGACCTGGAGCTGACCCTGATCCGCCACAACGGCGGCCTGCTGCCGGTGCTCGCCAGCGGCGTGCTGCAATGGCGCGACGGCGAGCCGGCGCGCCTGCATCTGGTGAAGATGCCGCTGGGCCCGGTCAGCCGCCGCCTGGGCGAGCTGCAGAGCGCCAACGAAGTGATGAGCCAGATGCTCTTCAGCGCGCGGGTGGCCTACTGGTGCATCGAGTTCGCCGAGTCGGTGGACGTGCGCGAGACACCCGACGAGATCGTCCGCCAGGTGTTCGAAAACCGCTCCTACTGGCGCATGTGCAACCGCGCCATGGCCAACATCTACGAGATGCCCGCCGACGTCGACTTCAGCGAGCAGCCGGTGCGCCTGTATTGGCCGCGCAGCCCGGCCAACGAAGAATTCGTGCGGCGCCTGATCGAAGCGGAGTTCCACGTCGATGGCGCACTGTCGGTGGACCGTCGCCATGACGGCTCGCCGGCCTACGTGGAGAACGACGTGCGCGCCAGCATCCACAACGGTCGCATGCTGCGCATGTGGGGCAGCCTGCGCGATGTCAGCCAGGAACTGCGCATGCAGCACGACGCCGAGCAACGCATCGAAGCGCTGCGCCGCGTATTCGACGCCGTGCCCGACGCCGTGCTGGTGATCGACGAAGCCGCCCAGCCGCAATGGCGCAACGCTGCCTTCGAGCAAACCTTCGGCATCACCCGTGCGGCCGGGCTGGCCTCGACGCTGAACCGCATGCCCTTGCCCGAACGCACCTGGCAGGTGCTCGACCTGCCCGACCAGTTCGGCAACTACCAGTCCTTCAACAGCCACTGCTCGCGCATCCTCATCCGCGAGGGCGTGGCCTGGCGCGTCTTCGTGCTGCGCTTGGCGAACAAGGCGACGGAGCTGCATCCATGAGCAAAGAAGCATGAGCGAAGAAGGCTTCTTTGCGCCGCTGCGCATGGGCATGCGCTCGTCGGTCAGCGCGTCGGGGGAGATGCTCTCGGCGCTACTGGAGACGCCAGCGCTGCATGCCCTGCTCGACAGTTTCAGCGAGGCGCTGATCGTCTGCGACGGCGACTCGCGGGTGCGCTTCATCAACCTCGCGGCGGAGCGCGTCAACCGCGTCACCCGCGTCGACGTGCTGGGCCTGCCGGACGTGGACTTCTTCCAGCGCTCGGCGCTGCAGTTCGACGACTTCCAGCAGGCCCTGCGCCGTGGTGGCAAGAGCGCGCTGACCCGCTCGCGCGATGGCCGGGTGTTCCTCACCCGCGCCCAGGCGGTACCCACCGGCGCCTACGAGAAGCCCTACAGCCTGCTGATCCAGCGCGAGTACGAGCCGGGCACGGCGGGCAGCCTGCGCAGCCCTTCCGGGCGCGCCTCGACCACCGACCTGCAGGGCCTGGGCGACCCGCAGGACAACGCCCTGCACATGTCGCCGCTGCTCTCCTCCATCGCCGACATGGGCGTGCGCGCCTTCCGTCGCCGCGCGCGCCTGCTGCTGCTCGGCGAGCCCGGCGTGGGCAAGACCGCCATCGCCCGGCACATCCACCGCGCCGCCGGCTGGGGCGACCGGCCCTTCATCGACGTGAACTGCGCGAGCATCCCGGAAACCCTGTTCGAATCGGAGATGTTCGGCTACGAGCGCGGCGCCTTCACCGGCGCGCTGCAATCGGGCAAGCGCGGCTATATCGAAAGCGCTTCGGGCGGCACGCTGTTCCTCGACGAGATCGGCGAGATCCCGCTGCAAGTGCAGGCCAAGCTGCTCAAGTTCCTCGAAGACGGCACCATCCAGCCGGTGGGCTCGCCATTGTCGAAACAGGTCCAGGTGCAGGTGATCGCCGCCACCAACAAGGATTTGCGCGCCCAGGTGGCAGCCGGCGAATTCCGCGCCGACCTCTACTACCGCCTGGCCGTGCTGCCGGTGGAAATCCCGCCGCTGCGCGCCCACCGTGACGACCTGCCGGTGCTGATGGACATCCTCCTCGCGCGCATCAACCGCGACCGCCAGCCGCCGCTGCGGCTCGCCTCGGGCTGCCGCGAGCGCCTGCTGGGCTACGACTACCCCGGCAACATCCGCGAGCTGGTGAACATCTTCGAGCGCCTCGCCGTGCTGGCCGACGATGTGGCGGAAGAACTGCACCTGCCGCCGGAACTGCTCGGCGCACCGCCGGCCGGCAGCCCCATCGCCACCGACGATCCGGCTGCGACCATCGACGACCAGCCGCTCAAGGCCCAGGTGCAGCGCTACGAACGCCAGGTCATCCTGCGCGCGGTGCGCCTGTGCGGCAGCAAGCGCAAGGCGGCGATCCACCTGGGCATCGATGTCGGTACGCTGATCCGCAAGCTGCAGCGCGACGACTGACGCGCCCCGAAGAGCCTTCGTAGGAGCGGACTCTGTCCGCGATGTGCAACAGGCCGGCTCCGAGCAGCCGGCAATCGATCGCGGACAAAGTCCGCTCCTACCCGAGACCCACCTCCCGGTGCAAGACCGATTGGTCACCGGGGGTTCCCGCACCCGAGAGAAATCCCCTGCGACAATCCACCGCTGCAAGCCTGCCTACAGGCGTTGTCATTTCTGCTTACACCCCTGATCTCGTATTTTTATTTTTCCTTTAAATTTCAATTACTTAACTATTTGGCACAGTCTGTGCCCTGTCTCCTTCGACCCGTGACCGTGCACGGGTCCTCGAATCGCGTCGGCGTTCTGACCACAGAGCGCCGGCAGTTCTGGAGGCACAAGAATAATGCTCATCACAGGTATCAAGAGCCGGCCGGTCTACGACCAGTTGCGCCCGCTCACCGGTGGCAACCACCACATCATCGCCGGCCAGGGCAGCGGCGGCGGCGCCATGCTCCGCCTGCTCGCCGAAATGCCGCGCACCGCGCCCATCCGCGTGCTGTATTCCAGCGAATCCTTCTCCGGCCAGGATCACCTCGCCGCGCTGCGCGACATCACTGATGTCGAACTGTCGATCTACCCGAGCAACCGCGCGCTGGTCGATGACCTGCACGCCCTGCTGGGGCAGTCGCGCATGGGTACCCGCCTGTACCTGGCCGGTTCCGAGAGCTTCATCGGCACCGCCATGCAGGCCGCCGACGCGATCAACCTGAACAAGGACGAAGTGCTGCGCGAGCACGCCGGGTCCTTCGTGCGCCGTGTCTGGTGCGTGCATTGCGACGGCTACACCGAGAACGTCACCCAGCGCGTTTTCGACTGCCCGCACTGCGCCCGCACCCTGGTGGTCCGCGACCACTACTCCCGCCGCCTCGCCGCATTCCAGGCGGTGAAGGCCGACGCCGAAGTCCCCGGCGAACTGCCCGAAGCCGAGGAGCTCGACACATGAGCCAGTCCAACGGAACCCTGAATGTCCGCGTCACCCGCATCGAGCAGGTGACCCCGGAGATCAAGCGCTTCACCCTGGCCTCCACCGACGGCGCGCACCTGACGCCCTTCTCCGGCGGCAGCAACATCGTGGTGCTGATGCCCCACGCCAGCGGCACCTACCGCAACGCCTACTCGCTGATGAGTTCGCCCTACGACGCCAGCGCCTACCAGATTGCCGTGCGCCGCGTGGAAGAAGGCCGTGGTGGTTCCAGGCACATGCATGACGTGGTGCAGGAAGGCGACGAGCTGGAAATCCTCCGCCCGGTGAATCTGTTCCCGCTGAGCAAGCACGCGCGCCTGCACCTGTTCATCGCCGGCGGCGTGGGCATCACCCCGGTGTGCTCGCAACTGGCCGAACTGCGCCTGCGTGGCACGCCCTTCGAAGTGCACCTGGCGGTGCGCGGCGATGCCCATGCGCGCCTGGGTGAAGAGCTGCTGCGCGAATACGGCGATGCCGTGCACCTCTACCGCGACGACCGCGGCGAGCGCCTGAACATTGCCGAAGTGCTGGCCGACCGACCGCTGGGCAGCGACGTCTACGTCTGCGGCCCCGAGGGCATGATCCAGGCGACCCTCTCCGCCGCCCACGCCCACGGCTGGACCGACAGCCACATCCACTACGAACGCTTCCTCGAACAGGGCAGCGTCGGCGAGGCGTTCCAGGTCACCCTGGCGCGCAGCGGCGCGACCATCCAGGTTTCGCCTGACCAGAGCCTGCTGGAAGCCGCCGAGGCCGCCGGCCATGAAATCCCGTACCTGTGCCGCGGCGGCGCCTGCGGCATGTGCGAGACCAACGTCCTCGAACTGGATGGCGAAATCCTCCACACCGACGACTGGCTGTCCGACGAGGACAAGGCCGCCAACAAGAAAATCATGCCCTGCGTGTCGCGTGCCAAGTGCTCGCGGCTGGTCATCGACTGCTGAGCCGGAGAACGACCATGACCATCCAATTCCGCCCCGACGAAACCTACCGCGACGACTACACCTACGCCAACAGCCAGGCCTGCATCGACCGCGCGCCCTGGCCCTTCCCGGACGACGAGTACATGTACTCGATGAACCTGGAGCCGCACGTCAGCGTAGGCAACGATGCCTTCCGCGCGGTGTTCGACATCGACGAGCACTACATCAGCGAGTGCCGCGACCGAGCGATCACCCTGGAGAAGGACCCGGGCATGCACTACGTCTCCGCGCCGCACATGATGGAGGCGCAGTGGGACCTGCTCGAGCTGATCATGGAGTCCTACGCCAAGGACTACCCGGAGTACTTCTCCCTGGAGAAGGACGGCACCCGCTGGCACTGGACCAACAAGCTGCTGAACATCGACGACACCTTCACCTTCGGTGATCCGTCGACCCTGCCCTTTGAACCGATGGAGTACGTCACCCGCCAGGCCCAGGGCGACTGGGTCCTGCAGGAAGAGCGCGACGGCACCCTGTACTGGGGCGCGGGCATCGCCACCCAGCGCGCCGACTATTCGCTGCGCTTCAACCTGGGCATGGCCTGGCACGAGTTCCACGGCCCGGTGCCGCTGGTGAAGGAAACCGGCATGCTCGACCGCGCGCTGAAGTTCCTCCTGCGCCTGCGCAACGGCCACCCGGTGCGTCGCCTGAACTGGTCGCTGACCGTCAACCCGCGCCTGGATGTCTCTGCCGAGTCCCTGCCCGAGTGGGCGCCGGACCGCACCACGGTGACCGCCGAGAACGCCGGGAAAAAGGTCTACTTGCGCATCGAACTGCAACCGCTGCACCGTCTGCCGCGCAGCAACGCCATCGTGTTCCCGATCCGCACCTACCTGCTGAGCCTGGAAGACATCGCCACCAACCCGGCGTGGGCCAAGCGCATGCACCGCGTGCTCAAGTCCCTCGACCAGCAGTTGGTCGACTACAAGGGCTTCACCCGCTACCACCGGCAAGCCGTGGAGTGGCTCTCGCAGTTCGATGACGGCCAGTGACCGTCACTTTTTACCCATAAGAAACACACCCGAAAAGGGAACCGGCGGGCGTCGTGAGGCCCGCCGGCCGATTGCCTTCTGCCCATCAACCCCCTGAGAGGAAACAACGATGAGTGGGTCCCCTGCCAAGCGTGCCGCTGGCGCTACCGATCATGACGCCGAGCAGCTCGCTGCCCTCGGCTACAGCTCCAACTTCGAACGCAGCATGGGCCTGTGGGAGAACTTCTCCCTGGGCTTCACCTATCTGTCGCCGGTCGTCGGCGTCTACACACTGTTCGGCCTGTGCCTGGCCGCGGGTGGTCCGCCGATGTTCTGGACCTACCTGCTGATCGGCCTGGGCCAACTGCTGGTGTGCCTGGTGTTCTGCGAAGTGGTCTCGCAATTCCCCATCTCCGGGGGCGTCTACCCCTGGGCGCGTCGCCTGGTGGGCAAGCGCTGGGCGTGGATGGTCGGCTGGGTGTATGCCTGGGCGCTGTGTACCTCCATCGCCGGCATCGCCGTGGGCGCCAGCCCGTACATGGCCGCCATGCTCGGCTTCGAGATGCACGGCAACGCCGCCATCGGCATCGCCCTGGGCCTGATCGCCCTGTCCACCGTGCTCAACCTGTCCGGCACCAAACTGCTGGCCCGCGTCGCCATGTTCGGCTTCATCTGCGAACTGGGCGGTGCGCTGCTGGTCGGCGGCTACCTGCTGATCTTCGAGCGTCACAACGATTTCAGCGTGCTGTTCAACACCTTCGACATCAAGGTCGACGGCAGCTACTGGCCGGCCTTCCTCGCCGCATCCCTGGCGGGGCTGTTCCAGTACTACGGCTTCGAGGCCTGCGGTGACGTCGCCGAGGAAACCCCGAACCCCGGCAAGATGATCCCCAAGACCATGCGCATGACCATCTACATCGGCGGTGCGGCGGCGATGTTCGCCTGCCTGGCGCTGATCCTCTCGGTGCCGGATATCCAGCGCGTGATCAACGGCGAAGACACCGATCCGGTCACTACCATCCTGGCCAATGCCTTCGGCCCGGTGGGTTCGAAGCTGGTGATGGCAGTGGTGATGGTGTCGTTCGTGTCCTGCGTACTGAGCCTGCAAGCTGCCGCCAGCCGCCTGCTGTTCGCCTATGCCCGCGATGAGATGATCGTCGGCAGCAAGGCCCTGTCGAAGCTCAACACCAACCACGTACCGGCGGTCGCACTGATGGTGGCAGGCGTGATGCCGGCAGCCATTGTCTGCGTGGGTCTGTTCATGGCTGATGCGGTGGCCACCATCGTCGGCTTCGCCGCGATTGGCATCTACATCGCGTTCCAGCTGATCGTCGTTGCCGCGCTGATCGCCCGCGCCAAGGGCTGGGCGCCGGGTGGCCAGTTCACGCTGGGCAAGTGGGGCGTGCCGGTGAACGTCGCCGCGCTGATCTATGGCGTGGCGGCGATCACCAATATGGTCTGGCCACGCACCCCGGACGCACCCTGGTACATGAACTACTCGATGATCCTCACCACGGCGATCGTGCTCGGCGCCGGCCTGCTCTACATGCTGCTGGCCAAGCCCTACGACAAGGGCACGGCACCGGCGGGCGACGCCCACCGGATCTCCCGCCGCCAATCATCCGTGCGCGCAACTGGCGCGCTGTCCGAACCGGCTTGATCGCAACGTTGACGCAATTCGGGCCATACGCCTGAGGGGCTGCGTCTGGAGCGTCACCTTTCCCCGGTGACGCTCCCCTGCGTTTGCGCAACGGACCCGCCATCCCCGCGATGGCCGGTCCGTTTTTTTATGCCCGGCGTATCGTTTTTGTAGGAGCGGACTCCGTCCGCGATGTGCCATCGGCCAGCTCGGAGTGGACGGGAGTCGATCGCGGACGGAGTCCGCTCCTACGCAAAGGCTACTATCGGGCAATCCACAGCAGGCACAGGGAGAGCGTCACCAGCGAGCCCAGGGTAGACACCAGAATGCTCCGCGACACCACAGCAGCCTCGCGCTGGTAGTACTCGGCGAGCATGAACGGCCCGGTACCGGTGGGCAGCGCGCTGAGCAGTAGCGCCGAGTCGGCCCACAACGGCGGCAGGTCAAAGACCTTGTAGGCGAGGAAACCGGTGAGCAGCGGCTGGCCGATCAGCTTGATCATCACCAGCGGCCAGGCGCCGACCTGCTCGCCGCCCTCCTGACGCTGCGCCAGGAACAGGCCGAGGGAGACCAGCGCACACGGCGTGGTAGCGGCGGCAAGCATATCGAGGAAGTGCAGCAGCGGCGCCGGCAGACCAATGCCCGTCACCGCCCAAAGCCCGCCGATGATCGGCGACACCACCAGCGGGTTCTTGCCCAGCGCCTTGGTCACCACCCAGACGGCGCGGCCGATATGCTTCTCGGTCTGCAGGCCGACCTCGATGCACACCACCGAGATGGCGAACAGCACGCAGACCACCAGCAGGGATGCAATCAGCGCCGGCTCCAGGCCGTCCTGGCCGAACACCAGCAGGCACAGCGGGATGCCCATGTAGCCGGTGTTGGCGTAGGAGGCGCTGAGCCCGTCGATGCTCGCCGCCGGCAGCGGGCGGCCCTGCAGCAGGCGCCAGACCAGCGTGGCGAAAAACACCAGCAGGCAACCGCCGGTGAAGGCAGCGAGGAAGCCCGGCTGCCAGATTTCCGCCCAGGTCGCGGTGGCGGTGACCTTGAACAGCAGCGCCGGCAGGCACAGCCAGACCACCAGCTTGTTCACTTCCGACGCCGCCTGCGGGCCGAGGCGGTTGGTGCGCCGGCACAGCCAGCCGACCAGGATCAACGCAAAGATCGGCTGGACGACGGCGAACACGGTGTGCATGGCTGGGAACCTGGAGAGCGGGAGCGGCAGGCGAGCATAGGGTTGCCAATCGATACCGTCCAATGCTTACTAAAGCACCAATCCATACCCTTTCCGTATCGATGATCGACTTCCGCCAACTGCGCTATTTCCTCGCCCTCGCCGAGCACCTGCACTTCGGCCGCGCCGCCGAGGCGCTGCACATCACCCAGCCGCCACTGAGCCGGCAGATCGCCGCGCTGGAAGAGGAGCTGGGCACGCCGCTGTTCGCCCGGCATTCGCGCTCAGTGGAGCTGACCGCCGCCGGCCGCGACTTCCAGCAGCACGCGCGCGCACTGCTCGCCGGCCTCGACCTCGCTGTGCGTTCGGCGAGCGCCACAGCGCGTGGGGAGCGTGGAGAACTGCGCATCGGCTTCACCATGCTTGCCGCCTGGACGCTACTGCCGCGCTTGCTGAAGGCCTTCGCCGACGGCCATCCCGAGGTGAAGCTGGTGCTCAACGAGATGCTCCCGCGCGATCTGGGCCCGGCGCTGGACAGCGGCGAAGTGGACGTCGCCCTGACCTTCCCCGAGCGCGATCCGGGCCAGCGGCTCTACCGCACGCTGCAGCGCGAGCCGCTGTGCGCAGTGCTGCCGGCCGATCATGGCCTGGCGCAGGACGCAGAACTGGACGTGACGAAGCTGGCCGGCGAACCCTTCATCACCTTCCCGCCCGCCACCGCGCCGGCGCTGCACGAGTCGGTGATGAACTGCTGCCGCCAGCATGGCTTCGCCCCAGCGGTGCGCATGGAGACGCACCTGCAGCAGACCATCATCAACCTGGTAGCCGAGGGGCTGGGCGTGTCGCTGGTACCGGACTCGATGCGGCGCATGCAGCTGCCCGGTGTGGCCTTCCGCGCCATCGGCCAGTCGCCGCAGGTGGAGTACGGCGCGGCCTGGAGCCCGCACAATGACAACCCCTGCCTGGCGGCTTTCCTGCGTAGCGTCGGGGCTACCGACAACTGAAGGACTTTCCCGGTAGGAGCGAGCTTGCTCGCGAACCGCTCCTGCACCGACGCCGCCGGGAGTCCGTTCGCGAGCAAGCTCGCTCCTACGAAAAGCCACACGCGGTCAGACGCGCCCGGTCACCGGGATGCACGCGCCAGTAATGGCTGACGCCGCATCCGAGGCGAGAAACAAAAGCGTCGCCGCCAACTGCTCCGGCCGCACCCAGCGGTCGAATTCGGCGTCGGGCATGTCGGCACGGTTCTGCGGGGTATCGATAATGCTCGGCATCAACGCGTTGACGGTGATGCGCGCATCCTTCAGCTCTTCCGCCAGCGCTTCGGTCAGGCGCATGACGCCGGCCTTGGACGCGGCGTAGGCGCCCATGCCCAGCGCCGCACGGGTGGCGGCCGCGGCGGCGATGTTGAGGATGCGCCCATGCCCGCGCGCCTTCAGGTGCGCCAGCGCGGCCTGGCTGGAGACCACGGCGGTGCGCAGGTTGATGCGGTACATCAGGTCCCAGGTGTCGACGTCGCCGTCGGCCAGGGTTTCCCAGTGGAAGCCGCCGGCCACGTTGATCAGCGCATCGAGGCCGCCGAAATGCTCGCTGACCTGGTCCAGCGCTGCGCGGGCAGCAGCCGAATCGGTGAGGTCGATGCCGCCGATGGATAGCGCACCGGCCTGTGGATAACGCGGCCCGACGGCACGGTCGAGCAGGGCGACCTGCCAGCCGGCGTCAGCGAAAGCCTGGCCGACCACGCTGCCCAGATGGCCGAAACCGCCGGTGATGGCGACGATCCTGTTCATGCTGCTACCTCGTGACGGTGGGAGAGGCGTTCTTATAGGGGTAGCAGGGGTTGTACGAAAGGTCGCGGGCGCCAGATGAGGGGACGGATCGGGACGGGGTTTCCAGTTCGGAATCTGGCATTGGGCGATGCCCTCTCCCTTCAGGGAGAGGGTGTTACAGGCCGACTCCGGACCTCATTACTTCACCAACCGCGCATCCAGGCTGTTCTGCGCCAGCCGCTTGGCTTGCTCCTGGGTCATGCCCAGGTGCTCGTGCAGGGCGTGGAAGTTCTCGGTGACGTAGCCGCCGAAATACGCCGGGTCATCCGAGTTCACCGTCACTTTCACACCACGCTCGAGCATGTCGAGGATGTTGTGCTCGCGCATGTGGTCGAACACGCACAGCTTGGTGTTGGATAGCGGGCAGACAGTCAGCGGGATCTGCTCGTCGATGATGCGCTGCATCAGCCGCTCATCCTCGATGGCACGCACGCCGTGATCGATGCGCTCGATCTTGAGCAGGTCCAGGGCTTCCCAGATGTACTCCGGCGGGCCTTCCTCGCCAGCGTGTGCGACGGTCAGGAAGCCTTCGCTGCGGGCGCGGTCGAACACGTGCTGGAACTTGCGAGGCGGGTGGCCGACTTCGGAGCTGTCCAGGCCGACGGCGATGAAGGCCTCGCGGAACGGCATGGCCTGGTCGAGGGTCTTGAACGCTTCATCCTCGGACAGGTGGCGCAGGAAGCTGAGGATCAGGCCATGGCTGATGCCCAGTTGCTTCTCACCGTCATTCAGCGCGCCCTGGATGCCGCGCAGCACGACCTCGAAGGGCACCCCACGGTCGGTGTGGGTCTGCGGGTCGAAGAAGGGCTCGACGTGGATGACATTCTGCAATTGGCATTTCTGCAGGTACGCCCAGGTCAGGTCGTAGAAGTCCTGTTCGGTGCGCAGCACGTCCGCACCGGCGTAGTAGAGGTCGAGGAACTCCTGCAGGTTGTTGAACGCATAGGCCTTGCGCAGGCTCTCGACGTCACCCCAGGGCAGGGCGACCTTGTTGCGCTCGGCGAGTGCGAAGAGCAGCTCAGGCTCCAGCGAACCTTCCAGGTGCAGGTGCAGTTCGGCCTTGGGCAGGGCATTGAGCCAGTCGTACATGGGTGAGGTCTCGTTATTCAGGCAATCGCGAAAATTATCGCACGAGCCCTGCCCGGCGCAGGGCAAATATCGGCGAATAGCACGGCCACGCCTTCGCTGACTGCAATGGAGTGCGGCAATACAGGAATCAACCTACAGAATTCGGGATGGTTTCAGGCGACATCTTGGCCTTCAGGCGGTACCGCAACCTGGCACCAACGTCCAACATCGAGTCATGGAGAAACACCTAAATCACCTCTGAATCATTTGAGGAGCGTCACCATGACCACCGCGAAACTCTCCGCGATTTCCCTGCTGCTGGCCGTTTCGGCGGGATTCACCTCATTGGCATCGGCAGATTGCGCGCACAAGCGTGCTGCACTGGAATACCAACTTCAGAAAGCCCAGCAATATGGCAATCCCCATCGTGTCGCCGGGCTGAAAAGAGCACTGAGCAAGACCAACGCCTATTGCCTTGACTACAGCACCGCCGACCGCAACAGCGGTGCGCAGCGTTGGGTAGAAAAGCTCGAAGACAAGCTGCGCGACAAGCAGGAAGACATCTGGGATGCGCAGGCCGACCTGCGTAAAGCCCAAGCCAAAGGCGATGCCCGGAAAGTGACCAAGGCGCAGAACAAGCTGCGCGACAAACAAGCCGAGGCGAATGAAATCGCCGAAGAGCTGCAAAGAGCCCGAGCGGACCTCACCGGCTAGTCGTAACGTCGCCGCACGGAAAAAGGCGCTTCGGCGCCTTTTTCATGGCCGATCCGATACGCCGACGTCGATGGGCAAATGAATTCCCCGCGGCGATTGCCTAAGATGGCGCACTCGACCTCCCACGGAATGGACATCCCCCTCGATGCTGCGCGCGCTCAAAGAAGAAAAATTCCTCCTCCTCGCCCTGCTGGTGGCCATTGCGGTCTATCCGCTGGAGCACAGCCTGCTGGGCGGCGGCAAGCTGCTCGCGGGGATCACCGCCAGCGCGCTGCTGGCGGTGATCATTGGCGTCTCGCTGCGCGTGGCGCACCACGCCGAAATCCTCGCAGAGAAGGTCGGCGAGCCTTACGGCACCATGATCCTGACCCTGGCGGCGGTGCTGGTTGAGGTGGTGATCCTGGCGATCATGATGGGCCACAACCATTCCCCGACCCTGGCCCGCGACACCATCTACGCCGCGGTGATGCTCGACATGAACGGCATCCTCGGCCTGGCCGCGCTGCTCGGCGGGTTGAAGCACGGCGAGCAGTCGTACAACGACGACTCGGGCAAGACCTACGTGACCATGATTCTCACCGCCGTGGGCATCTCCATGGTGGTCCCGGAGCTGATCCCGGCCGAGCAGTGGAAGCTCTACTCGTTCTTCACCATCGGCTGCATGGTCATGCTTTACGCACTGTTCCTGCGCATGCAGACCGGCCAGCACAGCTACTTCTTCAGCTACAACTACGCCACCCACGGCGAACACCCCGAAGGCCACGAGGCCCCCGGCAGCAGCAAGCAGTCCATGGGCCTGCTGGTGGTCGGCGTCGTGCTGATCGGCGCATTGGCCGAGGTGATGTCCAAGGCCCTGGACGTCGGCCTGGAAGGCAGCGGCGTGCCGCCCATCGTGCCGGCACTGCTGGTGGCGGCGATCTCCGCCAGCCCGGAAATCCTCACCGCCCTGCGCGCGGCCATGGCCAACCGCATGCAACCGGTGGTCAATATCGCCCTGGGCGCCTCACTGTCGACCGTGATCCTCACCGTGCCGGTGATCGAGGCCCTGGCGCTGTTCAAGGGCCAGCCGATCCAGATGGCGATGACCCCGCTGCAGACCGGCATGATGTTCATCACGCTGATGGTCGCCGGCTACAACCTGCATGACGGCAAGACCAACGCCATCGAAGGCATGACTCACTTCGTGCTGTTCGCCACCTTCCTGATGCTGTCGTTCATGGGACTCTGACCATGCTCAAGCTGTACCTCGCCGGCCCCGACGTGTTCCGCCCCGATGCCTTCGAGCAGGGCGAGCGGCTCAAGGCCCTGTGCGCCGAATTCGCCGTGCAGGGGCTGTACCCGCTGGATCATTCGGTGCCCGAGGGCATCGTCGAGCCCGCCGAGCAGGCGCGCTGGATCTACCAGGCAAACCTCGACCTGATCCGCCAGGCTGACGCCGTGCTGGCCAACCTCAATCCCTTCCGCGGCGCCGAGCCGGACAGCGGCACCGCCTTCGAACTGGGCTACGCCGCCGCGCTGGGCAAGCCGCTGTTCGGCTATCTCGACGAGGGCGGCAGCTGCGCCGAGCGCTTGCCGTGCGAATGGAAAGGCGACGAGCCGGGACGCGATCGCGATGGCAACCAGATCGAAGGCTTCGGCCTGCCGCTGAACCTGATGCTCGGCGTGCCGGCGAAGATCGCCGTGGGCGGGCCCAGGGAAGCGTTGCAACTGCTGCGCGCGGAGCTGCTGCAGTAGGCGGTTCGCGAGCAAGCTCGCTCCTACCAAGAGCCATGCGCCGGAAATAAAAAACGCGCCCTGGGGCGCGTTTTTTGTTTGGCTCGCCAGGGTGATCAGCGACGGCCTTCGAGCTTGAAGAAGAACACCTTGGTCGCCTGGCGGGCGACGATCCGCCCGCCGCTGACGCGGGGTTCGAAGCGCCACTTGTCCATAGCGTCACGCACGGCGTTGTCGAACATCCGTGGCGGCGACGATTCCAGCACCTGGATGTCGGCGATACGGCCATCGCTGGTGATGGTGAACAGCACTTTCACCCGGCCTTCGATGCCACGGTTCAGCGCCATGCGCGGGTAGACCGGCGGGTCCATGCGCAACGGTTTGATATCGCTGTCGTTCAGACTGCCGGTGGGCAGGCCGGCGGGGCCCTGCGAGCCGGTCGGCGCGGCCTGGGCGCCCTGGGTGAACTGGCCGACGGTGGGCGCGGCGGGCGGCGGCGGTGCGGCCGGGGTCGGTGGCGCGGCGGCCTCTTCGGCAGGCTCGGGGTCCGGCTCAGGCTTGGGTTTCGGCTTGGGCTTGGGCGACACCTTGGGCACGGCCTTCTCGACCGGCTTGGGTTTGGGCTTGGGCTTTTCCACCGGCTTGGGCGGCTCGATCGGTTTGGGCGGCTCGGGCTCCGGCGGCGGCGGGGTTGGCGCGGCAGCAGGCGGCTGCTGGACTTCAGGCTTGGGCGGCAGGGTAACGACACTCACCTGCATGGCCTTGGGCATTTCGCCGGCGCCCAGATTCAGCTCGGCCGGCGTGGGCATCACCCAGACCAGCGCGGCGACGATGGCCACGTGCATGGCGATCGCCAGGCCCGAGGATTTCCACCAGCCACCGGGGGGCGGCGGTTGCTCGCCGTCTTCCACGCCTTCGACCGGCGCGGCGTAGGGAATCATGACTTCCTCGGGAACCACTTCCTCGTCGCGGCGGGGGCCTGCGCAACTGACGAGTCGCAAGGTGGCCTCATTGACGCGCTGGGCGTTCACGCTGGGCAAATGGGCGCCGTCATCCGCCGTGGCGGAAGTGAACAGCTGTTCCTCAGCGTCTAAGGCTGGACTGGCGTCCGCCGCCTTGCGCGGTTGGGGTAACGACATGAGAAAGCCTGCGGGAAGAGTTCACGAAGCAGTATCTGCTGATAATTATTATCATTCACTCGTTACACGAGGGCAACCTTATCTGTCAGGCGGGTGCGCTGGCACAGCGCAAAAGCCCGTCCTGCAGGGCCTGCGGATCGGCCTCGGCGGCCAGGATCAGCTCTATCCGGCTGTCCTTGCGCCAGGCGCTGGGTGTCCACGGCGCCGGACCGACAGTGCGATTGCAGGCCAGCCAGGCATCCTCGCCGTGCACCACTGCCTTGGCCCGCAACAGTCCGCAAAGCCCGGCCAGCCAGGCGTCCAGCTCGGCCGTGCGGAAACGCCAGTCACGGTGGAAGCGCCAGCCAACCGCCTGTCGGCCCTCTTCGACGCGCACCTGGCGCAACGGCGATTCGCGGCGCAACAGCATCGCCGGTTCGCCAGACAAGGCGCCCTGCGGCAAATCAGCGCCCGCCGCTTCAATCGGAGTATTCGGCAGCTCGCCGAGCGACAGGTGGCCGTGGCTCGTCCAGCGCAACGACATCCCCGGCAAGCGCGCCGCCAGGCCCGCACGGGCTGCGTCATCCAGGGTTTCGGACTTGTTCATCAGCAGCAGCGCCGCCTCGCCCAGCGCCCGTTGCTGCGCCTCGGGCAATCGCTGCCCGGTAGCCAGAGCCGCGGCATCGAGCACCATCACCATCGACTGTACGGCCAGCACGCCCGTCCAGGGCGCGGCGCGCAGTTGCGCCAGCAGTTGCGCGGGATGGCCAAGGCCTGACGGCTCGATAAACAGCCGTTGCGGCCTGGCCTTGCGCAGTAGCCGGCCGAGGCCAACCTGGAACGGCGCGCCATTCACGCAGCACAGGCAACCGCCGGCAACTTCGCCCAGGGTGATACCGTCCTCGTCGCGGGACAACAGCGCGGCGTCCAGGCCGACCTGGCCGAATTCGTTGACCAGCACGGCCCAGCGCTCGCCCGCCGGGCGTTGCGCCAGCAAGTTCTGCAGCAGGCTGGTCTTGCCCGCCCCGAGGGGGCCGGCGATGAGATGAGTCGGGATCTGCTTCAACATTCGCCCATGGTGCCGCCTGACGCTCGCCGGGAAAAGCGCTAGAGTCGCGGCTCTCTCACACCAACCCCGGATCGACCATGCGCCTGTTGCTGTCTCTCGCCCTCTCCTGCCTGCCCCTGCTCGCCCAAGGCGAGGCCTGCGTGGTGCATACCCAGGGCAAGGACATTGACGTGAAGGTCTGCCAGCAGAACCGCACCATCCCGGAAAAACTCTTCCGCGAGGGCTTCTGCCAGCCGCAGCTCAAAGACCAGAAGGTCGAGGTGACCTACGCAGAAAGCTGCCCCAGCGGCGCCTTCGGCGTCTGCGAGAACGCCCAGACCCAGGGCGTGCCTTACCGCCAGGACATCCACTACTACGGCGTGGCCAGCGACGCGCGCGTCCTCCAGCCGTTCTGCGAGCAGCAGAGCAACGGCCACTGGCGCAAACCGCAGTAGCGTCATCGCCCTGTCACACGGCTCGGGCCTACTGTCGACGGGTACCTCACACCCTCCCGGCACCCCACGCCGGACATGATCTTGGTGAATTGGGCCACCCTCTCCGGGTGGCCTGTTTTTTTGCCCGCGGGAAACCTCAGCCAAGCCAGTCGAGCGTCAGCAGCAGGCGGCGTTCACCCGGCGCCGGCAGCGGCGAGCGGTGGACGATGCCGGCCCCCAGATTGCCGGCCCATTTCTCGCCCTTGAACAGCCCCACGTCGCCGGCGCTCATCTGGCGCACCTCGGCCCGGCTGACCGGTTCGGCCGCCGCATCGCCCAGCTTCGCGCGCGCCATCGCCCACTCCTCCAGCCACTGGCTGGCCGGCCCTGCATAGGTAGTGACCAGGCGCAGCGGCACATGATCGACGTGGAAGCGCGGGCACATGGCCTTGTCCAGACTGCGCAGGCGCAGGCCGATGCGCCGTGCACCAGTCAGGCAGGCGAAGGCTTCGGCGAGCCATTGCAGATCACTGCGAAACAGGGTGCAGCCGTCGAGCATGGCGTACTGGCGCAACATCTCACCCAGCTCGACGCGCTCATCGAGCACTTCCAGGCTTTGCTTGAGGTCCAGCCCCTGGGTGCTCAACCAACCCGCGAAGGTACTGATTTCCGGGTACAGCGTGCGTTGCCAGACGGCCAGGTTGACGTCTTCCTTGAGCACTTCGGCGAGCACCTGGGGATCATCGCCAAGCACCTGGCGTGGCCAGGCGGGGGCTTGGAGGGCGAGCATCAGGCGCCGGCCTCCCAGGGTTCGAAGGGATCGGGCAGGCGCTTCCAGGCAGTAGTGCCGGCGGCCATCTCGTCATCATCCAGCAGGCAGTGGTCCAACTCGCCGAACAGCCGCTGGAAGTCCAGGTTCTGGCCGATGAACACCAGTTCCTGACGGCAGTCACCGCTGTCCTCGCGCCAGTGGCGCAGCACACCCTGCAGCTCGGTGGTGTTCTGCGGCCAATGTTCGCGCGGGACGAAGCGCCACCAGCGCCCGGCCAGGCCATGGCGCATCAGGCCGCCGGCCTGGGACCAACTGCCGGCCTCGCGATAGCGGCTGGCGAGCCAGAAGAACCCCTTCGAGCGCAGCAGCCGGCCGTTGCTCCAGGGCTGGGCGAGAAAGTCATGGAAGCGCTGCGGGTGGAACGGCCGGCGCGCCCGGTAGACATCCGAGGAGATGCCATAGGCCTCGGTCTCCGGCAGGTGTTCGCCACGCAACTCCTTGAGCCATCCCGGCGCGCGCTCGGCGCGCTGGAAGTCGAAGCGGCCGGTGTCGAGGATACGCGCCAGCGGCACCTGGCCCATGACCATGGGCTGGATATCGGCATCGGGATTGAGACGGCGCAGGATCGCCAGCAACTCGTCACGCTCGGCGCTGCCGATCAGGTCGATCTTGCTCACCAGGATCACATCGGCGAACTCCACCTGTTCCACCAGCAGGTCGCTGAGCGAGCGCTCGTCGTCCTCGCCGAGGGTTTCGCCACGCTCGGCGAGGCTGTCGGCGCCCTGGTAGTCGGCGAGGAAGTTCAGCCCATCGACCACCGTCACCAGCGTGTCCAGCCGCGCCAGGTCCGACAGGCTGCGGCCCTGCTCATCGCGGAAGGTGAAGGTCTCGGCCACCGGCAGCGGCTCGGAGATGCCGGTGGACTCGATCAGCAGGTAGTCGAAGCGACCTTCGCCGGCGAGTCGGCTGACCTCTTCCAGCAGGTCCTCGCGCAGGGTGCAGCAGATGCAGCCGTTGCTCATCTCCACCAGGCGCTCCTGGCCGCGGTTGAGGCTGACGTCACGCTGCACCTCGCGGCCGTCGATGTTGATTTCGCTCATGTCGTTGACGATGACCGCGACCTTGAGGTCCTCGCGGTTCTTCAGCACATGGTTGAGCAGCGTGCTCTTGCCGGCGCCAAGGAAGCCGGACAGGACAGTTACGGGGAGTGGGGCGTTCACGGTGGGCTTCTCCAGGAAATTCAGGCTTCGCGGACGTGCAGTTCGCGCCGTTCCTGGCGCTCCTTGGCCTCGATGCACAGCGAGGCGGTGGGGCGCAGCAGCAGGCGGCGCAGGCCGATCGGTTCGCCGGTTTCCTCGCACCAGCCGTAATCGCCCCGGGCCAGGCGCTCCAGCGCCTGGTCGATCTTGTCGAGCAGCTTCTTCTCGCGCTCCAGCAGGCGCAGTTGCCACTGGCGCGACTCCTCGCGGCTGGCGACATCGGCTTCGTCGCTGGCCCGCTCGGGGTCCTGAAGTGCCTGGAACTCTTCTTCGATGCGGACCTGCAGCTCGTCGCGCTGATCCAGCAGTAGTGCGCGGAAATAGCCCTGTTGCGCCTCGCTCATGTAGGCCTCGCCAGGCTGGGCGAGCAGTTCCTGTTCGGTCATGACCGTCTCCGGAAGGGAGTGATCTTTTATGTTATATTATAACAATGCACGCTCGACAATAGCCTGCCGACGTGCGATACCGAACCCTGCTCCACCCGCCTGCCGAGACCTTCGATGCTGCGCCGCGCCCTGCTGCTGTGCCTGTTTGCCCCCTTCGCCCACGCCAGCGGCTCCGCGCCGCTGCCCTTCCCCGGCGAGGAACCGGCGCGCTGCGCCTGGTCAGCTTCGGTACTGGCCTGCATGGACGATTCGGGGAATCTCTACAGCGTCGCCACCCAGGGCCACGACACTTACCTGCGTGGTGTCGAGGCAAGCAGCGGACGGCGCTGGGCGCAGACGGGCACGCGTTATGGCAGCCTGACCTTCTTCAGCGGCGTGACCAGCAACGGCCAGGTGTGGGTCGGCACCAGCCGCGGCATCGGCTGGACCAACATCAGCCGCTTCAGCAGCTCCTCGGGCGACAGCGCTCGCCTGACCTGCGGCCGGGTCAGCGGGTGCAAGCAACAGGAGCGTTGAGGAGGCCATTGCGCGATCGGCGGGAAGCGAATACGTTATATCATAACAATCGCCAGCCCGTGACCCGCCCATGACCGCCCTGCTCCCCGATATCGCCTGCCAATCCACCCGCCTGCCCATCCCGCTCGACTGGGTCGGCATGCAGGGCATCGCCGTTGCGTTGCAAATCACTGGCGAGCGCGTTGCCGCGTATGCCGACGCCGGTGTCAGCCTCGACGAAGCCGAGGCGCGCGGCATCCACATGTCACGGCTGTACCTGGCGCTGGACGTGCTGGCAGATGCGGAGCTTTCACCCACGCTACTGCGTGACCTTCTCACACAGTTCCTCAGGAGCCACGCGCAGCTTTCCCGGCGCGCCAACCTGGCCCTGCGTTTCGAACTGCTGCTGCGCCGACCGGCGCTGGTCAGCCCGCTGAATGGCTGGAAGCGCTACCCCTGCGAGGTCCACGCGCAACTGGAAGACGACGCGCTGCAGCTGGAGTTGCGTCTGAGCCTGCCCTATTCCGCGACCTGCCCCTGCTCGGCAGCACTGGCGCGCCAACTGATCCAGGAGCGCTTCGACGCCGACTTCGCCGCGAGTCCGCTGAAGGCCAGTGAGGTTCGCGCCTGGCTCGGCAGCCCGCAGGGCATAGTCGCCACGCCGCACAGCCAGCGCAGCGAGGCACAGTTGACGTTGCAACTCGACCCGACCGCACAGGCATTCGCGTTCAGCGAGCTGATCGACCACGCCGAAGACGCCCTCGGCACCGCCGTGCAGACGGCGGTGAAGCGTGCCGACGAACAGGCCTTCGCCCTGGCCAATGGGCAGAACCTGATGTTCTGCGAGGACGCCGCACGCCGGCTGCACCGAGCGCTGCTGCAGCGCAACGAGGTGTCAGGCTTCGAGGTGCGCGTGGTGCATGCGGAAAGCCTGCACGCCCATGATGCGGTAGCGGTGAGTCGCTGGAGGCGCGACTAGGCGCCGAGGTCGAGCGCCAGGCGAATCTGGTCGCGACACTGGATGCCGTTCTCGTAAATGGGCTCGGGATAATGCCGCACGAAGTGATCCGCCTCGATGCCAACGATGCGGAAGCCCAGGCGCTGGTACAGGCCCAGTTGCGCCAGGCTGGAGTTGCCGGTGGCGATGGTCAGGCGCTGCAGGCCGGCCTCGCGTGCCTGCTCGATGGCCGCCAGCAACAGGCGACGGCCCAGGCCGCGCTCCTGCCATTCGTCTTCCACCGCAAGGCTGGTGATCTCGGCGACGCCGGGCTCACGGGGAGTCAGCGTCAGCACGCCGCGCACGGAATCCGCCTCGTTCAGCGCCAGCAGGCGGGAGTCGCGCAGATAGCTCTCGATCTGTTCGCGGCTGGGGTCGGCCTTGAGCAGCAACGGCCAGGGCGCCTGTGCGGGCGAGAGTTCGACGAGGGACAGGTCCGGGAAGAAGTTCACCATGATTCATCTACCAAAGAGTCAGTGGGGAAAGGGGGTTTAGCTTCCCGAGCTGCTCGATGCAAGCCTTTTGCTCCGTGCCGGAAACGCATCGGGCCCGGCAAGCCGGGCCCGATGGCGGTCCCTGAACAGGCTCAGGCGTAGATGTCGCGGCGGCTCCAGGGTGCCTCATGGCCGCCGTCGGTATGCGCCTTGCTGGCGAGAATCTGGTGCAGGTTGATCCAGCCCTTCTTGAAGCCGTAAGCGCAACCGGCGAGATACAGGCGCCAGATGCGCAGGGCCTGGTCGGGCACCAGTCTGGCCGCGTCGGCCAGCTTGGCTTCGAGGTTGGCGCTCCAGAAGTCCAGGGTGCGCGCGTAGTGCAGGCGCAGCCCTTCGACGTCGACCACTTCGAGCCCCGCCTCGCTCATGCGGGCGACGGCCAGCGACAGATGCGGCAGCTCGCCGTGGGGGAATACGTAGCGGTCGATGAAGTCGCCGGCACCGCGCCCCACCGGACGCCCGTCGGTGTTGCTGGAGGTGATGCCGTGGTTCATCACCAGCCCGCCCGGCCGCACCGCATCGTACAGGTGCTGGAAGTAGATCCCCAGGTTGGCGTGGCCGACGTGTTCGAACATACCGACGCTGACCACCTTGTCGTAGCGGCCGTCACGCGGCAGGTCGCGGTAGTCGCGCAACTCCAGGGTCACCTTGCCTTCCAGGCCCTCGGCCTTGACCCGCTCGCGACCGAGTTTGAGCTGCTCCTCGCTGAGGGTGATGCCATGCACCTCCACGCCGAATTCTCGCGCTGCCAGGCGCGCCAGCCCGCCCCAGCCGCAGCCGACGTCGAGCAGCTTCTCGCCTGGCTTCAGGCGCAGCTTGCGACAGAGGTGGCGCAGCTTGGCCAACTGGGCGGTGGCCAGGTCCTCGGTACCGGTCTCGTAGTAGGCGCAGGAATACACCATCTCCGGATCGAGCCAGAGCTGGTAGAACGCGTTGGACAGGTCGTAGTGGTAGTGGATGGCTTCGGCGTCGGTGGCCTTGTCGTGGCTTTCGCGCACGTAGTCGGTATCGCCGTCGTCATCGCCCAGCGCCGCGCTCAGGGCATCGGCAGTGGCGATCACTTCCTGCATCGGCCCTTCGATGTCCATGCGGTTCTCCACATAGGCGCGACCGAGGATATCGAGGCTGGGGTGGGTGATCTCGGTCAGCAGCGTAGGGTCGCGCACAACGAGAGTTACCTGCGGATCGGGGCCAAGGTCGAACGCCTGGGCCTCGCCGATGCGGATACGCAACGGCAACTGCAGGGACAGCAACTCAGAGGGCAGATTGGCTTTCATGCACACCTCCTGGTCACAGGGCTGAAGAACTATAGACCAGCACCTCCATAGCCTTCGCCTATGGCCTGGCCCGCGAAAAACTATCGGGCTCCGACCGCAGCGGCGGACCTGTCGATTCTCTGCAATGGAGCGTGCGTCGCGCGCAAGCGTTCCAAAAAAGAGTGCACAGGTCCTTGCACGAAAGAATAGTTCGCTACGCAAGCGTAGCAGCCGCTTCGCCACCTATCGTTGCCATCCCTGAGATAGAGCCTTTCCTGACCAGTAACGATGACGCCGGTGTGACGGATCATCACTCCATTGCACTACACTGTGGCCCCCTCCGCGCGCATTCCGACCGGAGGACCTCTGCCGTCCAAGGGGGCTGTCTTGACTACCTTCTCCGAGCCACGTCCGGCGGTTCGCACCGTGCTGGTGGGGCTGATGCTGGCGATCTTCCTCGGTGCGCTCGACCAGACCATCGTCGCCGTATCCCTGCCGGCGATCTCCGCCGGCTTCGGCGACTTCGACCTGCTGGCCTGGGTCATCTCCGGCTACATGGTGGCGATGACCATCTCCATGCCGATCTACGGCAAGCTCGGCGATCTCTACGGCCGGCGCGTGCTGATGCTGTTCGCTATCGGCCTGTTCACCGTCGCCTCGCTGCTCTGCGGCGCCGCCCAGAGCATGGAGCAGCTCGTGCTCGCCCGCGTCCTGCAGGGCATCGGCGCGGGCGGCATGATGTCGGTGAGCCAGGCGATCATCGGCGACATCGTCCCGCCCCGCGAACGTGGCCGCTACCAGGG
Organism: Pseudomonas sp. NY15435; assembly: GCF_048068295.1. Taxonomy (NCBI): domain Bacteria; kingdom Pseudomonadati; phylum Pseudomonadota; class Gammaproteobacteria; order Pseudomonadales; family Pseudomonadaceae; genus Pseudomonas; species Pseudomonas sp. NY15435. Next base: position 432,826 of record NZ_JBLUQA010000001.1, read on the forward strand.
TTACTTCAGCAGCATGTACGCGGTGGCGAGCATCGCCGGCCCTGTGCTGGGCGGCGTACTCACCGAATACCTGTCATGGCGCTGGGTATTCCTGATCAACCTGCCGGTGGGCCTGGTCGCTCTCGCCGTCTCGCGCCGCACCCTGCGCGGCCTGCCGGTGCCGGGGCGCAAGCCGGTGATCGACTACCTCGGCACGATGCTGATGATCGCGGGCCTGGGCAGCCTGCTGCTGGCGATCACCGAGGTCGGCCAGGGCGCGCGCTGGAACGACCCGCAGATGCTCGCGCTGTTTGCCGCCGCGCTGGTGCTCATCGCACTGTTCGTACTGCAGGAGCGCCGCGCGCCGGAGCCGCTGGTGCCGATGCATCTGTTCGGTATTCGCGCAGCCACCCTCAGCTGGCTGATCAGCTTCTTCGCCAGCTTCCAGGTCATCTCGCTGTCGGTGCTGGTGCCACTGCGCTTCCAGTCGGTGACCGGCGCCGGCGCGGACAACGCGGCGCTGCACCTGCTGCCGCTGGCCATGGGCGTGCCGATCGGCGCCTACTGCTGCGGCCGGCTTACCGCGATCATCGGCCGCTACAAGCCGCAAATCGTCGGTGGCGGTCTGCTGATGCCCCTGGCGATTGCCGGTCTGGCACTGACACCACCGAGTGCCTACCTCGTTTCGGGAATCTGCATGCTGCTGACCGGCATCGCCGCCGGCACGCAGTTCCCCACCAGCCTGGTGGCGGCGCAGAGCGCGGTGGAGACGAAGCACCTGGGTGTGGCGACCAGCAATATCACGCTGTTCCGCTCACTGGGCGGCGCGGTGGGGATCGCACTGATGTCCGCGCTGCTGCTGGCAATGCTGCAGCCATTGGCGGGCGAGGCGGGTCACGGGCTGTCGGCCAGCGCGCTGCTGGCCAGCCTCAGCGGAGCCGGCCACGAGGCGCAGCGGCTCACGCTGGATGGAGTGTTCGGGCACCTGTTCCTGATCAACGCAGGCTTCGGCGCCCTGGCCCTGCTGATCGCCCTGTCGCTGCCCGACCACGCCTTGCGCGGGCGGGGCAACGACTAGCGAATAGCGCAGGGTCAGTCCTCGTCGTTGAGGTAGCTGACCTTGCGCAGGTCCGGCAGCAGCAGGCAGACCAGCAGCGCCACGCCGCACATGACCGAGACGTAGATGTAGAACACCTCTTCCTGGCCGATGCTCTTCAGGCCCAGCGCGGCGTATTCGGCGGAGCCGCCGAAGATCGCGTTGCCCACCGCGTAGGACAGGCCCACGCCCAGGGCGCGGATCTGCGGCGGGAACATCTCTGCCTTGATCAGGCCGCTGATGGAGGTGTACAGGCTGACGATGGCCATCGCCAGGATAATCAGGCCGAACGCCGCGTAGGGGCTGCTGACGGTCTTCAACGCCGCAAGGATCGGCCAGGTGCAGAGCATGCCCAGGGCGCCGAACCAGAGCATCGAGGTCTTGCGGCCGATGCGGTCGGACAACGCGCCGAACAGCGGCTGCATGCACATGTAGCAGAACAGTGCGAAGGTCATCACGCCGCTGGCCACCTTCGGGTCCATCCCGGCGGTGTTCACCAGGTACTTCTGCATGTAGGTGGTGAAGGTGTAGAAGATCAGCGAGCCGCCGGCGGTGAAGCCGAGCACGGTGAAGAAGGCGCGCTTGTGGTGGGTGAACAGCTCGGTGAGCGTGCCCGACTCCTTGCGGTTGAGGTTGGATTCCTTGGCCGTTTCACTCAGCGAGCGGCGCAGGTAGAAGGCAATCACCGCGGTGATGGCGCCAACCACGAAGGGAATCCGCCAGCCCCAGTCCTTCAGTTCATCGGTGGTCAGCAACTGCTGCAGGATCACCACCACCAGCACGGCCAACAACTGCCCGCCGATCAGGGTCACGTACTGGAAGGAGGCGAAGAAGCCGCGCTGCCCCTTGAGCGCCACTTCGCTCATGTAGGTCGCGCTGGTGCCGTACTCGCCGCCTACGGAAAGGCCCTGGAACAGCCGCGCCAGCAGCAACAACGCCGGCGCCGCGACGCCGATGGTGGCATAGGTCGGCATCACCGCAATCGCCAGCGAGCCGCCGCACATCATCAGCACCGAGATCATCATCGCGGTCTTGCGGCCCTTCTTGTCAGCGATGCGGCCGAACAGCCAGCCACCGATGGGGCGCATCAGGAAGCCGGCGGCGAACACCCCGGCGGTATTGAGCAGTTGCACCGTCGGATCGTCCGACGGGAAGAAGGCGTGGGCGAAGTACAGGGCGGTGAAGGCGTAGACGTAGAAGTCGAACCACTCCACCAGGTTGCCCGAGGAGGCGCCGACGATGGCGAGGATGCGCGAGCGGCGCTCGTGGGCGGAATACTGCGGTGCGGCAGGTGCGTTCATGGGGATTCTCTTGTCGGTTTACTGCATCCCGGACGTGAGGACGGAACTCCCTCGCCGCCCTTGCCAGTGAATCGCCGCAAGGCCATTTCCACTGACACAATCAGAAACAGTATAGACGCTTCCGATAGCCGGCTAACGAAATCCGCGGCCTGGACCGGGCCTTTCGGTTCGAATATCGGACACTCACAAACGCGCGTTTGTCGTTTCCGATTGACCGGCCAGTAGCCAGCTTCTATCGTTGGCCCCGCTCCCCGCCCTGCGGGAGACTTGTCAGGTACCCCTCGCAGGGCCGGAGCCCGACCTTGTCCACAAGACAAGGTCGATTTCCATTCCCCTCGTGTAGCGGCTCAAGCCGCCTGGCCTCGGTGCCCCGTCCACACCCCCGGACGTGCAGGCACCGGGGGAATGTTGATCTTCCCCTCGCTTCTTCTCCCAATTCCGCACCCTGAAACGAAAAAAGGCCCCTGAAGGGACCTTTCTCGTTACGCCTGGGCGCTGATCGGCTTATTCCACCGACACCGACTTACTCCACCGTCACTGACTTGGCCAGGTTGCGCGGCTGGTCGACGTCGGTGCCCTTGAGCACGGCAACGTAGTAGGACAACAGCTGCAGCGGCACGGTGTAGAGGATTGGCGCCAGGCAGTCATGGATTGCCGGCATGCCCACCACGTGGGTGCCCTCGCCATCGCTGATGCCGCTGCCGCCTTCGGCGAAGACCACCAGCTCGCCGCCACGGGCGCGGACTTCCTGCAGGTTGGACTTGAGCTTCTCCAGCAGCTCGTTGTTCGGCGCGACGGTGACCACCGGCATGTCGGCGTCGACCAGCGCCAACGGGCCGTGCTTGAGCTCACCGGCCGGGTAGGCCTCGGCGTGGATATAGGAGATTTCCTTGAGCTTCAGCGCACCTTCCATTGCCACCGGGTACTGCGCGCCACGGCCAAGGAACAGGGTGTGGTGCTTCTCGGCGAACAGCTCGCTGATCTTCTCCACCACCTTGTCCATGGACAGGGCTTCTTCCAGGTGGGTCGGCAGGCGGCGCAGTTCGTTCACCAGCTCGGCTTCGACGCCGTCGTTCAGGCGCTTCTGCACCTGGCCGATGCCCAGGGTCAGCAGCAGCAGGGCGACCAACTGGGTGGTGAAGGCCTTGGTGGAAGCCACGCCGATTTCCGGGCCGGCGTTGGTCAGCAGGGTCATGTCCGACTCGCGCACCAGCGAGCTGGTGGCGACGTTGCAGATCGCCAGGCTGGAGAGGAAGCCCAGTTCCTTGGCGTAGCGCAGCGCGGCCAGGGTGTCGGCAGTCTCGCCGGACTGGGAGATGGTGACGAACAGGGAGTCCGGGTGTACCGCGACCTTGCGGTAGCGGAACTCGCTGGCGACTTCGACCTGGCAGGGAATGCCGGTCAGGCTTTCCAGCCAGTAACGGGCGACCATGCCGGCATGGTAGCTGGTGCCGCAGGCGACGATCTGCACGGTGCGCACCTTGGCCAGCAGCTCACGGGCCTGCGGGCCGAAGTTGTCCACCAGCACCTGCTGGGCGCCCAGGCGGCCTTCCAGGGTGCGCTGCACCACGGCCGGCTGCTCGTGGATTTCCTTGAGCATGAAGTGGCGGTAGCCGCCCTTGTCCGCCGCCTCGGCGCCCTCGTGATAGCGCACTTCCTCGCGCTGCACGGGGTTGCCGTTGACGTCCCACAGCTGCAGGCCGTCGCGACGGATTTCGGCGATGTCGCCTTCTTCCAGATAGATGAAGCGGTCGGTCACCTGGCGCAGGGCGAGCTGGTCAGAGGCGAGGAAATTCTCACCGTGGCCCAGGCCCACCACCAGCGGGCTGCCGCTACGGGCGGCGAGGATGCGGTCGGGCTGCTTGCTGCTGATCACCGCCAGGCCATAGGCGCCATGCAGTTCCTTGACCACGGCCTTGAGCGCGACGGTCAGGTCGCCCAGCTCGCCCAGACGCAGGTGCAGCAGGTGGGCGATGACCTCGGTGTCGGTCTGCGAGGTGAATTCGTAGCCACGCGCCTTGAGCATTTCACGCAGGGGCTCGAAGTTTTCGATGATGCCGTTGTGCACCACCGCCACTTCGCCGTGGGAGAAGTGCGGGTGGGCGTTGGCCTCGGTGGGCGCGCCATGGGTGGCCCAGCGGGTGTGGGCGATGCCCAGGCGGCCCACCAGCGGCTGTTCGGTGATGGCCTGCTCGAGGCTGGAAACCTTGCCCGCGCGACGGCGGCGGTCCAGCGAGCCGTCGGCCTGGATCACCGCCACACCGGCGCTGTCATAGCCACGGTATTCCAGGCGCTTGAGGCCTTCGACGAGGATCGGGGTGATATTGCGCTCGGCGATGGCGCCTACGATTCCACACATGGCTTGGATCTCCTGTCAGTCTTCGCAGCGCGCGCGGATCACTTTCACGCCGCGCGCCTGGATCAGTTCGAACGCTTCATCGCTCAGGCGTTCGTCGGTAATCAGGGTCTGGATGCTGCTCCAGGGCAGCTCCAGGTTGGGAATGCGCCGGCCCAGCTTGTCGGCCTCGGCCATGACGATCACCTCGCGGGCGACCTCGGCCATGACCCGGCTCAGGCCCAGCAGTTCGTTGAAGGTCGTCGTACCACGCTCGAGATCGAGCCCGGTAGCGCCGATGAACAGCTGATCGAAATCGTAGGAGCGCAGCACCTGCTCAGCCACCTGGCCCTGGAACGACTCGGAGTGCGGGTCCCAGGTGCCACCCGTCATCAGCAGCACCGGCTCGCGCTCCAGTTCGCGCAGGGCGTTGGCCACGCTCAGGGAGTTGGTCATCACCACCAGGCCGGGCTTGCGGCCCAGTTCCGGGATCAGCGCGGCGGTGGTGCTGCCGCTGTCGATGATGATCCGCGCATGCTCGCGAATGCAGGCGGCTGCCGCACGGCCGATGGCCTGCTTGTAGCGCGACAGCGGCTGGCTTGGCTCGGCGATCAGTTCATGGGGCATCGGCACCGCGCCACCGTAGCGACGCAGCAGCAGGCCGTTGCCTTCCAGGGCGGCCAGGTCCTTGCGGATGGTCACCTCGGAGGTGGCGAAGCGGCGCGCGAGATCGTCCACGCTGACCTCGCCCTGTTCGGCGAGCAGCGCCAGGATGTCGTGGCGGCGTTGGGGCGTATTGCGTTTCGACATGGACGATTAAGTTTCGATTCGAAAGATATTTGTGCGAATCAAAACCCAAGTTCTTTCGTTCGTCAAGAATTTCCCGCATGGGCGGAGACGCTTTTCTGTAGGAGTGAGCTTGCTCGCGAACTCGTCGCTGCCGACGATCATCGCGGACAAAGTCCGCTCTACGAGGTATGCAGCTCTTGTAGGAGCGGACTTTGTCCGCGATGGCCCGGTTCGCGAGCAAGCTCGCTCCTACAGGAAGTGGCGTGAACTCAATCGACTTCGAGGCGGTTGCGTCCGCCGCGCTTGGCGCGGTAGAGCGCCTGGTCGGCCCGTTCGAAGACGGTGTCGGCGCGCTCGCCTTCGCGGAATGCCGTCAGGCCCGCCGAACAGGTGATGCTCAGGCGTTCGCCCTTGAAGTGGAAGGGGCAGGCTTCGATGGCGCCGCGCAGCACGTCGAGCAGTTGCTGCCCGCCGTCCAGAGGTGTGGCGGGCAGCAACACGACGAACTCCTCGCCGCCGTAGCGGGCGATGAAATCGGTCTTGCGCACACGCTTGGCCAGTTCGTTGGCGATGATCTTCAGCACCTTGTCGCCGGCGAGGTGGCCGAAATCGTCGTTGATCTGCTTGAAGTGGTCGACGTCCAGCACCGCCAGCAGCAGGTCGCCGCCGTAGCGCTGCCAGCGCGAGACTTCCAGGTCCAGCCGTTCGGTCAGCGCCGCGCGGTTGGGCAGGCCGGTCAGTGCGTCGGTCATGGCCTTCTGGCGCTGGTCTTCGATGTTCGCCTGGAAGGTGCGGGCTTCCTCTTCCATGCTGGCGACGCGGGTCACCAGCGACTGGATGCGCTCGCCCACTTCGCGTTCACGGACCTCCCGCTCCTCGCGGAAGCGGTCCATGGTGCCGACCAAGCCCTGCAGGCGGGATTCGACATTGCGTTTGAGGCCTTCCAGGTCGGTGGCCTCCAGCACGCTTTCCTTCAGGCCGCTGACCTGTTCGCGCAGGGTGTCGTCGAGGTCGCGGGCGCTGGAGCTGGAGCCGCTGTGGTTCTCCTGCACCGCCTGCAGACCGTCGAGGAAGGCGCCCAGGCGTTCGTTGAGCTGGTGCAGGTAGCCTTCGAACTCGTGCTGGCCACTGTCGTTGAGCGACAGCACGAGCATGCCCAGGTCATCCAGCACCGGCACCAGTTCGTACCAATTGAGGCTGCCGTGGATGCGCGAGCGCAACGCGTCGGCCTGGATCTGCTGGGCCGCCGGCAGGTGCATTTCGTCCAGCAGGCGCAGCAGGCTCGCCTCGATGTGCGGCGCCACGGCGCTGTAGCCGGGCTCGGGGCGCGGCGGCAAGGCATAGGGATCGTTGGCCTGCTGCGCGTCTTCCGGCGTGCCGAACAGCCCAGGCGGCACGGGCAGACTGTCGAGCAGCGCGCAATCGCCGTGGGCGACAGGTTCTGCGACAGGAGCCGGACTGACCGCCTCCGTCAGGGCGCGCGGCTTTGGCTGTTCAGCCGGCTCGGGCATGGGCGCAGGTTCGGGCGCCAGGGCGATGGCTGCCTCTGCGACTTGCGCCACCGGCTGAGCGGGTTCAGCAACGGCGACATCCGCCAGTGCAGGTGCAGGTGCAGGTGCAGGTGCAGGTGCAGGTGCAGGTGCAGGTGCAGGGGATTGGGTCTCGGCCGGCACGGGCGCGTCTACCGCTGCTTCGGCTACAACGGCGGCCACTGCCGGGGCCGCCGGGGTGCTGGGCACCGACTCAGACTCGTCCGCTGCATCGCTGTCACGGCTGCCGAACAGTCGCTGCAGGAGGCCGGGGCGTTGCTCGCCGCCACCATCGCCGAAATGATCCAGCACCTGGCGCTGCAGGCGGCTCAGCTCGCTGAGCAGTGCAGGCAGCTCGCGGGAGGAGCTGCCGCGGCTGGGTATGTCCTTGGACAGCCGCTTGAGCGGCTTGCGCACGTCTCCCGGCATATCCAGGGATAGCAGTTGCTGCGACAGCTGGCTGAGCGCGGCGACATTCTGTTCGATGCGCTGCTGGCGGCGCTGCTCGGAGTCGAGCACGGCCTTTTCCAGCTGCGGGATCAGGCGCGACAGGCCGGCGTCCATGTCGTCGCGGCGCAGCACTTCGCGCAGCTCCTTCATGCAGGCATCCACTGCCTTGTCGCTGCCTTCGGCGGCCAGGCTGCTGCGCACCAGACCGCGGCGCAGCAGGTCCAGTCGGGCGTCCCAGCGGCGCTCGAGCTTCTCCTGCTGCTCGAGGTTGTCCAGGTACTTCTGTTTCCAGCGTTGGTCGTCGTCGCGACTCATTCAGGGGCCTCGCCGCGCAAGGCGAGCGACGAGGACGAACGCAGGGCATCCGGCAGGCGGATTTCCACGGCCACGGGCAGGTGGTCGGAAATCGGGTGCGGGAGGACACTGACGCGCTCCAGCGCCAGCTCGGAACTGAGCAGGATGTGGTCCAGACAGCGCTGTGGGCGCCAGCTGGGGAAAGTGGCCTCGACCTGCGGGGCGATGAGCTGGAGGTCGCGCAGCGGCGAGCTTTCCAGCAGGTCGGTGGCGTGGGTGTTCATGTCGCCCATCAGCACGTGATGGCGGTAGTCCTGCAGCAACTCGCGGATGTAGGCGAGCTGGCGGGTGCGGGTCCGCGCGCCAAGGGCCAGGTGCATCATCACCACGGCCAGCGCGTCCTTGCCTTCGCCGAAGCGCATGAGGATCGCACCGCGTCCGGGCGGGCCGGGCAGCGGATGGTCTTCCAGGGCGGTGGGCTGCAGGCGGCTGAGCAGGCCGTTGCTGTGCTGGGCGATGCGCCCGAGATTGCGGTTGAGCTGCTGGTACCAGTAGGGGAAGGCACCGAGCTGGGCCAGGTGTTCGACCTGGTTGATGTTGCCGGAGCGGATGCTGCCGCCGTCGGCTTCCTGCAAGGCGACCACGTCATAGTCGTGGAGCAGTTCGCCAATGCGCTGCAGGTTGGTGGCGCGCCCGGCGGCCGGCAGCAGGTGCTGCCAGCCACGGGTCAGGTAATGGCGGTACCTTTCGGTACTGATGCCCACCTGGATGTTGAAGCTGAGCAGGCGGAGACGGCCATCATCGGGCAGGCCGGCGGCGGTCCCGTGGGCAGCATTCACCCGCGGGACGCAGGCCCCTGCGACACGATCACGAGTCCGCCGGCGCAGCATCGTCGTCGGACCTTACTGGGCAGCCTTGGCGCCGGCGCGTTCCTTGGCGATCAGCTGGTCGGCCAGTTGCAGCGCCTCGTCCGGGCCACCGGCGGAGCCGATGTCGAAGCGGTATTTGCCATTGACCACCATGGTCGGCACGCCGCTGATCTGGTAGGCCATCGCCAGTTTCTTGGCTTTCTCGATCTGACCCTTGATGGCGAAGGAGTTGTAGGTGCTCAGGAACTTGTCCTTGTCCACGCCCTGTTCGGCGACGAACTCAGCCATTTCTTCCGGGGTGGTCAGGGCTTTGGGGTTGTTGTGCAGCTTCTCGAAGATCGAGTGGTGCACCTTCTTCTCCACGCCCATGGATTCCAGGGTCAGGAACAGCTGGCCGTGGATGTTCCACAGGCCGCCGAACATGGCCGGAAGGCGCACGAAGTGAACGTCGGCCGGCAGCTTCTCGACCCACGGATTGATAGTCGGTTCGAAGGCGTAGCAATGCGGGCAGCCGTACCAGAACAGCTCCACCACCTCGATCTTGCCGGGCTGGGAGACCGGGACGGCCTGGTTCAGCTCGGTGTAGTTCTTGCCCGCTTCGAAGTCGGCGGCGTTCGCGTTGACGGCGAACAGGCCGGCGAAGGCAAGAGCGGCGGTGAAAATCAGGTTACGCATGGTTCACTCCTTGGCTGAACGGAACCGCCACGCTGTGCGCGACGGGATGAAGCGGTTTGACCGGAGGGGCCAGACACGGTTCCAGCATTGTAGTGGGGGCGGGTGCAAAAAAGGGTGGCCGAGGCCACCCTTTTTTTCGAAGCGATTTTTCGATCTGGCGTTACCGCCCGACGGCTGCTTAGTGCAGGCCTTCGATGTAGCTGGAGATCGCGGCGATGTCCTTGTTGGACAGCTTGGCAGCGATGCTGCGCATGATCATGGCGTCGCCGTCGTTGGTGCGCTCGCCTTCGCGGAACGCGGTCAGCTGCTTGGCGGTGTAGGCGGCGTGCTGGCCACCCAGGTGCGGGAAGCCGGCTTCGGCGTTGCCCTGGCCAGCCGGGTTGTGGCAACCGGTGCAGGCCGGCATGCCTTCGGCGAGCTTGCCGCCGCGGAACAGGGCTTCACCCTGCGCGACCAGCTTGGGATCGGCGGCGCCGACGCTGCCGTTCTGGCTGGAGAAGTAGGCGGCGATGTCTGCCAGGTCCTGATCGCTCAGGTTGGTCAGCAGGCCGGTCATTTCCAGCACGGTGCGCTTGCCGTCCTTGATGTCGTGCATCTGCTTGAGCAGGTAACGCTCACCCTGCCCGGCCAGTTTCGGGAAGTTGGGCGCCATGCTGTTGCCATCGGCGCCGTGGCAGGCACCACAGACAGCAGCTTTCGCCTGACCGGCCTTGGCATCGCCAGCGGCGTGCGCCACACCGACAAGACCCAGGGTCAACAGCAGACTCACGATCAATTTGTTCATCAGCTAATCCAATAACGGCTAAGGGTGAAAGAGTAAGGCCAGAGAAGTTACTTCGACATCCACTGGATAATTGTCTGGTAATCCTCGGCGCTGCAGTCGGTGCACAGGCCGCGAGGCGGCATCGCGTTGAAACCGTTGGTCACATGTTGCACCAGCGTGTCCATGCCCTTGTCCAGGCGTGGCTTCCAAGCGGTGGCGTCGCCCTTTTTCGGCGCCATTGGCAACTGACCATTGTGGCAGGCGCCACAGGCTCTGTTGAAAACGGCTTCCGGATCCTGGGCCGCCAGGGCGCTGGACGCCAGCGCGGCAACGATGGCTGCGAACAGCAGTTTCTTCATGATTATCCTCATCGCAGGGAACATCCGCGTTCTTGATTGCGCGGACTCCAACGTTCCCGTGTGGCTCGACCCTGGGGGATAAAGCGCACACAAAATCCGCGGCATTATATACTTCAGATGCCCAAACGGAAACGAAACCGCCCCCCGCGACACCGCGTCGCACCCGCCGCGAAGTTACCCATGCCCTCGAATAACGCTACGAAAAACCCGATTCTCGGCCTCTGCCAACAGGCCACTTTCCTCATTTCCGCCGCCAAGGTGAACCAATGCCCGGAAGACTCCGGCCTGGAAGTCGCCTTCGCCGGCCGCTCCAACGCGGGCAAGTCCAGCGCGCTGAATGCGCTGACCCACGCGAACCTGGCGCGGACCTCCAAGACTCCCGGCCGCACCCAGTTGCTGAACTTCTTCCGCCTGGATGACGAACGCCGCCTGGTCGACCTGCCCGGCTACGGCTACGCCAAGGTGCCGATCCCGCTGAAGCTGCACTGGCAGCAGCACCTGGAAGCTTATCTCTCCAGCCGCAATGCGCTAGCCGGTGTGGTGCTGATGATGGATATCCGCCATCCGCTGACCGATTTTGACCGCCTGATGCTCGACTGGGCGCAGGCCAGCCAGCTGCCCATCCACGTGCTGCTGACCAAGGCCGACAAGCTGGCCTATGGCGCGGCGAAGAACGCGCTGCTCAAGACCCGCAAGGAAATCCTCGACGGCTGGGGCGATGTCGCCACGCTGCAACTGTTCTCGGCGCCCAAGCGCCAGGGCGTGGAGGAGGCGCAGCTGGTCCTGGCCGGCTGGCTGGGACTGCTGGACGAGGAAGAAGAGGAGACCAGCGAGGAGGCCTGAGGCCAAATCGCAGGCAAAAAAAACCCCGAGCTTCGTATGGGGAGGGGGAAGTTCGGGGTTTAAGTCCGGACCGCTAGGGCGGGGTCCAGTAATCTGCCAACACTAAACACTGCAAAGGAGCATCGAAGGGCTTCACCAGCCATTCACGAGTTCTGACTCGGCTCCTCGCGGGAAAGTTCAGCAGGTCACAAAAGATTTTTTCGGGGCGGACTGAAAGTGCCTGAACAATCGTGCCAGAAGGCCCGGCTGGCGGGCCTTGTGACCGTTCGTCCAGTCGTCAGTGTGCCTCGTCCCAATTCGCTCCCACACCGGCTTCGACGACCAGCGGCACGTCCAGTTCCGCTGCACCGCTCATCAGCGGCCGAATGCCATCACGGACCTGTTCGAGCAGGTCTTCGCGCACTTCCAGCACCAGTTCGTCGTGCACCTGGAGGATGACGCGGGCATCGATGCCGCTCTCCTGCAGCCAGTTATCCACAGCCACCATCGCGCGTTTCATGATGTCCGCCGCCGTGCCCTGCATGGGTGCGTTGATCGCGGTGCGCTCGGCCGCCTTGCGCATGGCGCCGTTCTTCGAGGCGATTTCCGGCAGGTACAGGCGGCGGCCGAACAGCGTCTCGACAAAACCCTGCTCGGCGGCCTGGGCGCGGGTGCGCTCCATGTAGGCCAGCACGCCTGGGTAGCGGGCGAAATAGCGGTCGATATAGGCCTGCGCCTCTTTGCGCTCGACGCCGATCTGCTTGGCCAGGCCGAAGGCGCTCATGCCGTAGATCAGGCCGAAGTTGATCGCCTTGGCGCTGCGGCGCTGGTCGCCGGTGACCTCGTCCAGCGGCACACCGAAGACTTCGGCGGCGGTGGCGCGATGCACGTCGCGGTCATGACGGAAGGCATCCAGCAGACCTTCGTCCTTGGCCAGGTGGGCCATGATGCGTAGCTCGATCTGCGAGTAGTCCGCCGCCAGCAGCTTGTAGCCCTTGGGCGCGACGAAGGCCTGGCGGATGCGCCGCCCCTCGGCGGTACGGATCGGGATGTTCTGCAGGTTCGGGTCGCTGGAGGACAGCCGACCGGTCGCTGCCACCGCCTGGTGGTAGCTGGTGTGGATGCGCCCGGTGCGCGGGTTGATCTGCTCCGGCAGCTTGTCGGTGTAGGTGCTCTTGAGCTTGCTCATGGAGCGGTACTGCATGATCACCTTGGGCAGTTCGTAATCCTGCTCGGCCAGCTCAGCAAGAACGTTCTCGGCGGTGGATGGCTGGCCGGTGGCGGTCTTGGAGAGCACCGGCAGGCCGAGCTTTTCATAAAGGATGGCGCCCAGTTGCTTGGGCGAGCCGAGGTTGAACTCCTCACCCGCCAGGTCGTAGGCCTGGCGCTGCAACTCGACCATCTTCTCGCCCAGCTCGACGCTCTGCTTGCCCAGCAGGTTGGCATCGACCAGCGCGCCGTTGCGCTCGATACGCGCCAGCACCGGCACCAGCGGCATCTCGATCTCGGTCAGGACCTTGGCCAGCGACGGGATGGCCTCCAGTTTCTGCCAGAGGGTCTGATGCAGGCGCAGGGTGACGTCGGCGTCTTCGGCGGCGTAGGGGCCGGCCTGTTCCAGGGCGATCTGGTCGAAGGTCAGCTGCTTGGCGCCCTTGCCGGCGATATCCTCGAAACGGATGGTGCTGTGGCCCAGGTACTTCAGCGCCAGGCTGTCCATGTCGTGGCGGGTCGCGGTGGAGTCCAGCACGTAGGATTCGAGCATGGTGTCGTAGGCGATGCCCTGCACAGCGATAGGCGTCGTGGCGTTGGCCAGGACGTTCATGTCGTACTTGGCATGCTGGCCGACCTTGCGCTTCTTCGGGTCTTCCAGCAGCGGCTTGAGGGCCTTGAGCACGGCGTCGCGGTCCAACTGCGCCGGCACACCCATGTAGCTGTGGGCCAGAGGCACATAGGCGGCCTCGCCTTCTTTTACTGCGAAGGACACACCGACGACCTGCGCCTGCTGCGGGTCGAGGCTGGTGGTCTCGGTATCGAAGGCGATCAGGTCGGCGGCTTCCAGCTTCTTCAGCCAGGCGTCGCACTGGGCTTGTTCCAGAACGATCTCGTAACGTTTCTCCGCTGCGGCAGCCGGGGCTTCCTCCAGTGCCAGCTGGGGAGTTCCGGCCTTGGCCGCCTGGCGCTGAAGGTCGTCCAGCCCAGTCTTGAATTCCAGGGTGCGGTACAGCTCGGTCAGCGCCTCGCGGTCCGGCTCGCCGGGGTGCAGAGCATCGATCTCGATGTTCAGTTCGACATCGCACTTGATGGTGGCGAGCTTGTAGGACAGGTAGGCCATGTCCTTGTGCTCTTCGAGCTTGGCCGGCAGACCCTTGGCGCCGCGGATAGGCAACTCGGGCACCTTGTTCAGGCTGGCGTAGAGCACATCCAGGCCGCCACCCACGCCGGTGAGCAGGCCGAGGGCGGTTTTCTCGCCGACACCGGGCACGCCGGGAATGTTGTCGACCTTGTCGCCCATCAGCGCCAGGTAATCGATGATCAGCTCAGGACCGACACCGAATTTCTCCTTCACGCCATCCACGTCGAGCGTGCTACCGGTCATGGTGTTGACCAGCGTAATGTGCCCGTCGACCAGCTGTGCCATGTCCTTGTCGCCGGTGGAGATCACCACCGCCCGGCCTCCGGCCGCGCTCTGCCGGGCCAGGGTGCCGATCACGTCATCCGCTTCCACGCCTTCCACGCAGAGCAGTGGCAGGCCGAGGGCGCGCACGGTGGCGTGCAACGGCTCAACCTGCACGCGCAGGTCGTCCGGCATCGACGGGCGGTTGGCCTTATATTCGGCGAACATCTCGTCGCGGAAGGTCCCACCCTTGGCATCGAAGACCACCGCGAAGGGGCTGTCCGGGTATTGCTTGCGCAGGCTCTTGAGCATGTTCAGCACGCCCTTCACCGCACCCGTGGGCATGCCGGTGGAGGTCATCAGCGGCGGCAGGGCATGGAAAGCGCGATACAGATAGGACGAGCCGTCCACGAGGACGAGGGGTGCTTGGCTCATGAGGGGAATCAACCTTTTCAGAAGGGCTCGGGCTAAAATGTCCGTAGCCAATTCGACAAAGGGACAAGGTTATCATGCGTACGTTGAACCGCCTGTTGCTCGCCGCTCTACTGGGTCTTGGCGCGACTTCCGTCATGGCGGCGGACGACGCCCCGACGCCGGAGCCGGATGTGACCATCCGCCAGGAGGGCGACAAGACCATCCAGGAATACCGCGTGAACGGATTCCTCTACGCCATCAAGGTCGTGCCCAAGCACGGCAAGCCGTACTTCCTGGTGCGCCAGGACGGCAGCGACGGCAACTTCATCCGCTCGGACCAGCCCGACAAGCTGATTCCGCAGTGGCAGATCTTCAGCTGGTAACCCCATCCACCCACGACGCTCCAGAGGTTTGAGCATGTCGGTATTCACGCCTCTGGACCGTCCGGTTCTCGAAGACTTCCTCGCCCCCTACGGCCTTGGCCGCCTGCGCGATTTCCGCGGCATCGCCGAAGGGTCGGAAAACAGCAACTTCTTCGTCAGCCTGGAGCAGGGCGAGTTCGTCCTGACCCTGGTGGAACGCGGCCCTGTGCAGGAAATGCCGTTCTTCATCGAACTGCTCGACGTGCTGCACGAAGCCGATCTGCCGGTCCCCTATGCCCTGCGCACGAAAGAGGGCGAAGCGCTGCGCCAGCTCGAAGGCAAGCCGGCGCTGCTGCAACCGCGCCTGTCCGGCCGTCACGAACGCTCGCCGAACAACCATCACTGCCAGGAAGTCGGCAACCTGCTGGCGCGCCTGCACCTGGCGACCCGTGAACGGATCATCGAACGCCCCAGCGACCGCGGCCTGAGCTGGATGCTGCATGAGGGCGAGACGATGCAGTCGCACCTTTCCGGCGCTGCGGCCACGCTGCTGGGCGATGCCCTGGAAGAAATAGCCCGCCTGCTCGCCGAACAACCGGCGCTGCCGCGCGCCAACCTGCACGCCGACCTGTTCCGCGACAACGTGCTGTTCGACGGCCCGCACCTGGCAGGAGTGATCGACTTCTACAACGCCAGTTCCGGCTGGATGCTCTACGACCTGGCGATCACCGTGAACGACTGGTGCTCGACCGAGGACGGCGCCCTCGACAGTCCGCGCGCCCGCGCCCTGCTGGCGGCCTATGCGGCCAAGCGGCCGTTCACCGCGCTGGAAGCCGAGCTATGGCCGGAGATGCTGCGGGTGGCTTGCGTGCGCTTCTGGCTGTCGCGGCTGATCGCGGCCGAGGCATTCGCCGGGCAGGACGTGCTGATCCATGATCCGGAAGAGTTCGAGCGGCGCCTGGCGCAGCGGCAGACGGTGGGAATTCATCTGCCGTTTGCGTTGTGACCCTGGGTTTGATCGCGACGCGGGACCTGTAGGAGCGAGCTTGCTCGCGAACGGCCCCGGAGTGGGTTTGGTTCGCGAGCAAGCTCGCTCCTACAGAAGAGCAGTCCGGTGTGAAGCGGGGGGGGGCGTAAATATCTAGCTCGGAGCTGGCATCCCTGCCGGCGCTCCTCCGCTCAAGGTCAACCCCGGCCCGGCCATCCATGGCCGGTCGTTCGCCCTTCAAAACGCATGCGTTTTGAGCGGGCTCACCCACATTTCGAGTGCCCACAGTTCAGGCAGGTGGCACAACCATCCATCTGCACCACCGCCATGGTGTTGCACTTGCCGCACAGTTGAGCGCCGGCGGGGAAGCCTTCGCCGGGTTCGGCCTTGTTGGTGCCCTGCGCGGCTTCATAGGCGGCGCGCTTCTCGGCGAGGTACAGGCGCTGCTCCTCGTCCAGTTGCGGGCCTTCCATCAGGCCGATGGCGACCATATGGCGCTCGATCACCGCGCCGATCTCGGCAACGATGGACGGCATATAAATGCCGCCGCGCTTCAGGTAGCCACCACGCGGGTCGAACACCGCCTTCATCTCCTCCACCAGGAAGGTGCAGTCGCCACCCTTGCGGAACACTGCGGACATGATCCGGGTGAGCGCGACGATCCACTGGAAGTGGTCCATGTTCTTCGAGTTGATGAAGATCTCGAAGGGCCGGCGCTGCTCGTACGGAGTATCCGGGTTGAGCACCACGTCGTTGATGGTCACGTACAGCGCGTGCTCGAACAGCGGCGACTTGATCTTGTAGGTCGCACCGACCAGCAGCTCCGGCCGTTGCAGGGTTTCATCCATCTTCACCACGGCGGCTGCCGCGGCGGCTTCCACGCGGGCCTTTTCCTCGGCCACGTCCACCACCTGGAAGCCTTTGATCTTCTGGTTGATCTTGACGCTCATCACTTTCTCCAGGGGTATCAGTACTTGCCGTAATAGCCTTCTTTCAAGGCGTCGAAAAGATTGGCGGCGGTATGGATCTCGCCGTCGTACTCCACTTCCTCGTTGCCCTTGAGCTCCACCACGCTGCCGTCTTCCAGCTCGAAGCGATACACCGTCTTCTCCAGGTCCGATTCCTTCACCAGCACGCCCTGGAAGGCAGCCGGGTTGAAGCGGAAGGTGGTGCAGCCCTTCAGGCCCTGGCGCCAGGCGTAGAGGTAGATGTCCTTGAAGTCCTCGAACGGGTAGTCGGTGGGGACGTTGGCGGTCTTGGAGATCGACGAGTCGATCCACTTCTGCGCGGCGGCCTGGATATCCACGTGCTGCTGCGGGGTGATGTCGTCGGCGGTGATGAAGTAGTCCGGCAGGCGGTGCTTCTCTTCTTCCGCACCCGGCACGGCGTGGTGGTCCACCTGGTCGCGGTAGGCCAGCAACTCGTAGCTGAAGACCGAGATCTTTTCCTTGGTCTTGCGGCCGGGGCGGATCAGGTTGCGCGAATAATGGTGGGCGAAGCTCGGCTCGATGCCGTTGGAGGCATTGTTGGCCAGGCTCAGGCTGATGGTGCCGGTGGGCGCGATGGAGCTGTGGTGGGTGAAGCGCGCACCGTGCTCGGCCAGCTCCTCGATCAGCTGCGGCGCGTGCTCGGCGACGCGCTGCATGTAGCGCGAGTACTTGGCGTGCAGGACGCGGCCCGCCACCTTGTCGCCGACCTTGAGGCCATCGGCCTTCATTTCCGGGCGTTTGCGCAGCATCTCGGCGGTGACCTCGTATTCCTTCACCAACACCGGCGCCGGGCCTTTCTCGCGGGACAGTTCCAGCGCCACTTCCCAGCCCACCAGGGCCATCTCGCGCGCCACTTCTTCGGTGAACACGCAGGCTTCCGGGCTGCCGTAGCGCAGCTTGAGCAGGGTCAGCGCCGAGCCCAGGCCGAGGAAGCCCATGCCGTGGCGACGCTTGCCGAGGATTTCCGCACGCTGCTGCTCCAGCGGCAGGCCGTTGATCTCAACCACGTTGTCGAGCATGCGGGTGAACACGCGAACCACTTCGCGGTAGCGCTCCCAGTCGAAGCGCGCGTTGTCGCCGAAGGCGTCGACCACGAAGGTGGTCAGGTTCACCGAGCCCAGCAGGCACGAGCCATAGGGCGGCAGCGGTTGCTCGCCACAGGGGTTGGTGGCGCGGATCGCCTCGCACCACCAGTTGTTGTTCATCTCATTGACCCGGTCGATCAGGATGAAGCCCGGCTCGGCGTAGTCATAGGTGGACACCATGATCATGTCCCACAGGTGCCGCGCCTTGACTCGCCCGTAGACCTTGCAGGCCACACGGCCGTCGTCACCCACCAGGTAGTCGTCGTGCAACGGCCAGTCGCGCCAGACCACTGCCTCGGCGTCGTTCAGGTCGACTTCGTCGCGTTCCTTCTGGTGGATCGGGAACACCAGCGGCCAGTCTTCGTCGTCCTCGACGGCGTTCATGAAACCGTCGGTGATCAGCAGGCTGAGGTTGAACTGGCGCAGACGGCCGTCTTCGCGCTTGGCGCGGAAGAACTCGCGCACGTCCGGATGGCTGACGTCGAAGGTGCCCATCTGCGCGCCGCGCCGCCCGCCGGCGGAGCTGACGGTGAAGCACATCTTGTCGTAGATATCCATGAACGACAGCGGCCCGCTGGTGTGCGCACCGGCGCCGGAGACGTAGGCACCGCGCGGGCGCAGGGTGCTGAATTCGTAGCCGATGCCGCAGCCGGCCTTCAGGGTCAGTCCAGCCTCGTGGACCTTCTCCAGGATGTCGTCCATGGAGTCGCGGATGATCCCCGAGACGGTGCAATTGATGGTCGAAGTGGCCGGCTTGTGCCCCTGGGCACCGGCGTTGGAGATGATCCGCCCGGCCGGAATGGCGCCGTTGCGCAGGGCCCAGAGGAAGCGCTCGTACCAGTGTTCGCGCAGTGCCTTGTTGGCCTCGACGTCGGCGAGGGCACGGGCGACGCGCTGCCAGGTCTCGTCGACGCTGCCATCGATAGGTTTGCCGCTCTTGTGCTTGAGGCGGTACTTGCTGTCCCAGATGTCCTGCGAGGCAGGCTGCAGGGCGAGAACTCCTTGGTCGGCGCCGCGTTGGCGCGCATCGGTCTTGGCCATCCGAGAAATAACCTCCTGTCGGTTGGGTGGCAGGCGCAAATGGAGCGCGAGTAGACCCCATATGTAGGCATAGATTCCTGATCACCATCAATATCTTGTGTCAGGAGACCCCAGACGGAAACGATAGACGGTTGAGCCGAAGGCGTAGGAAAAGATGCGTAAAGCCGACGATTGGCGGGGCATTGATGGCAGGAAAAGTAGGAAATTTCAGGCGAGAGCAGTGCGACGATCAGGCGCGGGGGGAGGGCTTTCGTAGGAGCGGACTTTGTCCGCGATGAGCTTGCCTCGCGCGGGAAAACAGCGCGGTCAAAGTCCGCTCCTACGCGAAGGTCTGGGGATGGGGATTCCCCTCTCCCTGAAGGGAGAGGGCTGGGGAGAGGGGAAACCCCGGCACAGAAGTTTCCCGTGAGCCCGATCAGAGCTTCTCCAGACACCCCGCAAACTCATCCGCCAGGTTGCCCAGCAGATGCTCGTAGCCCTGCGCGTCGACCTTCACGCCAACGCCCAGATCGTCCAGCTCGGCCAGGCGTACCGGCAGGCCCTGGCTCAGGGTGTCGGCCAGGCGCGGGCGGATCGGCGGTTCGCTGAAGATGCAGGACGGCCCGGCCTTCTGCAGTTGCGCACGCATCATGGCGACATGGCGGGCGCCCGGCTGCACGTCGGCGGACACGGCGAATACGCCGGCGTGACGCAGACCGTAGGCTTCCTCGAAGTAATCGAATGCCTCGTGGAAGACGAAGAACGGCTTGCCCTTGAGCGGATCGATGCGCTGTTGCAGGCGGGTATTGAGCTGCTCCATGCGCTCGTCGAAGGCCTTCAGATTGGCCTGGTAGCGGCTGGCGTTGGCCGGGTCGGCGATGGCCAGGTCCTCGGCCATGCGCGCGGCGATCACCTGGGCGTTGGCCGGCAGCAGCCAGAGGTGGGCGTCGATCATGCCGGGGCGGTGATCGTGATCGTGGCCCAGGTCATCCTGCCCCGAATCATGGTCATCATGGTCCGGGTGGTTGGACTCACTGAAGTCGGCGAACTTGCGCAGGTGCATGCCGGCCTGGTCCTGCAGCGCCACGCTCGGGCCCTTGCGGCTGTCCAGGACTTTGGGCAGGAAGTTCTCAAGGTCCGGGCCAACCCAGTAGAACAGCTGCGCATCGCGCACGCGGCGGATGTCGGACGGGCGCAGCGAGTAGCTGTGCGGCGAGGCGCCCGGCGGCAGCAACACGTCCGGCGTGCCCTCGCCGTCCTGGATGGCGGCGGCGATCAGTTGCAGTGGCTTGATGCTGGTCAGCACGCTGACCTCAGCACGTACGGGAAGGCTGAGCAGCAGCGCGCAGGCGGCGGTCAGCAGGGCGACGGGACGGAAGGACACGGCGGCACTCACACAGGGGAGACATGAAAGAGTAATATAATAACGTCTCTGAACCCGAGCGTCGCCGCGCATGTACAAGATCGCCCCCAAGACTCCCCTCGCCTGCCGCCCGCACGACCACGCCAACTGCGTGGCCAGTGCCCTGGCCGACGCCGACGCGCTGTGCGCGCGCCAGGGTGTGCGCCTGACCGAGCTGCGCCGGCGCGTGCTGGAGCTGGTCTGGGCGAGCCACAAGCC
This sequence comes from Pseudomonas sp. NY15435, assembly GCF_048068295.1. NCBI lineage: Bacteria > Pseudomonadati > Pseudomonadota > Gammaproteobacteria > Pseudomonadales > Pseudomonadaceae > Pseudomonas > Pseudomonas sp. NY15435. The sequence continues at coordinate 453,180 of NZ_JBLUQA010000001.1, forward strand.
GCTGGGCGCCTACGACATCCTTGCCGTGCTGAGCGAGGAAGACGGCCGCAAGGCAGCCCCGCCGACGGTCTACCGCGCGCTGGATTTCCTCCTGGAAAACGGTCTGGTGCACCGCATCGCCTCGCTCAACGCCTTCATCGGCTGCGCGCACCCGGAACACGCCCATGAAGGCCAGTTCCTGATCTGCCGCGCCTGCCACACCGCCATCGAACTGGAACAGCCGGCCATCAGCGAGGCGATTGTCGCTGGGGCCAAGGGCGTCGGCTTCGCCGTGGAAACCCAGACCGTCGAGATCGTCGGCCTCTGCGGCGCCTGCGCCCCCGCCCAGCGAGAGGCGTGATGAGCGACGCCCTGATCCGCCTGCAAGGCGTCGGCGTCAGCTACGCCGGCCAGGCAGTGCTGCAGAACGTTGACCTGACCATCGCTCCGGGCGAAATCGTCACCCTGATCGGCCCCAATGGCGCCGGCAAGACGACCCTGGTGCGCAGCGTGCTCGGCTTGCTCAAGCCCGATACCGGCAGCGTCTGGCGCCAGCCGAAGCTGTCCATCGGCTACATGCCGCAGAAGCTCCACGTCGACCCGACCCTGCCGCTGACAGTCTTCCGCTTCCTGCGCCTGGTACCCGGCGTGCAGCGCACCCAGGCGCTCGACGCGCTGAAGGAAGTCGGCGCCGCCCACGTGATCGACAAGCCGCTGCAGAGCGTTTCCGGTGGCGAGCTGCAGCGCGTGCTGCTGGCCCGCGCCCTGCTGCGCAAGCCGGAACTGCTGGTGCTCGACGAACCCGTGCAGGGCGTCGACGTCGCCGGCCAGGCCGAGCTGTACCGCCTGATCGGCCGCCTGCGCGACCGCCTCGGCTGCGGTGTGCTGATGGTCTCCCACGACCTGCACCTGGTGATGAGCGCCACCGACAAGGTGGTCTGCCTGAACCGTCACGTCTGCTGCTCCGGGCACCCGGAACAGGTCAGCGGCGACCCGGCCTTCGTCGAGCTGTTCGGCCAGGATGCCCGCAGCCTGGCGGTCTATCACCACCACCACGACCACTCCCACGACCTGCACGGCGAGGTGGTGAAACCCGCCTTCCCCGCCGGCACCCGCTTCACTCCGGTCCACCAGCACGGCCCCGACTGCAACCATGGCTGATTTTCTGCTCAACGCCCTCCTCGCCGGGCTGGCCCTGGCGGTGGTCGCCGGGCCCCTGGGTTCGTTCGTCGTCTGGCGACGCATGGCCTATTTCGGCGACACCCTGTCCCACGCCGCCCTGCTCGGCGTGGCCCTCGGCTTCCTGCTGGACGTCAGCCCGACGCTGGCGGTGACCGTCGGCTGCGTGCTGCTCGCCGTCCTGCTGGTCACCCTGCAGCAGCGCCAGCCACTGGCCGCCGACACCCTGCTGGGCATCCTCGCGCACAGCACGCTGTCGCTGGGCCTGGTGACCCTGAGCTTCATGAAGGAAGTGCGCGTCGACCTGATGGCTTACCTGTTCGGCGACCTGCTCGCCGTCAGCCAGACCGACCTGCTGTGGATCATTGCCGGCAGCGCCCTGGTGCTCGGGTTGATCTGCTGGCTGTGGCGACCGCTGCTGGCAATCACCGTGCACGAGGAACTGGCGCGGGTCGAAGGCTTGCCGGTGACCGCCATCCGCCTGGCGCTGATGCTGTTGATCGCCATCGTCATCGCCGTGGCCATGAAGATCGTCGGCGTGCTGCTGATCACCTCGCTGCTGATCATTCCCGCTGCCGCCGCCCAACGGCACGCGCGCAGCCCTGAACAAATGGCCTTCGGCGCGAGTCTGATCGGTCTGGTGGCGGTGTGCGCCGGGCTCTCGCTGTCCTGGTTCAAGGACACCCCCGCCGGTCCCTCCATCGTGGTCAGCGCGGCGGCCCTGTTCCTGCTGAGTTTTGTCCTGCCGCGCCGGACGGTGTAGAATTTGGCGATTTTTTGATCAAAAGAGACCCTGACGCATGAAGTCGTTCGTCATCCGCCTGTTCGCGCTGATGGCCATGGCGCTGGCCCTTGTGGCCTGCCAGAGCACCGCGAGCAATCCGCCCGCCAGCAGTGGCTTCGAGACCGAACTGGCCGCCGGCCGTCTGGAATCCGCGCAGCTCGCGCTGGGTTCCGAGCAGGAAGACGCCACCCAGCTCGCCGAGCGCCGCAAGCGCCTGGCCGACGCGTACCTGGAGCGCAGCCGTGAAGCCCTGGCCAAGGGCGACGTCAACGGCGCCACCACCGCCCTGACCCGCGCCCGCTCGCTGATGCCCCGCGCACCCGGCGTAGCCGCCGACGTGAGCGGCCTGCAGAAGCCCGCCGCGCCAGCAGCCCCGGCCGTCCAGCCGACCTGCACACCCTAAGCCCTCGGGCGCCCGTCCGCGGCGCTCGTTATTTCCTTTTGTTCCGTGCTTAGCTGAACAAAGATTAATCAGCCATAAAAAAGCAGGTTAAAATGCGCGGTTTTGGCTGATCGCCTACGTTTGTCGTCTATCCCTCGACAACTTAGTAGGTCCCGAACCTGTTTAGGGCTTGCGAGCTAGAGCAGTACAAGGCGAAAACAGGCGAGAAAGCGAAGTCTACTGACGCGTAAATGAGCATTTCTCGCCTGTTTTCAACGCAGTAATGCCGACGCGCAGCACGCCATAAACAGGTTCCCATACGCCGTACCCACAAGGTTTGCTACGTGATCGAATTCCACGACGTCCACAAGACCTATCGCGTCGCCGGACGCGATATCCCGGCCCTGCAGCCGACCCACCTGTCCATCGAGGGTGGCCAGGTGTTCGGCCTGATCGGCCATTCCGGCGCCGGTAAAAGTACCCTGCTGCGCCTGATCAACCGCCTGGAAGAGCCCAGCGGCGGGCGCATCGTCATCGACGGCGAAGACATCACCGCCCTGGACGCCGACGGCCTGCGCCGCTTCCGCCAGCGCGTCGGGATGATCTTCCAGCACTTCAACCTGCTGGCCTCCAAGACCGTCGCCGACAACATCGCCATGCCGATGAAACTCGCCGGCACCTTCAGCGCCACCGAAATCAGCGCGCGGGTGGATGAATTGCTCGAGCGCGTCGGCCTCAAGGACCACGCCCGCAAATACCCGGCGCAGCTCTCCGGTGGCCAGAAGCAGCGCGTCGGCATCGCCCGTGCCCTGGCCTGCCGACCGACCATTCTGCTCTGCGACGAAGCCACCAGTGCGCTCGACCCGCAGACCACCGGCCAGGTCCTGCAGTTGCTCGCCGAGATCAACCGCGAGCTGAAGCTGACCATTGTCCTGATCACCCACGAGATGGACGTGATCCGCCGTGTCTGCGATCAGGTCGCGGTGATGGATGCCGGGCGCATCGTCGAACAGGGTGAGGTCGCCGACGTATTCCTCCATCCGCAGCACGACACCACCCGCCGCTTCGTCTTCGAGGCCGAGCGCGTCGACGAGGACGAGCAGCACGATGACTTCGCCCACGTGCCGGGCCGCATCCTGCGTCTGACCTTCCGTGGCGAGGCGACCTACGCGCCGCTGCTGGGCACCGTCGCGCGCCAGACCGGCGTGGACTACAGCATCCTCGCCGGCCGCATCGACCGCATCAAGGACCAGCCCTACGGCCAGCTCACCCTGTCCCTAGTGGGCGGTGACATCGAGGCCGCCATGGCGCAGCTCAACGCCGCCGAAGTCCATGTGGAGGTGCTGCGCGCATGAGCGACTTTTTTGTAAACATCGATTGGTCCGAGATTCTCCAGGCCAGCCTCGACACCTTCTGGATGCTCGGCGGTTCGCTGCTGTTCACCGTCATCCTCGGCCTGCCGCTGGGCGTGCTGCTGTTCCTCACCGGGCCCAAACAGATGTTCGCCAACCGCGGCATCTACGGCGTGCTGGCGTTCATCGTCAACGTGCTGCGCTCGCTGCCGTTCATCATCCTGCTGATCGTACTGATCCCGCTCACGGTGATCCTGGTCGGTACCTCGCTGGGCGTTGCCGGGGCCATCCCGCCGCTGGTGGTGGGTGCCACGCCGTTCTTCGCGCGCCTGGTGGAAACCGCGCTGCGCGAGGTGGACAAGGGCATCATCGAAGCCACCCAGGCGATGGGCGCCAGCACCCGCCAGATCATCTGGAACGCGCTGCTGCCCGAGGCCCGTCCGGGCATCATCGCCGCCATTACCGTTACCGCCATCACCCTGGTGTCCTACACCGCGATGGCGGGCGTGGTCGGCGCCGGCGGCCTCGGCGACCTGGCGATCCGCTACGGCTACCAACGCTTCCAGGACGACGTGATGCTGCTCACCGTGGTGATGCTGGTGGTACTCGTCCAGATCCTGCAGACCGTCGGCGACAAGCTGGTGGTCCATTACTCGCGCAAATAACCACAAGGCCCGCCGGATGCGGGCCGACCAAGGAGCCAACCATGAAGAAACTGTTCGCCGCGTTCGCTGCCGCCGCCGTCATCGCTGCCCCGCTGGCCCAGGCCGCCGACAGCCTGACCGTCGCCGCTACCCCGGTGCCGCACGCCGAGATCCTCAACTTCGTCAAACCCATCCTGGCCAAGGAAGGGGTAGAGCTGAAAGTGAAGGAATTCACCGACTACGTGCAGCCCAACACCCAGGTCGCCGAGAAGCGTCTGGACGCCAACTTCTTCCAGCACCAGCCGTACCTGGATGAGTTCAACAAGACCAAGGGCACCAGCCTGATCGCCGTCACCGGCGTGCACATCGAGCCGCTGGGCGCCTACTCCACCAAGTTCAAGAAGCTCGACGAGCTGCCCTCGGGCGCCACCGTGGTGATCCCCAACGACGCCACCAACGGCGGCCGCGCGCTGCTGCTGCTGGACAAGGCCGGCGTGATCAAGCTCAAGGACAACAAGTCCATCACCGCCACCCCGAAAGACATCGTCGAGAACCCGAAGAACATCAAGGTGCGTGAGCTGGAAGCGGCCACCCTGCCGCGCGTGCTGACCCAGGTCGACCTCGCCCTGATCAACACCAACTACGCCCTGGAAGCCAAGCTGAACCCCACCAAGGACGCACTGGCCATCGAAGGCGCCGACTCGCCCTACGTGAACATCCTGGTTGCCCGTCCGGACAACAAGGACAGCGCCGCCATGCAGAAGCTGGCCGCCGCCCTGCACAGCCCCGAGGTGAAGCAGTTCATCCTCGAGAAGTACAAGGGTGCTGTCGTTCCGGCGTTCTGATCGCCGCGAAGTATCCCCCTGAAAAGCCCGGTCGAATGACCGGGCTTTTTCGTTTCTGGCTTTTGGCTTCAATTCTTTTGTAGGAGCGAGCTTGCTCGCGAACAAGACACGCCGAGGGCACCGACATTGGGCGTGTTCGCGAGCAAGCTCGCTCCTACAGAACAGGTTTGAGCATTTTTTCGCCAACCTTCCTTGCATATTTTCCATGCCGCAAAGGCATCGATTTTTCTCGACCTCGCTTAAAGCCACGAACGACGGTGCCTGCAGCGATACGTCAAAAACATATAGCACCAAAAGTTATTTAAATAAGAGAAACAATCACTTCAAGAGCTAAGACGCTCCGCCAATCATGCAGGTCCGTTTCAAGCGCGTCGTAGAGCCGCGCAGACCTGCAAGGAGATCGTTCATGGCTCAACCCCAGCATGCCCTCGCGCCGGATACCTTCCTGCGCCACGTGCCCGGCGGCGACCTGGTCGATCTCGGCCGCCCGCTGCGCCACGCGCTGGAGCTGGGCCGCCATGTGCCGGCAAAAGCCCGTGCGCTGAGCCGCCGCGAAGCCGTCCTGCTCGGTCTGTTCGCCCTGACGCTGCACGGCGCGGTGATCTACTGGCTGAGCCAGCAGCCCACGCCGAAGCTGCCGGAGGTGCCACCGCAGGTGCCGCCGATGACCATCGAATTCACTGCACCCACCCCGCCGGTCGTCGAACCGCCGCCACCCGAGCCGATCCCCGAGCCGGTTGTGCAGGAACCACCGCCCCCGGTGGTGGACGAGAACGCGGTGAAACCGCCGCCGCCCAAGCCGATCCCCAAACCCAAGCCGAAACCGGTCGCCATGCCCAAGCCCGTGCCCAAGCCGGTCGAGCAACCTACGCCGCCCAAGGCCGAAACCCCGCCGCCGCAACCGGCACCACCCGCTCCGCCAGCGCCGGCTCCGGCCCCGCTGACACCGCCCTCGGCCAACGCCGGCTACCTGAAGAACCCGGCGCCGGAATACCCACCACTGGCCCAGCGCCGTGGCTGGGAAGGCACCGTGCTGCTGCGCGTGCATGTCCTCGCAAGCGGTAGCCCGAGCGAGATCCAGGTGCAGAAGAGCAGCGGCCGCGACGCCCTCGACGATGCGGCGGTGCGCGCGGTGAAACGCTGGAGCTTCGTCCCCGCCAAGCGCGGCGACGTGGCCCAGGACGGCTGGGTCAGCGTACCCATCGATTTCAAATTGCATTGATTCAACTTGCCCAGATCAGCCGCACGAGAAACGCGGAAGGAGAACACCCATGAGTCTGCCCCTGAACCCCCTGGAATCCGTCGAAGGCGCAGTCATCTGGCTGCTGGTCGGCTTCTCCGTCGTCACCTGGGCCCTGGCCCTGGTGAAAGGCGTCCAGTTCACCCGCCAGAAGTCCCAGGACAAGCGCTTCCAGAAGCAGTTCTGGAGCGCCACCAGCCTCGAATCGGCTGGTGACCAGGCCGCCGGCAAGCCCGGCGCCGGCGCCCGTGTCGCCCAGGCTGGCTTCGCCGCCATCCAGGTGCAGGACAACGGCCAGCCGGACCTCGCCCAGTCGATCAACCACCAGGACCGCCTCGAACGCGCCCTGCGCCAGCAGATCCAGCGCGAACGCCGCTCCCTGGAATCGGGCCTGGCGGTGCTCGCCTCCATCGGTTCCACGTCGCCCTTCATCGGCCTGTTCGGCACCGTGTGGGGCATCATGGAAGCGCTCAAGGGCATCAGCGCAGCCGGCTCGGCGAGCCTGGAAACCGTCGCCGGCCCTATCGGCAGCGCACTGATCGCCACCGGGGTGGGTATCGCCGTCGCCGTGCCGGCGGTGCTGGTCTACAACTACTTCCTCCGTCGCCTGAAGCTCACGGCGGCCGACCTCGACGACTTCGCCCACGACTTCTACAGCCTCGCGCAGAAGAGCGCCTTCCGCGTCGTCGCCCTGCCCACCGCCGCACGCAAACCGTCTGCCGGCGCCAGCGTGAAGGAGGCGAGCTGACATGGCCTTCTCGACCCAGGACAGCGACGAGGTTCTCTCCGAGATCAACGTCACCCCGCTGGTGGACGTGATGCTGGTGCTGCTGGTGGTGTTCATCGTCACCGCGCCGCTGCTAACCAACGCCATCCCGATCAACCTGCCCAAGACCGAGGCAGTCGCCCCGCCGGAGCAGAAGGACCCGCTGGTGGTGAGCATCGACGGCGCCGGCAAGTGGTTCATCAACAAGGACGAGATTCAGCCGGACCTGCTGCAAAGCAATCTGGCGGCGGCCAAGGCCAAGGACGCCGAGGTCCGTGTGCAGCTTCAGGCGGATGAAACCGTGAACTACGGCCAGGTGGCCAAGGCCATGGCCTCCATCGAGAAGGCGGGCATTACCAAGCTGGCGGTGATCACCGCGCGCTGAGGCACCTGTAAGACACCTGAAACAGAGCGGGTGTAGAAAGGGACCTCCACAACGTACCGAGCTTCAAGGCCGCTCTCCCAATACTCAGGCAGGGGTGAGCGGCCTTTTTTTATTCCCGACATACGTCGGGGTTCGCGAGCAAGCTCGCTCCTGCAGGTTTGGGCCGGGAGCGCTCTTTGTAGGAGCGAGCTTGCTCGCGAACCGCCCCTGATCCGTCCACCGCCGTTCGTCGTCATCCCCGCCCCGGCAATAAACCTATGCCTTTCAGGCCCTTCCGTGGCCGCCGCAGTTCTACTAAGTTGATGACAGTCTGGAGACCTGAGGGGTACCGCATGACATCGTCTCCCGCTTCGGAAGGCCCGTTCTATCCACCGACACTGGGGGTGCCGGAACGCTTCACACCCGAACAGCTGCGCGCCTCGCTCGACATCACCATGAGCGAACATGGCGCCGGCCCGGTGTGGCTGTTCGCCTACGGCTCGCTGATCTGGCGCCCGGAGTTCCCGGTGGCCGAGGCACGCCGCGCGCGGGTGCACGGCTACCATCGGGGGCTTTACCTGTGGTCCCTCACCCACCGCGGCACCCCGGAAGCGCCGGGTCTGGTGCTCGGCCTGGACCGTGGCGGCTCCTGCTCCGGTTTCGCCTTCCGCCTGCCCGAAGACCACCTCGACGCCAACCTCTATGCGCTCTGGGAACGGGAGATGCCCTACGCCTCCTACCGCCCGGAATGGCTGAATTGCCGGTTGGACGACGGCAGCCGCGTGCGCGCCCTGGGCTTTGTCCTCGAACGCCACCTGCCCAGCTATGCCGGCTCCCTGCCCGATACCGTCGTCGAGCACGTCCTGGCCAGCGCCCAGGGCCATTTCGGCACTACCCGCGACTACGTCGAGCAGACTGCCCGCGCGCTGCGTGAATACGCCATGCCCGACCTCAATCTGGAGGGCATTTTGGCGCGCTGCTGCCCGTTGCGCCGGGCGCAGGACTGACGCCTTATCGCCATTCGTTAGATAGAAATACTGCATAAGCAAAGAATTTCTTATTCCTTAACGAATATTAAAACCCTCCCTAGAATGCCTTCTCATGACGATTCGAGAGGGCCGCTCCATGCGCAACGAACGCATCCGCTACCTGATCGTGCCGGGCTGGCACGGTTCCGACGATGCCCACTGGCAGAGCCACTGGCAGCGCGCCCTGCCGAACGCCGCGCGGGTGCAGCAGCAGGACTGGATCACCCCGCAGCACAATGACTGGGTTGCCGAACTCGACCGCGAAATCCGCCGCGAGCCCGGCCGCGTGGTGCTGATCGCCCACAGCCTGGGCTGCGTCACCGTCGCCTCCTGGGCCTCCCGCGCCGACCGTCGCGCTCTCGCCCAGGTTGCCGGCGCCCTGCTGGTGGCACCGGCCGACGTGGAGCGGGAAACCTGCCACGAGGCCCTGCGCAATTTCGCGCCCATCGCCGTCCAGGCCCTGCCGTTCGCGACGGTGCTGGTGGGCTCGGACAATGACGCCGCCTGCAGCCCGCAACGCGCCATGGCACTGGGCCGCACCTGGGGCGCCGAGACGGTGATCCTGCCGTCCGCCGGGCACATCAACGTGAAATCCGGCCACGGCGCCTGGGAATCGGGCTACCGTCATCTGTATCGCCTGCAGTACCTGATCGACCAGCAATCGCGCCAGCGCGCCTGATTCCGTCTCCTGATTAGCGGAGCATGGAGCGCGGTGTGACGACCGCGCCTATCCCCTCTTGGCGTGGATTCGGCTAGGGTGAGGCATAGCCCCACGCCGGAGACCGCCATGCCCCCGTTGCACGACCTGTCCGCCGTCGAACTGCTGGCCTTGTACCGCTCGCACCAGCTTTCCCCCGTCGAGTACCTCGAACACCTGATCGCTCATATCGACCGCTGGGAGCCGCAGCTCTGCGCGCTCTACGCCTTCGATCCGCAGCGAGCGATGGAGCAGGCGCGGCGCTCCGAGGCACGCTGGATTCGCTGCGCGCCCTGCGGCGAACTCGATGGCGTGCCGGTGACCATCAAGGAACTGATCGCCACCCGTGGCGACCCGATTCCCCAGGGCAGTGCTGCCACCCTGCTGCAACCTTCCACCGGCGACGCACCGCCTGCTGCGCGGATGTTCGAGGCTGGCGCGATCCTGCTGGGCAAGACCACGGTGCCGGACTTCGGCATGCTGTCCTCCGGGCTCTCCAGCTTCCACGAACTGGCGCGCAACCCCTGGGACCTGCGCATGAATCCCGGCGGCTCCAGCGCCGGTGCCGCGTCGGCCGCCGCGGCCGGCTACGGGCCGCTGCACATCGGCACCGACATCGGCGGCTCGGTACGTCTGCCGGCGGGCTGGTGCGGTCTGGTCGGCTTCAAGCCGAGCTTCGGGCGCATTCCGATCGACCCTTACTACACCGGGCGCTGCGCCGGCCCCATGACCCGCACGCTGGATGACGCGGCGCTGATGATGAAACACCTCGCCCGCCCGGACTGGCGCGACGCCACGTCACTGCCGCCGACGGACCTGGACTGGCACATCGAACCGCTGGATGTGCAGGGCCTGCGCATCGGCCTGCAGCTCGACCCTGGCTGCGGTCTGCAGCCGGACGCGGAAGTCCGTGCCGCCGTCGAGGCGGTTGCACGGCGCTTCGCCAACGCCGGCGCGGAGGTCGTCGAGGTCCAGCCGATCCTCGACCGCGAGCTGCTCGATGGTCTCGACAAATTCTGGCGCGCGCGGCTGTGGGCCGAGCTGGAGAACCTGCCTCGGGAGCGCCAGGCCAAGGTGTTGCCCTACATCTACCAGTGGGCCGAGGGTGGCGCCTCGGTCAGCGGCGCCGACGCCGTGCGCGGCTACAACCGCACTTTCGACATGCGTCGACGGGCCGCCGAGCAATTCCACGAAGTAGACTTCCTGCTCTCGCCGACCAACCAGGTCGCCGCCTTCCCGGCCGAATGGGCCTCGCCCACCAACGACCCGGCCCTGCCCTTCGAGCACATCGGCTTTACCGTGCCATGGAACATGTCCGAGCAACCGGCACTCTCAATCAACTGCGGCTTCACCAGCGCCGGCATGCCCATCGGCCTGCAGATCGTCGGCCCGCGCTTCGCCGACATCGAGGTGCTGCGCCTGGGCAAGACCTACGAACACTGGCGCGGCCCCGTCAGCCGCTGGCCGCAGCCGCCGGGAGTCAACTAGGCTCAAAGCCACCGCCGACCACAAGGAACCGATCGCGCGCCCATGCAGTATTCCGCCTACATCGCCCATTTCCTGGTGGTCATCCAGCTGCTGGGGATCATCGCCGCCGTCCATGCGGTACTCAGCGTGCGTACCGCGCAGGGCGCCATTGCCTGGGCGACTTCCCTGGTGTTCATGCCGCTGCTGACCCTGGTGCCCTACCTGGTGTTCGGTCGCAGCCGCTTCGACGCCTACATCGGCGCACGCCGGCAGGCCAACGAGGAAATGCACGTGGCCGCCGCCGAGCTGGACTGGCGCCCCTGGGTGGAGGAAGCCCTCGCCGCCCGCCAGTACCACGCCTACAAGTCGCTCAAGGCCATGGTCGGGCTGGCGCGCATGCCGACGCTGGCCAACAACAAGGTGCGCCTGCTGGTGAACGGCAAGACCTCTTTCGACGCGATGTTCGAGGCGATCTCCAGCGCGCAGAAAGTGATCCTCGTGCAGTTCTTCATCATCCGCGACGACGCCCTCGGCCAGCGCCTTGCGCAACTGCTGCTGGAGCGCGCGGCGAATGGCGTTGACGTGTTCCTGCTGTATGACGGCATCGGCAGCCATGCCTTGTCCCGCCGCTACATCGAGCGCCTGCGCCAGGGCGGCGTGCAGGTGCATGCCTTCAGCACCGGCAGCGGGATGATCAACCGCTTCCAGGTGAACTTCCGCAACCACCGCAAGATCGTGGTGGTCGACGGCGTGCGTGGCTTCGTCGGTGGGCATAACGTCGGCGTCGAGTACCTGGGCGAGAAGCCACCGCTGGCGCCCTGGCGCGATACCCACATCGAACTGCACGGCCCGGCGGTGGCGTGCCTGCAGGAGTGCTTTGCCGAGGACTGGTTCTGGGCCACCCACGCGCTGCCGACGCTGATCCTGCCCGATGGCTACGACGACGCCGGGATGCTCTGCCAGGTGGTGGCCAGCGGCCCGGCAGACACCCAGGAGACCTGCTCGCTGTTCTTCGTCGAATCGATCAACGCGGCGGTGGAGCGGGTGTGGATCACCACGCCTTACTTCGTGCCGGATGAAGCCGTCGCCGCCGCGCTGCGCCTGGCGGTGCTGCGCGGCGTGGACGTGCGCATCCTGTTGCCCTCGCGGCCCGACCACAAGACGGTCTACGCCGCGTCCAGCCTCTACGCGCTGGAGGCCGTGCGCGCGGGTGTGCGGGTGTTCCGCTACCAGCCGGGGTTCCTGCACCAGAAGGTGATCCTCATCGACCACGACAGCGCCGCGGTGGGCAGCGCCAACCTGGACAACCGCTCGTTCCGCCTGAACTTCGAGATCATGGTGATCACCGTCGGCGAAGGCTTCGCCCGCGACGTGGAGAACATGCTGGAAGAGGATTTCGCGCAGTCGGTGGAGATGACCCTGGACGACCGCAGACGCGTGCACCGACTGCAGCAACTGGGGATGCGGGTGGCGCGGCTGGTGTCGCCGATTCTCTGAAGCTTTGGGTGAGGCGATGTTCGCGAGCAAGCTCGCTCCTACGAAGAGCGGATCGCGCCTCCCACTGTAGGAGCGAGCTTGCTCGCGAACGCTTTCCCCGCACAAAGGAAAACGCCCGGCTCACTCTCGTGAACCGGGCGTTTCTTTCTCTAGCGCGAGGTCATCAGGCTGGCGCGGAGGAGCGGATCAGGTGGTCGAAGGCGGAGAGCGACGCCTTGGCGCCTTCGCCGACCGCGATCACGATCTGCTTGTACGGTACGGTGGTCACGTCACCGGCGGCGAAGATGCCCGGCAGCGAAGTCTCGCCGCGAGCGTCGACGATGATCTCGCCACGCGGGGTCAGCTCGATGGTGCCCTTGAGCCATTCGCTGTTGGGCAGCAGGCCGATCTGCACGAAGATGCCTTCCAGGTCGATGGACTTGAACTCTTCCGAGTTGCGGTCCTTGTAGACCAGGCCGGTGACCTTCTGGCCATCGCCTTTCACTTCGCTGGTCAGCGCGCTGGTGATCACGTCCACGTTCGGCAGGCTGAACAGCTTGCGTTGCAGCACGGCATCGGCGCGCAGCTTGCTGTCGAACTCCAGCAGGGTCACGTGGGAGACGATACCGGCCAGGTCGATGGCCGCTTCGACGCCGGAGTTACCGCCGCCGATCACCGCCACGCGCTTGCCCTTGAACAGCGGGCCATCGCAGTGCGGGCAGAAGCACACACCCTTGGCCTTGTACTCTTTCTCGCCCGGCACACCCATTTCACGCCAGCGGGCGCCGGTGGCCAGGATCACGGACTTGGCCTTCAGGCTGCCGCCACCCTCGAACTGCACTTCGTGCAGGCCGCCGGCGCTCTTCGCCGGAATCAGCGCACTGGCGCGCTGCAGGTTCATGATGTCGACGTCGTAGTGCTTGACGTGCTCTTCCAGCTGGCGCGCCAGTTTCGGGCCTTCGGTCTCGGTCACCGAGATGAAGTTCTCGATGGCCATGGTGTCCAGCACCTGGCCGCCGAAACGCTCGGCAGCAACGCCAGTGCGGATGCCCTTGCGCGCGGCGTAGATGGCAGCCGCAGCGCCGGCCGGGCCACCGCCGACGACCAGCACGTCGAACTCTTCTTTCGCCGACAGCTTCTCGGCTTCGCGGGCAGCGGCGCCGGTGTCGATCTTGGCGAGGATTTCTTCCACGCCCATGCGGCCCTGGCCGAACACTTCACCGTTGAGGTAGATGCTCGGGACAGCCATCACCTGGCGGCGCTCGACTTCCTCCTGGAACAGCGCGCCGTCGATGGCGACGTGGCGGATGTTCGGGTTGAGCACGGCCATCAGGTTTAGCGCCTGCACCACGTCGGGGCAGTTCTGGCAGGACAGCGAGAAGTAGGTTTCGAACTCGAACGAACCCTGAATGCCCTTGATCTGCTCGATCACGTGCGCGTCGAGCTTGGACGGGTGGCCGCCGACCTGCAGCAGCGCCAGCACCAGGGAGGTGAATTCGTGGCCCATGGGGATGCCGGCGAAAGCCAGGCCGATGTTCGCCCCCGGGCGATTCAGCGCGAAGGAAGGCTTGCGAGCGTCGCTGCCATCTTCACGCAGGGTGATCTTGTCGGTCAGGCCGACGATTTCGTGCAGCAGTTCGCTCATCTCGCGGGATTTGTCGCTGTCATCGAGGGACGCGACGATCTCGAACGGCTGCTGAACCTTTTCCAGGTAAGCCTTCAACTGGGTTTTAAGAGTGGCGTCCAACATGATCCAGATCCTCGAAATTTGAGCAAAGGGGTTCCCCGGCGAGCCCTCGGGCCCACCCTACGCACGCTTTTGGCTTTAGGTAGGGAGGATGCCGGTAGGCATCCTCGGGGTGTTGCAAAACGGTGGGGGAAGCCGTCGGGCGAGCGCCCGGAGGTTGCGCGGCGGGAGCCACCGCGCAACCGCTTCCCGGCCGTTCTTAGATCTTGCCGACCAGGTCCAGGGAAGGAGCCAGGGTCTTCTCGCCTTCTTTCCACTTGGCCGGGCAGACTTCGCCCGGGTGAGCGGCGGTGTACTGGGCAGCTTTCAGCTTGCGCAGGGTTTCGCCGACGTCACGAGCGATCTCGTTGGAGTGGATTTCGACGGTCTTGATCACGCCTTCCGGGTTGATCACGAAGGTGCCGCGCAGGGCCAGGCCTTCTTCCGGGATGTGCACGCCGAAAGCGTTGGTCAGCTGGTGGGTCGGGTCGCCGATCAGCGGGAACTGAGCCTTGCCAACAGCCGGGGAGGTTTCGTGCCACACCTTGTGGGAGAAGTGGGTGTCGGTGGTCACGATGTAAACCTCGGTACCAGCGTCACGGAACGCCGCGTAGTTGTTGGCGGCGTCTTCGATCTCGGTCGGGCAGTTGAAGGTGAAGGCTGCCGGCATGAAGATCAGTACCGACCACTTGCCCTTCAGGGACTGCTCGGTGACTTCGATGAACTTGCCATTGTGGAAAGCGTTGACCTTGAACGGTTGGACTTGGGTGTTGATCAGGTTCATTAGGCAATTCCTCGTAGAGAGTTGTCGTTTAATCGAGTGGGTCGATCGTTAGAAATTCGACAGGTAGAAGATTATCGTCTGATGACAGAAAAGGCCCATTGATTTAGGGCATTAGGAATATTGAGTCTTTCTATGAGGGTGCTTATAGAAGGAAGAAGTTTCCTATCAAGCGAAACGGCGCATCCTACCGCTGGATGCTTGCTTCGAGGGCTCTGCCTGGCGGCCTCAAGCCCTTCCCCCCTGAGTCCGGCGGCTGGCACCGGTCCTGACACCTTGGCGCGAAAGCCACGGGAGGGCAACGGCGGATGCGACGTACGGTCCTCTGCCCCCTCTCCCAGCCTTCGCCTTTTTGCCCTGCCCGCCTACGAGCCTATGCTTGTGCGTGAGGGCTGCTGCCGGGGGGCTCTCGCGTATCCGGACAGCCTTCGCGAAGCGCTACGCCGCACGCCTGACGACGAGGACTCCCGATGATCCAGTTCCTGCTCGGCGACGAAGCCATCCAGGTCGACGGCCTGGCACCCGAGACCAGCCTGCTCGACTACCTGCGCATCCACCGCGCGCGCACCGGCACCAAGGAGGGCTGCGCCTCGGGCGACTGCGGCGCCTGCACCGTGGTGCTCGCCGAACCCGAGGGCGAAACCCTGCGCTACCGCGCAGTGAACGCCTGCATCACGTTGCTGGGAGCGGTCCACGGGCGCCAGGTGCTGACCGTGGAGAACCTCGGCGAACCCGGCGCGCTGCACCCGGTGCAGCAGGCGATGGTGGACTGCCATGGGTCGCAGTGCGGCTTCTGCACGCCAGGCATCGTCATGTCGCTGTTCGCCTGGCACCACTCGCCGCCGCCGCACAACCGCGAGACGGCGCTGACCGCGCTGTCCGGCAACCTGTGCCGCTGCACCGGCTACCGGCCGATCCTCGATGCTGCCACACAGATCGCCGGGCAGCCCTGTCACGACCTTTTCGAGCAGAACACCGCCCTCACCGTTGCCCGCCTACGGCAGATATCCACAGCCGGCGCCCTGCGCGAAGGCGAGGCGCAGGCCTGGTTACCCGCCTCGCTGGATGAGCTGGACGCCCTCCTGCAAAGCCAGCCGACTGCCCGACTGATCGCCGGCGGCACCGACCTGGCGCTGGAAGCCACGCAGAATCTTAAGACCTTCCCGGCGCTGATCCACCTTGATCGGGTGAGCGAATTGCAGCGCCTGGAAGCCCACCCCGACCACCTGCTGATCGGCGCTGCACGGACCTATGCCGACTGCCTCGAAGCACTGCAGGAATTCCCCGGCCTCGCCGCCCTGCTGGAGCGCCTTGGCTCGCTGCAGATCCGCCAGCGCGGCACCCTGGGCGGCAATATCGCCAACGCCTCGCCCATCGGCGACATGCCCCCGCTGCTACTGGCACTGGACGCCCGGTTGCGTCTGCGCAGGGCGGGGAGCATGCGTGAAGTCTCCATCGACGGGTTCTTCACCGGGTACCGCAAGACAATCCTGCTGCCCGGCGAATACATCGAAACGGTGCTGATCCCGCGCTTGCGCAGCAATCAGCGGTTCCGCGTCGACAAGGTATCCAAGCGGCGTGACGACGACATCTCCGCCGTCTGCCTGGCCCTGCGACTGGACCTGGACGACACCGGCATCGTCACCGACGCACGCCTCGCCTGCGGCGGCATGGCCGCTACGCCTTTGCGCGGCGCACAGAGCGAAGCGGCCTTGCGTGGCAGACGTTTCGACGCCGCTGCCGTGACCGCCGCACAAGCGGCGATCCCGCAGGATTTCCAGCCCATCGACGACCTGCGCGCCAGCGCCGCCTATCGCCTGAAGGTGGCGCAGAACCTGTTGCAGCGCGCACTACTGGAGTGGTCCGACAATGCTGCGGAGGTGCGCCATGCGTAGCCTGCCACCGCTGGCCAGCAATGGCGTCACGGTCGCCACCCACAGCGCGGGCAAGCCCCGCGAGCACGATAGCGCCGCGCTGCACGTAAGCGGCGCTGCACGCTACGTGGATGACCTGAAGGAGCCACGCGACCTGCTGCATGCCGCTGTCGGGCTGACTGAAATCGCCTGTGGCGCCGTGCGCTCGCTCGACCTCGACGCCGTGCGCAGCGCGCCCGGCGTGGTGGCCGTGCTGACCCTGGACGACGCGCCCGGTCACACCGACATCGGCCCGGTGTTCCCCGGCGACCCGCTGCTGGCTGGCGAGCGGGTGAAGTACCACGGCCAGGCGCTGTTCGCCGTCGCCGCCGAAAGCCTGATCCAGGCGCGCCGCGCGGTGCGCCTGGCGAAGGTTGAATACGCGCAGGAAGACCCGCTGATTGATCCGTTGAAGGCCAAGGCCGAGGAACGCTTCGTACGCCCACCACACCACATGCGCCGGGGCGATGCGCAGGCTGCACTGGAGGGCGCTCCGCACGTGCTGGAGGCGCGCCAGTTCATCGGCGGCCAGGAGCACTTCTACCTCGAAGGCCAGGCCTCGCTCGCCCTGCCCGGCGATGACGGCGGCATGCTGGTGCACACCTCCAGCCAGCACCCCAGCGAAGTGCAGAAGCTGGTGGCCGAAGTACTGGCGATTCCGCTGGCCAAGGTCACCGTGGAAGTGCGCCGCATGGGCGGCGGTTTCGGTGGCAAGGAGACCCAGGCCGCGCCCTTCGCCTGCCTCGCCGCGCTGCTCGCGCACAAGACCGGTCGCGCAGTGAAGCTGCGCCTGCCGCGCGCTGACGACATGCGCCTGACCGGCAAGCGCCATCCCTTCCACAACCGCTACCGCATCGGCTTCGACGGCGAGGGCCGACTGCTCGCGGCGCAGCTCGAAGTGGTGGGCGACTGCGGGCATTCGCCGGACCTCTCCGACGCCATCGTCGACCGCGCGATGTTCCATGCCGACAACGCTTACTTCATCCCCGACGTGGCCATCTCCGGCTACCGCAGCTTCACCAACATCGTCTCGCACACCGCCTTCCGCGGCTTCGGCGGGCCCCAGGGGATGATGATCATCGAGCGCGCCATGGACGACATCGCCCGCGCGGTGGGCAAGGACCCGCTGGAGGTGCGCAAGCTGAACCTCTACGGCGGCTTACTTTCAAGTGAGAAAGGGCGCGAGCTGACGCCCTACCACCAGAAGGTAGAGCACAACCTGCTGGGCGAACTGATCGCGCGGCTGGAGCAGAGCAGCGGCTACGCCACGCGTCGTTCGGCGATCCACGAGTTCAACGCGCAGAGCCCGGTGCTGAAAAAGGGCCTGGCGTTGACGCCGGTAAAGTTCGGCATTTCCTTCACCGCGCAGCACCTGAATCAGGCCGGCGCGCTGATCCACCTCTACACCGACGGCAGCATCCAGTTGAACCACGGCGGCACCGAGATGGGCCAGGGCCTGAACACCAAGGTTGCGCAGATCGTCGCCGAGGAATTCCAGGTGCCGCTGGAGCGCGTGGTGATTACCGCCACGCGCACCGACAAGGTACCCAACACCTCGCCCACCGCAGCTTCCAGTGGTACCGACCTGAACGGCATGGCTGCCCGCGATGCCGCGCGCACGCTGAAGAAGCGCCTCATCGACTTCCTCGCCGAACGCGATGGCGTGAAACCGCAGGAGGTTCGCTTCGAGCACGGCGGCGTGAGCGTCGGGGCGCAGCATCTGGGTTTCACCGAAGTCGTCCAGGCCGCCTACTTCGCGCGTATCCAACTCTCCGCCACCGGTTTCTATCGCACGCCGAAGATCTTCTATGACCGCGAGAAGAGCCAGGGCCACCCGTTCTTCTACTTTGCCTATGGCGCGGCGGTATCCGAGGTGGAAGTCGACACGCTGACGGGCGAATACCGCGTGCTTCGCGTGGACATCCTCCACGACGTCGGCCGCAGCGTGAACCCGGCGATCGACATTGGCCAGATCGAAGGCGGCTTCGTCCAGGGCATGGGCTGGCTGACCACCGAGGAGTTGCGCTGGGACGACTCGGGCAAGCTGCTCACCGTGGGACCGGCCACCTACAAGATCCCGGCGGTGAGCGACGCGCCGGAAGACTTTCGCGTGGCGCTGTTCGAGCGGCCCAACGAGGAGGACAGCGTGTACCTGTCCAAGGCGGTGGGCGAACCGCCGTTCATGCTGGCGATCTCGGTGTGGTCGGCGCTGCGCGACGCCATCGCCAGCCTCGCGGACTACCGGCTGAGCCCCGACCTGGATACGCCGGCGACGCCGGAGCGGGTACTCTGGGCCTGTGAGGCGATGCGTTGCGCAGGGCAAGAGCGCCCTCACCCTGACCCTCTCCCGCAAGCGGGAGAGGGGACCGATCGGCGCGACGCTCCTCCGGGTCTTCAGCCGGCAGTTGCGCTGTCCGTGAAAAGACCATCCTCCTATCCTGCACCGAACCGCCCCCTCTCCCTTCGGAGCGGGGCGCGCAGCCAGGGCTGGGGAGAGGGTGAACAGCCAGCAGAGGAGTTCAAGCCATGACCTGGATGGACGCCATCGCCCGCCTGCGCGACAGCGCTGAAAGCTACGTGCTGATCACCGTGGTCGGCGTGCAGGGCTCCACGCCCCGCGAGTCCGGCAGCAAGATGCTGGTGACCGCCGGGGAAACCTTCGACACCATCGGCGGCGGCCACCTGGAATTCGCCGCCATCGAGCACGCCCGCCAGCTATTACTAGCCGGCAAGGACAGCCAGGCGCTGGAACACTTCCCGCTCGGCGCGCGACTGGGCCAATGCTGCGGCGGCCGCGCCAGCCTGCTGTTCGAATGCTTCGCCGCACGCGGGCCGCAGGTCGTGCTGTTCGGTGCCGGCCATGTGGGCCGTGCGCTCGCGCCACTGCTGGCGGGGCTGCCGCTGCGCCTGGAATGGGTGGACAGTCGTGCGGCCCAGTTCCCCCAGTCCGTTCCCGAAGGTGTACGCATGCGTTTGCTGGAAGAGCCGGAAGACGCGGTGCACGAGGCATCGCCGGGCAGCTACTTCCTGGTCATGACCCACAACCACCCGCAGGACTACGCCATCGCCGAAGCGGTGCTCAAGCGCGGCGACGCCGGCTTCCTCGGCATGATCGGCTCGCGCACCAAGGCCCGGCGCTTCCAGATGCGGCTGGAACAGCACGGTTATCCACAGGAGGTGATCGAGCAAATGCATTGCCCCATCGGCCTGTCCGAAGTGCCCGGCAAACGCCCGCTGGAAGTGGCCATCTCGGTCGCCGCCCAGGTCATCGCCCGCTATCACCAGGACGCCCCTGCCCGACAGACGCGCGAAGGAGTGGAATGGGCCGAGCTGTGTGGTGAAGGCTCGTGCAGCGACGCACCAGCAGACATAAAAAACTGACCGATTGGACAACAGTTTTTCCTACCCCCGCCGATACACTCAACGACCCCGTCTCTTCGCCCGCCTCTGTCGGGCGTTTCGTTGTGCGTTCGGAGGAAAACAAGAAAATGCGCCTGCGAAGTATCCAGACCCAACTCATCCTCAGCATGGGCGCTGCCCTGCTCATCAGCCTGCTCATCGTCCTCGGCCTGTATGCCGTGCTGGTCAATCGCCTGAGCGAGCGCTACCTGCTCGAACAGGCGCTGCCGGCGAGCATCCAGGCGATTGCCAACGACTTCGAGAAGCGCCTCACCGGCCCCATCACCGCGGCGGCAGGCATCGCCGACAACACCCTGGTGCAGGACTGGCTGGCAGCCGGCGAGAGCCCGGAGAAACTGGCCGAATTCACCCGCTATCTGAGCGGTATCCGTGCCTCCCAGAAGGCCTTCTCCGCGCTGATCACCTCCAACGCCAGCGGCGCCTACTACAGCGACAAGGGCAAGGAACGCACGCTGAGCCGCAGCGAGCCGAAGGACAGCTGGTACTTCCAGTTCATCGACAGCGGCAAGCCGCGCATGTGGAACATCGACACCGACGGCAGCACCGGCGAACTGGCGCTGTTCATCGACCAGCGCGTGGAAAAGGGCGGCAAGCTGCTGGGCATCGCAGGGCTGGGCCTGGAAATGCGCGAGCTGTCGACGCTGATCCGCGACTTCCGCTTCGGCCAGTCCGGCCGCGTGTACCTGGTGAAGAACGACGGCCAGGTGCAGATCCACCCCGATGCCTCGCTGCCCAAGGGGCGCAACCTTGGCGACCTGATCGGTGCCAGCGCCGCCGGCGCGCTGCTCGGCCAGCAAGGCTTCCACAGCGCGCGTTTCGAGCGCGACGGCGAGGACTACCTGGCCGCCAGCCTGCCGCTGCATGACCTGGGCTGGACCCTGGTGAGTGAAGTCCCGGAAGCGGAAATCTACGCCGACGCCCGCGAGGCACTGGCCTTCTCCGGCCTCGCCGGGACTGTGGTCGCCCTGCTCTGCCTGGCGCTGGTCGTATTGATGGCGCGCAGCCTGGCCAGGCCGATCCGCCAGGTCACCGGTGCGCTGCTGGAAATCGGCGGCGGCGGCGGCGACCTCACCCGCCGCCTGGACGACAGCCGCGCGGATGAACTGGGCGACCTCGCCCGTGGCTTCAACCGCTTCCTCGAAGGCCAGCGCGCACTGATCGGCGCCGTGCTCGGCACCAGCCAGCAATTGCTGCGCACCGTAGGCGAGGTAGCGCAGGTGGTGGACAACACCGCCGAGCGTGCCGGCCGCCAGCAGGAAATGACCGACATGGTCGCCACGGCGGTGAACGAGATGGGCAGCACGGTGCAGGAAATCGCCCGCAACGCCGAACAGGCCGCGAGTGCCTCGCAGCAGGCCCGCGAGGAAGCCGGCGAAGCACGCCGCGTGGTGGGCGGTTCGCTGCAGGTCGGTCAGCGCATGTCCGGGGAGATCGGCGAGGCCGCTGGCGCCGTGGGCGAGCTGGCCGGACAGGTGGCGAGCATCGACCAGGTGCTGGCGGTAATCCGTGGCGTCTCGGAGCAGACCAATCTGCTCGCGCTCAACGCGGCCATCGAAGCAGCGCGCGCCGGTGAACTGGGTCGCGGCTTCGCCGTGGTCGCCGATGAGGTGCGCACGCTGGCCAGCCGCACCCAGGGCTCGACCGACGAAATCCTCACCATCATCCAGCGCCTGAAGGGCGGCGCGGAGGCAGCGGTGCGCTCGATGCAATCCAGCCAGCAGACCACCGGGCAGAGCCTGGCTGCCAGCGAACAGGCCGGCGCCTCGCTGGGCGCTATCGCCGATCAGGTGGAGCGCATCAGCGACATCAACCACCAGGTCGCCACGGCCACCGAAGAGCAGTCGGCGGTAACCGAGGAGATCAACCGCAACGTGCAGGGCATCGCCGACCTGGCCCACGCCACCACGCGCGAAGTGCAGCATGGCCGCGAGCAATGCCGCGCGTTGCGCACCCTGGCCGATGACCTGGCGCGGCAGATGGCGCAGTTCCGACTTTGAACGGCTCTAGCGCCGGGCTTGCGCCGGCGCCTTTTCCCCAATGTTATCCACAGATTTTCCAAGCGAAACGGCAGGCTTTCCGCCATGGCCGGTGGCTGATCACGGCCGATCAGCGCACGAAGTGTCTCGTCAGCGAGACACCTTTCCCACACGTTGCGCACAGATTGTCCAGAAACTTACCCACAACCCTCCGGGCGCAACCCGCACAACCGATGAAAATCCCAAGCCCAGGCCCAGCAAGCCCTGCATCAATCCGATGAATAACTCACCGAATGGTCAGAAGGCGCACTTGACGATGTTCAGGTGAAATTTCACCCACATCTTTTCCACAGCTTGTTCATATTTTGCTCAACAGGCTGGCGTCCGATTGATCAGAAAATGAGCGAGGCGCTGCAAGCAGCGGACGGCGGGGCCAGGAGCGCTCCGGCCACAGGTTATCCACAGGCGGTTCCACGGCAATTGGGGAGAAGAATCAGGCGTCCAGCAACTGCGCCTGGGTACGACCACGGCTGAGGTCGTTGAGCAGCTTCTGCAAGGGCTCGACCTGAGTAGTCGGCAGGTTCAGCGTCATGCGCACGCCTTGCGCACCGAAGGCTTCGTCTTCGATGCTGGCGCCAAGTGCCAGCACCCGCGCCTTGAACAGCGCGTGCTCGGCGAAACTGCAGTCGAAAGCCAGTCGGCTGCTGGGCACCAGTTCGATGCGCTCGGCGTCCTGCAGGCATTTCGCCGCGCAGCCACCGTAAGCGCGGGCCAGGCCGCCAGTGCCGAGTTTGATGCCACCGAACCAACGGCTGACCACGACCACGACGCGGTCCATGTCCTGCCCCTCGATGGCGACCAGCATGGGCCGGCCGGCCGTGCCGCCGGGCTCGCCGTCGTCGCTGAAACGGTACTGGTTGCCCAGCTTCCAGGCCCAGCAGTTGTGCCCGGCGCTGGGGTCACGGTGCCTAGCGAGGAAGGCCTGGGCCTCGGCTTCGCTGGCAATCGGGGCGGCGACGCAGTGGAAGCGGCTCTTGCGGATGTCTTCCTCGTAAACCGCAGGTCCGGCGAGGGTGAAACTCATGCCGAGGCCGGTGGCGGCGTCAGCCCGCAACCCTTGAGGATGATGCGGATGAGATTGTCGCTGGCGTCGCTGAAATCCTGCTTGGACAGGCGTTTGCGGCCGGTGACGAAGCCGATCTGGGTGGCGAAGTCGGCGTAGTGCTGGGTACTGCTCCAGATCAGGAAGATCAGGTTCACCGGGTCCACCGCATCCATCTTGCCGGCGTCGATCCAGGCCTGGAACACCGCGGCACGGCCGGAGAACCAGGTGCGGTAGTCTTGGCTGAAATGCTCGGAGAGGCATTCGCCGCCGCTGATGATCTCCATGGCGAACACTCGCGAGGCCTGCGGGTAACGACGGGAGAACTCCATCTTGGCGCGGATATAGGTCGCCAGGGCAGCGGCCGGATCATCGTCCACGGTGAGGTGGTTGAAGGTGCTGTCCCACAGTTCGAGGATGTTGCTCAGCACCGCCACGTACAGCCCCAGCTTGTTGCTGAAGTAGTAGTGCAGGTTGGCCTTGGGCAGGCCAACGCGCTGAGCGATGGTGTTCATGCTGGTGCCCTTGAAACCGTGGCGGGCGAACTCCTCCTCGGCGGCGGCGAGGATGGCTTCCTCGTTCTTCTGGCGAATACGGCCGGCGGGCTTTTCGCCGTTGGGCGCAGTGTGGGCGGGTACCTGGAGGGTCATGCGGGTTGTCCGTGCATTGAGCGGGGGCGCTGCATGGATAACCCAGGCGGGTGGCGGGATTCAAGCACAAGGCATGAAAAAGGGCGGGAACCGGTGCCAGCCTGGCAACCGATCCCCGCCGGCAAGCGGCCCTGCCCCGGCGAGCGCCGGGGAAGCCCCTTACTTGGTGGTACCCGTGGTACCGGACGAGCTGTGGTGGCCACCACCACCATGGTTGCCGATGGCAGCACCCACCGCGACGATCGCGGCACCGATGCCGACAGCTGCGCCCACGGACATATTGCCGTACAGCGGGCGACTCAGCCCCAGGCCTGCACAACCATCCGGAACCGGAACGATGGCCGCACCATCACGGTTCTCCTCCTCGTTTCCTGCGGTGTTGCGTGCCTGCTGCGATTGCTCGTCAGACTTGCCGCCACCCCACAGCGGGGCGCACTCCGTGGTTGCGACCACAGCCTTGTGCTCCTTCTCGGGCTCCTGCGGCGCGGCCGGCTGGGACCGGACTACTACGTCCTGGTAGAAGCCACCGGCATGCGTTTCTTTGTGAACCCTGGTGGGCGGAATGCCGTCCTGCGCCACAGGCGCAGCCAGCAACGGCGCACTGACGCTCACGGCGATTGCCACGATCAACAATCTTTTCATTGCTCGAATCTCCATGGTGAAGCAAGGAGAGGCAACGCTAGAGGCACGGGCGCCCGCGACCAATTGGCCGGGGCCGGGATAGAGCGTGGGCAATTTCCGAATTTTGTGAAAGCAAAGGGACTGGAGCGAGGAAGGGGGCAGTGCCTGAGACAACGACCCCGCCGGGCGGCGGGGTCGTCAAGAGCGTCAGAAGTGGTACTTGACCAGCGCGCTGACGGTGTTCTGGTCGGTGGTGAAGTACTGCGAATCCTTGATGCCGTACTTGTCGGACCAGTAGTCGTACTCGATACCCACGTACAGGTGCTTGGCCTCGTAGCCCAGGGATTTGCCCAGGTCGTACTTGAGCTGCGGGTTGAAGTGCAGGTTGGCGTGGTAGTCCGACTGGTTGCGGTGGCTGGAGCTGGCGTCCTTGTTGTTCACGACCCAGTCCATGAAGCCGTCGAACAGGATATCGGAGTTGCCCACCGGGATGGTGATGGCCCAGGCCGGGGTGATCTGCCAGGCGCCGGACGGCACGCGGTTGCCATCGGGCTTGCGGTAGTAGAAGTTCAGCTGGAAGTAATCGAAGCCCGGCAGTGCCAGGTCGAAGCCCGGACCGACCAGGTAGGACTCGACGTCGCCCTCGCCGAATTCGTAGGTGGTGGCCAGCAGCACATCCTTGACCGGGCCGAAGGACAGGTCGGTGCCGGTGATCTTGCCGAACGACAGGCGCGGGCTGAACTCACCGTAGTAGGTGTTCTTGCCGTTGGTGGCGCTTTCCTTGCCGTTGTAGTTGATCTGGTCGACGAAGAACCAGATGTCGCCCCAGGTCCAGGCGCTCGCGCTCTCGAAGGTGAAGGTCTGCTGGATCGGCGGGTCTACCTTGAAGTTCTTGCCCCACAGGTAGGACAGGCTTTCGTTGTGCCAGATCAGCGGGCCATCGTTGACGGCCTTGGCCGGCTCCAGGTCTTCACCGCCAGCCATGGCCTGCCCGGCCGCGAGCAGCCCGCCGGCGAGCAGCAGGGATGCGAGAGTGCGAGTCATGCGTTGCTCCTAATCAGTGCAGTCGTGTTGCGTTTTTAATTGTCGGTGGAACCTGTCCGGTCGGTCAGGCCTGGCGAGGAAAAGCAAGATTGGCGCCAATCCTGACCAGATGTTCCACTTTTATGACGAACCCCTTCGGATTCGCTCCTTTGGCAGAGAAGACGCAGGTGCACGGGCCGGGCCATTTCCTGACTCACAGGACAACTTCGCCTGTTTAGAGGGCGTCGGCCCCAGCAGGAAGCACCGCAATGGCGATTGCCAACCAGAAGATTGGATACATGACAAACCTGTGTTGAAACGAATCAACACAAATTGTGTATACAACTCCCTTGTGGGAAATCTACACAACAGCCGTCGGAATACACCACGCGTTTTTCCGGGCGCGGATAATGCCAGACAAGGGCATTTACCACACCTGCCAGAGTGCCTCGGACCGCCGGGCGGTCGAGCTTCCGGACGTTTCCGTCAGCGCTGCAACAAAAGTCGATTCCACCGCGAGCGCCTCTGCTCCGGCTTGAGACAAGCGGGGCGGCCTGCCAGACTTTGCCAACCAGCGATACTCTTCCAAGATATGCCGATGAAAGGACAAGCTCCCGAACTGCAACGCCTGATCCCGGTGCTAGAGCGCCTGCCGCGGCCGGTCTATGCGCGGGCCGAACGGCTGCGCGCGGGCTCCTGGACCAGCCGGCATCATCACGCCTGGGTGCAACTGTCCTATGCCATCACCGGCGTACTGGGTGTGCACACCGCTGAGGGCAGCTTCTTCGCGCCGCCGCAGCGGGCCATCTGGATTCCGGCCTTCCTCGATCATGAAGTGGTGACCTCGACCCAGGCGGAAATGCGCAGCCTGTACATCCGCGACGACGCCTGCCGCTGGGCGCCGGACCGCTGCCGGGTGCTGGAGGTGACGCCGCTGGCGCGCGAGCTGATCAAGAGCTTCTGCGAGCTGCCGGTGGATTATCCACAGGGCGACAGCGCTGAATCGCGGCTGGTGGAAGTGCTGCTGGACCAGCTGCGCGACCTGCCGGAAGTCGCCTTCTCCCTGCCGATGCCGCAGGAGGGCCGGCTGCTGCAGTTATGCCAGACGCTGATCGACCACCCGACCGACAGCCACACTCTGGGTGACTGGGCGCAGCGCATCGGCACCTCGGAGAAGACCCTGTCGCGGCTGTTCCAGCGCGAGACCGGGATGACCTTCCGCCTGTGGCGACAGCGCCAGCGCCTGCTTGCCTCGCTCGGCTCACTGGAGGCCGGCGACAGCGTGACCGCGGCGGCGCTGGATTGCGGGTACGACTCCACCTCGGCGTATATCGCGTCGTTCAAGGGGTTGTTCGGGTTTACGCCCGGCGATCTGTTCCGGCAGCGGTAGACCGTGCCGGTGGGTACCGATCGCGGACGGAGTCCGCTCCTACCCAAAGCCCACCCCCGCGTAGGAGCGGACTCCGTCCGCGATGGGTTGGCTCCCGCGCCGCAGCGTCTTGTGTAGGAGCGAGCTTGCTCGCGAACCGCCCAACCTCGTGCCGCCGGGAAATTCGTTCGCGAGCAAGCTCGCTCCTACAGATACATGCATCGGCGGATTTCCGCTCAAGACCCGCGCCAATCGGCGCCGCTTCGCCTGCCATCACCCGACAGAAAACCACTGAAACCCTTCTGCCACGCGGCTTTCGAGCCTTGGCACGCTGCCTGCTATCGCCCTCGACACTGCGCCGCCCTCGCGGCGCGCCGGCGTGACGTTTTCGAGTAGTCCGCACGCCTGACGACAACAACGACAAGAGGAATACCCATGGATAGCGCAAGCGCCGTCTCCGCTTCTGCCGCACCCCGCACGACTTCCCAGCGCATCAAGTCGATCTTCAGTGGCTCGGTCGGCAACCTGGTCGAGTGGTACGACTGGTACGTCTACGCCGCCTTCTCGCTGTACTTCGCCAAGGCGTTCTTCCCCCAGGGCGACATGACCGCCCAGTTGCTGAACACCGCCGCGATCTTCGCCGTGGGCTTCCTGATGCGCCCGATCGGCGGCTGGCTGATGGGTATCTATGCCGACCGCAAGGGCCGCAAGGCGGCGCTGCTGGCCTCGGTCCTGCTGATGTGCTTCGGCTCGCTGATCATCGCCCTGACCCCCAGCTATGAAACCATCGGCGTCGGCGCCCCGATCCTGCTGGTGCTCGCGCGCCTGCTGCAGGGCCTGTCGGTCGGCGGCGAATACGGCACGTCCGCGACCTACCTGAGCGAGATGGCCAACAAGGAGCAGCGCGGCTTCTTCTCCAGTTTCCAGTACGTGACCCTGATCTCCGGCCAGCTCATTGCCCTGGCGGTGCTGATCGTCCTGCAACAGACGCTGAGCGTCGAGCAGCTGGAAAGCTGGGGCTGGCGTATTCCGTTCTTCATCGGCGCGCTGTGCGCGGTCGTCGCCATGTTCCTGCGTCGCGGCATGGAAGAGACCGAGTCCTTCAGCACCAAGAAGGAAGAGCCCAAGGAAAGCCTGATGCGCTCGCTGATGCGCCATCCCAAGGAAGTGCTCACCGTGGTCGGCCTGACCATGGGCGGTACCCTGGCCTTCTACACCTACACCACGTACATGCAGAAGTACCTGGTGAACACCGTGGGCATGAGCAAGAACGACTCGACCATGATCTCGGCGGCCACGCTGTTCCTGTTCATGCTGCTGCAGCCGATCGTCGGCGCGCTCTCGGACAAGATCGGCCGTCGCCCGATCCTGATCGCCTTCGGCGTGCTGGGCACCGTGTTCACCTACCCGATCCTCAGCACCCTGCACACCATCGACACCTGGTGGGGCGCGTTCTTCCTGATCATGGCCGCGCTGGTCATCGTCAGCGGCTACACCTCGATCAACGCCGTGGTGAAGGCCGAGCTGTTCCCCACCGAGATCCGCGCCCTGGGCGTGGGCCTGCCGTACGCACTGACCGTGTCCATCTTCGGCGGCACCGCCGAGTACGTGGCGTTGTGGTTCAAGAGCATCGGCATGGAGAGCGGCTTCTACTGGTACGTCACCGCGTGCATCGCCTGCTCGCTGCTGGTCTACGTGACCATGAAGGACACCCAGAAACACTCGAAGATCACCACCGACTGATTGGGCTCCTTGCCCAGGCCCCGGCGCACACTCTCCGGGGCTTTTTATCCACAAGGCCCGGCTCATGCCGGGCCTTGTCGTTTCTGCGGTGACGCGCGACGCTGCGCTATCCTCGCCAGCGTCACGGTCGCATAGCCAATCCCATGAGCCCTTCCCCCTTTCCCGTCGGAGCGTTGAGCGCGCGCTCTCTGCGCGGCGCCCTCAGCGGGCCGTTCGATCTCGACCTGGAACCCGGCCACTGCACGGTGCTCAGCGGCCCTTCGGGGGTCGGCAAGAGCCTGCTGCTGCGCCTGCTCGCCGACCTCGACCCGAACCAGGGCGCGGTCAGCCTCGGCGGGGTGAACCGCGAGAGCCAGCCGGCCCATGTCTGGAGACGCTGGGTGACCTACGTGCCGGCCGAATCCGGCTGGTGGGAAGACGACGTTGCCGCGCACTTCTCCGACCTCGACGGCGCCCGCCGGCTGCTCCCGCAGCTCAATCTCGACCCGGCGCGGCTGCAGGCGCAGGTCGCGCACCTGTCCACCGGCGAACGGCAGCGCCTGGCCCTGCTGCGCGCCCTGGTGCAACGCCCGCATTTCCTGCTGCTGGACGAGCCCACCGCCGCACTGGACCCGGACAATCGCGAGCAAGTCGAGCGCCTGCTGCTGGCGGCCAAGGCACAGGGCATGGGCCTGCTGGTGGTGACCCACGATGCCGAGCAGGCGCGGCGCCTCGGCGAGCGGCAGCTGCACCTGGACCTCAACGGACTGACGGAGCTGCGCCCATGACGCCGCTACAATTGAGCGTGCCGGAACTGGCCCTGGCGGCGTTGCTGATCGTCGCGGCGGCGGCGCTGTCTTGGGCGCTCCGCCTGGGCCTGCAACGCACGCTGCTGATCTCCGCCGCGCGCCTGGTGGTGCAACTGGTGCTGGTGGGATTCTTCCTACGCCAGGTGTTCGCACTGTCCTCGCCCTGGCTGACGGCGCTGGTAATCGCCGTGATGCTTGGCGCTGCGACCTTCGAAGTCGGCTCGCGGCAGCGCCGGCGACTGACCGGCCTCTGGCACCTGGGCATCGGCGGCAGCGCGGTCGGCATCGCCACCCTGGGCATCGCCCTGTTTGCCCTGGCCGGCAGCCTGCGGCCAACCCCTTGGTATGACGCGCGCCACGCGATTCCGCTGGTGGGCATCATCCTTGGCACGGCGATGAATGCGGCCAGCCTGGCGCTGAACCAGGTATTCGCCAGCGTCACCCGCGAGCGGGCAGCCATTGAAGCGCGCCTGGCCTTGGGCGCGGACCGCCATACCGCGCTCAGCGGGCTGATCCGCCGCGCGCTCTACACCGGGCTGATTCCCACGCTGAACCAGATGGCCGCCGCCGGCATCATCACCCTGCCGGGCATCATGACCGGCCAGATCCTCGCCGGCATGGACCCACTGGATGCCGCGCGCTACCAGATCCTGCTGATGTTCCTGCTCGCTGGCGCCGGCTTCATCGCCGCGCTGGGCGCGGTGTACCTGTCGCTGTGGCGGCTGACCGACCCGCGCGAGCGCCTGCGCCTGGATCGTCTGCATGCCGACGATTGAGCGACGCTGGCGTATGCTGAGCACCTTTCCCCGCCACAGGAGCCAGCCATGACCACCCCGAAATCCGCCCTGATCATCGGCGCCTCGCGCGGCCTCGGCCTGGGCCTGGTGCGCGAGCTGCTGGACCGTGGCTGGGACGTCACCGCCACCGTGCGCGACGTCGTCCATCTCGGCGAGCTGGCCAACCTGCCGGTGCGCGTCGAAGCCCTGCTGCTGGACGACATCCACTCCCAGGACCGCCTCGCCGAAGCCCTGGCCGGCGCGCACTTCGACCTCGTCTACATCAACGCCGGCATCTACGGCCCGCCGCACCAGTCGGCCATCGACGCCAGCCTTGCCGACGTCGGCCAATTGTTCATGGTCAATGCCATCGCCCCGCTGCGTCTGGCCGAACGCCTGCTGCCGCGGCTGAACGCGGACAACGGCGTGCTGGCCTTCATGACCTCCGAACTGGGCAGTGTCGCCGGCAACGAGTCCGGCGGCATGGCGCTGTACCGCGCGAGCAAGGCGGCGCTCAATTCGCTGACCCGCAGCTTCGTCGCCGAGCTGGGCGAAACCGGCATCACCGTGCTCAACCTGCACCCGGGCTGGGTGCGCACCGACATGGGCGGCGAATCCGCGCCGCTGGACGTGCAGACCAGCGTGAAGGGCCTTGCCGAGCAGATCGAAGGCCACGCCGGTCGTGGCGGGCAGTTCTACCTGGATTACCAGGGAACGACGATCGACTGGTGACGATCCGCCTCGTGGGCGTTACCATGCGCCCACGCCTGACTCCGAAGTCAGCGAACCTGGATCAGCAGACAGGGTGAACACTGAGCTGGCTTCCCATGAACCCATGGAGCCGGCTCGAACGAACGGCTCCGTCCGTTTGGAGAATTCATCCATGTCTTCCCCGCGTCTCTGGCTGCGCAACCCGCTGGCCATCTTCACCGCTAACGATCAGGACGCCCGTGGCGGCATCGTCGTCCAGGACGGTCGCATCGTCGAACTGGTCGCTGCCGGCCAGCAGCCCTCGACTCCCGTCCAGCAGACTTTCGACGCCAGCCAGCACGTGCTGACGCCCGGCCTGATCAACACCCACCACCACTTCTACCAGACCCTCACCCGCGCCTGGGCGCCAGTGGTGAACCAGCCGCTGTTCCCCTGGCTGAAGACCCTCTATCCGGTGTGGGCACGCCTGACGCCCGAGCAACTGGGCGTGGCCACCAAGGTGGCGCTGGCCGAGCTGCTGCTCTCGGGCTGCACCACCGCTGCCGACCACCACTACCTGTTCCCCGACGGCCTCGAGCAGGCCATCGACGTACAGGCCGGCGTGGTCCAGGAGCTGGGCATGCGCGCCATGCTCACCCGCGGCTCGATGAGCCTGGGCGAGGCCGATGGCGGCCTGCCGCCGCAACAGACCGTGCAGAGCGCCGAGGACATTCTCGACGACAGCCAGCGCCTGATCCGCGAGTATCACCAGCGCGGCGAAGGCGCCCAGGTGCAGATCGCCCTGGCGCCTTGCTCGCCGTTCTCGGTCACCCCGGAAATCATGCGCGCCAGCGCCGAACTGGCCGAGCGCGAGGACGTGCGCCTGCACACCCACCTGGCCGAAACCCTCGACGAAGAAGACTTCTGCCTGCAGCGTTTCGGCCAGCGCACCGTGGATTACCTGGACAGCGTCGGCTGGCTCGGCCCGCGCACCTGGCTGGCTCACGGCATCCACTTCAACGACGAGGAAATCCGCCGCCTGGGCGAAGCCGGCACCGGCGTCTGCCACTGCCCCAGCTCGAACATGCGCCTGGCCTCGGGCATCTGCCCGACCGTGGCGCTGGAAGCCGCCGGCGCGCCGGTGGGCATCGGCGTGGACGGCTCGGCCTCCAATGACGCCTCCAACATGATCCTCGAAGCCCGCCAGGCCCTGTACATCCAACGCCTGCGCTACGGCGCCGAACAGATCACCCCGGAACGTGCGCTGGGCTGGGCCACACGAGGTTCGGCGAAGCTCATCGGCCGCAGCGACATCGGTGAGCTGGCCGTGGGCAAGCAGGCCGACCTGGCCCTGTTCAAGCTTGACGAACTGCGCTT
Source organism: Pseudomonas sp. NY15435 (assembly GCF_048068295.1). NCBI lineage: Bacteria > Pseudomonadati > Pseudomonadota > Gammaproteobacteria > Pseudomonadales > Pseudomonadaceae > Pseudomonas > Pseudomonas sp. NY15435. Next base: position 485,338 of record NZ_JBLUQA010000001.1, read on the forward strand.
CTCCGGCAGCCACGACCCGCTGTCGGCCCTGCTGCTGTGCGGCGCCGACAAGGCTGACCGGATCATGATCGGCGGCACCTGGCGCGTGGTGGATGGTGAGGTGGAAGGCCTCGACCTCAAGCGCCTGATCGCCGACCACACCCAGGCGGCGCGCAAGCTGCTCGGGACGCTGTAAGCGTCAGCCGTCGTAGGAGCGAGCTTGCTCGCGAACGAATTTCCCGGCGGCACCGAGGTTGGGCGGTTCGCGAGCAAGCTCGCTCCTACACCAGAGACGGTGGTGCGGGGTTCAGCCCACGCGAGGGTGGGCTTTGGGTAGGAGCGGACTCCGTCCGCGATGTGCAACCGGCTTGCTCGGAGCGGCCGGAAATCGATCGCGGATGAATCCGCTCCTACGCACACCTCGACACCTGCAGGAGCGGGCCACCTGCGCAATCGCGCTCATGGCCACCAAACATCCAGCACCCCTTGCCGAACATTTTTCTCCACAGCCGGAGTGGCTCCGGATGCCATTCCAGCCGGCACGTTTTGTCATCGAAAAATCGCTACAGCCCGCGTCACACAAGGCCTGCGAGCTACCGCCCGTCGCCCTCCGAACAGCGACGATGAACGGCCATTCAGCGAAAACCCCTCTAGATCAAGGGTCTATCCCCGGTGACGGGAATATGCCGTCAGTTTGACATCACCGAGCGGCACTCTAGTTTTAAATCGCTGGGCCGAATTCCTGCTCAAGACGTTGTCAGCAGCCGTTTGGCCCGGTTACCGGCGCCCGGCAATGGAGTGCACTTCATGCGCGATTCACAGTTGAACCCCCAGGCGGTTCAAGGAACCGGCCACGATTGGCCGCGGCGCCTCATCATTCAGTCCCTGCCCTGGGCAGTGGTCGCCGTGCTCTGCGCGGTCGGCGTGCCGTTCTGGTGGATGCTGCCGGTAGGCTGGCTCTCCAGCCTGGTATTGAGCAGCCTGCTGTGCGGCGCCAGCAAGACCACCGTCGATGCCAAGGCGACCACCCTGCACAACGACGATCTGCCGCACTGGCACCCATTGCAGGAAGCCGTGGAAAGCCACCTGGCCCAGCTCAACGGCCATACCCACCAGATCGACAACATCCTGCACCAGGCCATCCGCCAACTGACCGACAGCTTCCACGCCCTCGCCGATCGCGTGGACACCCAGCGTGGCCTGTCCCACTCGCTGATCGAGCGTTACGACGGCCGTGGCCACATGGACGGCGACATCGACTTCCAACGCTTCATCCACGCCACCCAGGAAACCCTCGGGCTGTTCGTCGAAGCCACCCTGGAGACCAGCCGCACCTCGCAGCAACTGGTGCAGCGTATGGACCGCGTGACCCACAAGATCGCCGAGATCCTGCAGTCCACCCAGGACATGGATGCCATCGCCAAGCAGACCAACCTGCTGGCCCTCAACGCCGCCATCGAGGCCGCCCGCGCCGGCGAAAGCGGCCGAGGTTTCGCGGTGGTGGCCGACGAGGTGCGCGCGCTGTCGACCCGCTCCACGCACTTCTCCCAGGCCATCCGCGAACACGTCGACGTGGTCTACCACGAGATCAAGGATGCCGAAGGCGCCATCAGCCAACTGGCCGACAAGGACATGACCTTCGCCCTGGATTCGCGGCAGAAGATCCAGCACATGCTCGATGACCTCGACGCCATGAACCAGCACACCGTGAAGGTGGTACAGGAGCTGGACCGCATCTCCCTGGAAGTGGGCGACGGCGTCAACGCCGCGGTCACCGCCCTGCAGTTCCAGGACATGAGCAGCCAGCTGCTCGGCCAGATCGGCAAGCATAGCGCCCGTCTCGGCGCCCTCGCCGTCGGCCTGGGCGCGCTGGATGGCCGCGAGCCCGGCGAGTGGGGCGAGCGCCTGCGCGGCGAAGTCGCTGAACTCGGCCGCCCCCTGAGCAACCCGGTCGCCCAGACCAGCCTCAGCGCTGGCGAGGTCGAACTGTTCTGAACTGAAGGCAAGGCAGGAGTCCCGACATGCTGCAGTCCGTCTTCGCCCGCTTTAACGAACACTGGCTGGCCAATCTCGCCCTCATCGGCTGAGCCCCACACACCATTTCCGCGCGCCGGGATGGCGCGAGTTTCTGTGCGCCTGGCGACAACAAACGCATTGCAATCCGAGGAGAACCAACGCAATGGGAAAGCAGATTCTGATCGTCGATGACTCGGCCTCGATCCGGCAGATGCTGAGCTTCACGCTCAAGTCCGCCGGCTACGAAGTGGACGAGGCCGTGGACGGCAAGGACGGCCTGGGCAAGGCCCAGCGCAAGACCTACAACCTGGTCTTCACCGACCAGAACATGCCCAACATGGACGGCCTGACACTGATCCGCAGCCTGCGCGACATGGCCGGCTACCGTGGCACGCCGATCCTCATGCTCACCACCGAATCCAGCGATGCCATGAAACAGCAGGGCAAGAGCGCGGGCGCCACCGGCTGGCTGGTCAAGCCGTTCGACCCGCCGAAACTGCTGGAAGTGACCCGCAAGGTCCTGCCCTAGGGGAACCCTGAATGGCTACCGGTATGGAGCAATTCCTCCAGGTCTTCTTCGAGGAAACCGATGAGCACCTGGCGACTCTCGAACTCCTGCTGATCGGGCTCGACCTCGATCAGCCGGACGCCGAGACGCTCAATGGCATATTCCGCGCCGCCCACTCGATCAAGGGCTCCAGCGGCATGTTCGGCTTCGACGACCTGACCGCCGTGACCCACGAGCTGGAGACCCTGCTCGACCGCATCCGCTGCGGGCAGACCGCCCTGCACGTGGACATGATCGGCGTGTTCCTCGAAGCCCGCGACGTATTGCAACGCCTGCTCGATGCGCACCGCAGCCAGGTGCCCGATCCGGACGTACCGGTAGCCACCACCGTGGAGCGCCTGCGCGCCTGGCTGGTGGAGCCTGTTGCGGCGGCCGATAACGGCTTCGGCTTGTTCGAGGAGGCTCCCGCGGCAGCTCAAACCAGCCCTGGCAGCGCCGAGGAATTCGGCTTCTTCGACGATGCGCCCGGCACACCCGGCGCCAGCCAAACCAGCGCGGGAAGCGACGATGACTTCGGCTTCTTCGACGACGCACCCGGCGCCCCGGACACCACGCCCGTCGAACCCTACGGCATCTTCGACAAGGCACCCGGCGCTCCTGTCACGACGGCTCAGGTGGTCGCCAGCGAAGCGCCCAAGGCTGCCCCCGTTGCCAGCAAACCCGCTGCCGCACCCCGCACCGACAGCGAATCCAGCTCGATCCGCGTCAGCGTCGAGAAGATCGACAGCCTGATCAACCTGGTGGGCGAGCTGGTGATCACCCAGGCCATGCTCAGCCAGCTCAGCGAGGACCTCGACCCCACCCACTTCGAGCGCCTGCAGCAGGCCCTGGCGCAACTGGAACACAACACCCGCGACCTGCAGGAATCGGTGATGTCGATCCGCATGCTGCCGATCAGCTTCATTTTCAGCCGCTTCCCGCGCCTGGTGCACGACACCTCCGCGCGCCTGGGCAAGCAGGTCGAACTGATCCTGCAGGGCGAGCACACCGAGTTGGACAAGAGCGTCATCGAGAAGCTCAGCGACCCACTCACCCACATCGTCCGCAACAGCATCGACCACGGTATCGAGACGCCCGCCGAACGCCTGGCCGCCGGCAAGCCGGCCCAGGGCTCGGTGAAGCTCGCCGCCAGCCACCAGGGCGGCAGCGTGGTGGTAGAAATCTCCGATGACGGTCGCGGCCTGTCCCGCGAGCGCATCCTCGCCAAGGCCCGCGAGAAGGGCCTGCCGGTGCACGATGGGATGACCGATGCGGACGTCTGGCAACTGATCTTCATGCCGGGCTTCTCCACCGCCGAAGCAGTCACCGAGCTGTCCGGTCGGGGCGTGGGCATGGACGTGGTGCGGCGCAACATCCAGGCCATGGGCGGGCGCATCGACATCGATTCGGCGCCCGGCATGGGCACCCGCATGAGCATCCGCCTGCCGCTGACCCTGGCCATCCTCGACGGCCTGATCGTCGCCGTGGAGCAGGTCAACTATGTGGTGCCGCTGACCTACATCGTCGAATCGCTGCAGGCCCGCGCCGACGACGTGCGCGGCCTGGCCGGCGAGGAATCGACGGTGATCCGCGTACGCGGCGAATACCTGCCGCTGTTCTCCCTCAACCAGTTGCTGCGCATCGGCGCGGCGCCCGTGCCACCGGAGCAGGGGATCGTGGTGATCCTCGAATCCGAAGGCCGGAGCTTCGCCCTGCAGGTGGACGAACTGGTCGGCCAGCAGCAGGTGGTGATCAAGAGCCTGGAACAGAATTTCCGCCGGATCGACGGGATCGCCGGCGCCACCATCATGGGCGACGGCAGCGTCGCCCTGATCCTCGATGTCGATGCCCTGCCGCGTCTGGCAGCACAAGGAGAATCCACCCATGAGCGCAGCTGAAGCCAGCGCAGCGAGCAGCCCGGTGCAGGAGTACCTGACCTTCACCCTGGGCCGTGAGGAATACGCCATCGACATCCTGCGCGTGCAGGAGATCCGTGGTTACGACCAGGTCACAGCGATCGCCAACGCCCCCGCCTTCATCAAGGGCGTGATCAACCTGCGCGGCGCCATCGTTCCCATCGTCGACCTGCGCATCAAGTTCAACCTGGCCGACATCAGCTACGACCAGTTCACCGTGGTGATCATCCTCAACGTCGGCCGGCGCATCGTCGGCGCGGTGGTGGATTCGGTCTCCGACGTGATCGCCCTGGCCGGCGAGGAGATCAAGCCGCGCCCGGAATTCGCCGCCAGCTTCGACACCGAGTACCTGTTGGGCCTGGCCACCCTGGGTGAGCGAATGCTCATCCTGGTGGACATCGAAAAACTCATGACCAGCCGTGAAATGGCGCTGGTCGACGAAACCGCCGCCTGATCGCGACCGAGGATAATCAACATGGGTCTGTTCAACGCACACGCCGTGGCGCAGCAACGCGCCGACCGCATCACCGCCATCCTCCACAGCCTGGTGGACGGCAACCTCGACCTCGCCATCGGCGATGCCCCCGCCGCCGGCTATGAGCGCCTCTACGACGGGCTGCGCGGCATCCAGCGCAGCCTGCGCGAGCAACGCGCCGAGCAGGCCCAGGTGGAGGCCCTGGAAGCGGGCCTGGTGGAGATGACTCGCCAGCACGAACTGGGCTGGATCGACGAGGTGATCCCGGTGGACAAGTTCGCCGGCCGCCCGGCGCGCATCGCCAAGGGCATCAACGACCTGGTCGCCGCGCACATCGCAGTGAAGATGCGGGTCGTCGCCACCGTCACCGCCTACGGCAAGGGCGACTACTCGGTGGAGATGGACCGCCTGCCGGGCAAGAAAGCCATCATCACCGAGGCCATCGACGGCGTGCGCAGCAGCCTCAAGGCCAACGCCGATGCCGCCGAGTACAACGCACGGATCAAGAGCGCGCTGGATAACGTCTCGGCCAACGTGATGATCGCCAACAACGACCTCGAGATCATCTACATGAACCGCACGGTGACCGAGATGCTCGGCAACGCCGAGGCCGACATCCGCAAGCAGCTGCCGAACTTCAACGCCAGCCGCCTGATGGGCGCCAACATCGACATGTTCCACAAGAACCCGGCGCACCAGCGCGGCATGCTCGCGCACCTCACCGCGCGGCATAAGGCCGAACTGAACCTGGGTGGCCGCCGCTTCGCCCTGGACGTGGTGCCGGTGTTCAACGATGCCGGCGAGCGCCTGGGTTCGGCCGTGCAGTGGACCGACCGCACCGAGGAGTTCCGCGCCGAGCAGGAAGTCTCGCAACTGGTGGACGCCGCTGTTGCCGGCGACTTCACCAAGCGCATCGAGGCCTCGAACAAGGAGGGCTTCTTCCTGAAGATCGCCACCGGCCTGAACAACCTGGTGGATACCGCCGACAAGGGCCTGCGCGATGTCACCCGCGTGCTCGGCGCACTGGCCCAGGGCGACCTGACCCAGCGCATCGACGCCGACTACCAGGGCACCTTCGGCGAGCTCAAGGACTACGCCAACGAGACCGCACAGAGCCTGTCGCGCATGCTCGGGCAGATTCGCGAAGCCGCCGACACCATCCACACCGCCGCCAGCGAGATCGCCAGCGGCAACGCCGAACTCTCCACCCGCACCGAGCAGCAGGCGTCGAGCCTGGAGGAAACCGCGTCGAGCATGGAGGAGCTGACCAGCACCGTGAAGCTCAACGCCGAGAACGCCCGCCAGGCCAACTCGCTGGCGGTGAACGCCTCCGAAGTCGCCACCGAAGGCGGCAGCGTGGTGCAGAAGGTGGTGGGCACCATGTCCGCGATCAACGACTCGGCGCGCAAGATCGCCGACATCATCGGGGTGATCGACGGCATCGCCTTCCAGACCAACATCCTCGCGCTCAACGCCGCGGTAGAAGCGGCGCGCGCCGGCGAGCAGGGCCGCGGCTTCGCGGTGGTGGCCGGTGAGGTGCGCACCCTGGCGCAGCGCTCCGCCGCCGCCGCCAAGGAGATCAAGACGCTGATCAACGACTCGGTGGACAAGGTCGAGAGCGGCAACACCCTGGTCGCCCAGGCCGGCCAGACCATGAGCGACATCGTGGTGGCGATCAAGCGCGTCACCGACATCATGGCCGAGATCGCCGCCGCTTCCGCCGAGCAGAGCAGCGGCATCGAGGAAGTGAACGGCGCCGTGTCGCAGATGGACGAGATGACCCAGCAGAACGCCGCACTGGTGGAAGAAGCCGCCGCCTCGGCCGAGGCCCTGCAGGAGCAGGCCGGCATGCTCAACCAGCAGGTTGCGGTGTTCAAGCTGGAAACCATCGCGGCCACCGTGGTGCCGCTGGCTTCCGCCCGCCCGGCCCGCGCCGAACCGGCCGCGCACACCTCGCGCGCCGCCCGCGGCGTGGCCAAGGCGGTGCGCGCCAAGGGCAAAGAAGACGACTGGGAAGAGTTCTGATCGGGCGGGGCTGAGGGATGGCGGCGGCCGGAGCAATGGGAGGGCCGGTTGCCGCGCGCGGACCAGGGATGGTCTGGGATGGACTCTGTGCCATGCAGAGCCCCTCTCCCTAACCCTCTCCCTGAAGGGAGAGGGGACTGTATGGCATCAAGCGGAGCACCGTAGGTCCCGGCAACGTCGAACGGCTCCCTCTGCCTTCAGGGAGAGGGACTGTATGGCATCAAGCGGAGCACCCTAGATCCCGGCAACGCCGAGCGGCTCCCTCTGCCTTCAGGAAGAAAGACCGTATGGCATCAAGCGGAGCACCGTCGATCCCGGCAACGCCGAACGGCTCCCTCTCCCTTCAGGAAGAGGAACCGTATGGCATCAAGCGGAGCACCGTCGATCCCGGCAACGCCGAACGACTCCCTCTGCCTTCAGGAAGAGGAACCGTATGGCATCAAGCAGAGCACCCTAGATCCCGGCAACGCCGAACGACTCCCTCTCCCTTCAGGAAGAGGAACCGTATGGCATCAAGCGGAGCACCGTCGATCCCGGCAACGCCGAGCGGCTCCCTCTGCCTTCAGGAAGAAAGACCGTATGGCATCAAGCGGAGCACCGTCGATCCCGGCAACGTCGAACGGCTCCCTCTCCCTTCAGGGAGAGGGCGGGGGAGAGGGTAAGACCCCGCGCAGAAGTTTCCCGAACCACCGAATGTGGTAGGGCGCATAACACCACAAGCGTTATCCGCCCTACGCAACCCGCTCACCACCGAGACAACCCGATGTCGATCAACCTGCCCGCCCCCGAGCACGAATTCCACTACACCCGCCGGGACTTCCAGCAGGTACGTGAGCGCTTGTATCGGCATGCCGGCATCAGCCTCTCGGAAAACAAGCAGCAGCTGGTCTACAGCCGCCTGTCTCGGCGCCTGCGCAGCCTGCGCCTGGGCAGCTTCGCCGAGTACTTCGCCTACCTGGAGGCCCACGAGGAAGAGTGGCAGCAATTCGTCAACGCACTGACCACCAACCTCACCGCCTTCTTCCGCGAGAAGCACCATTTCGACCACCTCGGCCGCTTCGCTGCCGAACAGTTGCAGGACCACCAGCCGCTGCGCTTCTGGTCCACCGCCTCGAGCACCGGCGAGGAGCCCTACTCCATGGCCATGACCCTGGTGGACGCACTGGGCAGCTTCGCCCCGCCCGTGGAGCTGATCGCCTCGGACATCGACACCGGCGTGCTCGGCCAGGCGCGCCAGGGCATCTACCCGCTGGAGCGCATCGAAGCGCTGAGCCCCGCGCAGAAGAAGCGTTTCTTCCTCCGTGGCACCGGCGGCAACGCCGGCAAGGCACGGGTGGTGCGCGAGCTGCGGCAGATGATCGACTACCGGCAGATCAACCTGCTCGACCGTGACTGGGGCATCCCCGGCAGCCTGGACGCGATCTTCTGCCGCAACGTGATGATCTATTTCGACAAGCCGACCCAGACCCGGCTGCTCGAACGCATGGTGCGCCTGCTGCGGCCCGGCGGGCTGTTCTTCGCCGGGCACTCGGAAAACTTCGTCCACGCCAACCACCTGGTTCGTTCGGTAGGCCGCACCACCTACCAGGCGGTGGGGAATCACTGATGGGCGCAGCCCTGGACCAACCCAATCGCTACTACGACCCGCGCTTCGGCATGGAAGCGGTGAAGTTGCTGCCCGGCGAGTGCTACGTCACCGCCGAGCCGGTGATGCTGGTTACCGTGCTGGGCTCCTGCGTCTCGGTGTGTCTGCGCGACCGCAGCAGCGGGCTGGGCGGCATGAACCACTTCATGCTGCCCGGCGACACCGGCGTACAGGGCCTGATGTCCAATTCCGGGCGCTACGGCGTGCACGCCATGGACCTGCTGATCAACGGCCTGATGCGCCGCGGCGGCCAGCGCCGGCACTTCGAGGCCAAGGTGTTCGGCGGTGGCTCGGTTCTGAAGAACCTCAGCGCCGACGTCGGCCAGCGCAACGTCGAATTCGTCCTGCAGTACCTGGACGATGAGGGCATCCCGCTGGCCGCCCAGGACCTGCTCGACGTGTACCCGCGCAAGGTCTACTTCTTCCCCGGCAGCGGCCGGGTGCTGGTGCGCAAGTTGCGCACCCTGGCCAACGACACGGTGCTGCAGCGCGAGCAGCAGTACTGCCAGCAACTGTCCCGCCGGGAGCGCGGCGGGAGCATCGACCTGTTCTGAACGGAGGGACGCCCGATGGCCGTCAAGGTCCTGATCGTCGACGACTCGGCGCTGATTCGCAGCCTGCTCAAGGACATCATCCAGAACGATCCGGAGCTGCAACTGGTGGGCGCCGCGCCCGACGCTTTCGTCGCCCGCGACCTGATCAAGCAGCACGCGCCGGACGTCATCACCCTCGACGTCGAGATGCCGCGCATGGATGGCCTGACCTTCCTCGACAAGCTGATGAAGGGCCGGCCGACGCCGGTGCTGATGATCTCCTCGCTGACCGAGAAAGGCTCCGAAGCCACCCTGCGCGCCCTGGAACTGGGCGCCATCGACTTCATCGCCAAGCCGCGTCTGGGGATTGCCGAAGGCATGCAGGCCTACGCCGAGGAAATCTGCGCCAAGCTCAAGACCGCCGCGCGTGCCCGATTGCCCCGCGCCCGCCCCGCCACCTCCGCCGGCGCACCGGCAACGAGCAGCGCGCCGCTGCTGAGCACCGAAAAGATCTTTGCCATCGGCGCCTCCACCGGCGGCACCGAGGCGATCAAGGAAGTCCTGCTGGGCCTGCCGCCGGATTCCCCCGGTACCGTCGTCACCCTGCACATGCCGCCGGGTTTCACCAAGTCCTACGCCGATCGGCTCGACCGTCAGACGCGCCTGTCCGTGCGCGAAGCCCGCGACGGCGACCGCATCCTCCCCGGCCACGTTCTGCTCGCCCCCGGCGATTACCACATGGAAGTGCAGCGCAGCGGCGCCAACTATGTCGTGCGCCTGCACCGCGAGGCAGCGGTGAACGGCCACCGCCCGGCGGTGGACGTGATGTTCAACTCCCTTGCCCGCTGTGCCGGGCGCAATCTCATTGCCGCACTGCTCACCGGCATGGGCAAGGATGGGGCCCGCGGCTTGCAGGCAATCCGCCAGGCCGGCGGCCATACCGTCGCCCAGGACGAAGCCACCTGTGTGGTCTACGGCATGCCGCGCGAAGCGGTCGAGTTGGGCGCGGCCAAGGAAATCCTCCCGCTGGAGCGCATAGCTGGCTCGCTCCTACAGCAGGCACGCCAGAGCGGAAGTGGGAACCGTGTCTAGTTATGAGGGAATCATCCCGCACCGCTGCGCGACTTTTCACACAGAGTCTAGACTCAGGCCAATTGACCGGCGCCAATAATATGGCGATTCGATATCAATTTGGTTTGATTGTGCCCGTATACAAAATGCACAATTGAGCTTTCGCCAAAAGACCGGCACACGGCGGGCGACACGGGGAATAAAGATAGCCATGGCGGCAAGATGGGGGTTGCGCGGCAAATCGGTGGTGGCACTGCTCATCGCCTGTCTCCTGGCGCTGGTACCGGCAGTGATGCTGGGCTGGAAGGCCATGGAGGACATCCGCACGCATTTCGGCCTCGCCTTCGCGAGAAACTTCACGCTGCTCAACCAGCAGAAGATCATCGCACCGGTGATCCGCGAGCTGGCGCTGTCGCGGCGCCTCGCCGAGTCCGTGGTGACGCAGGACTGGCTGCTGGCCGAGAACGACCCGGCGCGCCGTTCGCTGTTCTTCCGTGAAGCCGAAGGCTTCCGCGCGGACCAGCACAACTACTCCTACTTCGTCGTGGTGGACGCCTCGCGCCACTACTACTTCAACGACTCCAGCTCGCCGCTCTCCAACTCCCCGCGCTACACCCTGAGCCGGGACGACCCCAAGGACTCCTGGTACTTCGACACCCTCGCGCGCGACGAGCCGTACAACATCAACGTCGACTACAACGAGAAGCTCAAGGTCACCAAGGTCTGGTTCAACATGGTGGTGCGCGCCGGCAACGAAAAAGTCGGCCTGGCCGGCGGCGGCCTCGACCTTACCGAGTTCCTCGACCAGTTCATCTCGCGGCGCGAGGCCGGGGTGACACCGATGATCGTCGACCCCGAGGGCGCCATCCAGGCGCATCCGGACACCCGGCTGATCGCCTACAACTCAGGCTCCAGCGGCCAGGCCAAGCACCACGTCTACGACCTGCTGGGCAATGACCAGGAGCGCACCGCGCTACGCCAGACCCTGCGCCAGGCCGAAGCCAACCCAGGCGAAGTCGAGACGATGTGGGTCACCATCGACGGCAAGGAACAGCTCCTGGCCACCGCCTATATCCCGCAACTGCGCTGGCACGTGCTCAGCGCCATCGACCTGCATGCCGCCCAGGTCCTCGACAGCCGCTGGATCTGGCCGCTGGCGGGCACCCTCGCCGGGCTGCTGGCGATCCTGCTGATCGGCTTCGCCTACACCGTCGACCTGCTGGTACTGCGCCCGCTGCGCGGCCTCAAGCAGTCGGCCAAGGCGATTGCCGCCGGGCAGTACGACAGCCCGCTGCCGCGCACCCGCCCGGACGAGATCGGCGAACTCTCCAGCGCCTTCGCCAGCATGGCCGACCAGGTCCGCCGACACACCGAAGAGCTCGAAGACAAGGTCCAGCAGCGCACCCAGGCCCTCGAAGCGGCCAACCGCGAAATGGCCGCCGCGCAGAAGAAGATCGGCGACTCCATCGACTACGCCAGCCTGATCCAGCGCGCGATCCTTCCCGACCGCCAGCTGCAGGCATCCCTGGGCGAGCACCACTTCGTCCTGTGGAAACCGCGCGACGTGGTCGGCGGCGACTTCTACATCTACCGCGAAGGCCCCGTCGACAGCCTGATTGGCGTGGTCGACTGCGCCGGCCACGGCGTGCCTGGCGCGCTGATGACCATGCTCGCCCTGGCCGCCATCGACCACGCCATCGACAGCGTGAGGAGCCACGACCCGGCCGCCATCCTGCGCGAGACCGACCACGTGATGCGCGGCATGCTCGGCCAGGAGGAATTCACCCACTCGCTGGCCACCAACATGGACGCGGGCCTGGTGCGCGTCGACCACCAGCGCAAGCTGCTGCACTTCTCCGGCGCGAAGATTTCCCTGTTCGCCAGCGACGGCAACGACGTGCGCGAATACAAGGGCGCGCGCCGCGCCATCGGCGACAAGCGCCAGGGCGACTATCAGGACGTTGAAATCCCGATGGAAGCCGGCTGGACCTATTACCTGTGCACCGACGGCTTCCTCGATCAGGCCGGCGGCGAGCACGGCTTCGGCTTCGGCAACAGCCGCTTCGCCGACCTGCTGCGCAACCACGCGCGCCGTCCGCTGGCCGAGCAGGCCGACGTGTTTGCCGCTACCCTCGCCCAGTACCAGGGCGAGCAGCCGCAGCGCGACGACATCACCATTCTCTCTTTCCGCTTCGACTAGGGGTTAATCCATGGAATCGCTAGATCTGTTGGCCATGCGCGAGAGCTTCACCCGGCAACGCATATTGCTCTGCTTCAACGGGCCCATTTCGCGCAGCCTGATCGAGGAAATCGGCCACGCGCTGCGCAACTACCTGCAAGCCGAGCAGGCGCATCCCAGCGAAGCGATGGACGTGTTCGCCGTCTACATCGAGATGACCCAGAACATCCGCCACTACGCCACCCAGCGCGGCTACAACGACCAGGAGGCCTCAGCCACCGTGGCGATCGCCCGCGATGACGAAGGCCACTACGTGGTCTCCGCCGGCAACCTGGTAGAGCTGGCCGACGGCCAGGGCCTGGTGCGCAGCATCGAAGCCATCGCCGGGTTGGACAAGGCCCAGCTCAAGGCGGCCTACAAGGAGCAGCTGCGCCGCCCGCGCGACGCGGAAGCTTCCACCGGAGCGGGCCTTGGCCTGCTGGACATCGCCCGCAAGTCCAGCGCGCCGCTCAAGACCTCCCTCACCGAACAACCCGACGGCCGCGCCTTCTTCAGCCTGCGCGCCGTGATCTGATTTGCGAATTCAGGAAGACCCGACATGAGCGATCTCCACGTCAACGGTACCCAATCCACCCCACAGATCCACGGCGACTGGCAGGCCGGCATCCTCGCGATGCAGGGCGACTCCTACCCGGAGAATTCCTTTGAGCTGTTCGGCCAGGTCATCGAATGGGTCGAACGCTTCCTCACCCAGGAACAGCGCCCGTTGGAACTCGACCTGCGCCTGCTGTACCTCAACACCAGCTCGATCAAGGCCATGATGGACATCTTCGACCTGCTCGAAGAAGCCCACCGCGAAGGTCGCAGCGCCAGCGTCGCCTGGCACTACGACCGACGCAACGAGCGCGTCGCCGAGCTGGCCGAGGAATTCCGCGAGGACTGTACCTTCCCGTTCGTCATCCAAGCCTACGACGAGTAAGAGCCATGACTAGCGAGCGCGAGCTGGACCTGCTGATCGAAGACCTGCTGGCCGACCCACAGTACGAAGGGCACCCTCTGCGCGAGGCCCTGTACCAGAAGCACCAGCAATCCCTCGACCAGCTCGCGCGCCTGGAGCGCATCGCGCGGATTTCCGACGGCTTCCAGTCCATGGCCCGGCAGCAGAACAGCACGCTGTCCGAGCGATACCACAAGCAGTTGCGCCAGCTGGAAAAGGTCGCGCGCATCTCCGACCGCTACCAGGACATGATGCGCGACCTCAACGTCGCGCTGAAGGAAGCCTCGACCCACGACACCCTCACCGGCATCGCCAACCGCCGCCTGCTGATGGAGCGCCTGCGCGAGGAAAGCGAACGCGCCCAGCGCCACGGCGAGTCCTACGTGCTGGCCATGCTCGACGTTGACCGCTTCAAGCAGGTCAACGACACCTGGGGCCACGAGGTCGGCGACCGCGTGCTGGTGGAAATCGGCCGCGCGATGGAGTCGGCCCTGCGCCAGTACGACCTTTGCGGCCGCTGGGGCGGTGAGGAATTCCTGCTGATCCTCCCCGACACCCGCCTGAACGATGCCGCCGCGATCATCGAGCGCGTACGCAACGACATCCGCTGCCTGGCCGTGCGCGTGGGCACCAACGCGCTTTCCGTCACCGCCAGCTTCGGCGTCGCCGAGCATCATCCGGGCGAGAGCTACTCGCAGACCCTCAGCCGCGCCGACGCCGCCCTGCTCGACGCCAAGCGCAGCGGGCGCGACAAGTGCGAGTTCGCCACGGCCTGACTCCGCACCGGCGCGCCCACGCAAGTGGCATCTCCCGGCCAATCCGATTAAGGTCCCTGGAACACCTGGAAAGGACGCAGCATGGCCACCAAAACCTCCACTCCACGCCAGCAGACCCATCTCGCCGTCCTGATCGACGCCGATAACGCGCCCGCCGCCATTGTCGAAGGCCTGTTCGAGGAGATCGCCAAGTACGGCGTCGCCAGCGTCAAACGCATCTACGGTGACTGGACCAAGCCCAACCTGGGCAAGTGGAAGCAGGTATTGCTGGACCACTCCATCCAGCCCATGCAGCAGTTCGCCTACACCAGCGGCAAGAACGCCACCGACAGCGCGCTGATCATCGACGCCATGGACCTGCTCTACACCCGTCGCTTCGACGGCTTCTGCCTGGTCTCCAGCGACAGCGACTTCACCCGCCTGGCCGCGCGCCTGCGCGAGGAAGGGCTGACCGTTTACGGCTTCGGCGAGGAGAAGACGCCCAAGCCGTTCGTTTCCGCCTGCGACAAGTTCATCTACACCGAAATCCTCCGCGCAGCGCCTGAAGCGACCGTCGAACCGGTGCCCGTCACCGACAAGAACTCAGCACCGAGCGCCAACGACACGCCCAAGCCCGCCGCCAAACCCAAGTCGCAGAAGGTCCCACTGGACTTCATCGCCAAAGTGCTCGATGACATCGATGGCGACGATGACGACTGGGTCCAACTGGGCGCCCTCGGGCAGAACATCAGCAAGCTGCAGCCTGCCTTCGATCCGCGCCTTTACGGCTTCAAGAAACTCAGCGACCTGATCAAGGGCCACCCCAAGCGCTTCGAGCTGCAGGCACGCGGCACCAGTGGTACCGGCGGCAAGGACCTTTACGTACGCAATGTGAGCGCCGCGCGCTGAGAGCATCACGACACTGCTCCTGCTCAACGCCCCCTCCGCGCCTGACGGTTAAAGTCGGGTGTGAGCATTATTGCGGAGTCGACTCATGCGCTACCTGCTGATCCCCCTGCTGGCCCTCCTTGCTGCGACAGGCGTGCACGCCGGCACCCTGCGCTGCGGCACCAGCCTGATCAACGAAGGCGACCCGATGGACGAGGTGCTCGCCAAGTGCGGGCAGCCGGACAAGCGTGTCGTCACGCCGCCCACAAAACCGCGTCGTGGGCCGGACGGGAAGTTCATCCCCGGGCGGCCGCAATTGGAAACCTGGATGTACGGCCCCAGCAATGGCGCCTATCGCTACCTGTTCTTCCGCGACACGCAGCTCCAGCTGATCAACACCACTCGCAAAGAATTGCTCTAAGCGCGCCGCGCTGAAAATCCCTGCACGCCCGCCGCTACCAAAGACGCCTACCCATGGCAGCGGCATCTCCCTAGACTGGTCGCCTTCGCCAATCCGGAGGGCACCATGCAAACCACCTTCAACTTCACCCTCGGCATCGACCCACAAGCCCGCGACGTCGTGGTCAAGGGCCTGCTCGCCTACAACCTCGGGCAGATGGGCCGCAGCAACACCTACGACGACTTCGAGCTCTACGCCCGTAGCGAAGACGGCGAAGTGGTGGGCGGCATGTTTGGCCAATCCGGCATGGGCTGGCTCTACATCGATTACCTCTGGCTGCAGGACGACCAGCGCGGCAGCGGCCTGGGCAGCCAGCTCATCGCCCTGGCCGAGGACGAAGCCCGCCGCCGCGGCTGCGTCGGCCTGTTCCTCTACACCTACAGCTTCCAGGCCCCCGGCTTCTACGAGAAACAGGGCTTCGAGCGCATGGGCGTCCTCGAAGACTGCCCGCCGGGGCATCAGCGCATCTACCTGAAGAAGCACCTCGGCTGATTCCCGCTCGCAATTCCTTGTAGGAGCGAGCTTGCTCGCGAACCCGCCCAACGCAAATCTCGCCTGGCCAATCGCGGACAGAGTCCGCTCCTACAAGATCAAGAGCCCCTCACCCTAACCCTCTCCCGCTCGCGGGAGAGGGGACCGTCTGGAGCAGGATAAAACCTCAGCGCCAGCCGGCACAGACGGCTCCCTCTCCTTGGGGAGAGGGTTGGGATGAGGGGGCGGCGCGGGTACGGACCCACCGGCAGAAAACTTTGGCGGCGGATAACCCGCTCCGGCTCTTGAAGATTTCCAGAAGAACACCCGCACACTCCGAACCGCCCCATTCAGGAGGCCCCGTTGAATTGGAGCTTCAGGGGTTGAGCGGTATGGATGCCGCGAGAGCGCTGTCGGGCCAGGGATGGCCCGTCAGCGCGTGCCCCTGAAACTTCGATTCAACGGAGGAATTTTTCGCCTAAGCGAAACCGGATGAAGGGGCAAGACCTTTGCCTCCTTTGGGTGGGGCGGCCATCCGTCGTTTGCCAAAGGAGGTCGCCCGAAGGGGCGAAACAGGAAGCCCACGCGCATACCGACGCGGCGCCGGAAAGGTGAGGTGATGGCCCAACCTCCTGGAAATGAAAAAGGCCGGTCAACTGACCGGCCTTTTTCTTACCGCTTACTCACCATCAGCCATTGCTGGGGAAGGCGAACTGCGCCGCTTCGTGCGACTTGCGCTGCGGCCAGCGCTGGGTGATGGCCTTGCGCTTGGTGTAGAAGCGCACGCCATCCGGGCCGTAGGCGTGCAGGTCGCCGAACAGCGAACGCTTCCAGCCGCCGAAGCTGTGGTAGGCCACCGGGACCGGCAGCGGTACGTTGACGCCGACCATGCCGACTTCGATCTCGTCGCAGAACAGGCGGGCAGCCTCACCGTCACGGGTGAAGATGCAGGTGCCGTTGCCGTATTCGTGGTCGTTGATCAGCTGCATGGCTTCTTCCAGGCTGTTCACGCGCACGATGCACAGCACCGGGCCGAAGATTTCTTCCTGGTAGATGGTCATGTCCGGGGTCACCTTGTCGAACAGGGTGCCACCGACGAAGAAGCCATTCTCGTGACCGGCGACCTTGTAGTTGCGGCCGTCGACCAGCAACTGGGCGCCCTGCTCGACGCCGGCATCGATGTAGCCGGTGACTTTCTGCTGGGCAGCGCCGGTGACCAGCGGGCCCATGTCCAGGCCGCAGGAGGTGCCGGCACCGATCTTCAGGGCCTTGATCTGCGGAACGATCTTCTCGACCAGCGCGTCGCCGATCTGGTCGCCCACGCACACGGCGACGGAGATGGCCATGCAGCGCTCGCCGCAGGAGCCGTAGGCCGCACCCATCAGGGCGCTGACGGCGTTGTCCAGGTCGCAGTCGGGCATCAGCACGGCGTGGTTCTTGGCGCCGCCCAGGGCCTGCACACGCTTGCCGCGCTTGGTACCTTCGGAATAGATGTACTCGGCGATCGGGGTCGAACCAACGAAGCTCAGGGCTTTGACTTCCGGGGCCTCGATCAGCGCGTCCACGGCGGTCTTGTCGCCGTGCACCACGTTCAGCACGCCCTTGGGCAGGCCGGCTTCTTCGAAGAGTTCGGCGATCAGCAGGGTGGAGCTCGGGTCACGCTCGGACGGCTTGAGGATGAAGGTGTTGCCGCAGGCGATGGCCAGCGGGTACATCCACAGGGGCACCATGGCCGGGAAGTTGAACGGGGTGATGCCGGCGACCACGCCGATCGGCTGGAAGTCGCTCCAGGCGTCGATGTTCGGGCCGACGTTGCGGCTGTATTCGCCCTTGAGGATTTCCGGGGCGGCGCTGGCGTACTCGACGTTCTCGATGCCGCGCTTGAGTTCACCGGCGGCGTCTTCCAGGGTCTTGCCGTGTTCTTCGCTGATCAGCTGGCTGATGCGCGCTTCGTTGGCTTCGAGCAGTTGCTTGAAGCGGAACAGCACCTGGGCGCGCTTGGCCGGCGGGGTGTTGCGCCAGGCCGGGAAGGCGGCCTTGGCGGCGTCGATGGCCTGCTGCACGGTTTCGCGGCTGGCCAGCGGGACCTTGCGGATGGCTTCGCCGGTGGACGGGTTGAAGACGTCGGCGGTGCGGCCGGTGTCGGCGATCATCTCGCCGCCGATCAGGTGCTTGACGGTGGTCATGGGAAGTCTCTTCTCGCTGAAAGTATTGGGGCGGGGCTCGCGAGGAGCCCCTCTCCCTAGCCCTCTCCGTGAAGGGAGAGGGGATTGTTCGGTATGAAGCGTGGGCTGCAAGGCACGCCGGCAGTCACTCTAAGGTGACTCGGCGCGGCATGCCTTCTCGCGTGCCCGCGCGCTCAGTGGTCGTGCGGCTGACCGTCCTTGAGCTCGATCTCGATGAACGCCACTTCGTGATCGCACGGGTTGATCACGTTGTGCTCGGTACCGATCTGGCGGGTGTAACTCACCCCCAGGACCAGCGGTGCGCGGCGCTCACCCTCGGGGGTTTCCAGCAGCAGCTCGCCGTTGGTCACCGGGACCACGACGTACTCCATGCCGTGGCGGTGCCAGCCGGTCTCGGCACCGGGGGCGAAGCGCCACTCGGTGACCAGGACCTTGTCGTTGTCGATCTGTACCGTCGGGACGGCCTTGGGACGTTCGCTCACTTACGCCACCCCGTTGAGGGCGTCGCCGACGGCGCTGAACAGGCGGTCCAGGTCTTCGGGCTTGGCGTTGAAGGTCGGGCCGAACTGCAGGGTGTCGCCGCCGAAGCGCACGTAGAAGCCTTCTTTCCACAGCTTCATGCTGGCTTCGAACGGACGCACGATGGCGTCGCCGTCACGGGCACCGATCTGGATGGCGCCGGCCAGGCCGCAGTTGCGGATGTCGACGACGTTCTTCGCGCCTTTCAGGCCGTGCAGGGCCTTCTCGAAGTGCGGAGCCAGTTCCAGAGACTGCTGGATCAGGTTCTCTTTTTCCAGCAGGTCCAGCGCGGCGAGACCGGCGGCGCAGGCGACCGGGTGTGCGGAGTAGGTGTAGCCATGGCCGAACTCGACGGCGTATTCCGGCAGGTTCTGGCCCATGAAGGTGTCGTAGATTTCGCTGCTGGCGATCACCGCGCCCATGGGGATGGCGCCGTTGGTGACCTGCTTGGCGACGTTCATGATGTCCGGCTTCACGCCGAAGAACTCGGCGCCGGTGGCCTTGCCCATACGGCCGAAGGCGGTGATCACTTCGTCGAAGATCAGCAGGATATTGTGCTGGTCGCAGATTTCGCGCAGACGTTGCAGGTAGCCCTTCGGCGGAACCAGCACGCCGGCGGAGCCGGACATCGGCTCGACGATGACGGCGGCGATGTTGGAAGCGTCATGCAGTTCGATCAGCTTCAGCAGTTCGTTGGCCAGCTCGACGCCGCCAGTCTCGGCCATGCCCTTGGTGAAGGCCATGCCCGGCTGCAGGGTGTGCGGCAGGTGGTCGACGTCCATCAGCTGGCCGAACATCTTGCGGTTGCCGCCGATGCCGCCCAGGGCGGTGCCGGCGACGTTCACACCGTGGTAGCCACGGGCGCGGCCGATCAGCTTGGTCTTCTGCGCCTGGCCTTTCAGACGCCAGTAGGCGCGGGCCATCTTGATGGAGGTGTCGGCGCACTCGGAGCCCGAGCCGGTGAAGAACACGTGGTCGAGGCCGGCCGGGGTCAGCTGGGTGATCTTCTCGGCCAGCTTGAAGGACAGCGGGTGGCCGTACTGGAATGCCGGGGAGTAGTCGAGGGTGGTCAGCTGCTTGGCGACCGCGTCGGCGATTTCCTTGCGCGAGTGACCGGCGCCGCAGGTCCACAGGCCCGACAGGCTGTCGTAGATCTTGCGGCCCTTGTCGTCCACCAGCCAGCTGCCTTCGGCGGCGACGATGATGCGCGGGTCTTTATGGAAGTTGCGGTTGGCGCTGAAGGGCATCCAGTGGGCCTTCAGGTTCAGTTCGCTGGCCACCGACGGGGTGACGTTCACTTGCTGGTTCATGCAGCTTGTCCTCGAAGACAGTCTTGTTGGGCGCGCAAGCCGCGTCGGGCCTGGTGCGATGCTCGTAGATTGGGCCTGACTTAACGTGAGTTAAAGCTTATTCTTCTTACGTTCAGTTTCGGATTGGTAAAACTAAAATGGCGAAACAACGAGCGCCTTCCCTGGGCCAGGTCAGCGACTTCGAGATCCGCCTGTTGCGCATCTTCAAAACCATAGTCGAGTGCGGCAGCTTCTCGGCCGCCGAGAGCACGCTGGGCATCAGCCGCTCGGCGATCAGCCTGCACATGGGCGACCTGGAGAAGCGCCTGGGGATGCGCCTGTGCCAGCGCGGCCGGGCGGGCTTCGCGCTGACCGACGAGGGCCGCGAGGTGTACCGCGCGACTCAGTCCCTGCTGGCGGCGCTGGAGGGCTTCCGCGCCGAGGTCAACGAGCTGCACCAGCACCTGCGCGGCGAGCTGAACATCGGCATCATCAACAACCTGGTGACCCTGCCGCAGATGCGCATCACCCACGCCCTGCGCGCGCTGAAGGCCAGCGGTCCGGGGGTGCGGATCAACATCGGCATGACCACGCCCAACGAGATCGAGCTCGGGGTTCTCGACGGACGGTTGCATGTCGGCGTGGTGCCGCTCATCAGTCCACTGTCGGGGCTGGAGTATTCCTCTCTATATGAGGAGCGCTCGCTGCTGTTCTGCAGCCAGGAACACCCGCTGTTCGAGCGCGACGACGCGAGCATCACCGTGCAGGAAATCCACGCCTGCGACGCAGTGGCACCGAGCTACCGCATCCCTGCCGAGGCGCAGGAGAGGCACCAGGAACTGTCGGGCAGCGCCACGGCCTCGGACCGCGAGGGCATGGCCTTCCTGATCCTCACCGGCAGCTACATCGGCTACCTGCCCGACCACTACGCCGCCGACTGGGTCGCCCAGGGCCGCCTGCGCCCGCTGCGGCCGGAGCGCTTCCACTACGACATCCCGCTGACCGTGGTGACCCGCAAGGGCCGCCGGCCGAACCTGGTGCTGGAGCGATTCCTCGAAGCGGTGGCGCAGAGCCGCTGAGACGATGCTTTCGTAGGAGCGGACTCCGCCCGCAATGGCATCCGGCGCGATGCGGACCTATCGCGGACAAACGCACAGGCGTGACTCCTGCTGTAGGAGCGAGCTTGCTCGCGAACCAGCCCCGCAGCGGACCCTGTTCGCGAGCAAGCTCGCTCCTACGAAAAGCCGCACAAGCCACATTCTGCCTATCCAATTTGTCGCCCCAGCCACCAAAAATCCTATAGCCCGCCCCTGCAGCCCGCGGGCCGCGGGGTTTGCGTGGGTGCAGCTTTTCCCTAGCCTGCGACTACAAAAAACATAATTTCGCTATTCACAGCCTCTGAACAGAATGCGGCCAACACCTCATCGCTAGCCGCAACAAGAACAAACGTGATCAGAGTCTGAGGAAGCAAGCCATGACCGACCTGAATCCAGGCGCCTTCGGCAAGAAGTCGCTTGATAACCTGGAAATCGACACGCTGGTCGTTGGCGCCGGACAAGCCGGCGTCGCCATGAGCGAGCACCTGACCCAACAGGGCGTGCCGCACATCGTGCTGGAAAAGAGCCGCATCGCCGAAGCCTGGCGCACCGGTCGCTGGGACTCGCTGGTCGCCAACGGCCCGGCCTGGCACGACCGCTTCCCGAACATGGAATTCCCGGTCGGCCCGGACGATTTCCCGCACAAGGAGCAGGTGGCGGATTACTTCGTCGCCTACGCCAAGCAGTTCAACGCGCCGATCCGCACCGGCGTGGAAGTAAAGAAGGTCACCCGTAACGAAGGCCGCCCCGGCTTCACCGTGGAAACCTCCGAAGGCACGATCCAGGCCCTGCGCATCGTCTCCGCCACCGGCCCGTTCCAGCGCCCGGTGATCCCGGCCATCGCGCCGAAGGACGAAGGCCTGTACCAGATCCACTCGGCCAAGTACTACAACCCGCAGCAGTTGCCCGAAGGCGCCGTGCTGGTGATCGGTGCCGGCTCTTCCGGCGTGCAGATCGCCGACGAGCTGAACCGCGCCGGCAAGAAGACCTACCTGTCCGTCGGCGCCCACGACCGTCCGCCGCGCGCTTACCGCAACCGCGACTTCGTCTGGTGGCTGGGCGTGCTCGGCCTGTGGGACGCCGAGGAAGTGCAGCCGGGCCGCGAGCACGTGACCATCGCCGTGAGCGGTGCCCGTGGCGGCGAGACCATCGACTTCCGTCGCCTGGCCAACGAGGGCATCACCCTGACCGGCCTGACCAAGGCCTTCGAAGGCGGCAAGGTGAGCTTCCAGGACGACCTGGTGGCCAACCTGAAGGCCGGCGATGACAACTACCTCGGCCTGCTCGACGCCGCCGACGCCTATATCGAGCGCAACGGCCTGGACCTGCCGCTGGAACCGGAGGCCCGCAAGGTCTTCGCCGATGCCGAGTGCATCCGCAATCCGATTCAGCAGCTGAACCTCGCCGACGCCGGCATCACCGCCATCATCTGGGCCACCGGCTACGCCGTGGACTTCAACTGGCTGCAGGTGGACGCCTTCGACGACAAGGGCAAGCCCAAGCACCAGCGCGGCGTGTCCCGCGAGCCGGGCGTGTACTTCGTCGGCCTGCCATGGCTGTCCCGTCGCGGCTCCACCTTCATCTGGGGTGTATGGCACGACGCCAAGCACGTGGCCGGCCACATCGCCACCCAACGCCGTTATGTCGAATATCAGGATGCCTCGCAGCGCGAAGGCTCCGTACCGAAAGCCGCATCCTGGGAGTAAGAGATGCCTACCCACACTCGCATTCGCATGTTCAACACCAAGGACACCTACCCGAACCAGACCCTGGACAACGACCTCTGCCAGGCCGTGCGCGCCGGCAACACCGTTTACGTACGCGGTCAGGTCGGTACCGACTTCGAGGGCAACCTGGTCGGGCTGGGCGACCCGCGCGCCCAGGCCGAGCAGGCGATGAAGAACGTCAAGCAACTGCTGGAAGAAGCCGGCAGCGACCTGTCGCACATCGTCAAGACCACCACCTACCTGATCGACCCGCGCTACCGCGAGCCGGTGTACCAGGAAGTCGGCAAGTGGCTGAAGGGCGTGTTCCCGATCTCCACCGGCCTGGTGGTGTCGGCCCTCGGCCAGCCGCAGTGGTTGATGGAGATCGACGTCATCGCGGTCATTCCGGACTGAAAGCTACTGCGCTAGGCCATGCTGCGTTGGGGCCGGTCGAGAAAAAGCTCATTTGCTACAGCAAACTTCGCTTTTCTCGCCCAACCCCGCCTTGCCTGGCCGTCGCTCGTGACGCTTTCAAGCGTGCAGGCGATGCGGATTATCCGCATCGCCCTTTGTCGTTTCAGCTACCAGAACAAGCAAGGAGCCACCATGACCTTCTCCATCGTCGGCCGCTGCGCCGAAACCGGACAACTGGGTATCGCCATCAGCTCCTCGAGCATCGCCGTGGGCGCCCGCTGCCCCTGGGTACGCGCTGGCGTCGGCGCCGTCTCGACACAGAACATCACCCTGCCGGCCCTCGGCCCGCAGATCCTCGACCAGCTCGAAGCCGGCCTGGAGCCGGGCGCGGCGCTGGACAAGGCGCTCTCCAGCAACGGCTACAGCCAGTACCGCCAGGTGACGGTGATCGACCAGCACGGCAAGGTCGCGCTGTTCACCGGCAGCGAAGCGCTGGGCGTGTACAACGCCGTGGCCGGGGAAAACTGCGTGGCGGCCGGCAACCTGCTGTCCTCCACGGCGGTGATCGAAGCCATGACCAAAGCGTTCGAAGGCGCCAATGGCTGCCTGGCCGAGCGCCTGCTCGCCGCGATGCAGGCAGCGATGGCCGCCGGTGGCGAAGCGGGCCCGGTGCATTCGGCCGCGCTGAAGGTGGTCGGCGACCTCGTCTGGCCGATCGTCGACCTGCGCGTCGACTGGGCGGACGAAGCGCCCATCGATGAGCTGGAGAAACTCTGGGTGGCCTACAAGCCGCAACTGGAGGACTACCTCGTGCGCGCCCTCGACCCGACCAAGGCGCCGAGCTACGGTGTGCCGGGCGACGAGTAACGCCATGTACCTGTAGGAGCGAGCTTGCTCGCGAACCTGGGCCCCGCAGCGGAGGCTGTTCGCGAGCAAGCTCGCTCCTACAGAAAAGCGCTCTTTCATGCAGGACCCGACCATGCCTTCCAGCCGTGAAATCCTCGCCGACCTGATCGCCTTCGACACCGTCAGCCGCAACTCCAACCTGGCGCTGATCCACTACATCCGCGACTACCTCGCAGGCCACGGCATCGCCTGCGAGCTGTTCCACGATGCCGAAGGCGGCAAGGCCAACCTCTACGCCACGCTGGGTCCGCAGGACCGCGGCGGCGTGTGCCTGTCCGGCCACACCGACGTGGTGCCGACCGATGGCCAGCCGTGGACGGTGCCGCCGTTCGAACTGACCGAGCGCGACGGTCGTCTCTACGGGCGCGGCACTGCGGACATGAAGGGCTACATCGCCTGCGTGCTGGCGGCGGTGCCGGCGTTCCTTGCCCAACCGCTGCGCCTGCCGGTACACCTGGCCTTCTCCTACGACGAGGAAGTCGGCTGCCTGGGTGTGCGCTCGCTGCTCGCCGCACTGGAGCACCGCGAGCACAAGCCGATGCTGTGCATCATCGGCGAGCCCACCGAACTCAAGCCGGTGCTCGGCCACAAGGGCAAGCTCGCCATGCGCTGCCAGGTGCACGGCGCCCCGTGCCACTCGGCCTATGCGCCGCAGGGCGTGAACGCCATCGAATACGCGGCGAAGCTGATCGGCCGCCTCGGCGAGATCGGCACCCGCCTGGCCGCTCCCGAGCGCCATGACCCGCGCTTCGACCCACCCTATTCCACCGTGCAGACTGGCGTGATCAGCGGCGGCCGCGCGCTGAACATCGTGCCCGCCGAGTGCCAGTTCGATTTCGAGGTACGCGCGTTGCCCAGCGATGACCCGCAACAGGTCGCCGATGACCTGCGCGCCTTCGCCGAGGCCGAGCTGCTGCCGAAGATGCGCGCGGTGAAGGCCGAGACGGATATCCGCTTCAGCGAAATTTCCGCCTATCCGGCGCTGGTCACCGACCAGCAGGCCCAAGCGGCTGAGCTGATCGCGCAGCTGACTGGCTCGCGCGACTTCACCACCGTCGCCTATGGCACCGAGGGCGGGCTGTTCCACCAGGCCGGCATCCCAACCGTGGTCTGCGGCCCGGGCAGCATGGACCAGGGCCACAAGCCGGACGAGTTCGTCAGCCTTGAGCAGTTGGCCAAGTGCGATGAAATGATGGGCCGGCTGGCGCAATGGCTGCGCGCCTGATGCGTCGCACGGTGCATCAGGTATCGCAGGAGCGGCCGGCAATCGATTGCTGATGCAGCCACTCCTGCAAGAGCCAAAGCCCCTCTTCCACCCGGGAGACGGCTGGGGTGTGGGCATGCCATGGCTCGGGACTTCAGGTCAGGTTCGCGAGCAAGCTCGCTCCTACAGGGTGCGCTCGCTCTTTGTAGGAGCGAGCTTGCTCGCGAACAGTCCCAGCACCGAACTATCAGGCAAACGCCGCGCGCAACTCGTCCATGCTCGCGAAGTAATGCGCCGGGCCTTCCGCCATCAGTTCCTCGCGGCTGCCAAAGCCATAGCCGACACCAGCAGCAGACAGCCCATTGCGGTGCGCGCCGATCAGGTCGTGCTTGCGGTCGCCGATCATCAGCGTCTGCGCCAGGTCCAGCTGCTCGATGCCCAGCAGGTGCTCGATCAGCTCGACCTTGTTGGTGCGGGTGCCGTCCAGCTCGCTGCCGTAGATCACCTTGAAGTACCGGGCGAAGTCGAAGTGCCGGGCGATCTCGGCAGCGAATACCGTCGGCTTGCTGGTGCAGATATACAGCGTGCGACCCTGGCCGCCGAGCAGGCGCAGCAGCTCGGCAACGCCGTCGAACACCTTGTTCTCGTACAGCCCGGTGTCCTTGAAGCGTACGCGGTAGTGGTTCACCGCTTCCCAGGCGCGTGCCTCGTCGAAGTCGTAGGTACTCATGAAGCACTGCAGCAGCGGCGGGCCGATGAAGTGTTCGAGCTGGCGCAGGTCGGGCTCATCGATGCCCAGTTGGGCGAGGGCGTACTGGATCGAGCGGGTGATGCCCTCGCGCGGGTCCGTGAGGGTGCCGTCGAGGTCGAAGAGGATGTTCTGGTAATGCATGAGGTCAGCGTCCGGCCGCGAAAGTCGGGCGGGAAGGATACTGCGCATGGCCGCCTGCGCGAAGCGCGGAGCGCCGAACGACACCTCAGGGCGCCGAGCCCTGCCCCTGCCTGAGCACGCGAAAACCACCGCTGACGCTCACCGGCTCGGCCTCGCCGGCGCCGTAGCTCTGCACGCTTGAGCCCTCTTCCGGCTCGTCCTCCGGCTGCGCCAGACGGCCGCTCAGGCTTGCCTGCACGCGGGCGCCGAGGTGATCGACACCGGACATCACGCCGCCCTCCGGGTCACGCATCAACGCCAGCCACTGTTCGTCGAAGGCGGCATTGATCTCCTTGCGCAACTGGGTTTCCACCTCGGGCCGGTCGTGGTCGTTGCCTGCCATGCTGAACAGGGTGAAGGCCACCGAAATGACCGAACCGGCGACCTTGCCCGCCGCGCCCGCTACCACGCCGGCGATGCTGCGGTTCTTCAGTTCGTTGACCAGCTTGGCGCTGGTGCGCTGCGCCACCGGTGAAACCCCGCTGACCTTGGTGCCGGCCCCGGCCTTGCCGGAGGCAGTGCGAACTTCCTGCATCAAGGCGGCGAAGGCCGGCAGCTTGCCGATGTCCTTGGCATTCACCACGTCGTAAAGCGAGGCGTCACGACTGGACGGCGGGCCGAGGCTGATTGCCGGAACGCCCATCAGGTGTTCATCGAACGCCTTCTGCGGGATGCCGCGGCGCTGGGGGATCTCCTTCACCGCCACGGTCAGCAGTTCGATGTAGTGCCGGGTGGCCTTTTCCATCACCGAGTCAGGGTCGATCTGCTTGGCCACCGGGACCAGTACCTGCTTTCGGTACTGCTCCTGCAGGTAAGCGGCCAGCTTGTCGACAGTGGGATCAAGGTCACCGTGGGAGCCCATCTTGTACCAGGCGACCTTCATGCCCAGCCATTGCTGGGTCCAGTAGCTGGAGAACCAGGGGATGAATTTCTCGTCGGTGCGCTGGTAGACCAGGTCCATCCACTGCTGCATGGCTGCTTCGGCGTAGGCGCGGGCCTGGGACGTGGCGGCCAGCGAGGCGGCGCCGATGTCGGCGTCGACCTGGTGCCAGGTGGCCTCGGTGATCGGTGCGACGGGCTGGGCGGGGTGATGGGCGCAACCGCTCAGCGCCAGCAAGAGCAGGACGATGACACCGCCGCGCAGCCAGGGCGAAACGGTGGCGCTGGGAGAGCACAGACTGTTCATGGCCGCTCGCCGGCTCGGCGACGCCGAGATGGCTGGCCGCCCGCTGCTGAACCCGGCCGGGCACGCGCTGGCGTCCGGTCACCTTGGCTCAGTATAGGGCGCGGGGCTTGGCGCGACGGGCCGTCTGGCGGTTCGGCCAAGGTTCGCGAGCAAGCTCGCTCCTACTAGAGCGCGCGAGGCTTTCTGTAGGAGCGAGCTTGCTCGCGAACCGCCGAACCGCCGAACCGCCGAACCGCCGAACCGAATGAAATCAATCGGAACGTACAACCGTAGGCCGCATAACGCCGCAGGCGTTATCCGCCATCATGGCATCAGCCCGCAAACCCCTCGGCAATATGCTGATCCTTCAACTTCACGTAATTCCCGGCCGTATAGCTGAAGAACGCTCGCTCCTTGTCAGTCAGCGGCCGAGCTTTCTTCACCGGGCTGCCGACATACAGGAAGCCGCTCTCCAGCACCTTGCCCGGTGGCACCAGGCTGCCGGCGCCGAGGATCACCTCGTCCTCGATCACCGCGCCGTCCATGACGATGGAGCCCATACCCACCAGGATTCGGCTGCCGATGGTGCAGCCATGCAGCAGGACCTTGTGGCCGATGGTCACTTCGTCGCCGATGGTCAGCGGGAAGCCGTCCGGGTTGAAGGGCCCGGCGTGGGTGATGTGCAGCACGCTGCCATCCTGCACGCTGGTACGTGCACCGATGCGGATGCGGTGCATGTCGCCGCGGATCACGACGAGCGGCCAGACCGAGCTATCCGCGCCAATCTCCACGTCGCCGATGACCACGGCACTGGCATCGACGAAGACGCGCTCGCCGAGGGATGGCGTTTTGCCCTGATAGGTTCGAATCGTCACGATAGCTGCTCTCCTAATATCAGCCTCAAGCTGCGGTTGACGCCGATTGTATTTAAGATGGCCGGGTGTTTCTTCAGCCAAGGTGCCACCGTGAGCGCGAATCCTCTTCTGCAGAGCTACGACCTGCCGCCCTTCTCCTCCATTCGCCCCGAGCACGTGAAGCCGGCCATCGAGCAGATCCTCGCCGACAACCGCGCCGCCATCGCGCGCATCCTCGCCCAGCAGAACGGCACCCCGACCTGGGCCGGCCTGGTGCTGGCCATGGACGAACTGCATGACCGCCTGGGCAAGGCCTGGAGCCCGGTCAGCCACCTCAACGCGGTGTGCAACAGCGCCGAACTGCGCGACGCCTACGAAGGCTGCCTGCCGCTGCTGTCCGCCTACTGGACCGAGCTGGGCCAGAACTCCGAACTGTTCAAGGCCTACGAGGCGCTCGCCAGCAGCCCTGAGTCGAAAGGCTACGACGTCGCCCAGAAGACCATCCTCGAACACGCCCTGCGCGACTTCCGTCTGTCGGGTATCGACCTGCCGGCCGAGCAGCAACAGCGCTACGCCGAAATCCAGACGCGCCTGTCCGAGCTGGGCAGCCGCTTCTCCAACCAGTTGCTGGACGCCACCCAGGCCTGGACCAAGCACATCACTGACGAAGCGGCGCTGGCCGGCCTGACCGACTCGGCCAAGGCGCAGATGCAGGCCGCCGCAGAGGCCAAGGAGCTGGACGGCTGGCTGATCAGCCTGGAATTCCCCAGCTACTACGCGGTGATGACCTACGCCGAAGACCGCGCCCTGCGCGAAGAGGTCTACGCCGCGTACTGCACCCGCGCCTCCGATCAGGGCCCGAACGCCGGGCAGAACGACAACGGCCCGGTGATGCAGGAGATCCTCGACCTGCGCCAGGAGCTGTCGCGCCTGCTGGGCTTTGCGAACTTCGCCGAACTGTCCCTGGCCACCAAGATGGCCGAGACCCCGGAGCAGGTCCTGAACTTCCTCCGCGACCTGGCCGTGCGCAGCAAGCCCTTCGCCGCCCAGGATCTTGCGCAGCTCAAGGCCTATGCCGCCGAGCAAGGCTGCGCGAACCTGTCGAGCTGGGATGCCAGCTACTTCGGCGAGAAGCTGCGCGAAGCGCGCTACAGCGTGTCCCAGGAAGCGCTGCGCGAATACTTCCCGATCGACAAGGTGCTCTCCGGCCTGTTCGCCATCGTGCAGAAGCTCTACGGCATCCAGATCCGCGAGCTGAGCGACTTCGAGCGCTGGCACCCGGACGTGCGCCTGTTCGAGATCGAGGAAAACGGCCAGCACGTCGGCCGCTTCTACTTCGACCTCTACGCCCGCGCCAACAAGCGTGGCGGCGCCTGGATGGACGGCGCCCGCGACCGTCGCCGCACCGCCGGCGGCGACCTGCAGGCGCCAGTGGCGTACCTGGTGTGCAACTTCACCCCGGCGGTCGGCGGCAAGCCGGCGCTGCTGACCCACGATGAAGTCACCACCCTGTTCCACGAATTCGGCCACGGCCTGCACCACCTGCTGACCCGCGTCGAACATGCCGGCGCCTCGGGCATCAACGGCGTGGCTTGGGACGCCGTGGAGCTGCCCAGCCAGTTCATGGAGAACTGGTGCTGGGAGCCCGACGGCCTGGCGCTGATCTCCGGCCATTACGAAACTGGCGCGCCGCTGCCCCAGGACCTGCTGGAGAAGATGCTCGCAGCGAAGAACTTCCAGTCCGGCCTGATGATGGTCCGCCAGCTGGAATTCTCCCTGTTCGACTTCGAACTGCACGCCACCCATGGCGACGGCCGCAGCGTGCTCGATGTGATCGGGGCGATCCGCGATGAAGTCGCGGTGATGCGCCCGCCAGCCTACAACCGCTTCGCCAACAGCTTCGCGCACATCTTCGCCGGCGGTTACGCGGCCGGTTACTACAGCTACAAGTGGGCTGAAGTGCTGTCCGCCGACGCCTTCTCGCGCTTCGAGGAAGAAGGTGTGCTCAACCCAGCAACCGGCGCGGCGTTCCGCGAAGCGATCCTGGCCAAGGGCGGTTCCCAGGAGCCAATGGCGCTGTTCGTCGCCTTCCGTGGCCGCGAGCCGTCCATCGACGCCCTGCTGCGCCACTCGGGCCTCTCCGAGGAGGCGGCGTGATGAGCGAGGTGAAGAAGCGCTTTATCGCCGGGGCCGTCTGCCCGGCCTGCAGCGAGCAGGACAAGATCGTCATGTGGGACGTCGACGGCGTGCCGCACCGTGAATGCGTAGCCTGCGGCTATGCCGATACGCTTAACGCCCAGGGCCAGTCGGTACCGAAAGAGCTCTCCACCCGCGTCAACACCAGCGCGCTGGAAAAGCCCAAGGACCCGAAGGTGCAGGGGGTGCAGTTCTTCCCCAATCCGAAGCTGAAGAAGCCGCAGGAATAGCACTGCGACGTTGTGCTGAAAATGCCCCGGCTTGCCGGGGCATTCTTCTTGCGGCGCCGAAGTGCCGCGCACCACCACCAACATCAAGGAATGTCGAAGCAGCCTTGCCCTAGCATGACCCTCCGCCCTTCTCGCCCGGCCAGCCCATGATCGCCACGGCCGGCTAGTCTGTAGGGCATCGCCGCAAGGAATCCTACCGATGCCGCAACCGACCCGAAGGAAGCCCTCTCGTGCTTGACCGCTTTGGCATGCTGGAGGTGATGCGCGCCTCACGCCTGACGCAGTTCCCGATCAGCCCCGTTCTGCGCGAAACCCACGGCTTCAAGGGCCGCCTGACCTTCTTTCTGCTGCTGGCCGCCGCGCTGGTGTTCACCTTCGGCGCGCTCGGCCATGATATCCGCGCCAGCGGCACCCATCTGGAGGCCGGCTGGCCCGTGGTGGTGCTGGTGGTCGCTCTGCTGATCGCCCTGGGCTTCGAGTTCATCAACGGCTTCCACGACACAGCCAACGCCGTAGCCACGGTGATCTACACCAACGCCCTGCCGCCACGCTTCGCGGTGGCCTGGTCGGGGCTGTGGAATTTCCTCGGTGTGCTCTTCTCCAGCGGCGCGGTGGCCTTCGCCATCGTCTCGCTGCTGCCGTTGGACCTGCTGCTCAAGGTGGACAGCAGCGCCGGGCTGGCGATGATCTTCGCCCTGCTGATCGCCTCGATCCTGTGGAACCTCGGCACCTGGTGGCTGGGCTTGCCGGTGTCCTCCTCGCACACGCTGATCGGCTCCATCGTCGGCGTCGGCCTGGCCCACGGCGCCATCGCCGGGCACATCGGGCTGTCAGGCAATGCCTGGTCGCAGCTGACGACGGTGGGCTACGCACTGTTCCTCTCGCCGGTGGTGGGCTTCTTCGCCGCCTTCGTGCTGCTGCGGGTGATGAGCTCGACCATTCGCAACCGCACACTGTTCCACGCCCCTGAAGGCCGCACACCGCCGCCCCGCTGGATTCGCGCCATCCTCATCCTCACCTGTACCGGCGTCTCCTTCGCCCACGGCTCCAATGACGGGCAGAAGGGTATCGGGTTGATCATGCTGATCCTGATCGCAACCGTTCCCCTGGCGTTCGCGGTGGATCGCGCCCACTCGCCGGAGCAGACTCGCCAGCTGATCGCCCTCACCCAGGCCAGCCAGGAACAACTGCACCGCGCTGGCGGCAGCCCGGCGGCGGACCCGCGCCAGGCGCTGCTGAGTTACCAGGAAGACGAGGTGGTGCACCCCGACCTACTGCCGTCGCTGGGCAGCGTCATCGGCGATATCGGCGCGCGCCTGAAGCGCCATGGGCAGATGAGCGACGTGCCCGCCGAAGAGGTGCAGGACCTGCGCAACGACCTCTACCTGAGCCTGGAAACCATCCGCCTGCTGGACCGCAGTGGCCAGCGCTTCGACCTGGAAGCCTGGAACAGCCTGCAGGCGCTGCGCCATGAAGCCGATCGCACCATCCGCTTCATTCCGGTGTGGGTGAAGGTCGCGGTCGCCCTGGCACTCGGGCTAGGCACGCTGGTGGGCTGGCGGCGCATTGTCACCACCGTCGGCGAGGGCATCGGCAAGACCCCTCTGACTTATGCACAGGGCGCGTCGGCGCAGCTGGTGGCGATGCTCACCATCGGCGCGGCGGATGGCTTCGGGTTGCCGGTGTCGACGACCCAGGTGCTCTCCTCCGGCGTGGCCGGCACCATGGCGGCGAACGGCAGCGGGCTGCAGTGGCCGACCATCCGCAACATGCTGCTGGCCTGGGTGCTGACGCTGCCGGCGGCCATCGGCCTGGCCGCAGGGCTGTACTGGCTGTTCATCCGGCTGATGTAGAACCCTGTAGGAGCGAGCTTGCTCGCGAACAGAATTTCCGCACTGCTTGGGAGCCAAGCGGTTCGCGAGCAAGCTCGCTCCTACAAAGAGCCTGCTCCCATATAAAGACGGCGTGCCGGTGAGCCGCGCCGACCGCCGAGCAGTTAACGCTGGCTCATGACCACTTCCCTTCCACCCCGCGGCCGGGGCACCGCCAGCAATCCACACAACCGTTTCGCGCCGACCACCTCGGTGCCTGTGGATAACGACTGGTACGACCGTGGCCGACCATCCGCAACATGCTGCTGGCCTGGGTACTGACGCTGCCGGCGGCCATCGGCCTGGCCGCGGGGCTCTACTGGCTGTTCATCCGACTGATGTAGAACCCAGTAGGAGCGAGCTTGCTCGCGAACAGAATTTCCGCACTGCTTGGGAGCCAAGCGGTTCGCGAGCAAGCTCGCTCCTACGAAGACCCCGCTCTCATATAAAGACGGCGCGCCCGGTGAGCCGCGCCGACCGCCGAGCAGTTAACGCTGGCTGTGGAAAACTCCGTGGATTACTGTATTCATATACAGTATTTATTCCGAGCTTTCCCACATGACCACTTCCCTTCCACCCCGCGGCCGGGGCACCGCCAGCAATCCACACAACCGTTTCGCGCCGACCACCTCGGTGCCTGTGGATAACGACTGGTGCGACCGTGGCCGACCATCCGCAACATGCTGCTGGCCTGGGTGCTGAGGCTACCGGCAGCCATCGACCTGGCCGCGGGGCTGTACTGGCTGTTCATCCGGCTGATGTAGAACCTTGTAGGAGCGAGCTTGCTCGCGAACAGAATTTCCGCACTGCTTGGGAGCCAAGCGGTTCGCGAGCAAGCAGGCTCCTACAAAGAGCCTGCTCCCATATAAAGACGGCGTGCCGGTGAGCCGCGCCGACCGCCGAGCAGTTAACGCTGGCTGTGGAAAACTCCATGGATTACTGTATTCATATACAGTATTTATTCCGAGCTTTCCCACATGACCACTTCCCTTCCACCCCGCGGCCGGGGCACCGCCAGCAATCCACACAACCGTTTCGCGCCGACCACCTCGGTGCCTGTGGATAACGACTGGTGCGACAGTGGCCGACCATCCGCAACATGCTGCTGGCCTGGGTGCTGACGCTGCCGGCGGCCATCGGCCTGGCCGCGGGGCTGTACTGGCTGTTCATCCGACTGATGTAGAACCCAGTAGGAGCGAGCTTGCTCGCGAACAGAATTTCCGCACTGCTTGGGAGCCAAGCGGTTCGCGAGCAAGCTCGCTCCTACGAAGACCCCGCTCTCATATAAAGACGGCGCGCCCGGTGAGCCGCGCCGACCGCCGAGCAGTTAACGCTGGCTGTGGAAAACTCCGTGGATTACTGTATTCATATACAGTATTTATTCCGAGCTTTCCCACATGACCACTTCCCTTCCACCCCGCGGCCGGGGCACCGCCAGCAATCCACACAACCGTTTCGCGCCGACCACCTCGGTGCCTGTGGAAAACGACTGGTACGACGAAGTCCCCAAGCCCCAGGTGACCGAAATCCGTACTGAGCGGGCGAAGTCGGTGATCTCGCGCAACCAGTCGCCGGACCTTCCCTTCGACCGCTCGATCAATCCGTATCGCGGTTGCGAGCACGGCTGCATCTACTGCTACGCGCGGCCCAGCCACGCCTACTGGGACCTGTCGCCAGGGCTGGATTTCGAGACGAAGCTGATCGCCAAGACCAATGCCGCCGAAGTGCTGGAAGAAGAGCTGAGCCGCAAGGGCTACGTCTGTGCGCCGATCAACCTGGGCGCCAACACCGACCCGTACCAGCCCATCGAACGCCAGCAGCGCCTGACCCGGCAGATCCTCGAAGTGCTGCTGCGCTTCCGCCACCCGGTGACCATCGTCACCAAGGGCTCGTTGATCCTGCGCGACCTCGACCTGCTGGCGGAGCTGGCCAGACAGAACCTGGTCGCGGTGATGATCAGCCTGACCACCCTGGACGATGAGTTGAAACGCATCCTCGAACCCCGCGCCGCCGCGCCGTCTGCGCGTCTGCGGGCGATCCGCGTGCTGCGCGAACAGGGCATTCCGGTGGGCGTGCTGTGTTCGCCGATGATCCCGATGGTGAATGACCGCGATCTGGAAGCCTTGCTGGAGGCTGCTCACGATGCCGGCGCGCAGAGCGCCAGCTACATGATGCTGCGCCTGCCCCGCGAAGTCGGGCCGCTGTTCGAGGAGTGGCTGGCGGCGCACTACCCGCAGCGCGCCAATCATGTGATGAGCCTGATCCGCCAGGTGCGCGGCGGGGAAATCTACGACAGCCGCTTTGGCCACCGCTTTCGCGGCGAGGGCCCGTTCGCCGACCTGCTGGCCAAGCGCTTCGAGGTGGCCATGCGTCGTCTGGGCCTGGGCCGGCGCGGCAACTTCAACCTGGACTGCACGGCATTCGCCCCGCCGCGCAGCCAGATGAGCCTGTTCTGACAGCCGCCCAGCGGAATTTTCGCTCAGCGGATTACAATCACCGCAATATCGCCTTGCCATGATAGCTTGCCGATATCATCTTGGAATGTCGGCGAAACATCATGCAAAAGCTCATTCCAGAGCGGTTTTTTAATTTTGGTTTAATCTTCGTTGCCTAAGGTTTGCGCATAAAGTGACTAACCGGTCACGCCAGATTTTTTCCCACGCCTGTGTCTTTTCTCCCTAGGGAGAGCGTCGGCTGACGTGGGAAAATTCTTCGTCATTCTTCGAGGCTGATACATGAACGACAAAACGCACGGTGAGGATCACGCCCACGAATCTGCTGACGAGGCGCTGCGCCATATCGTCGAGGGCTTCCGCCAGTTCCGCCATGAGGTCTTCCCGCAGCAGGAAGAACTGTTCAAGAAACTGGCCCACGCGCAGAACCCGCGCGCCATGTTCATCACCTGTGCCGATTCGCGCATCGTCCCGGAGCTGATCACCCAGAGCTCGCCGGGCGACCTGTTCGTCACCCGTAACGTGGGCAACGTGGTCCCGCCGTATGGCCAGATGAACGGCGGCGTTTCCACCGCCATCGAGTTCGCGGTAATGGCGCTGGGTGTGCAGCACATCATCGTCTGCGGCCACTCCGACTGTGGCGCGATGAAGGCGGTGCTGGCGCCGCAGACACTGGAAGGCATGCCCACGGTAAAAGCCTGGCTGCGCCATGCCGAAGTGGCTCGCACCGTGGTCGCGCAGACCTGCGGCTGCGCCACCCAGGAGCACCTGGGCGTGCTGACCGAGGAGAACGTAGTAGCCCAGCTCGACCACTTGAAAACCCACCCGTCCGTGGCGGCGCGCCTGGCTTCCGGCCAGCTGTTCATCCATGGCTGGGTGTATGACATCGAGACCAGCGCCATCAAGGCCTATGACGCCCAGGAAGGCCGCTTCCGTGCCCTCGACGGCGAAGGCCCGACGCCGAGTGCGACCCCGCGCCCGCGCTACTCCCCCCAATAAGCGGCTGATACCAGTACGCTCCGGGGCGCGGCGGCCCAGCAGAACAAACGCCGCGCCCCGCTTCTGACTTGATCCCTGCCTGAGGCGTACGCCCCCACCG
The DNA here is from genome assembly GCF_048068295.1 of Pseudomonas sp. NY15435. Lineage (NCBI taxonomy): Bacteria > Pseudomonadati > Pseudomonadota > Gammaproteobacteria > Pseudomonadales > Pseudomonadaceae > Pseudomonas > Pseudomonas sp. NY15435. Next base: position 521,415 of record NZ_JBLUQA010000001.1, read on the forward strand.
CGTTCGCCATCCCTCTGAATTGCGCGTGTCGATGCGGTCGAGACCGGCGTCGTGGGCTTTCGCGCGCCCGAAAAATGCTTGAAGGAGAACAGCGCCATGTCGGCCTCCCACTCTGTTCCATGCGGATTTTCCCAGCTGCGCCAAGCGCTGCCGCGCGACCTGCTCGCGTCGGTGGTGGTCTTTCTCGTTGCCCTGCCGTTGTGCATGGGCATCGCCATCGCCTCGGGCATGCCGCCGGCCAAGGGCCTGGTGACTGGCATCATCGGTGGCCTGGTGGTCGGCTTTCTCGCCGGTTCGCCCCTGCAAGTGAGCGGCCCTGCGGCGGGCCTTGCGGTGCTGGTCTTCGAATTGGTGCGTACCCATGGCATTGCCATGCTCGGACCGATCCTGCTGCTGGCCGGCACGCTGCAACTGCTGGCGGGAAGGCTGCGTCTGGGCTGCTGGTTCCGCGTGACCTCGCCAGCGGTGGTCTACGGCATGCTCGCGGGCATCGGCATCCTTATCGTGCTATCGCAGGTCCACGTCATGCTGGACCTCAAGCCGCAGGCATCCGGGCTGGATAACCTGCTGGCCTTCCCCTCGGCGCTGCTGTCCGAGGCCAGCGGTTTCGATGCGGCGCTGCTCGGGCTCGGCACCATGGCCTGCATGGCGCTATGGGACCGCTTCAAGCCGGGCCGGTTGCGCATGCTGCCCGGTGCGCTGATTGGCGTGAGCCTGGCGACGTTGGTGTGCATCGCACTGCAGCTCGATGTGCTGCGGGTGAGCGTGCCGGAGAACCTCGGCGACGCCGTCGACTGGGTCCGCCCGAGCGACCTTGCTGCGCTACTCGACCCGACGCTTTTGCTGGCCGCCGTGGTGGTGGCCTTCATCGCCAGCGCCGAGACGTTGCTCTCCGCCGCAGCGGTGGACCGCATGCACACCGGCCCACGCTCGGACATGGACCGCGAACTGACCGCCCAGGGCGTCGGCAATATGCTCTGCGGGCTGGTCGGCGCGCTGCCGATGACCGGGGTGATTGTGCGCAGTTCGGCCAATGTGCAGGCCGGTGCGCGCAGCCGCGCCTCGGCGATCTTCCATGGGTTGTGGCTGCTGGCGTTCGTCGTGCTGCTGGGCGGGTTGCTGCGGCAGATTCCCATCGCCAGCCTGGCCGGCGTGCTGGTCTACACCGGGATCAAGCTGGTGGACCTCAAGGCGCTGCGCTCGCTGGGCCGTTACGGGCGGATGCCAGTGCTGGTGCACGCGGCGACCGCGCTGGCCATCGTCGCCACCGATCTGCTGACGGGTGTGCTGCTGGGCTTCGCGCTGACGGTACTGAAGCTGGTATTCAAGGCGGCGCGGCTGAAGATCAACCTGCGCTATGACGGCCAGGGCAACGGTGCCGAGCTGCGTCTGGTCGGCGCTGCCACCTTCCTCAAGGTGCCGGCGCTGTCCCAGGCGTTGCAATCGGTGAAGCCAGGCACGCACCTGCGCGTACCGCTGCAACACCTGAGCTACATCGACCACGCGTGCATGGAGTTACTGGACGACTGGGGCCGCAGCGCCGCGGCCAGCGATTGCCGGCTATCCATTGAGGGCAACGGCCTGCGCCGCCGCGTGGAAGGCCGGGTGCGCGCGCTGCAGAGTGCCGGCTGAGCCTCAGTCGCGGCCCAGTTCCAGCTCCACACCGAACTGCCGAGACAGGCACGGCCACTGCTGCCAGGCCATGACCACCTGCGGATCATTGAGGCGGGCACGGTAGCTGACGGCGGACTCGGCACTGAAGGTACTGTCGTCGAGCATGCCATTGACCGCATGGTGCACCGCTTCATCCAGTTGGTTGGCGAAGGGTTCGCCGATCAGCTGGTGCGCCACCAGGTTCGCCACCGTGGTGTCCAGCGGGATCAGCGGCTGGTTGAAGTGGGCGATGTAGCGGTCGTTCACCTCTTCCACCAGGCGATGGGCGAGGTAGGCCTCGTCCAGCAGTGCGTCGAGGCCATCATGGCCGTCGAGCAGCGCGGGCGGGGTGAGGAAGAACTGTTCGGCAAGCTTGAGCACCGGCTTGATGCGGTCCTCGATGCCGGCCGCGCGGGCCACCGAGTTGGCGGCGTCGAGGAAGTCCGGCACCTGTTCGATGTAAGCATGGACGAAGCGCGTCAGCGTGCCGCTGGGGTCCTCCCCCGTCAGGGCGATGCTCTTGTGCAGGCTTTGCAGTTGGCTCTGGATCAGGCGGGCGAGATGGCCGTGGCGGGATTCGAGCAGGTGGGCATTCCGGATCAGCTCACGCAGTGCAGCGGTGTTCATGACAACTCCAAGACAACGGGTTTGGAAAGTGAAGAAAGACCTTAGCCGCACCCGGGGCGCAGCTAAGACGCGATTGTCATATTCATGAACTGGTTATGCCGGCACGGCATATCAGACCGCCAGCATGGTACTCCAAACCCGCGCCATCCGTGGCCTTGAGATCGCACTTCGGTCTTTCAAACACAGTTTTTACTCTGCGTTGTTATGTCGCAACCCGTGGCTATACTCCGCTTCGACACACCGAAAACCTGATGGACCCGGCCTGCCCTGCGTGCTGCCGAGGTAAGACGTCAAAGTAAGTTGTCTTGGCGGTCACTCCCTTGGCCGTTGGCTTGTTCAGGCTCGAACCCTCTGCAATGGGGATCGCAGCCAGGGCGCTATGCCGGCGGGATAAAAACAACGATAAGGGGAACCCGAATGCTGCGACATCCACGAGTCTGGATGGGCTTCCTTTTGCTCTTGGCTTTCAGTCAGGCAAACGCCGCCTGGACGGTCAACATGGCCCCCGGTGCGACAGAAGTCAGCCGTAACGTTTTCGATCTGCACATGACGATCTTCTGGATCTGCGTGGTCATTGGCATCGTCGTCTTTGGCGCGATGTTCTGGTCGATGATCGTCCACCGCCGGTCCACCGGGCAGCAGCCCGCGCATTTCCACGAGAGCACCACGGTGGAAATCCTCTGGACCGTCATTCCCTTCCTGATCCTGGTGGTGATGGCCGTTCCGGCCACCAAGACGCTGATCCACATGTACGACACCTCGGAGCCCGAGCTGGACGTGCAGGTCACCGGTTACCAGTGGAAGTGGCAGTACAAGTACCTGGGCCAGGACGTGGAGTTCTTCTCCAACCTCGCCACGCCCCAGGACCAGATCCACAACAAGGCCGATAAGGACGAGCACTACCTGCTCGAAGTGGACAACCCGCTGGTGCTGCCGGCAGGGGTCAAGGTGCGTTTCCTGGTCACCTCCAGCGACGTGATCCACTCCTGGTGGGTGCCGGCCTTCGCGGTCAAGCGCGACGCCATTCCCGGCTTCGTCAACGAGGCCTGGACCAAGGTCGACCAGCCCGGCGTCTACCGCGGCCAATGCGCCGAGCTGTGCGGCAAGGACCACGGCTTCATGCCCATTGTCGTCGACGTGAAGTCCAAGCCCGACTTCGACAAGTGGCTGGCCGAACGCAAGGAAGAAGCCGCCAAGCTCAAGGAGCTGACCAGCAAGGAGTGGACGAAGGAAGAGCTGGTCGCCCGCGGCGACAAGGTCTACCACACCGTCTGCGCCGCGTGTCACCAGCCCGAAGGCCAGGGCATGCCGCCCATGTTCCCGGCGCTCAAGGGCTCGAAGATCGTCACCGGGCCGAAGGAGCACCACCTGGAGACCGTCTTCAACGGCGTCAGCGGCACCGCGATGGCGGCCTTCGGCAAGCAGCTCTCGGAAGTGGATATCGCTTCGGTGATCACCTACGAGCGCAATGCCTGGGGCAACAACGACGGCGACATGGTGACCCCGCAAGAAGTGGTCGCCTACAAGCAGAAACAACAATAAGGAGGCCGCGATGAGTACAGTGATCGATCACCCCGACCATTCTCACGCCGGCGACCACCACCACGGCCCCGCCAAGGGCCTGATGCGCTGGGTACTGACCACCAACCACAAGGACATCGGCACGCTGTACCTATGGTTCAGCTTCTGCGCCTTCCTGCTGGGCGGCTCCTTCGCCATGGTGATCCGCGCCGAACTGTTCCAGCCGGGCCTGCAGATCGTCGAGCCGGCGTTCTTCAACCAGATGACCACCATGCACGGCCTGGTGATGGTCTTCGGTGCGGTGATGCCGGCCTTCGTCGGCCTGGCCAACTGGATGGTGCCGCTAATGATCGGCGCGCCGGACATGGCCCTGCCACGGATGAACAACTTCAGCTTCTGGCTGCTGCCGGCGGCCTTCGGCCTGCTGGTGAGCACCCTGTTCATGCCCGGCGGCGGCCCGAACTTCGGCTGGACGTTCTACGCGCCGTTATCGACGACTTTCGCGCCACACAGCGTGACCTTCTTCATCTTCGCCATCCACCTGATGGGCATGAGTTCGATCATGGGCGCGATCAACGTGATCGCCACCATCCTCAACCTGCGCGCCCCGGGCATGACACTGATGAAGATGCCGCTGTTCGTCTGGACCTGGCTGATCACTGCCTTCCTGCTGATCGCGGTGATGCCGGTGCTGGCAGGTTGCGTGACGATGATGCTGATGGACATCCACTTCGGCACCAGCTTCTTCAGCGCGGCCGGCGGCGGCGACCCGGTGCTGTTCCAGCACGTGTTCTGGTTCTTCGGCCACCCCGAGGTGTACATCATGATCCTGCCGGCGTTCGGCGCCGTCAGCTCGATCATCCCGGCCTTCAGCCGCAAGCCGCTGTTCGGTTACACCTCGATGGTCTACGCCACCGCCTCGATCGCCTTCCTGTCCTTTGTCGTGTGGGCGCACCACATGTTCGTGGTGGGCATTCCGCTGGTGGGCGAGCTGTTCTTCATGTACGCGACCATGCTGATCGCCGTGCCCACCGGGGTGAAGGTGTTCAACTGGGCGTCGACCATGTGGCAGGGTTCGCTGACCTTCGAGACGCCGATGCTGTTCGCCGTGGCCTTCGTCATCCTGTTCACCATCGGCGGCTTCTCCGGGCTGATGCTGGCCATCGCCCCGGCGGACTTCCAGTACCAGGACACCTACTTCGTGGTGGCGCACTTCCACTACGTGCTGGTGCCCGGCGCGATCTTCGGCATCTTTGCCTCGGCCTACTACTGGCTGCCGAAGTGGACCGGCCACATGTACGACGAGACCCTGGGCAAGCTGCACTTCTGGATGAGCTTCATCGGCATGAACCTGGCGTTCTTCCCGATGCACTTCGTCGGGCTTGCCGGCATGCCGCGACGGATTCCGGACTACAACCTGCAGTTCGCCGACTTCAACATGGTCTCGTCCATCGGCGCCTTCATGTTCGGCACCACGCAGTTGCTGTTCCTGTTCATCGTCATCAAGTGCATCAAGGGCGGCAAGCCGGCACCGGCCAAGCCGTGGGATGGCGCGGAAGGCCTGGAGTGGACGATTCCCTCGCCCGCGCCCTACCACACCTTCACCACGCCGCCCGAGGTGAAGTGACGAACTGGCTCTTGTAGGAGCGAGCTTGCTCGCGAACCGGCCTCCCCCGCAGGCCATGGCTTCAAGTGGTTCGCGAGCAAGCTCGCTCCTACGAAAAGAGGACAACAAGATGAGCGACGGCAACATCGAAACGCGCAAGCTGGTAACCCGGCTGGTCATTGCCGTGGTCGCCATGTTCGCCTTCGGCTTCGCCCTGGTGCCGCTGTACGACGTGATGTGCAAGGCGCTGGGCATCAACGGCAAGACCTCCGGCAGCGCCTACCAGGGCGACGGCCAGGTGGTCGATCAGTCGCGCGAGGTGAAGATCCAGTTCGTCGCCAACAACAACATCGACATGGTCTGGGAGTTCCACCCCGAGGCCGAACAATTGGTGGTGCATCCCGGCGCGGTGAACCAGATGCTGTTCGTCGCCTACAACCCCACCGACAAACCGATGACCGCCCAGGCGATCCCGAGCATCGCGCCGTCGGTGGCGGCCACCTACTTCCACAAGACCGAATGCTTCTGTTTCACCCAGCAGGTGCTGCAGCCGGGCGAGCGCATCGAAATGCCGGTGCGTTTCATCGTCGACCGCGACCTGCCCAAGGATGTGCGTCACCTGACGCTTGCTTACACGCTGTTCGACATCACTGCCCGCAAGCCACCCGTGGCCAGTAACGAGCGCTGAAGGGCAAAGGAGAACAAGAGAGATGGCAACCCACGATCCCTATTACGTCCCCGCGCAGAGCAAGTGGCCGATCATCGCCACCCTCGGCATGCTGGTGACGATGTTTGGCGTCGGCACCTGGATGAACGACATGAGCGCCGGCAAGGAACACTCCCACGGCCCCTGGATATTCTTCGCCGGCGGGCTGATCCTGGCGTACATGCTGTTCGGCTGGTTCGGCAACGTCATCAAGGAAAGCCGCGGCGGGCTCTACAGCCCGCAGATGGACCGCTCGTTCCGCTGGGGCATGAGCTGGTTCATCTTCTCCGAGGTGATGTTCTTCGCCGCCTTCTTCGGCGCGCTGTTCTACGTGCGCCACTTCGTCAACCCATGGCTGGGTGGCGAAGGCCACCACGGCATCTCGCATATGCTCTGGCCGCAGTTCGAAACCGGCTGGCCGCAGTTGAACAACCCGGACAACAAGCTCTTCCCGCCGCCCAAGGAAGTGATCGATCCGTGGAAGCTGCCGCTGATCAACACCCTGCTGCTGGTTACCTCCAGCTTCACCGTGACCTTCGCCCACCATGCGCTGAAGAAGAACCACCGCGGCCCGCTGAAGATGTGGCTCGCGCTGACCGTGGCACTGGGCGCGTGCTTCATCGTGCTGCAGGCCTACGAATACCACGAGGCCTATAGCGAGCTGGGCCTGACCCTGGGCTCGGGCATCTACGGCGCGACTTTCTTCATGCTCACGGGCTTCCACGGCGCCCACGTGACCATCGGCGCGATCATGCTGAGCATCATGCTGATCCGCATCATCCGTGGGCACTTCGACGCCGACAAACACTTCGGCTTCGAGGCGGCCAGCTGGTACTGGCACTTCGTCGACGTGGTGTGGATCGGGCTGTTCATCTTCGTTTACGTGCTGTGAGGCGAGAGGGACCTGTAGGAGCGAGCTTGCTCGCGAACGCTTTTCCCTGATGCCTCAGGGGTGTGCGGTTCGCGAGCAAGCCCGCTCCTACGAAAAGCAATGCGGGATCAGAAATGCCAGGGGGCGGAGCTGCCGAGTTGGCCGCTGAAGAAACCCCAGGCGATGAGAGCGACGGTCAGGGCAGTCAGGGTGACACGCACGGTCAGCGCGTTGACCACCCGCGAGCCGTGGCCCTCGTCCTTGACCAGAAAGAACAGACCACTGAACAGACTGACGACGGTCGCCAGCAACAACAGAACGATCGCAGCTTTGAGCACTACCGGCCTCCTGTCCGCAGGGGACTGGGGTTGAGGGGGATGTCTTGCAGTATAGCCAGCACGCATCTGAGCACCGGCCCGATCCCGCGCAGGGAAGCCGCGCCACGCGCGCCTTCCGGCCCGGTATCGCGCCGACCCTGGTGGTCCTCGTGCTGCTGCCGGTGCTGATCGGCCTGGGCTTCTGGCAACTGTCCCGCGCCGCCGAGAAACGTACCCTCCTCGCCGCCGCCGAAGTGCAGCGCCAGCAGGACCCGATCAGCATCGCCGAACTGGAACGCCAACCGCCGCGCAGCTACGTTCGTGTGCGCCTGCAGGGCCAGCTCGACGCCGAACATACCGCCCTGCTCGACAACCGCACCCGCAACGGCCAGGCCGGCGTCGAGGTGCTGCAACCCTTCTTCGACCGCGTCGGCCACCAGTGGCTGCTGGTCAATCGCGGCTGGGTGCCCTGGCCCGACCGCCGCGTGCCACCGAAGATCGATACCCCCAGCCACGACCTGTTGCTGGATGCCTGGACCTACGCCCCGCTGTCCACCGGCCCGAGCGCTCCGCTCGCCGGCTGGCCACGTCTGATCACCCAGGTGGACGCCCCTTTCCTGTGGGATCAGCTGGGTCGCGAAGGCAGCCCGCTGGAAATCCGCCTGGAGCCGGGCGACGCCGCCTTCGACACCGACTGGCCGATCGTCGCCATGCCACCGGAGCGCCACGTCGGCTACGCCGTGCAGTGGTTCGCCCTGGCCATCGCACTCTCCGCCCTCTACCTCTACCTCGGCATCCGTCGCGCACGGGAGACCCTCGACCATGACCGCCATGACTCTGCCTGACTCCTCCGCCCGCCGCCGCGGGCGCGTGCAACTGCTGCTGATCCTCGGCATGGTGCTGGGGCCGATGCTGCTCGCCACCGCGATGTACAAGCTGCAGTTCTGGGTGCCGGAAGGCCGCAGTTACAGCGGCGACCTGATCGCCACCGGGCAGACCCCGGCCGATCTGGGCGTGCAGGCCGACCAGTCGAGCGAGCATTGGCAACTGTTGGTCACCGCGCCGGAAAGCTGCACCAGCGACTGCCAGCAACTGGTCTACCTGGCCCGCCAGATCAACATCGGCCTGGGCCGCGAAGCCAGCCGCGCCGAACACGCGCTGGCCTTCGCCAAACCGCTGCCAGCCGAGTTCACGGGGTTGCTCGACAAGGACTACCCACGCCTGCAACGCCTGGGCCTGACACCCAACCAGCACACCGGCGCCCAACCGCAGCTGTGGATTGTCGACCCCCACGGCAACCTGGTGCTGCGCTACGACGCCAAGGCCAACGGCAAGTCGATCCTCAAGGACCTGCAGTTGCTGCTGAAGCTGTCCAACATCGGTTAAGAACCTGTTTACGATCTCGCGAGCTAGAGCAGAACAAGGCAAAAGCGGGCTAAAAAAGCGGAGTTTACGCGGCGTAAATGAGCATTTTTCAGCCCGCTTTTAACGCAGTTATGCCGACGCGCAGCAGATCGTTAACAGGTTCTAAGAGCTCGCCAGCCTCAGACAACAACAAGATCGGGAGCGACGCATGATCCAGGCAAGACGCAAACCCGCCTTCTACCTCGCCGTGCTGGCCACGGCGCTGGCCTTCGTGGTCATCCTGCTGGGCGCCTACACCCGCCTGACCCACGCCGGCCTCGGCTGCCCGGACTGGCCCGGCTGCTACGGCTTCGTCCACGTGCCGCTGAACGAGGCGCAACTCGCTCATGCCGAGATGCACTTCCCCGACTCGCCGGTGGAGGCGCAGAAGGGCTGGAACGAAATGATCCACCGCTACTTCGCCGGCAGCCTCGGCCTGCTGATCCTCGGGCTGGCGGTCCACGCACTGGTGCGGCGTGGCCGTGACGGCCAACCGATGCGCCTGCCGCTGGTACTGCTCGCGGTGGTGATCGCCCAGGCGGCATTTGGCATGTGGACAGTCACCCTCAAACTCTGGCCGCAGGTGGTCACCGCGCATCTGCTCGGAGGCTTCACCACGCTGTCGCTGCTGTTCCTGCTCAGCCTGCGCCTGTCCGGCGCCTTCGCCCCGCTGCAACTGCCTTCGAAATTGCGCGCGCTGGCGGCGCTGGCCCTGCTGATGGTGATCGGGCAGATCGCCCTGGGCGGCTGGGTCAGCAGCAACTACGCGGCAGTGGCCTGCATCGACCTGCCGATGTGCCACGGCGAGTGGTGGCCGAACATGGACTTCGCCAACGGCTTCCACCTTACCCAGCACATCGGCCCGAATTATCTCGGTGGCCAACTCGACAGCGACGCCCGCACGGCCATCCACATGACCCACCGCATGGGCGCGCTGGGCGTGACGGCGGTGATCCTGCTGCTGGCCTGGAACCTCCAGCGCCACGGGCTGATCGGCATTACCGCACTGATGCTGCTGGGGCTGTCCTTGCAGATCGGCCTGGGGATCAGCAACGTGCTGCTGCACCTGCCGCTGCCGGTGGCGGTGGCGCACAACGGCGGCGGCGCTTTCCTGCTGCTGATGCTGGTGCTGGTGAATTACCGGGTGCGCGCGCCCGCGGCGAAACGTGTCGAGCTGCCCGCCGGCAGCCCGATTGCCCTGGACGCTCTGGAGCGCCCGGTGGCCTATCCCTCGCAAGGATGAAACAAGCTTGAGCACGACGCCGGCCGGCGCCGAGGCGCGCCGGCCCCATTCCAGAAGTCAGAAGACGGAGAAATGCCCATGGCCAGCGTCATCAGCACTTCCAGCCAAGCCAGCTGGCGCGACCTGTTAGAACTGACCAAACCCAAGGTGGTGCTGCTCATGCTGATCACCTCGCTGATCGGCATGCTGCTCGCCACCAAGGCCGGCGTGCCCTGGCAGGTGCTGCTATTCGGCAACCTCGGCATCGGCCTGTGCGCCGGCGGCGCGGCGGCGGTGAACCACGTGGTGGACAGGCGCATCGACTCGATCATGGCGCGTACCCACAAGCGCCCGCTGGCCGAAGGACGCGTTTCGCCACCCATCGCTCTGGGTTTCGCCATGCTGCTGTCGGTGGCCGGGATGGCCGTCCTGCTGGTCTTCACCAATGCGCTGACGGCCTGGCTGACACTGGCTTCGCTGCTGGGCTACGCGGCGCTCTACACCGGTTTTCTCAAGCGGGCCACACCACAGAACATCGTCATCGGCGGCCTCGCCGGCGCCGCCCCGCCGCTGCTGGGCTGGGTTGCGGTAACGGGGCAGATTTCCGCCGAACCGCTGCTGCTGGTACTCATCATCTTCGCCTGGACGCCGCCGCACTTCTGGGCGCTGTGCCTGCACCGCAAGGACGAGTACGCCAAGGCTGACATCCCGATGCTGCCGGTGACCCACGGCGAGCACTACACCAAGCTGCACATCCTGCTCTACACCCTGGTGCTGTTCGCCGTGACGCTGATGCCCTTCGCCATCCACATGGCCGGGCTGGTCTACCTGCTCGCCGCGCTGGCCCTGGGCGCGCGCTTCCTCGACTGGGCCTGGGCGCTCTACTGCGGCAGCCGACCCCATGCGGCGATCAAGACCTTCAAGTACTCTATCGCCTACCTGTTCCTGCTGTTCATCGCGCTGCTGGTGGACCACTACCTGCCGCTGCACCTGAACTATTGAGGGTTCGCGAGCAAGCTCGCTCCTACAGGGGAGCTCCGTTTGTAGGAGCGAGCTTGCTCGCGAACATCACCGCCCCCTGCCAACGGCACGAACAGCAACACAAAGCCCAGACGTCCCGACCCACGAGTACCCCATGACCCGAGTCAACAAGACCGTCTTCATCCTCGTCGCCATCGTCGCCCTGATCCTCGGACTCACCGTCCAGAAGGTGCTCAACCAGCGCCACCAGCTCGACCCGACCGTGCTGCTCGACGCCGGCATCGTGATCCTGCCGCAAACCCGTAGCGTCCCCGACCTGACCTTCACCGACCAGGACGGCCAGCCGTTCCAGACCGCCAGCCTGAAGGACAAGTGGTCCCTGCTGTTCTTCGGCTACACCTTCTGCCCGGACGTCTGCCCCACCACCCTGGCACAACTGCGCGAACTGCAGACCAAGCTGCCGCCGGAAGTGGCGAAGAACCTGCAGGTGGTATTCGTCAGCGTCGACCCGCACCGCGATACCGCGCCGCGCATCAAGGAATACCTCGGCTTCTTCAATGCCGGCTTCAAGGGCATCACCGGCTCGGAAGAAAACGTGCAGAAGCTGGCCAACGCGATGAGCATCCCCTACATCCCGGCGGACACCAGCAAGCCCAACTACACCGTGGATCACAGCGGCAACCTGGTGGTCATCGGCCCGGACGGCACGCAGCACGGCTTCATCCGCGCACCGCTGCATAACGACAAGCTCGCGGCCCAGTTGCCCAGCGTGATCAGCGCCAACAACTGAGCCACCCGCGACACCGTGTCTCACCCCCAGCGGCCACCCGATAACGGTGGCCGTTGTTTTTTCTGCGTCATTCGTCGTTGTAGCGGACAAACCCGAGCTTTCTGCTAAACCTCGTCTCATGGCTCTGGAACGGTGTAATGCGCGGCCTTGAAGCATCCTGACGAATTTCCTGACCCCGTAGTCAATGTAAAAAATCTGCTACAGGAAATCAGGCATCAGGAATGACTCATACTCCATATTAGAAACATTAATTAACACCTATGCCTGAGCCTGTTGCAGGATTACCGGGCCTTTCGGTGGGCATGGGGAGCCTCTGATGGGTGGTCATTCACGGCGAGGATGACATTTCCGTCCGGTCACAATAGGCAATTAGGCTTAACGCCAGGGCTCACGCGGCCTCGGTGGCGACCGGAAAACTGCGGGTCCAAACGTGACTTGTAGTTATCGCTTCGTACCACTCCAGAACTTCTTGATGCCCTCCAGGTTCGATTGCACAATGCCGCGGCCGCCGGGTCACAACCCGGTCTGAAAACAAGCTCTTAAAACAAAAAATAGACCGTTGCCAGTTCAAAACCCGGGTCGCCAACGTAGTAGCCCGGACCATCCCAGGATCACGCAGGAGATTTGCAAGTGCAGATCGGTGTACCCCTCGAGACCCAAGCCGGTGAGACGCGGGTCGCAGCAACGCCGGAGACGGTCAAGAAACTGATCGGGCAGGGCCATCAGGTCGTCATTCAGAGCGGTGCGGGCGTCAGCGCCAGCCAGCCGGATGCCGCCTATGAAGCCGTTGGCGCGAAGATCGGCACTGCCGCCGATGCCTACGGTTCGGAGCTTGTGCTGAAGGTTGTCGCGCCCAGCGAAAGCGAGCTGGCACAGATGAAGCCGGGTACCGTGCTGATCGGCATGCTCAACCCGTTCAACAACGAGAACATCGCCCGCATGGCCGAACGCGGCGTCACCGCCTTCGCCCTCGAGGCCGCGCCGCGTACTTCCCGCGCGCAGAGCCTGGACGTGCTCTCTTCCCAGGCCAACATCGCCGGCTACAAGGCCGTGTTGCTCGCTGCTCACCATTACCCGCGCTTCATGCCGATGCTGATGACCGCCGCCGGCACCGTTAAGGCCGCCCGCGTGCTGATCCTCGGCGCTGGCGTTGCCGGCCTGCAGGCCATCGCCACGGCCAAGCGCCTGGGTGCGGTGATCGAGGCCTCGGACGTTCGTCCGGCGGTGAAGGAGCAGATCGAGTCCCTGGGCGCCAAGTTCGTTGACGTCCCTTACGAGACCGACGAAGAGCGCGAGTGCGCCGAAGGTGTCGGCGGTTATGCCCGACCGATGCCGGCCTCGTGGATGGAGCGCCAGGCCAAGGCCGTGCACGAGCGCGCCAAGCAGTCGGACATCGTCATCACCACCGCGCTGATCCCGGGCCGCAAGGCGCCGACCCTGCTGCATGAAGCGACTGTCGCCGAGATGAAGCCGGGCTCCGTGGTCATCGACCTCGCGGCATCCCAGGGCGGCAACTGCCCGCTGACCGAGGCCGACCAGGTCGTGGTCAAGCACGGCGTAACCATCGTCGGCCTGAGCAACCTGGCCGCACTGGTACCGGCGGACGCCTCCGCACTCTACGCACGCAACCTGCTCGACTTCCTCAAGCTCACCCTGACCGCCGAAGGCTTCACGGTGAACATGGAAGACGACATCGTCGCCGCGTGCCTGATGTGCCGTGACGGCCAGATCGTGCGCAAGAACGGCTGAGCCCTTCTTATATAAGAACGCGCCGGACCCCGCGTCCGGCCCTGAAGACCGGTGAGAAACTATGGAAGACATGCTGATCTCCCACGGCATCTACAACCTGATCATCTTCGTGCTGGCGATCTACGTCGGCTACCACGTGGTCTGGAACGTCACCCCTGCCCTGCACACCCCGCTGATGGCAGTAACCAACGCCATCTCGGCGATCGTGATCGTCGGCGCCATGCTGGCCGCCGCCCTGACCGTCACTCCGCTGGGTAAGGCCATGGGCACCCTGGCCGTAGCCCTGGCTGCAGTGAATGTGTTCGGTGGCTTCCTGGTCACCCGCCGCATGCTGGAAATGTTCAAGAAAAAAGCGCCGAAGGCGGAGAAGCACTGACATGAGCATGAACCTCGTCACCCTCCTCTACCTCATCGCCTCGGTCTGCTTCATCCAGGCCCTCAAAGGCCTGTCGCACCCGACCACCTCGCGTCGCGGCAACCTGTTCGGCATGATCGGCATGGCCATCGCCGCGCTGACCACCGTCGCACTGGTGTTCAAGATCAGCAGCGAGATCGCCACCACCGGCATCGTCTACGTGATCATCGGCCTGCTGGTCGGCGGCACCGCCGGCTCGATCATGGCCAAGCGCGTCGAGATGACCAAGATGCCGGAACTGGTCGCCTTCATGCACAGCATGATCGGCCTGGCCGCCGTGTTCATCGCCATCGCCGCCGTGGTCGAGCCGCAGTCGCTGGGCATCGTGCAGAACCTGGGCGACACCATCCCCACCGGTAACCGCCTGGAGCTGTTCCTCGGCGCGGCCATCGGCGCCATCACCTTCTCCGGTTCGGTGATCGCCTTCGGCAAGCTGTCGGGCAAATACAAGTTCCGCCTGTTCCAGGGCGCTCCGGTGCAGTTCGCCGGCCAACACATGCTCAACCTGGTGCTCGGCCTGACCACCCTGGGCCTGGGCCTGCTGTTCATGTTCACCGGCAACCTGACCGCCTTCGTGGTGATGCTGGCCCTGGCGTTCGTCCTCGGCGTGCTGATCATCATCCCGATCGGCGGTGCGGACATGCCCGTGGTCGTGTCGATGCTGAACTCCTACTCGGGCTGGGCCGCGGCCGGTATCGGCTTCTCGCTGAACAACTCGATGCTGATCATCGCCGGCTCCCTGGTGGGCTCCTCGGGCGCGATCCTCTCCTACATCATGTGCAAGGCGATGAACCGCTCGTTCTTCAACGTCATCCTCGGTGGCTTCGGCGCCGAAGCGGACGCTGGCGGCCCGGCCGGTGCCAAGGAAGCCCGCCCGGTGAAATCCGGCTCGGCCGACGACGCCTCCTTCCTGCTGACCAACGCCGACAGCGTGATCATCGTTCCTGGCTACGGCCTGGCGGTGGCCCGTGCCCAGCACGCGCTGATGGAACTGGCCGAGAAGCTGACCCATCGCGGCGTCAACGTGAAGTTCGCCATCCACCCGGTTGCCGGCCGCATGCCGGGCCACATGAACGTCCTGCTGGCCGAGGCCGAAGTGCCTTACGAGCAGGTGTTCGAGATGGAAGACATCAACTCCGAGTTCGGCCAGACCGACGTGGTGCTGGTGCTGGGCGCCAACGACGTGGTGAACCCGGCGGCGAAGAACGATCCGAAGTCGCCGATCGCCGGCATGCCGATCCTCGAGGCCTACAAAGCCAAGACCGTGATCGTCAACAAGCGCTCGATGGCCAGCGGCTACGCCGGCCTGGACAACGAACTGTTCTACCTGGACAAGACCATGATGGTCTTCGGCGACGCCAAGAAAGTCATCGAAGACATGGTCAAGGCCGTCGAATAAGTCGACCGCTGATCCAAAAGACACCGGCCTTGCGTCGGTGTCTTGCTTTCGGGCAACACGAAAAGCGCTGGACATTGGTAGTAAGAAGGCCCTGGCCGGGCGATTTTTCGACCTTGGTATAAGAGCCAAAAATCGCCGAGTCCCTAGACTGGCGGCCTCGCACTTCCTACTGCCCGAGGTTTTCCCATGTTCCGTGATCGCGTGCGTATGTCCTCCCTGTTGGACAAGGTGATGACTGCCGACCAGGCCGCGGCCCTTATCAAGGACGGCATGACCGTCGGCATGAGCGGTTTCACCCGCGCCGGCGAAGCCAAAGCCGTACCCAAGGCCCTCGCCGAGCGCGCCAAGCAGGAGCCGCTGCGCATCAGCCTGATGACCGGCGCCAGCCTGGGCAACGACCTCGACAAGCAGCTCACCGAAGCCGGCGTGCTGGCCCGCCGCATGCCCTTCCAGGTCGACAGCACCCTGCGCAAGGCGATCAATGCCGGCGAAGTCATGTTCATCGACCAGCACCTGTCGGAAACCGTCGAGCAGTTGCGCAACCACCAGCTCAAGCTGCCGGACATCGCCGTCATCGAAGCCGTCGCCATCACCGAGGAAGGCCACATCGTGCCGACCACCTCGGTGGGCAATTCGGCCAGCTTCGCGATCTTCGCCAAGCAGGTGATCGTCGAGATCAACGTCGCGCACAACGCCAACCTCGAAGGCCTGCACGACATCTATATCCCGACCTACCGCCCGACCCGCACGCCGATCCCGCTCACTCGCGTGGACGACCGCATCGGCAGCACCGCCATCCCGATCCCAGCAGAAAAGATCGTCGCCATCGTCGTCAACGACCAGCCGGACTCCCCGTCCACCGTGCTGCCGCCGGACGACGAAACCCAGGCCATCGCCAATCACCTGATCGATTTCTTCAAGCAGGAAGTGGAAGCCGGCCGCCTGGCCAAGAACCTCGCGCCGCTGCAAGCGGGCGTCGGTACCATTGCCAACGCGGTGATGTGCGGCCTGATCGAATCGCCGTTCGAAGACCTGACCATGTACTCCGAAGTGCTGCAGGACTCGACCTTCGACCTGATGGACGCCGGCAAGCTGCGCTTCGCCTCGGGCAGCTCCATCACCCTCTCCGCGCGCCGTAACGAAGAAGTCTTCGGCAATCTGGAGCGTTACAAGGACAAGCTGGTGCTGCGCCCGCAGGAGATCTCCAACCACCCCGAAGTGGTCCGTCGCCTGGGCATCATCGGCATCAACACCGCGCTGGAATTCGACATCTACGGCAACGTGAACTCCACCCACGTCGGCGGCACCAAGATGATGAACGGCATCGGTGGCTCGGGCGACTTCGCCCGCAACGCACACCTGGCCATCTTCGTCACCAAGTCCATCGCCAAGGGCGGCAACATCTCCAGCGTCGTGCCGATGGTCAGCCACGTCGACCACACCGAACACGACGTGGACATCCTGGTCACCGAGGAAGGTCTGGCCGACCTGCGTGGCCTGGCGCCGCGCGAGCGCGCCCGGGTGATCATCGACAACTGTGTGCACCCGTCCTACCGCGACGCCCTGAACAGTTACTTCGATGCCGCTTGCGAACGCGGCGGCCATACCCCGCACATCCTGCGCGAGGCCCTGGAGTGGCATATCAATCTGGAAGAACGCGGCCACATGCTGGCGGCGAGCTGATTCCAGACACTCTGCGGGTCATTCAGCAATGAATGGCCCGCAAGGGTTTACAGCCGGAAAAAAACCACGTAAAAACACTACTGAACAGATTTTTATCCCGCCCCAACTGTTCAGCTTACCCCGCCGCCACCTTGGCCGGCACCGTCGAAACACCTCAGATGCCTACCAATTGCGCACCAGAATGGAGCGTAACGGTACAGTTTGCCCTGAAAAAGACCATAACAGTTCAAAATTACAATCGGCTGAGCAGCTGCAATACTGCACAACTGTACCTGTCATCCCTGACCAAAAAGTCAGATCATATGCTCAATCCATTCAGCAACTGACTACTCGCCACAAGCGAGAAGGATGACCACCATGGAACGTACCCTCGGTTCCGCAGCTCTGAGCACCACCCGTAGCACCTCCAGCGCCCATCGTGGCCTCGTCGGCACCGTTCGCCTGTGGCAGCGCCGCATGGAAAGCCGCCGCCAGCTGGCCCGCCTGGACTCCCGACTGCTGGCCGACGCCGGCATCAGCGAAGCCCAGCGTTACGCCGAACTGAACAAGCCGTTCTGGCGCTGATTCAACAGTACAACTGAGCCACACTTTCCAGGCTCGTCATAACTGTACTGGTAAGTTCGTTGCCCCGGCCGCTCAGCCAGAGCGGCCCTCGGGCAGCAGCCCTTCCTTCTCTGCTCTCTCGTCCAGTAGATCGCGATACAGATCTGCCCAGACGCGCCCCATCGCATCAGCCGTGAACAGCTCCTGGTAGCGCGCTTCCGCCTGCCGCCCCATTTCTTCCGCCGCCGCGGGATTTTCCCAGCACCACTTCATCGCCTGACGGAACGCCAGGGGATCGCTGGGTGGCACTACCAGCCCGGTCAGGCCGTTGGCATTGATGAAGCTGGTGCCGGTTCCGATCTCGCTGGAAATCATCGGCTTGCCATACATCGCCCCTTCCAGCAGGGAAATGCCAAAGGCTTCCGAGCGCAGGTGCGAGGGGAAGACGATCGCCCGCGACAACTGCAGCAAGGCAACCTTGTCCTCTTCGCTCACGCGCCCGACGAAGCGCACGTGGGACTCAACACCCAGCGCCGCCGCCTGAGCCTTCAACTGCTGCTCCAGGGGGCCAGCGCCGACGATGACCACCGGGTACCCGGTGCCCTGCACGGCTTCCAGCAGAATATGCAGGCCTTTGTAGTAGCGCATCACGCCGACGAACAGGAAGAACTGCTCCCCTACCTCGCGGCGCCAGCGAGCGGTGCACTCCTCGGAAGGAACCGGGTAGGCCTGCTTGTCCAGACCATAGGGAATGACTTCCGCTTTGTGCTGGTAGCGGCGCAGGGTCTCGCTGGAGCCCAGGTAGTTGGGCGAAGCCGCGACGATGCGGTCCACGCTGCCGAGGAAGCGGTGCATCAGCGGTTGGTACAGTTTGAAAAGGTGCCGCTGGCGAACGATATCCGAGTGGTAGGTCACCACGGTCGGCTTGTCGATGCCCGCCAGCAGGTGCACCACATCCATGAACGGCCAGGGGAAGTGGAAATTGATGATGTCCGCTTCCGCCGCGAGCTTGCGGAACTGCGGTATGACGCTGTAGGAGAAACCGGTGGAGGCCAATTGCAGGTCGAGGCGCGCCCGGTAGACACGGTGCCCATCGACCATCAGCTCCGCGGGCTCTGGGTTCGAGCTCAGGGTGAGTACCTGGTGTTCGATGCCGTGATGTCGCCCGGTGCGACAGAGCTGGTTGATCACCTGCTCGATGCCCCCCACGGAGTCCGGCAGATAGGTCTTGAAGAAGTGCAATACGCGCATTCAGCCTCCCACAGCCTTTCGGTAGGCTTCGCTGGTTATCCGGGCGCATCGCTGCCAGCTGAAGTCCCGGGCTCTCTCAAGGCCCAGCACACGGCAACGTTGCCCGAGAGAAGAATCGTCCACCAGTTCCTGCAGGGCGGAGCACATCTCCTGCGGATCATGGGCATCGACATAGATGCCCGCCTCTCCCGCCACTTCCGGCAGCGAGGAGGTACGAGTCAGTAATACCGGCACGCCACTGGCCATCGCTTCCAGCACGGGCAGGCCGAAGCCTTCGTACAGCGACGGGAAGAGCAACGCCTTCGCCCCGGCCAGCAACTCCGCGAGCACCTCATCACTCTGATAGCCGAGCACCTTGGCCCAGCCGCCCTTCACGGCGACATCCAGCGTCTCATCGAGACCATCGCTGCGCCAGCCTGGCATTCCGACTATCACCAATGGCAAGCGCGAGCGCAGCATGGGCGGCAACAGGGAATGAGCCCGCAGCGCCAGCTGCAGGTTCTTACGCGGCTCCAGTGTGCCGACGCAGATCAGATACTGCCCCGCTGACAATCCAAACGAGGCCAGCGGACTCAACAGTTCTGCATCAGTTCGGGGACGGAAGCGCGGCGCGTATCCGAGCGGCGCCACCACCACGCGTTCATCAGGCAATGCAAAGTGACGGCGGACCTCTCCGGCAACGTGCTCGGAGTCTGTCAGTACGATCCGCGCCCGCTCGACACCCCTGCCGACATGGCGTTCGATCTCGGCCAGGCGATCGGCGGGCTGGGTGTGGGGGTAGTGCACATGGGTCAGGTCATGCAGGGTCATGACCATCGGCCCGTCGAACTCCAGCGGCCACAGGCTGGGCTCGTGGTACAGGTCGATCGAACGCTGACTCAGCCCTCGGTCGAAGTTTCCCTGCTCCAGCCAGCGACGAATGCGATAGGCACCAGGCACTCGCTTGGCCAGCGCAGTGCGGCGGGAATAGCCGGGCAGCGAGGCCGGCGGCAGATCGACCGACCACTGGCGGCCCAGAAACAACTGCAGGCTGACTTCCGCCTGATCCTGCAGCGCTCGGGTCAGGGACGAGACATACTGGCCGATGCCAGTCCTCGGTGCCTGAAGGATGCGAGCGTTCAGCGCAACGTGCACGCTAACCCACTTCCGCTTCGGGTCGGGACTGCGCCGGCCTGCGCAGCATCAGGGCCCCCAGCACGCGGCTGACCAGTTGCCGACTGGCATCACGCCAGGTCAGCCAGCTCCAGTCAGCAGCAGCGCGGGTTGCCGGGAATCGGTTGCTATCTTCGAACTCCTGCACCAACTCGGCCAGAGACTCCGGTCGCTGCAGATCGAAGTAAGCCACGAAGTCGCCGCCGACTTCACGGAACACCGGAATGTCGCTGGCCATCACCGGCAGGCGGCGCTGCATCGCTTCCACCAGCGGCAGGCCAAAGCCCTCGACGTACGACGGGAAGACCAGCGAGCGGGCGTTGGCGTAGGCGTACTCCAGGCCGCGATCATTGAGTTTGTTGAACATGAACAGGCGCTTGTCGAGTTCCTTGTGGCGACGGATGCGATCCATCAGGCCCTCGCACTTCCAGCCATAGCGGCCGATGATGCACAGCCGTGCCGGCGAGCCCTGCGCCCACAGGCGCTCGAAAGCGTCGAGCAGGTAGGCGTGGTTCTTGCGCGGCTCGATGGTGCTGACCATCAGGTAGACCGGCGCGCCGTCTTCGAACATCTGTACCAGTTTTCCGTCCAGCTGCGAGGCGTCATGCACTAGGTCCAGTTCCGAGCCGAGGTAGAAGTGCTCGAACCACAAGCCCTGGGCAACCTCTTCGCCTCGACGGCGAACGATCTCGGCACGCACCTGGTCGCGGATGGTGGTGGAAATGCAGATGAATCCGTCCGCCATTTCGACGATCCAATCGAACCAGCGGTCGAACACCTTCACCAGTCCGGCGTCGCAGAACTGCGGGTGGGTACAGGGGATCAGGTCGTAGATCACCGAGATCAGCCCGACACCTTGGGACTTGAGCTTTTCCGCTACCGGGAAGAAATCGGCGTGCCAGGACGAATCAAGCAGCAGGAGCTGGTCGCCAGGCTGAACCTCCAGCGGCTCCAGGCGCTCGGGCACAACATGGCCGCGCGAGGCAAACATGGCGAAGCGCAGCGGCAGGGTAATCGCCAGGCTGGCAATCTTGCACGCCACGTAAAGAACGCGGCGTGCGTTGTGGTAGCGGTTCATCGGCCAGCGGCGCTCCAGGCTCGCATGCCTTACCCAATAGTCATTGCGCATCTGCTCCAGGGCGATCTTCATCCGGCTGTGCCAGGGCAGTTCCTCGGTCGACAGCGGTGCCAGATGCAGCACCCGATGCATACGGCCGTTGATGAACGCCACCGGAACGCATTCGACCCCGCCTTCGGCATCCTCAAGATGGCGGATGACATTGCGCACGACGCGCTGGATGCCGGAATTCACGTGCGGATGTTCGAAGACGTAGGTGCATTCGACGAGCAGGCGCATCAGGAATGCTCTCCACTGCGTTGGGCCAGGGAATCGCTGGGGAAATGCTCGATGCTGGCGCGGGCATCCAGCCAGGAATAACCGATGAAGTTCTCACGCGTGCTGTTGACCACATGGAAGATCATTGCGCAGTCCCGCCACTCGTAATTGCCGTCCAGGTGCGAGTCGAGCCGTGAAAGGCTCAGCGACACCGAGTAGTTACCGGCTCCCAGCCGCATGGGGAAGGCGTAGCGATAGACCAGCCGGTCGCCGGTCTTGAGCCCCTTCTGCACCTGCTTGAGGCGGTGCGAGTTGATGCCATACATCGCCTGCCCGAGCCGGTCCTTGAGCATGAAGCCAAGCACCAACCGGTCGACGTCCTGGCAGACTCGCACACCGACCTCCAGCACAACGTCGTGGCCCACTTCGACCAGGTCGATGTCCTTGCCTCCAGCGTCCAGCAGCCGTACCGATTCGATCTCCGCCTCCCCCGTGCCAGAGATGGTGCGGGCCTTGCCGTTGGCGAGCATCTCCTGGCGCACGAGATGATTGAGTCCCTCGCCCATCCTCGCGTGGTAGTAGTCCATGACCATTTCCGGGTCGCCCTGCATCGCCACCTGGCCGAACTCCAACAACACCGCACGATCACAGATGGACTGGATGGAGAAGCGGTCATGGGAAACGATCAACAGCGTGGTGCCGGCACGACGGAAGCTGCGGATACGCTCGAAGCTCTTGTGCTGGAAATACGAGTCGCCGACCGACAGCGCCTCGTCGATGATCAGTACATCCGGCCGCCGCGCGGTGGCCACGCTGAACGCCAAGCGCATCTGCATGCCGCTGGAGTAGGTGCGTACCGGCTGGTCGATGGCGTCACCGATTTCAGCGAAGGCCTCGATCTCCGGGAACAGCGCGTCGATCTCGCCACGCTGCAGCCCCAGCAGCTGCGCGGCCATGTAGACGTTCTGCCGACCGGTGAACTCCGGGTGAAAGCCCATGCCCAGTTCGAGCAGGGCGGATACTGTTCCTCCCACCTCGCAGGTGCCACTGGTAGGCTGCGTAGTGCCGGTGATGATCTTGAGCAGGGTGCTCTTGCCGGCACCATTGGAACCGACGATACCGACCGCCTCGCCCGGCTCGATCTCCAGGGAAATGTTCTGCAGGACCCAATGCTTGTGATGCCGCGGCTTGCCATCGGGAGCGATCCACTCGACCAGGCGGGACCAGCGTTTGGGGTACTGACGATAGGCCTTGCCCAGTTGCTGAATGCGGATATGGCCCATCAGAGTTCGTCCACCATTTCACCTGCGCGTGCGCGGTACAACACCATGGCCAGCACGCACAGCAGAGCGCCGGATACCGTCACCGGCAGCAACTGCGAGAGCTGCGGCCATTGGCCGTGGAGGAACAGGTTCTGGTAGGCCTGCATCAGGCCGGTCAGCGGATTGAGCTGCACCAGCCGGCCGATCGACTCCGGCAGAATAGTCAGCGGGTAGACGATGGGGGTGAGCCAGAACCAGAACTGCAGGAGAATCCCGAACAGCTGCCCGACATCGCGGAAGAACACATTGAGCACGCCGACCAGCATGCCCAGGCCGACGGCGAACATCAGCTGCAGCGCCAGCAACAGCGGGAACGACAGCAGCGCAACGCCGGGCAGGCGCCCGGTGATAAGCAGGAAGCCGATGAACAACGCGAAGATGATGGCGAAATTCAGCGACGCACTGCAGACGCTCACCACCGGCAGGCAGAGGCGCGGGAAGCTCAGCTTCTTCAGCAGATTGGCGTTTTCGAGGAACATGTTCAGGCAGCGGCTGACCACTTCGGAGAACAATCCCCAGGTCAGCAGCCCCGCGCAAAGAAACACGCTGTAGGCCATCTTGTCGTCCACGCCCGGCAGGCGCGCACGCATCACTTCGGAGAAGATCACGGTGTACACCAGAATCATCGCCAGGGGATTGAGGATGGTCCAGGCCGCTCCCAGCAGCGAGCCGCGATAGCGCGACTCGAATTCCCGCCGCACACTGCCCACGATGAATCCGCGGTACTGCCAGGTGCCTTTCAGACTGCTCAGCGACATCAAACGATCCTGCCGTAAATATCCTCGAAGCGAACGATGTCGTCCTCGCCCAGGTACTCGCCGCTTTGCACCTCGATCATCACCAGATCGATAACACCCGGGTTCTCCAGGCGATGGCGGTGGCCCGCGGGGATGTAGGTGGACTCATTGCTGTTCACCAGCCGTACGGACTCGCCGTTGGTGACCTTGGCCATGCCCTGCACCACGACCCAGTGCTCGCTGCGATGGTGATGCATCTGCAGCGACAGGGCGGCGCCAGCCTTCACCACGATGCGCTTGATCTTGAAGCGCGGGCCTTCCTCGAGAACGGTGTAGGTGCCCCAGGGGCGGCTGACCGTGCGATGCAGGCGATAGGCTTCGTTGTCGGTATCCTTGAGTTGCTTTACCACCTTGCGCACATCCTGCGCACGGTCGGCACGCGCCACCAGAATCGCATCGGCGGTCTCGACCACGACCAGCCCTTCGACGCCCACGGTGGCGATCAGTCGGCCTTCGCTCTGTACGTAGTTGTCGCGGCTATCGACGAAGATGGCATTGCCGGCGGCGCGGTTGTTGTCGGCATCGGCATCCACCAGCGCACTCATCGCGGTCCACGATCCGATATCACTCCAGTCGAACGCCGCGGGGATCACCGCCACACGGTCGGAGCGCTCCATCAGTGCGTAGTCGATGGAGATGTCCTCCAGCGCGCAGAAATGATCCGACGGCAACTCCTGCTGAACCAGATTGCCGAAGTCCGCCGGCTGGCTCGCCATCTGGCAGGCGATGGCTTGTTCGAGCATCTGCGGAGCGTACTTTTCCAGCTCGCTGATGAAGGTGCCGACGGTGAAGCAGAACATCCCCGAGTTCCACAGGAAGGTGCCCGCCTGAAGGAAGCCCTTGGCAGTATCCAGGTCGGGCTTCTCGACGAAGCGCCTCACGCGGCTGCCGCCACAAGTGTCCAGCGCATCGCCCATTTCGATGTAGCCGAAGCCGGTTTCCGGCGCGTTGGGCACGACACCGAATGTCACCAGGTGCCCCGCCTCGGCCAGTTCCACAGCATGCTCGACGCAGCGTCCGAAGGTATCGATGTCGCGGATCAGATGGTCCGCCGGCATCACCACCATGGTCACGTCATCACCATGCAGTGCACGCAGCGCGAGTGCGGCGACCGCAATAGCCGGGGCAGTATTGCGCCCGGCGGGTTCGAGGATGAAGTGGCCACGCTGGCGCAGCTTGGCCGACTGGAAGTGATCCTTGCTCTGGAAGTAGTAGTCGCGATTGGTCACCGTGACGATGTGCCCGTCCGCACCCAGCAGGCTGGCCGCGCGCCGATAGGTCTTGCTCAGCAGCGACTGCCCGTCGGGCATCGCCATGAACGGCTTGGGCTGGCCTTCACGGGAGACCGGCCACAGCCGGGTGCCGGCTCCACCGGAAAGGATCACAGGGACGAGCATGCATCACTCCTTGTCAACGCGACGCAGGTCGGCGTCAACCATCATGTGGATGAGGTTCTCCAGACTGGTTTTCGGACTCCAGCCCAACACTCGCTCGGCCTTTCCAGGGTTGCCCAGCAGCACATCCACTTCCGCCGGGCGGAAGAAGGCCGGGTCGATCACCACATGATCCTGGTACTTCAGGCCTACGTATTCGAAGGCGATACGGCACATCTCGCGTACCGTGGTGGTGACACCGGTGGCCACCACATAGTCGTCAGGCTTGTCCTGCTGCAGCATCAGCCACATGGCTTCGACGTAGTCGCCGGCGAAGCCCCAGTCACGCTTGGCGTCGATGTTGCCCAGGCGCAGTTCGTTCTGCTTGCCCAGCTTGATGCGCGCCACCGCGTCGGTGACCTTGCGGGTCACGAACTCGATGCCGCGTAGCGGCGACTCGTGGTTGAAGAGAATGCCGCTGGAAGCGTGCAGCTTGAAGCTCTCGCGGTAGTTCACGGTGATCCAGTGGCCATAGAGCTTGGCCACGCCGTAGGGGCTGCGCGGGTAGAACGGTGTGTTCTCGTCCTGCCGCTCGGCCTGGATCAGACCGAACATCTCGCTGGTGGATGCCTGATAGAAGCGGGTTTCCGGGTTGAACTGGCGGATGGCTTCCAGCAGGTGGGTAACGCCCAGGCCATCGACAATGCCGGTGGTCACCGGCTGGTCCCAGGAACTGCCGACAAAGCTCTGTGCACCGAGGTTATAGAGCTCATCCGGCTTGGCCTTGATGACGGCCCGCTGTACGGACGATGCGTCCGCCAGATCGCCGTCGAGGTAGACCACCTCGGACTCGATCCCCAACTCACGCAGGCGCCAGCGCGTATCGCTACTACGGCGAGCTACCAGACCGTGGACCTTGTAGCCCTTTTCCAGCAGCAGTTTCGCAAGGTAGGCGCCATCCTGTCCGGTCAGACCGGTGATCAGAGCACTTTTTGTCATTCTTCTAGCATCCGTGGTGGCTCGCAGATGAAAGCGCCGCGAGCTCGTTGTAGTTATGCCGGAGTCTCGATCGGCTTCCGCCCGAGCGATGCCTCCGCGTACAGCACATTACCTGGGACCCCATTCCCCCTGGCAGGTATGGCGGGGTCTTGAACCGGCGACAGGTTTCGCCGCGGTGGGCCACAATCAGCCAGTCACCGGTGTCACTCCTGCAATGCACGGACATCCCATTCCGCCAATACATCCAGCAGGATCTGCTCCATTGCGTAAGACGGTTTCCAGCCGGTCTCACGCTGCAGCTTTGCATTGCTGCCGCGCACACGCCTTTGCTCGGCCTTGCGCATCCTTTGCGGGTCCTGGCGGATCTGCAGATCAACGCCTGACAGCGAAGCCATCTGGTCGATCACGTCGCGCAGGCGATATTCC
The DNA here is from genome assembly GCF_048068295.1 of Pseudomonas sp. NY15435. NCBI lineage: Bacteria > Pseudomonadati > Pseudomonadota > Gammaproteobacteria > Pseudomonadales > Pseudomonadaceae > Pseudomonas > Pseudomonas sp. NY15435. Next base: position 547,558 of record NZ_JBLUQA010000001.1, read on the forward strand.
TGACCCGAGCAAACGTTGTACACCTCCCCCGAACGCCCGTTTTCGAGCAATGCGAAGTACGCCGCCAATACATCCCGTACATCGAGGAAGTCGCGGGTGACATCAATGTCCCCGACCTCGATATACGCGTCCTGCAATCCATGACGAATACGCGCGAGTTGTCTTGCGACCGCCGGTATCACGAAATCGGCCTTCTGGCCCGCGCCCACGTGGTTGAACGGCCGTGCCACCATCATGCGCCAAGGTTCGGCGAAGCTCCACTGCTGACACAGCAACTCCGCCGAGAGCTTGCTCACACCGTAGGGATTCCTCGGTCTGGGCAACTGCAACTCGGTAATCGGCAGCTGATCCTCGCTCACCTGTCCATAGACATCCCCGGAGCTGACATAAAGAAACGCTCCGTTAAAGTCGCAACGCTTGAGCGACTGCAGTAGGTTCAGCGTCCCGATCAGGTTCACCTGCAAGGTCCCGGCGGGATCGCGAAACGCCTGCGGCACGAAGGTCTGGCCGGCCAGGTGGATCACTGCGTCGGGCACATCCTCGCGCAGATACTCATCGAAAACCCCGGGCTCGGTCAGATCCAGACGCGGGAGCTCCATCAACTGCCATTGCGACCCCAGCGACGCCCGAAGCCGGGTGCCCACGAAACCGGAAAGCCCTGTCACCAGTAATCGTTTGTTCAAAGGCCAGTCTCTCTGATTGTTCTAAGGGAAAGGAACCTAAAATGGCTGACCGGCTGGTCACGATAATTCGATTACACCCCGGGCTTTCTGTGACCCGGAAACAGCCTCGAGGGTTTCCACTCTCGCAACTGACGGCACTTATTCGGTCGCACGCGCGCTCGGCGCATCTGTCCGGGTGGCATCAAGCGGCTGCGTGTCCGGATGCGGGGCATCCACAACCGGGGCGCCGCCGCAAAACCGCTCCAGACGCTCCCGCGCAATCCGCGCACCCTTGCGCCGCAGGGGCTCCTCGACGAAACGATAGTTCAGCTCGCTGGCAACCAGTGCGATCGCCAGTGCCGTCACCACCAGTTCCGGGGTAAAGGACTTGTCCAGCTCTACCCCCTGCGCTGCGGCGTAGCGATACCAGATTTCGCGACTCAAGTGATAAGCGCAGATATGAATGACGTACAGGCCGTAGGAGCGCGACCCCAGCCAGAGCAGCGGGCGTGACAGTACCGACGGGCAGTACAGATATCCCTGCTGGTAGCTGGCAACCCACACCAGCAGCAGCGCAACGATGGCTATCAACCCCACGGCGATAGGCATGGCGATGAGCTGCCCCGGAATCGCCCCCAGCAGGTAGAGCAGGATGACTGCATAGGCCAGGCGCAGCCAGACACTCTTACCCAGGAAGGTCGGTTCGAATTGTCGAAGCAAGGGTGTGCGTCCCGCCAGGCACAGCAGCACACCCCACATCATGGCGTCGAGCCGGAACGAGTTGAGCATGGCGCTGGTCGGCGTCCCGAACATATTGCGGTCAAGTCCAAACTGCAGGGCAATCAACGCCAACAGCAACCCGACGCGCCAGCGGAAGGCCGTCACGCACAGCAGGAAGAACGGCAACACGAAGTAGAATTGCTCTTCCAGCGCGAGACTCCAGTAGACCGCATTGGGGCCCAGCATTCCGTTGTACTGGTTCGCGAGGTTGCCGGTGAAGGTCGCCACAGCCGCAAAGCTACGCAGGTTCTCGAACCAGGATCCAAAGGCGCCGCTGCGGTTGAACAGGACCGAGAGTGCCAGAGGAATCAGGATCCACAACCAGGCGGTCGGCAACAGTCGGTAAACACGCCGCAACCAGAAGCTCTGGGCCGCGATGGCAAAACTGCCCCGCTGCCGATGCTGATCGAAATAGTCCAGATAGCTTTTGCAGACGATGTAGCCGGAAATGCAGAAGAACAGGTCTACGCCTGACCAGGGCATGTACAGGCTGAAAAAACGGCCGAAAAGTGCATCGTAATAGGGCAACAGCATCGGCACGTGGCATAGCAATGTCATGCCGATGGCCACCGCCCGCAGGTACTCGATCTCCGGGTTTTTTCCCTTGTTCATTCGCACTCCCCGACCTTCCTCATTTCCTGCATGGCAAGGCACTTTCCGGCCAGCGCGAAGCATTGTTCCATGATCACCGTCCAAATCCCTGCTCAACTGCAAGGCTCTGCGATGTTTCAGCCCGCTCGCCAGATATCTGCCGCGCCATCAGCGCACCGCGGCGACGCAGCGGCGTCTCCAACAGACGGAAATTGAGCTCGCTCAACATGAGGATCAAAGCCGCCGCGCACAGCACGAAAGGGTAGAAGAAGCGCTCATCCACCGGCAGCTGAGGGTACAAACGGGCGGCGATTTCGCGCGTAGCGAAAAACGCCGGAACGTGAATCAGGTAGATGGCATAGGAACGCGTGCCGATCCAGATGATCAACTGACGCCAGGGCCCCGCCGGAATGAACAGTTCCGCATCATAGGACGCCATCCACACCAGCACGAAGGAACAGATCGCCACCAGGCTGAACTTGTAGGCGCCCACGTCGAGTGTGTCCGACCAGAAGGCTCCCATGAGCAAACTGATTGCAGCCAGCACCAGGCTGCCACCACGGGCGGGCAGGAGCGTGCGCAAGCGCTCGTAGGACGCCGTCCGACTCCAGATAGCCAGCAATACGCCCAGTATCAGCGCATCGCTGCGGAACATCACCATCACCAGGCCGCGGGAAGCGAACAACTGGTACACCACCAGGACCAGCAACACAGGGACCAACCAGCGGCGAGCCAGCAGAGCGATGAGCGGCAGCAGGATATAGAACTGCTCCTCCAGCGACAGGCTCCAGTAAACGAAGCTGGCCCCGTATTCGCTGCGCATGAACGTCTCGGCAAAGCGCCAGTTGGCGAATTGCAGCACGCCGGCATAGGTCGCATCGAGGTTGGCGCCCCAGGTACCGAAAACGCCCGTACGATTGAAATACACGACCGCCAGCAGCACCACGGCCAGCCAGAACCAGGCCGAAGGCAACAAGCGCCAGGCGCGGCGCACCCAGAAGGCGAGGATGCAACGCCATGCCGTGCCGGCCTGTGTAGCGGATCGCAGCCGGGGCAGCAGATCGCGGGCAATGACGAAACCGGAAATAGCGAGGAACAGGTCCACACCAAAGCCGCCGGAAAAATGTGCGGTCAACGCATCGAAGCGAGGTGAAGCCCAGGAGATCAGATTCCCATGGGCGTGGTGCAGCACCACGAACAGTACCGCGAAGGCGCGCAGGATCTCGATGTCGGCGATCCGCCCCTTGCTCATCGGTTGCACCTTGATCCGCTTTGCACACTGCTCATTTCAGAAAGTGCCCCTATCTCAAAGCGGCTTGCGCGCGATGATCGCCTGGCTCTTGGGCATCGCCTTGTCCAGGGCCTTCTTGATGCGCGGCCCTTCTTCCGTAGCCAGCATCATGTTCCAGGTGCGCGTCCAGCTATCGAGCAGCGGGTGCCACGGCGGCGACAGGTCCTGCTTGCAGGCCCAGAAGAAGAACCACCAGACCGACCAGTAGAAGCCGTAATGCGCCTGGCGCTCGATCACCAGGCCCGCGTCGCGTATCAACTGCTCGAAAGCTTCGCGCTCGAAGACACGGATGTGGTTGGGGTGTTCGAAGTAAGCGGCAGGAGCCAGTTCCTTCTGCACACTTTCGCCCAGCGGATCGGGCACGGTGATCAGGTAGAGCGCGCCGGGCTTGCCGACGCGGACCAGTTCGGTCATGAACTGCGCCGGGTCCTCGACGTGCTCCAGCACCTCCATCGCCACGACCTTGTCCACCCGAGCATCGGGCAGGGGAATCGGGTTCGCATCGGTGACCAGCGGCAGCATGGCTCGGGCATTGGAGCCCTGCAGGCCGCGCTCGACAGCGGCAACCTTGTCCGCATCGATATCGGCGAAGATCACCTCGGCACCGCGCTGGGCGCAGAAGGCAACGAAAGGCCCGTCGCCACAACCGATATCCAGGACCGAGTCCTGTGCGCTGATCGGAAAGCCCTCGAACAGCTCATCGGTTTCCTGGTGGAACCAGCCGCTGAGGTAGGTATCGGTCAGCGTCGACAGGTCCTCCGCCGGCGCAGCGGGCGGCGGCACAGCCTCCTGCGCCGGCGTGACGGGCGCCGGCTTGCGCCTCAGGCTCTTGATGAACTCCAGCATGTCAGCTCCCGCTATGACTTCGTGTGTGCCGCAGCGCCTTCAGGCGGTGCCTGCAGCCAAAAATGTCTCAAGACGACCGCGACCGGCCTCCAGTGAGCAGTGCGTACGCATTCTTTCAATCGCCGCATTCGACATACGCGCATAGCGCTCCGGCTGCTGCGTGAAGCACTGGAACGCAGCACGGTATGCCTCTACCAGCGATGCCCAGTCGATCTGGTGGCGCAGCGTGCGATACGCCAGGCGCGGATCGTGCGGCCAGGCGGTCGCATCCAGCCAGGTCGCCACTTCAAAAGCTACGCTCTCGTCGATGTAATCGACCATCGCCGAATGGCGTGGCGCAACCGCCGGCTTGCCGCAACTGAGGAACTCCATCAGCGGCAGGCACTGGCCCTCTCCGTGAGAAGCATTGACGATATACGCGGTATGACGGATCAGCTCGTCGAATTCGGAACGATCCAGATAGCCGTGCAAAAGGACGACACGGCACTGGAAGGCCGGCATGCGCGCCATGCACATCAGCATGTCGTTCATCGCCGACTCGTACTCGTGGTGGCCGAGCTTGAACAGCAGCGTGGCTTCGGGAGTGTCGCGGAAGGCGCTGCAGAACGCGGTGAGCATGTCGACCCAGTTCTTGCGGCCATCGTAAGGGTTGAACACGGCCGTGAAGACCACGCCGGAGAGGGTCAGCCGATGCTCGCCCAATGGCAGCGCCGGCATCGTTTCTTCATCCACCTCCACATCCGGCAGACCACCGGGTTCCACCGGGTTGGGCGGCTCCATCCGTGCGGGCGCGGGCTCTGCGGCGACTGGTACAACCGGCACCTGCGCTCGCCAGGCCAGGCGATACCATTCCACCAGGTAACGCAAGGTAATACGGGCCAGCGACTGGCGAACCGCTGTCGGCTGCTCCGCGGCTTCAGCCTTTGCGGCTGCCGCTGGCAGTTCCCGAGCACGCGCGCTGGCAACGGCGCGAGTGACGGCATCAGCGTTGGGAATGTAGGGAGCCAGCGACAGATCGTGGGTATCCATGACCACGCCGGAGCGAACGGTCAGGGTCACCGGGTCGCTCGGCAGGCCAGCGGGTTGCTGGCGCAGGGGGGCAAACTTGTCCCACACCGGCGCGGGAATCGAGACCACCGGAAACGCCGCGCCCAACTCAGCGCGGGTCGCCTCGACGGTGAGCCCGGAATGGGTAATGGCACGTCCACAGCGCTGCAATACCGCCGCCCAGTTCTGTCGATCATCCTCCAGCCAATGCTGGTTGGGAATGGAGTCGAACTCCCAGGCGAACACCGGAATGGTCGGGCACTGCAGGTCCAGCGGCGTCTTGTGCGGCGGCGTGAAGCTTAGGAAAACACAGGGTTCGCCGTTATCGAGGGCTTGTCGATAGAGGGCGTCAACCTCCCCGACCTGCTCCACCACAGTGACGTCTCCCAGGCCGCGCAGCAGCGGCAGGAACTCCTTGAGCACAAAGTAGTAGCTATAGTCCGGCAGCCCCAGGCTCGACTCGATGCGTGCGCTGTTGACCTCCGAGTAGACCAGGAACCTCATTCCGCCATTCCTCCCGCGACACGGGCAGGCGCTCGTACCGACCGATCGGTATCCAGCACATCGCCAATGAAGGCTTCCAGTGCACCCGCCACCGTCTTCAGGGAGCTGAACGCTTCCATCCGCGTGCTGGCCGCGCGGGCCATCTGCACATAGACCTGCGGCTCACGAATCGCCACAGCATGGCTGCGGCGGAACGCCTCCATCAGCGACTGCCAGTTCAGCCGGTGCCGATGCGTGACCAGCATGCCAGTGGGGTCGTGGGGCCAGCAGGTCGGTTCCAGTGCACCCTCGACAACGAACGCCATGCGCTCATCCAGATAATCGGCCATCGCCGTATGCCGGGGCGCCAGTGCCGGTTTCCCCGCACTCAGGAACTCCATCAGCGGCAGGCAAAGCCCTTCGCACGATGAGGCGTTCACGTAGTAATCGGTGGCCGCGACCATCGCCTGATACTGGTCGTCCTCGAGGAAGCCATGCAACACGACCACCCGGCAGGAGAAGGGAGCCAAGCGGGAAAGCAGCGTCATCAGCACGACCCGGTAATGTTCCAGGTCGTGGTGGGTCATCTTCACCAGCAACACGGCATCGGGCGTATCACGGAACGCCCAGCAGAAGGCGGTGATCAGGTCGATCCAGTTCTTGCGACCGTCGGCAGGATTGAGGACCGTCGTGTACACGACCCCATCCACCAGGACGTCGCGGACGGGCGGCGCCGCCAGCGCCGGAGCGCTGGGTACAGCGACCTCTGTCTGACCGAATGCCTCACGGCGCCAGCCGTCGAAGAGAAGCCGGCCGATCTCCAGCCGCTGCCTCCAGCGCGAAGGCGGCCTCGGGACGTCCACGACCTCCGGCACAGGCTCTGGCGCCTCGGCGCGACGAACCAGACCATCGGCACTGAGTCCCAGCAACGGGCTGTCAATGACAACACCCGCAAACGGGATACGCCGCTCACTCTGGGCCGGCCGAACGGGTGCGACCTTGCCAGCACCGAAGCGCTCCCAGATCGGGGCGGGGGCGGCGAGTACAGGCAGGTGACGATGTTGTTCGGCCACCAGGGCGGCGGCCTCCCGGCTCGTCGCGATGGCGCCCTGAACGCGCTCGAAGACATGGCGCCAGTCGTTGCGCGGGTCACCCTCCCAGGCAACGTCGGGCAGGCTGTCGAACTCCCAGGCGAACAGCGGAATGGTCGGGCAACGCAGGCCAAGCGGCGTCTGCTGCGGCGGGCTTACGCTGATGAACACCACCGGCCGGCCGGCCGCATGGTGCTGATCATAGAGCGACTCGACCTCGGCGATGCTGCGCACTTCGACGACCGTTCCGATCGCTTCGAAGGCCGGCAAGAACTCCTTCAACAGGAAGTAGTAGCTGTATTCCGGCTTGCCCAGCGAGCTGTGGATGGTGTCCTGGCTGATTTTCGAGCCAATGAGAATAAGCAGATCCATCATGCGTACGCAGGCCCCGTTCCTGCGCTGTTTTTTGTTATGACACGACCGGTTTGACCGGTGCGTTTTTCAAGGAAGGCATGCATAGCACCAGTTCTTCGAGGCGCTGGCAAGCATCCGGATACATTGAGTACAGCTGAGGCGACAGCGGGACTGTACAGTTGCGGAAGCCGTTGAACTGACCCGGAACAATCGCCCCCTCCATGACTGAACAGTCACCTCAGAACACGGATTTGCTCGCTACGAACTTACCTTCTTCACCCAGCGCTCGACGCTAGATCGCGCTCAAGCATTCCGATAGCCTAATTGGCCGTGCTTTCAGATCGGCCGAGCCCATGCGTACCCTGCAACTCCTCCTGTCGCCGCTGAGCTGTTCCCTGCCCACTCCGGCAATCAATCAGATGCGCCGCTTTCCACGCGGGGCTTGCCCTGCCAATCGCTCGACCCGCAGAACGGCCAACACAGGTTTGTACTGCCTTGATCTTCCTGACCACCGCGATTCGATAGCGAGACACTTCGGAACCACCGCCCGCATACCATCCGAGCGCGCAGGATGAGCCAGTTCCAGAAACTGCCTGAGCCAGCAACTCTTGGAAAAAGCGCGTGGCTCTGGAGAGAGGCGCCAAGCAGCACCGCCTATGCGGCAGCACTGCTGATGGCCATGGCATTGGTGCTGCACCTTTATCCGCTCTCCTTCCTGGCCGGGCATGGGCTGTATTTCGAAGGAGGGGATGCAGCCTCCCACGTGGCGGGCTGGTTGTTCTTCGAGAAAGATGGCTGGCATTTCCCGCTGCTCAAATCCGTTCGCATGAACGCCCCAGAAGGCACCAGCATCGCCTTCGCCGATAGCATCCCACTGCTGGCCCTGCTGCTGAAACCTTTCCGCACTCTGCTCCCCGACGGCTTCCATTACTTCGGGCTCTGGCATGGCTTCAGCTATCTGCTCCAGGCGGCCGCCGCCGTGTTCCTCATCCGCTCGCTGAAAGTTCGCCACCTGCCGGGCGCACTCCTCGCGGCCGCCTTCGCGATCACCTGGCCGGCGCTTACCCATCGCCTGGGGCATACGGCCCTGATGACCCAGGGCCTGCTGCTGGTAGCACTGGGTATCTACTTCCGCAGTTTCCAGACAACCTGGAGCCTGGGCAGGACCAGCATCAGCTTTATCGCGCTGACCTGCACCGCGCTGCTGATCCATCCGTATTTGCTGGCGATGACCTATCCGGTTTTCATCGCCTGCCTGTTGGCTCGGCACCAGCAATCCCGTCTGACGCTCGCTCAGGGAGCACGCTGGATCATCGCCTCCCTGGCAGCACTGTTGCTGATCATGTATGTCGGTGGATACTTCATCGGCAAGGGAGCAGCGATCGGCGGTTTCGGCGTCTATTCGATGAACCTGCTTTCGCCATTCTGTGGCGGACTGCTCTGTGCACCCGTGGATGCCACCGGCGGCCAGGATGAAGGCTTCAACTACCTTGGCGCCGGCATTCTGCTGCTGTTGCCCATCGCTCTGACTCTTCAGGGCGCAGATCTGTTCCGAGCGCTGCGCAGGCATTGGCCGCTGACGCTGGTCATGGCGGTTTTTCTACTCTACGCCGCTAGCGACCGCATCTTCCTCGGCCAGCTTCTCCTGCTGGACTTGCCTCTCCCCCGGCTGCTGGAAGGTGCCTTCGGCATCTTCCGCGTCAGCGGACGATTCTTCTGGCTGTTTGGCTACGGTGTACTGTTCGCCGTGCTCGTCACCTTGCTTCGTCGCCAAAGCGGCGCATTGCTGCTGATCGTCGTCGCCGCCCTGGCGCTGCAGTGGCATGACACCCGTCCGCTGCGCGAACGAGTGCAGTTCTTTACCAGCCTTCCCCCAACCCTGGAGCTCGCCCCCTGGCGCTCAGCACTGGCCGGACTGCACAACATCGAGATCTATCCCGCCTATGGGTGCAAAGATGCCCCGACTGAAGACTACGTCCGCTATCAGTACATCGCTGCCAATCTTGGCCTGACAATCAACAGCGCCTATACAGCGCGAACGGTAGTGCACTGCGACCAGAAGAATGCTTTCTCGCAAGCTCCCGCGCAGGACGGCCAGCTGTATGTGAGAGCGGGTTTCCTGCGCAACTCGCTGGACTTGCCGCCCCTGTTTCAGCAGGCAATCGCGGCAGGCGATTGCATGCTCGATACCGTCCATCTGATCTGCGCCAAGAACCATTCCGGCGCCTCCTGGGGAAAGGTCGGAGCCCCCCTGACCCTGCAGCAGCAGGAGTTTTCCGCGCACTGGGGGGCCGCTCAACTGCCCTCATTGATCGGCCAATTGCAAGGAGACCGATTGGTACCGCGCTCTCCGGGCCAGGCGGGATACCTCAGCTACGGTCCCTACATCGACTTGCCGGCCGGCGTCTACCAGCACCGCATCGACTATCTCAGCCAGGCAGACGACACCACGAACGTGGGCACCTGGGACCTGGTCGGGCAGCAGGCCTCGGGCACTGTCGTCACCCTGGCCTCCGGGCCGCTCATGGGGACTTCAGGCAAGAGCATCGCGCTCACGGGCAGAGCCGCCCTGAACAGCCCACTGCAGAAGGTGGAGCTACGCCTGTTCAGCAACGGTGGCGACGTCCAACTTGAGGCCATCTCGTTGAGCGCAGATCATCCTGCGCTCAACGACCAATAAGACAGATAAAGCATGGACTGCCAGCCATCGAGTGGGGAGATGAAAGATGACCAGTGAACTGCATATAAGCCCTCGAACGGAGCAGGAGCGACGGACTCAGGATGACGCTCCGGTGATGCTTTCGCTGGTAGTGCCCGTCTACAACGAAGTCGAGACCGTGGCCTTGTTCGTGGAGCGCGTGGAGAGCGTGTTCAACGATCCGGTGGCCGTGCAAGTGGAATACATCTTCGTCAATGATGGCAGCACGGACGGGACGCTGGAAATCCTGCTCCTGAAGCAGCGCAGCATGCCACGAATCAGGGTGGTCGACCTGAGCAGGAACTTCGGCAAAGAGGCCGCGCTGAGCGCCGGCCTGCGCTGCGCCACCGGCCAGGTCGTGGTGCCCATTGATGTCGACCTGCAGGACCCTCCCGAACTGATTCTGGAAATGATCGAGAAGTGGCGCGAAGGCTACGAAGTCGTTCTAGGACGACGTGTCGATCGTACCTCCGACTCCTGGGCCAAGCGCGCCTCGGCCAACTGGTTCTACCGGATCCACAACAAGATCGCCGACCCCGCCATTCCGGAGAACGTCGGCGACTTCCGCCTCATGGACCGGCAGGTCGTGGATGCTCTCAACGAGTTGCCCGAGTCGCGGCGGTTCATGAAGGGACTCTTCGCCTGGGTCGGGTTCCGCACGACCTGCCTGGACTACCACCGCCCCGAGCGCATCGCTGGGTCGAGCAAGTTCAATGGCTGGCGCCTGTGGAACTTTGCCCTCGAGGGCATTACCAGTTTTAGCACCGACCCCCTGAAGATATGGACTTATCTCGGCATCACGGTGTCGCTGGGGTCCTTCCTGTTCGCGACGTTGATCGTACTCAAGGTGGTGCTCTTCGGGGTCGACGTGCCCGGCTATGCATCGATCATAGTCGCCGTAACCTTCCTGGGCGGCCTGCAGCTCATCGGCATTGGCGTGCTTGGCGAATACCTGGGGCGGACCTATCTGGAATCCAAGCGCAGACCGGTGTATCTGGTACGGCGCATTTATGAGAGCAAGGACTGAGCATGGACCTGAAGGAAACCGACATCCTCGGCGAGCGCATCGGTGAACAGGAGCATTGCCGTTCCAAACGTGCAGCGACGCAGAGGTTGCCGGAGGATATCAACGGCGCACCGAACGCGGACGGCTCCGCTGGCGCAAAACCGTGATTTCCAAAGAATCGAACCCCACGCCGAACCTGCAGAGCCGCCTGTTGCGCGAGTTGCTCATCGCGGCTCGTTTCGGTGTTGTCGGGATAGGCGCCACTGCACTGCACATCAGCGTGGCGTGGAGCCTGATCACCTACATGGAGATGCCGGCACTGCTCGCCAACCTGATAGCGTTCCTGTGCGCATTCGGACTCTCATTCGGCGGCAACTATCTCTGGACGTTTTCCGCTCCCGGCTCTCCGGTCAAGGCAATCCGCCGATTCTTCCTGATATCGCTGAGCGCCTTTCTGGCCAACAGCGCGCTGCTCGCCACCATCCTTGCCAGCGGATGGCTATCTCCGCGGCTGGCAGTCGTAGCCTCCGCGGCTGTGGTGCCAGGTATCACCTTCCTGGCCAGCCGGCTCTGGGGCTTCAGGCAGCAGCACCATGAATAGCGACCCCAAAAACAACAAAAAACGGAGCTTACACAGCCATGATGGCGCCGACTAACATCCGTTCGTCGCTCTGGATTCCAGTCCTGCTGGGTACTGCGTTATTCATCGCGCTGGGTGGCCTTTCAGTGTTGCCGACCTCCAGCATTGGCTGGCTCATGCGCGGCCTGCTGGACCCACCGAGCAACCTGCTGGGCTGGGAATTCTTCCGCGAAACACCATTTCTGCAGTTCCCGCTGGGCGCCAACCCGCGTTACGGCATGGAGATGGGCAGCTCCATCGTCTTTTCCGATTCCCTGCCGCTCTTCGCACTACCGTTCAAGGTGCTGGGGCCATGGCTGCCGGACACCTTCCAGTACTTCGGCCTATGGATGCTGCTTTGCATGGTCATGCAGGCAGTCTTCGCCTACCTGACCCTGTCGCACTTCACCAAGGACAAGCGCCTGCTCACTCTGGGCACACTCCTGCTCCTACTGCTGCCTCCCTATCTGATACGTTTCGCCTTCCACCTGGCACTCGGCGGGCAATGGCTGCTGCTCGGAGGTCTTTACCTCTACTTTGCGCAACGCTACCGCGCCGGCTTATGGCTGGTGATGCTGGCACTGGCAACTCAGATCCACGCCTACCTACTGGTGATGCTGGCGGCTATCTGGGGCGCCGATCTCCTGCAACGCCTGGCGAAACGCGAGTTGAAATTGGGGCAGTGCGTGGCGCATGGAGTGGTCGGCAGCGCAATGGTCCTGCTGCTCATGTGGCTACTGGGCTACTTCATGCTGGGGCCAGCACCAGTAGCACCCGGCCAGTACGGGCGCATGAACCTGTTCTCACTGGTGGACTCTCGTGGCGACTGGTCACAGCTTCTACCGGCGCTCAAGCGAGCGGAAGGCATGGAAGGCTTCCTCGACAACGATGGCTTCGCCTACATGGGCGTCGGCATGCTTGCCCTACTGGCAATATCCGCCGTATTGACAGCTTTACCGCGCACTGAGGGACCTAGCGAACGGCCGTACCTTCGATGGCCACTCGTGCTGATGAGCGTGCTGATGGTGTCGATTTCACTGACCAACACGCTGAGTGCAGGCCCCTATGTAGTTACCTGGGTCGAGCTGCCTGCCTGGGCAGAACGGGTCTATCAGGTGTTCCGCTCTCCCGGTCGGATGATCTGGCCGGTCTTCTACCTGCTGGCCGTCGCGACCATTGCCGTCATCTGCACCCGTACCCGCCCCCGTGCTGCCTTCCTGCTGCTGACCGTGGCCGCCTCGGTACAGCTGTACGATCTATCCAAAGGCCTTCAGGGCATGCGCCAGTACTTCCAACAGGAAGCCGGCTGGACCAGTCCCCTGATATCCCCGATGTGGGGGAGTCTGGGCAAGCGTTACCAGCGCATCCTTTTCGCCTACCCAACTCACGTTCCAGCCGATTTTATTTCGCTATCGGACTTTGCCTTGCATCACGGCATGTCGATCAACTCAGGCAACTTTGCGCGTTCCGACCTCCAGGCCCAGACGCGCGCGCGTACACGTCTGGCTGAACAGGTAGCTAGCGGAAATTACGATCCCGACGCGATCTACGTATTCAATGAACCCGAACTGTGGGATCAAGCCATTCGCATGCTGAAAAATGGTGCGATCGCCGGCGAACTGGATGGCATAAAGCTGGTCATCCCGGACCTCCAAAGCTGCGCCGGATGCCGCACAACGGATTTCAAGACCTTACGCTGGGGCGATTGGCCGGCCTCACGTTTGCCAACAATCATCGGCCATCTGCGAGAAGATCGCCTGGTGGCGCCCACTGGAGCCGCGGGATACCTCAGCTATGGTCCGTATACCCGGATTCCGGCGGGCCGCTATCGATACCGGATCACCTACGCCGCTCCCGGGGAGTCGTCGCTGCGTCTAGGGACATGGGACATCGTCAGCAATGCAACCCAGTCCGCAGCCGTGCTCGCCCAAGGAGAATTGACAGGTACCGCCGGCAAGGAACGGACGATCGAGGGCCTCATCGAGCGCGACCAGGACAGTCTCAGCTGTGAAATACGCACACTCAGCAATGGCAACGGAGAACTCTCGCTGATTCGCATCCAATTGCAGCCTGAGGGGACGGATCAAAAACTCGCCCAGATACAGTCAACGCAAAAAACACCCTGACAGTCACCCGCCACCCGCAACTGTTACACCAAACCAACCGCTCGCTGCGGCTAACCAGCCATAGCGCGGCGGGGCATCCTGAACCTCCAAGTGTTGGACCCCAGGATGACCTGCCATGGAAAGCCATCTCGAAACCCAGGCGCAGCGCCCCGCATCAGGAATACGCCATTGCGCGGCATTGCTCGTGCGCGGACTGCGCCAATGGCACCAGAACGCCCGCACCCGCCGCCAGCTCGCCGAGCTCACCAGCCTGCAGCTGGCCGACCTGGGCATCAGCCCCAGCGAGCGCGTAAGAGAAATCTCGAAACCATTCTGGCGCTGAGCGCTGGTGACGCCGATCAGTCTTGGCTAGTCTGACCACAGTTAGAGTGGCCGCCCCGGCCACCTTTTGTTTGGTCTTATCCGGAGCCACTCCATGAAGAACAGCCTTCGCCTGATCGCCGCCACCGCCCTGATCGGCTGCACCACCGGTGCTTTCGCCACCAGCTTCGTCTACACCACCGACCTGTCGGTGCGCGCTACCGGCGCCACGTCCGATGGCACCTCGGACCTGAGCAACTCCTTCAAGGACGACAAGATCGTCCTCGAAGCCCGTGACGACGCGGCCACTTTCGTTGCCAGCCAGGGCCAGATCCGCGGCGCCCACCTGGAAGCTGCCCTCGCCCACATCCGCAGCAAGCTGCCGACCCTGGCCGCCAATGACCAGCAGCTGGCCCAGGCCATCCTGACCATCTGATCCGCTGCATCCTGCCGCGCCGGGCGCTCCGCCCGGCGCTCTGCGCTGGCTCTCCTGCGCGCATTCCGTTAGCCTTGTCGGTCGTACTTTTCCGATCGTCCGAGCCCATGCGTACCCTGCTGTTGCTACTGCCGCTGCTGACCTGTTCCCTGCCCGCCCAGGCATTCGACCAGACGACCCAGTTCCCGGTAGCGACCAGTTACGCCACCAGCAAGGTCACCAGCGCGCCCTTCGACAACAAGCTGCTGCGCAGCGCCCGCGATGACGCGGCGCTGTTCGTTGCCTCCGACGGCGCCCTGCGCGGTGCGCGCCTGGAAGCGGCCCTGCACTGGCTGCGACGGGAACACCCCGGGCTGGCGGCGAATGATCGGGAACTGGCCGAAGCCATTCTTGCCAAATAAGTTGTGAGCAGCCCTCGCTGCCCTTTCGGAGACATCCATGCGCCTCAGCTCGCTTTCCAAGAGCCCCCTGATCCTCGGCCTGCTGCTCGCCGCCTGCGCGTCCACCGCCCAGGCCCAATCGGTGGTCCGCGTATTCAACATCACCACCAACGCGTTCGCCCGCAGCATCGACTTCACCTCGGACACCACCACCTCCGTGCGTGACATGAAGGTCGTCCGCGAAGCCCGCGACGATGCCGCCAGCTACGTCGGCAGCGACGGCGCGATCCGTGGCGCCCAGCTGGAAGCCGCGTTCACGGTCCTGCGCGAGCAGGTGCCGCAGGCGCGCGAAGCCTCCGACCAGGACCTGGCTGAAGCCATCCTCGCTCTGTGAGACTCCGGGCTGGCCGCTGGCTGGCGGCCCTGGCACTGCTAGTCGCCGCCAGCAGCCACGCCTCGCTCCGCCTGGAGCTGGACGCCGACGGCCTGACCGCCGCCCAGCGCCAGGCCAGCCAGCAGCTGCTCGACGAAGCTCTGCACACCCTGCCGGAGAGCTTCGTGCAGCGCCTGGACCGCAGCGTGCAGGTGCAGTGGCGCGACGACCTGCCCAGCAATGGCATGGGCCGGACCCTGCGTCCCGGCGCCATTGCCCTGAATACCCGCTATCTCGGCCCGCTCACCGACGGCAGCGCGGCCACCGAGCAGACCGGTCGTACCCACGGCACCCTGCGCCGCGAACTGCTGGCCACCCTCCTCCATGAACTGACCCACCTCTACGACCGCGCGCGCCTCTGGGAGACCGACGAAGGCCGGGTGATCCGTCGCTGTACGATGCGCGACAAAAGCCTCGGCCGCGTTGGCGCGCCGGACGAATGCCGTGGCCAGACGGGTCGCCGCTTCACCCTGTCCGACGACCCGCGCCTGCTCGACCTGGCTGGCTGGCCGCAGTACGCCGGCAAGCATGGTGAACGCGAGCAGCACAATCGCTTCCTGCTGCGCAGCCCGGACAAGTACGAACTCACCAACCCGCGCGAGTACGTCGCGGTGAACATGGAGTACTTCCTCCTCGACCGCAGCTTCGCCTGCCGGCGCCCGGCGCTGTACCGCTACTACGCGGCGCGCTTCGGCGAGCGTCCGCATGACGAATGTTCTGCCAGCTATGCGTACCTCAATGCCGGCCGCGACTTCGGCCGCCAGCCGCTGGGCTACCTCGATCCGGAACGCGTCTACGAAGTCGACTACCTGATTGCCGAGGCCAACACCGAGATCGCCAGCCGCTGGGGCCACACCATGCTGCGCCTGGTGGTCTGTGCACCAGGGCGCCCGCGCGGCCCGGCCTGCCGCCTGGACCTCGACCAGCACCTGGTGCTGTCCTACCGCGCTTTCGTCGGCGACCTGCAGCTTTCCAGCTGGGACGGCCTGACCGGCGCCTACCCGTCGCGCCTGTTCGTGCTGCCGCTGTCCCAGGTGATCGAGGAGTACACCAAGGTCGAGCTGCGCAGCCTCGCGTCCATACCGCTCAAGCTCAGCCGCGATGAAGTCGCCAGCCTGGTGGAGCGCTCGGCGCAGAGCCACTGGAGCTACGACGGCAACTATTACTTCCTGTCCAACAACTGCGCGGTGGAGACGCTCAAGCTGCTGCGCAGCGGCATCGGGCGCCAGAGCCTGCAGACCATGGACAGCATCACGCCCTATGGCGTGCTCGGCCTGCTGGAGAACAAGGGCATCGCCGACGCCAGCGTGCTGGACAACCCCAAGGAAGCCCTGCGCCTGGGCTATCGCTTCGACTCCTTCCGCGACCGCTACCAGGCCATGTTCGATGTGCTGAAGAAGCGCATGAACGTTCCGCAGGACAAGGTGGAGGACTGGCTCGCCCTCCCCGCCGTCGAACGCCGCCCCTGGTTCGACAAGGCCGACCTGCGCTCCAGCGCTGCCCTGCTGCTGCTCGAACAGGCTTCGCTGCGCCGCCAGCTGTTGCTGGCCCAGGACGAGCTCAAGCGCCTGTACCTGAGCAACCCGGACGCCATGAAGAGCAAGCCGGACCTCGCGGCGGCCGGCAAGACGCTGCAGCAGATCCTCGACGACAGCGGCTTCCTCAGCCGCCCCGCCGAGCTGCTCGACGGCGGCTACGGCCTGCCCCAGGCGCCGGAGACGGCAACCCTGGAGAAGCAGACGCAGCAGCGCCAGCAACGCCTGCGCCAGCTCAGCGACAACCTCGACCGCGAAGTCCGCGCCCTGCTCACTCCGGAACGTCGTGACGAGCTGGCCGCACTGGAAGCCAACACCAAGCAGATCGGCGCGCACCTGCGCGAGCTGCACAAGGCGTCGGGCGGTCTCGAGCTGCCCTGACAGCCGCCGGGTAGCCCGTTCGCGAGCAAGCTCGCTCCTACGAAGAGCAACAAAGCGCTACCTGTAGGAGCGAGCTTGCTCGCGAACCGAACCGAACCGAACCGCGAACCCTAGAGCTTCTCCTCCCACTCCTCTTCCAACTGCTCATCCAGGTGAATCCACGGCAGGCGGCTGTTCACCCAGATATGCCGGTTCGGCACGACGCTGGCCACTTCATCCAGGGTCGCGGTGGTGAGATCCAGCGTGTCCGGCGCCTGGTCGGTGAACAGGGCCAGCTGGGCACCACAGTTACGGCAGAAGTAGCGCACGCACGGCGGTGAAGAGCGGTACTCGGCAGGCTTGCCGAGGGTCCAGCGAAAGCTCGTCAGCGGTACCGTGACCCAGGTGGTGACGATGCCGCCGGTGGTGCGCCGACAGATCGAGCAGTGGCAATGGGCGACGTCCGTCAGCGTCGCATCGCACTCATAGCGCAACTGGCCACAATGGCAACCGCCAGCATGAACCGTATTCATCGGTGATCCTCCCAGTCAGTCGTACTCGGCCGCCTCGTGGTCGCCCAGCAGCCGCCGCTGTCGCGGTGTGCAGGCGGCGAGCACCGCGGGGTTGAAGGCCCAGTCCAGGTAGGGCGAGAACTTCTGCGCCACCATCCTGCGCCCATAGTGCACCTGCAGCAGATAACGCGTTCGCTCGCTCAAGTTGCGGCTGCCGGCGTGCCACAGGTCGCTGCGAAACAGCAGGCAGTCGCCTGCCGAACACAGCACCGGCTCGGCCGCCCTGCCCGCCCATTCGCGCTCGTCCGGCGCCGGTGCGCGGCCGGCACGTTGGCTGCCGGGGATCACCCAGGTCGGGCACAACGCCTCGTCGATCTCGTCCAGGTAGATCTGCGCCGTGCAGATGAACATCGGCAGGTCGACTGCCAAGCCCGGTAGCGTGAGCGGCAGGTAATCCTGGTGCATCTCGGCGCCGATGAAGCCGGGATGGCATCGCCAGGCGGTCTGGCCTATCACGTGGCAGTCCGCGCCCAGCGCCGCCTCCGCCAGCTCTATCAGGCCCGGAGGATCGAGATAGGGCAGCCAGCGCGGCGAGCGGTTGAACACGCATTTGTAGTGATCCACCAGCCCTTCATAGTCCCAGTGCAGCGGCTCAAGGCCATCGATCAACTCGCGCACTTCGGCCACCTGTGACGCGCTCAACAGGCCGCGCAGCAGGACGAAACCGTCCTCGTGCAGTGCCCGCAGGGCGTCGATCACGCTGGTTCCCCGCTGCCCAGTTCGAGCTGGGCGCGCTCCAGGGCGTCGATAAACGCGCCCAGCACTTCGCCCGGCTCGGCGCCCTGCCGGGTCACGTAGTGGAATTCGGAGATATAGGCCAGCTGCGCCGGTCGAATCGCCCGCAGGCGCTCCTGGGCCACCCACTGCGCGGCGTAGTGCGTGGGCAGATAGCCGATGAACGTGCCGCTGAACACCAGGTTGGCGATGGCTTCCATGGTGTAGGCGTTGGTGGCGCGGCTGAACACCAGGCCGTGCGGGCGACGGCTCTCGGTCATGTAGCCGCGCCCGATGTATTGGGCAGCGCAGATCTGCTCCAGCGAAGGCTCGCCCTCGGCAGCATCGAAGAACGGATGCCCCGGGGCGCAGTAGAGGTTCTGCTCCTCGCGGAACAGCAGTTGGTAACGCAGGCCGGACAGCCGATGATGGAAGGCACCGATCGCCAGTTGCAGGCGCTCCTCCAGCACCGCGTTCTCCAGCTCGTCCGGGCGCTGGGTGTGCAGGTTCAGGCGCACCCGCGGATGACGCTCACGGAACAAGCGGATGGCCAGGGGCATCGGCCAGCAGTGCTGGCCAAGCACACCGTCAACGCAGCCCAGGTGCAGCACCTCGCGGTCGCGACCGCCCAGGCCCGTCACCTGCTCGCGGAAGCGCTCGATGTCGACGAACAGCCCGAGCGCCGCCTCGTAGAGTTGCTGCCCTTCCTCGGTGAGCTGGAAGCCACTGCTGCCGCGCCGGCACAGTGAATAGCCCAGGCGCAGTTCGAGGTCGCGCACCAGCACGCTCAGCCGCGACAGGCTGGTGTTCAGGCGCACCTGGGCAGCGGTGAAGCCGCCCGCCTCGACGATGGTGCAGAAGGTGCGCAGCAGGCGCAGGTCGATATCGGAAAGATTGCCCAGCATGGGAGTTCTCGCGGCGGTGGGCGTTGGCCCTTCGTTATAGCGCTGCGCGCACCGCCCCGTGAACCCCCGGGGCAGTCAACGGCGCGTGGCGATGGAATCGGCCAGGACGCAGAGCAACTCGAACATCATGGTGGCGCCCACCAGGGCGGTCGCCCCACCCTGGTCGAACGGCGGCGAGACTTCCACCACGTCGGCGCCAATCAGGTTCAGCCCCTGGAGACCTCGGATCAGGTGCTGCGCCTGCAGCGTTGTCATGCCGCCGATTTCCGGCGTGCCGGTGCCGGGAGCGAAGGCCGGGTCGAGCACATCGACATCGAAGGTGACATAGGTCGGCCCCTGTCCCACGACCCGGCGCACTTCGGCGAGCGTGGCTTCGACGCCCAGATCGGCGAACTCTTCCATGTGGATCACACGGATGCCGCACTCCTGAGCGAAGGCCTCGTCGTCGGCATCATAGATCGAGCCGCGAATGCCAATCTGCACGGTGCGCTTCGGGTCCAGCAGGCCTTCCTCGATGGCACGGCGGAAGGGCGTGCCGTGGGTGTAGGGGTTGTCGCCGAAGTAGCGGTCGTTGGTGTCGGAATGGGCGTCGAAATGCACCATTCCTATGGGCCGCTCGGCGGCCAGCGCGCGGAAGATCGGCAGGGTCACCAGGTGATCGCCACCCACCGACAATGGGACGGTGCCCGCGGCGTGGATGCGCCGATAGAAGCCCTCGATCTGCTTGAGGGAATCCAGCAGGTCGATGGGGTTAACCGGGGCGTCGCCAATGTCACCGATGCGTACCAGGTCGTAGGGCGCGATGTGGCTGACATGGTGCACCTTGCGCATCAGGCTCGACTGGTTGCGCACCTCGCGCGGGCCATGACGGGCGCCAGCGCGGTTGGTGGTGCCGCCATCCCAGGGCACGCCGAGCAGGGCAATGTCCAGCTGCGCCGGGTCTTCGAAGATCGGCAGGCGCATGAAACTGGGAATACCGGCGAAGCGCGGGATGAGGGCGGCATCTAGAGGCTGCGGGAAGTCATGGGGCATGGAGCGTCTCCTGTCGGTGCGCGGTTCAGTCGACCTGCGCCGGCAGGCTGGTCAGCGGGCCGCAGGCGAAGGGGTTTTGGCGAGCATCGCAGTGGCTCTTTTTGCTGCCATCTGGATTCAGGCCGTCGCCCCGCCAGCCTGATGCGCCTCGCCCCGTCAACAAATCCCCGAAGCCGGAAGCCAACTTTCGCCGCCGCGAAAGTGCCGCCCAGGCCCGCTCCCGGCGGGCTTTCCAGGCTTTCACGGAAAAAACTTCTGCCCCTCCAAGTGCTTGATTCGTATACGTATGTTATCGTTGTATACTGTGTATACAGCGTAAACGGAGCTGTTCAAAAAGTGACCACCGTTGTTTCGTTCCGCGCCGATGACGCCCTCGTGGCAGCGCTGGACCAACTGGCCCGCGCTACCCACCGGGACCGGCCGTACCACCTGCGCCAGGCCCTGGCGCAGTACCTGGAGCGCCAGAGCTGGCACGTGGCGGCCATCGATGAAGGCGTGGCGGATGCCGATGCCGGCCACCTGCTGGAGCACGCCGACATCGAAGCCAAGTGGGGCCTGGCATGAGTCTGCAGTGGACGCACAAGGCCGCGGCCGACCTGGACGCCATCTACGACCACTACGTCGTGCTGATCGGCCCGGAGAAGGCGCTGCGGGCCATCCAGGACATCGTCGAGCAGGTAAGCCCGCTGGCGAATCTGGAGCAAAGCAGCAGCGGCATGCCCAGCGAGGTGCCCGGCGTGCGCGAATTGCCGGTCGAGCGCTGGCCGTACCAGGCCGCCTTTCGGGTAAAGGGACGTTCTGTACAGATTTTGCGCATCGATCGTGTGGATAACTCGGGGTAAAAGTGGCCACACGGTTACAAGATGTTTCAAAGTATTGACTTTTCTGTTTGATTAAAAATCAATCAAATGTACAGCTTTGAATCATCTGGTCGCTTTATCGACCAGGTTGTAATTCATGGATTTGCAGTGACCAACTAGAGCCTTAACGGTCACAAAATCTCAGCGACGCCTGGCGTTTTCCAGGCAACAAAAAACCCGGCCTTGGCCGGGTTTTTTCGTTTTTTGCGCTTTTTCCGTCAGCGCTGTCAGGCGGCTTGCCAGTTCACCGGCAGTTGGCCTTCTTTCCAGGCGAAACGGTCGAGGTGGCTGACCACCACGTTCTGCAGGCGCTCCAGGCCTTCCGCGTCGGCAGACTCGGCGTCCAGCAGCAGCGCCTCGGGGGTGGCATGCAGGCGGCAGGTGCCAAAATCGAAGGGCAGCACGCCACGGTCTTCAGTCAGTTCGACCGGCAACTTGTGGGCGAAGTGGTTGCACAGGCGCTTGAGGTAGCGGGCGGCTTCGGGGGTAGGGACGGTGGCACGGCTCGAAGGCATCTTTTCTCTTCTCCATTTTGGGAGATGACATCCTAGGCGCCGGCAATCAAGGGAAAAACCCGCTATTTTGCCTTTCACTCTTTAGCGGAGCTTCACAATGGACAATCTTCGCGGCATGGCGGTGTTCGCCACCGTGGTCGCCCGCGGCTCCATGGCCGCTGCGGCCGAAGCGCTGGGCATGACACCGTCGGCAGTCAGCCAGCAGATCCGCAAGCTCGAAGCCCACGCCCAGGTCACGCTGCTGCACCGCACTACCCGCAAGCTGACGCTGACCGAGGCCGGCGAGGCCTTCTATCGCAGCTGCGCGCAAATGCTCGCCATCGCCGAGGAAGCCGAGCAACGCCTGGGGGAATGGCGCGAGGCGCCGGTGGGTGAGTTGCGCCTGGCAGCGCCGGTCGGGTTCTCCGGCAAGCTGATCACCGAGGCGCTGCGCCCGCTGCTGGAGAATCATCGCCAACTGCGCCTGCAACTGTTCTTCCACGATGAGCAGATCGACCTGATCGAGCAGCGCATCGACCTCGCCATCCGCGTCGGCAGTCTCTCCGATTCCAGCCTGGTAGCGCGGCACCTGGCCGAATGGAACAACGTTGTCTGTGCCGCTCCCGCCTACCTGCGGCGCATGCCGGCCATCGACCATCCGCAGCAGTTGCAGGGCATGGACTGGCTGTCGCTGAACACCGTCGCGCACCAGAGCTACCTGACCTTCAGCGGGCCGGGCGGGGAGAGCTGCAAGCTGCGGCTCGAGGCGCGCGTGGCCGCCAACAGCATGATTGCCCTGCGCCAGTTCACCCTCGACGGTCTCGGTGTTTCCGCCCAGCCGGAGCCGGAAGTCCGCGAGGCGCTGGAGGAGGGCAGGCTGGTGCGCCTGCTGCCGGAATGGTCGCTGCCGCCATTCGGTATCTACGCCGTCACCCCGCGCCGGGATGCCCAGCCGGCCAAGGTGAAGGTCGCCATCGACGCGCTGCGCCGGCACCTGGGTGGCTCGACCACGCTGCGCTTCCACGCGCCGGTCTGAGGCGCGCTACCATGGCCAACCTGATGATCGGAGTGAACACGACATGGCCCTGAACTGGACCTGCAAGCACCATCGCGACCTGACCAAGGAAGAGCTCTACGCCATCCTGCAGCTGCGCACCGAAGTCTTCGTGGTGGAACAGAAATGCCCTTACCAGGAGGTCGATGGCCTGGACCTGGTCGGCGACACCTGCCACCTGATGGTGGAAGAGAATGGCCAGCTGATCGGCTACCTGCGCCTGCTGGACCCGCAGCGCCACGACGGCGACGTGGTGATCGGCCGCGTGGTGATCGCCCCGCAGGGACGCGGCACCGGCCTCGGCCATCAGTTGATGGAGCAGGCATTGCAGGCCATCGCCCAGCGCCGGGCGGGCCTGCCGATCTACCTCTCGGCCCAGGCGCACCTGCAGGGTTACTACGGTCGCTACGGCTTCACGCCGGTGACCGAGGTCTACCTGGAAGACGACATCCCGCACATCGGCATGCGCCGCAGCCCCTGACTCAGCGCGGCAGGCTTTCGCGCCAGGCGCCCGGGCTGGTGCCGTACCAGCGGCCGAAGGCACGGGAGAAACTCTGCAGATCGCCGTAACCGAGCTGGTCGGTGATTTGCGCCAGCGACAGCGCCGACTGCTCCAGCAGATCCAGCGCCCGGTAGCGGCGCTGCTCATCCAGCAGTTCGCTGTAGCGCCAGCCATGGCTGAGCAGCCGCCGCGCGGCGGTGCGTTCGGTGAGGTGGCGCGCCTCGCAGAAGGACTGGAAGCTCGCGCCCTGGGGCAGCTCACGGGCAACGTAGTCGGCGGCCTCGTCCAGCAGCGTGCGCTGGGTCTGGCTGCGCGCCTGGTCGAGCAGGCCGACCAGCGTGCCTTCGAGCTCCGGGTTCGGCGGCGACAATGGGCGGCGGAACAGTTCCGGCGCCAGGCGCAACACGACCTCAGCCGCGCCCCAGCGCAGTGGCACACGCAGGGCCTGGTCGTAGGCTTGCAGCTCTCCAGGCTCGATGCCCGGCAAGTCGATGCCCAGCAGCGGGTCCTGATCGATCCCGCTGGCCAGCAGCTTGCGCCGCAGCAGGCTGCAGATGCCCACCACGGTGTACTCGCGGCTCTGCCGGCCGGAGAGCAGGGCGCCGTGCTCGGTGAGCACCAGCGCGAGGCTGTCGCCTTCGGCGCGCAACTCGGCGCGCAACGAGCCGTTGAAGTAGGGGAAGTACTCGCAGAAATAGGCGCAGGCCAATTCCAGCGTGGGCGCCACGTCGAACAGGTAGGTCAGGCCATTGGTCAGCGTCGAGGCGAAGCGCTTGCCTGCCAGCAGGCCGATGGCCGCTTCACCGCTGGCCTGCTCGGCCAGGTCCCAGAAGCGGCGCGAGAGAAACAGCGGCACCCGTACCAGCGGCGTACGCAACTCCAGCAGACTGCGGCGAAAACAGGCCTCCAACTCGGCGCCAGCGATGCCGCGCGACAACAGCTCTTCCATCGCCGGCAGCAGGGTCGGCGCGTAGAAGGCGTTGGACGGATCGGCGGTGCGTGGGCTCATGGTGCGCGGCTCGGAAGGCTGGCCGGCCGACCTTACGCATTGCGCCGCGCGCCCACAAGCCGGATCAGGCTGTGTAATGACGGCCGAGGAAGTCCAGCAACAAGGCGTTGACCCGCTGCGGCTGCTGGCTCTGGATCCAGTGGCCGCAGTTCTCCAGCACGTGCTGTTCCAGGTTGGGCACATGCTCGGGCATGCGCTGCACGGTGTAGGCCTCGAAGCGCCCGACCGGGTCGCGGTCGCCGATCAGGAACAGCGTCGGCTGCTCGACCTTGCGTCCGGCCAGCGGCTCGGTGCGCTGCCAGGTGCGCTCGAAGTTGCGGTACCAGTTCAGCGCGCCATGGAAGCCGCGGCCCTCGAACGTCCGCACGTAGTGCTGGAAGTCCTCGGCGCTGCACCAGTCCGGGTGTTCAGGTGGGGGCGGCAGGCCGTCGAACAGGCGGCCTTCGGGCGGCTGGTCGGGCGCCAGGCGCACGTTGTCGCCGAGGAAGTGGCGCAGGCTGATGGCGATGTCCGCATCCAGCTCAGCCTCGGCGCGGCCGGGCTCCTGGAAGTAGAGGATGTAGAAGAACTTGCCGGCGAAGACTTCACGCATGATCTCCACCGCAGGGCGCTTGGCGCGGCCTGCGAAGGGCACCGAGAGCGTGGCGAGCACCTCGACACGCTGCGGCTCCAGCAGCGCCAGGTGCCACGCCACCGGCGCACCCCAGTCGTGGCCGACCATGGCCACGCGCTCGTGGCCCAGGGCGTCCATTGCCCCCTGGATATCCGCGCAGAGTGTCAGCACGTCGTAGGCATCCACCTCGGTGGGCGCGCTGGTCTGGCCATAACCGCGCATCTCCGGGGCATACACCCGGTAGCCGGCAGCGGCGAGGGCGCGCATCTGGTGCTGCCAGGAATGCCAGCACTCGGGGAAGCCGTGCAGCAGCCAGACCGGCTTGCCGCCTTCCGGGCCGCAGCTGTAGACGCTGAGCTGGATGTCGTTGACCGCCAGCAGCTGCTGTTCGAACTCATTCATGGCGCGCCCTCCCGCGAGTGGTGGCCTCCACTATGCCAAGCCCGGCGCCCATCGCCGAAGCGCATTCACCGGACGAATGCCGGCACCACGCCTGTCGGCGAAGCGTCGCAATGATCGGAAATTGTCCTGTAGGGCTGGCGGCGCGGGGCAGGGCGCTCACTAGCATGCGCCGCTCGTTTCAGCGCTCGCCGCGGTGCCCACCATGCTCGACCTTCGCCAACTGGACCTCAACCTGCTGCTGGCCTTCGACGCCATCTACCACCAGCGCAGCATCACTCGCGCCGCCGAGGTGATGGGCCTGACCCAGCCGGCGATGAGCAACGCACTGCGTCGCCTGCGCCTGCTGTGCGACGACCCGCTGTTCATCAAGACCCACCTGGGCGTGGCGCCGACGCTGGTGGCGCACCGGCTTTCCGGCTCGATCCGCGAGGCGCTGGACGCCCTGCGCGAAGCCCTGGCCCAGACACCCGCTGCCCATGCCGCGCCCGCCGCACGCAGCCTGCGCATCAGTTGCCCGGAGGCGTTCCAGCCGCTGCTGCTGGAGGCGCTGCTGGAAGGCCCCGGCATCGACTGGCAGCCACGCTTCTACCAGAGCCGCCGGCGCGATGCATTGCAGGAGCTCACCGGCGGCAAGCTCGACCTGCTGATCGACATCGACCAGCCGCTTTCCCGGCAAGCGGGCATCCGCAAGATTGCGCTGCTCGGCGATCACTTCGTGTTTGCCCACGGCGCTGCTCTCGCGCAGCCGCCGCGCACCCTGGAGGAGTACCTGAAGGTGCCGCAGATCCAGGTATCCCAGCGCCGCGACGGCCTGGGGCCAGTGGACCTTGAGCTGGGCCTGCGCGGGCAGCGCCGACACATCGCGCTGACCCTGCAGAGCGCGCTGGCGGCGCGTCTGATCGCCGATCAGCGCCCCTACGGCCTGACCCTGCCCAGCCGCGTCGCGACGCAGCTGGGCCTATGCCAGAGCCCGCTGCCCATCGAGCAGCCGATCGCCATCGAGCTGTGCCTGTACGTGGAGAATCGCTACCGCTTCGAGCAGGCCATGGAGCGGGCGATTCGCCAGGTGCAGGCCGCGTTCGCCGGCCTGCCGAAACCGTCGCAACGGTCGAGTATGCAGCGCTAGCGAATAACCGCTTCCATTTCCGTTCTGGCGCGCGCAAACCCTGGATAATGTCCCGCGGGTTTGCCGCCTTTGAGCAGGGAATTCCATGAGACGATCGCCCACCGCCAGCCTTTGCCCGGAACTCGATGCAATCCTGCGCGCGGAGCTGCGCGCTGGAAACCAGTTGGGCGAGGGGCCTGTCCTTACCGACTGGCCACAGCCCGGCTCGATCTACGCCGCCCTGCGCGACAGCCTGAAAACCCGCAAGCCCGGCACCACCGGCCCGGTGCGCCATTCGATCTGCCGCGATCCGCACTATGGCTGGAATGACGAGTGCTACTGCGAGCTGCATGGCGATCTGTTGGTCGCCGGTAGCACCCAACATCCCCAGGGAGAGTAGGAGCGGACTCCGTCCGCGATGGCCTGGTGCCGCGCGGTTCGCGAGCAAGCTCGCTCCTACAAGGAGCGTGCGGGGGCCTGCAGGAGCGAGGAGCACGCAAAAGCCCTGGACGTGGGAGCAGGCTGCGCTCGCGATGGCCTGGTGCCGCGCGGTTCGCGAGCAAGCTCGCTCCTACAAGGAGCGCGCGGGGGCCTGTAGGAGCGAGCTTGCTCGCGAAGCATCCCCGCTCCTGAATCGCCATCGCGCACTGCTAGGCTTTCGCCCCACGTGGCAGCCGCCGATCGGCCGCGTAGATCGCTTCCACCATCGCCTGGGCCGCCGGTGAAAGTCCGTAGTCGGCGCGGCTGACGATGCCGTAGTGCAGGCGTAATTCAGGACGATCCTGCGGGACGTCGGTGATCTGCAACAGAGCGATTTCGCCGCGCTGCACCGGGTCGTGCAAAGCCTCCACCGCGGCGAGGCCGACGGCGTCGGAGCGCGCGACGATGTGCAGGATGGCGGCGAACTGCGCACACTCCACGTTCATGTGGAAATCCCGCTCG
Source organism: Pseudomonas sp. NY15435 (assembly GCF_048068295.1). Taxonomy (NCBI): domain Bacteria; kingdom Pseudomonadati; phylum Pseudomonadota; class Gammaproteobacteria; order Pseudomonadales; family Pseudomonadaceae; genus Pseudomonas; species Pseudomonas sp. NY15435. The sequence goes on from NZ_JBLUQA010000001.1 coordinate 574,800, forward strand.
CCGATCACCTCGGCCAGCACCTTGCGCAGCGGCGGCGGGATGCGTGTGCCAACGCGCGGGTAGTCGAGCAGCTCGCCCAGTTTCAGCGTCGGGCGCAGGGCCAGTGGGTGACCGACACGGCAGAAGAAGCGGCCCGGGCGCAGGTCCATCCAGCGCACCTGGTAGTCCGGATTGCCGGCGAACTCGCGGGCGTCGCCGACGAAGAATTCCACCTGCTCTTCCTTGAGCAGTTGGGCCATCTGCAGCCAGTCTCCCATGAGGAAACCGACGTTTATGGCCGGGTGCGCGCGGATGAAATCCGCCATCGCCTCGGGCACCAGCAACTGGGCGGGGTAGGGGCCGCAGCCGAAGCGCAGCTCGCCGGCATTCAGGCCGTTGTACTGCTCCAGTTCATTGCGCAGCGAGCGCGTTCCGGCGAGCAGGCGGCGGGCGTGCTGAAGCACCAGTTGGCCCTGGCCGGTGAGGCGGAATTCACGGCTCTGGCGATCCACCAGCTCGCAGTCCAGGTCGCGCTCCAGAGTCTGGATGCTGCGGCTCAGCGCCGACTGGCTGAGGCCAATGGCGTCGGCGGCGCGCTGGAAGTTCTGGAAATCGGCGAGGGCGGCCAGGTGGCGGAGCTGTCTCAATTCCATCATGCATCCTGCGCATCAAAGTGTTGAGTCGAATGAATTTGATGGATAGCAGAGGGAGCTGATGTAGTAAACCGGTCGCCGCTCCGGTCCATCGCCATGTCCGTCCTGCTGTTCGCTTCCAGTGCCTTTGCCAGCACCATCCTGCTGCACGCCACCCGCCTTGGGCTGAGTGCCGGCGAGTTGCGGGCGCGCGCCGGGATCGCCGAGGCGTTGCTGGCGGACCACCGCGCCCGCGTTCCAGTCGAGCAGATGGAATCGCTCTGGCGCGAATGCGAGCGCGCCAGCGGCAACCCGCAGTTCGGTTGTGGGCTGGTCAACGGCATGGCCACTCACTGCCTGCAAGGGCTGAACATCCTGCTGGACTCGGCGCCCACCCTGGGCGCCAGCCTCGCGGCCTTCTGCGAGCACGTGCCGTCGGTGACCAATTGCTTGGAGGTAAGCCTGACGCACGACGGCGATGCCACCCGGCTAACGCTCACGCCGGTGAGCCAGCAGCTGCATCACTTCGGGCTCGATGCGGCTGAGCTGACGCTGATCCGCAACATCGCCCGCCGCGTGAGCCGCTTGCCGCGCGCCACCTTCATCGAAGCCGGCACTGGCCCGCGTCAGCGTTGCGGCGAAGTGCTGACGCAATGGGGCGTGCCGTGGCGCACGAGCCATACCCCGTACCTGGCACTACCCACCGTGCTGCTGGAGACGCCACTGGCCGGCGCCAACGAGTTCCTCTATCAGAGCCTGCGGCGCCAATGGAGCGGTACGCGGGAAGCCGGCGAGGGCGATGGCCTGAACCTGGCGCGCATCTGGCTGCGCTCCTCCGATCAGCCCATCGAACGCATTGCCGAGCGCATCGGCTATCGGCAGAGCGGCAACTTCATCCGCGCCTTCCGCAAGCGCTTCGGCATCACTCCCAAGCAGTTCCGCCTGGGGCATTCCTGAGGCGGCGAGGCGGCACCGGCGCAGCGCAGGATGATCGGTTTTTGTCTTTCCCGGCTTGCGGCCCAACGGCCCGCGCCCGGCAAGGTGGGCCCGCGGTACTACCCATCCGGAGCCCATAATGACAAGAATCCATCCGGCCCCTGCCCCCATTCCGCTTCTGGGGCGGTGCCAACACTGCAAACCTCTCCTGCTTGTCCTCGCGGTGGGCAGCGCCATCCCCGCGCAGGCCACCACCTTCGAGCTGAACGACGACTGGAGCCTGTCGACCAAGACCACCCTGAGCCTGGGCGCCAGCTGGTCCGCGCAGGACCCGGACCGGCACCTGATGACCCACGCCAACGCGGTGCAGGCGCAGCACATCGACAACGCCGACGGCAGCAGCGTGAGCGCCGACGACAACCGCCTGAACTTCAAGAAGGGCGACCCCATCTCGCAGATGTTCAAGGGCCTCACTGACTTCAGTCTCGACGGCCAGGGGCAGGGCGCCTTTGTCCGCGTCAAGTACTGGTACGACCACGCCTACGAAACCGGCGACGGCCGCTTCAAGGACTTCGACGACAGCGGCTGGCCGACCCTGGCGCGCTACCACGGCTTCGATACCCTCGATGCCTACGTGTGGAAGGACTTCGACGTCGACGAGCATCCGCTCAACCTCAAGCTCGGCAAACAGGTGCTGTCCTGGGGCGAGGCGATCCTGATCCAGAACGGCGTCAACGTGATCAACCCGCTGGACTACAGCGCCTTCAACAAACCCGGGGTGGACATCAAGGAAGGCCAGCTGCCGGTGGAGATGCTCTCCTTCAACCTCGGGCTGACCGACAAGGTCAACCTGGAAGGCTTCTACCAGTACAACTGGCGCCCCAGCGTGCTCGACGGCTGCGGCACCTTCTTCGCCACCAGCGATGTCATCCAGCCCGGCTGTGGCCCGCTGTACCTGAGCCAGGTGCAGACCGACGCGCAGATGCAGGTCAGCGGTCTGTACGCCTCCCACGGCGACGACCAGGATCCGTCCGACCAGGGCCAGTGGGGCGTCGCCCTGCGCACCCTGATCAGCTCGCTGAACGATGCCGAGGCGGCCTTCTACTACGTCAACTACCACGCGCGCCTGCCGTACCTGCAGCTCACCGCGCGGGACGCCAGCAAGCCCGGCAACTTCCCCATCGGCCGCGTGCAGGGCCCGGTGTATGCCGCCGCCTTTCCGGAGAACATCCACCTCTACGGCCTGAGCATCAACGGTGCACTGCCAGGCTGGGGTACCTCGCTGGCGGCGGAGCTGAGCTACCGGCCGAACATGCCAGTGGCCTACAACGGCCCCGACATGAACGTCGCGATGATCACCGGGCCATCCGGCAGTTCGGCCATCGAGGGGATTCCGGCCAGCGCCACCACTACCGGCCAGACCCTGGACGGCTGGGAGCGCAAGCCGGTGTGGCAGATGACCGCTTCCGCCACCCAGATCATCGACAACGTACTGGGCGCCACCCGCCTGACGCTGCTCGGCGAGGCCGGCGTGGTGCACGTGGGCGATGTCGGCGATGAACGCCTGGGGCGCAACGCAGCCTTCGGCCGCAGCGCGCCGCTCAACGGCACGACGTGCAACACCGTCGCGAGCGGCGTGACCAACCGCTACTGCACCGACGATGGATTCACCACGCCCTGGTCCTGGGGCTACCGCCTGCGCGCCGGCCTGGAATACAGCGACGTGCTGCCAGGGGTGAACATGCTGCCCAGCCTGAACTTCCGCCACGACGTCGAAGGCTACTCCTACGATCCGGGCGGCCCGTTCCAGGAAGGGCAGATGGCCGCCGGCCTGTCGCTGGCCTTCAACTACCTCAACGATTACAGCCTGGAGTTCGGTTACAACACCTTCTTCGGCACCAACACGTACAGCACGCTCGACGACCGCGACTTCTACAGCGTCAGCGCCAAGGTCGACTTCTGAGGAACCTGCCGATGCAACTCATGCCAATCACTGCCCTGGCGCTCGCCATGGGCCTGGTCTTCAACGCCCACGCCAACACGGCCGCCGACCTGGGCGGCAAGCTGACCCCGACCGGTGCGGAAAAAGCAGGCAACGCCGACGGCAGCATCCCCGCCTGGGACGGCGGCCTGAAACCCGACGCCGGGCAGGTCGACGCCAAGGGTGGCTACGCCAATCCCTACGCCAGCGAGAAGCCACTGTTCACCATCACTCCGGCCAACGCCGGGCAGTACAGCCAGTGGCTCAGCCCCGGCGAGCAGGCGATGCTCAAGCGCTATCCGGCGACTTACAGGATCAACGTCTACCCCAGCCATCGCAGCGCGCGGCTGCCCGACGACATCAATGCCGAAACCCGCCGCAACGCCGAGCAGAGCAAGCTCGCCGACGGCGGCAACGGTGTGCTGAACTACCATCGCGGCGTGCCCTTCCCGCTGCCCAGGGAGGGCGTCGAAGCGCTGTGGAATCACATCACCCGCTACCGCGGCGGCAGCCTCTCGCGCACTTTCAGCTCGGCTAACGTGAAGGAGAACGGCGTCTTCGCCCTGGTCCGCTCGCAGACCGAGATGAACTACGCCGAAACCATCGACGACCTGCCGCAGGACGGCAACCTGCTCTACCTGTTCAAGACCCGCGTGCTGGAACCGGCGCGGCTGTCCGGCGAGGCGGTGCTGTCCCACGAGCCCATGGACCAGATGGCCGAACCGCGCGCCGCCTGGCAGTACATCCCCGGCCAGCGCCGCGTGCGCCGCGCACCGCTGATCGCCTATGACAACAGTGCGCGCTACAGCGACGGCATGATCACCGCCGACAGCCTCGACGGCTTCAACGGCGCGCCGGACCGCTACGACTGGAAGCTGACGGGCAAGCAGGAACTGTTCGTACCGTACAACAGCTTCCGCCTGTACGACCGCTCGGTGAAATACACCGATATCCTCAAGACCGGCCACCTCAACCCGGACCTGACGCGCTTCGAGAAGCACCGCGTGTGGGTCGTCGAAGCCACCCTCAAGGCCGGCGCACGCCACATCTACAGCAAGCGCCGCTACTACCTCGACGAGGACAGCTGGAACATCGTCCTCGGCGAGTTCTATGACAGCCGTGGCGAGCTGTGGCGCAACTACCAGTCCCATGCCATGCCGTACTACGACAAGCAGTTCACCTACGAAGCCCTGGCCGCGGCCTACGACCTCATCAGCGGGCGCTACTTTGTCAACGGCCTGATGAACGAGGAGAACAGCGGCCTGAAAACCGGCCAGCACGCGAAGATGAGTGACTACACGCCATCGGAGCTGCGGCGCTGGGCGAAGTAGCGCTTCCGCTCCCTTGTCCCGGCTGGGCGTAGCCGGCGCGGTTGCGCCCTCTCCGGAAATCCGGAGAGGGCGTTTTTGTTTTTCGGCGGGGTGCTGCCTGGGCCTCCGGCGCGAGCACGTTCCCTCACCCCAGCCCTCTCCCTGTGGAAGAGGGCGGAGGTGCGGGCAAGCCTGAGCGCAAGAGCCCCTTGTAGGAGCGAGCTTGCTCGCGAACCACCCAACATCAGAGCCACCGGCAAATCTGTTCGCGAGCAAGCTCGCTCCTACAAAGAGCTGGCCCGTCCTATCGACAAGCAAAAATCAGCATCGTATTCTGCACAGCGAAACATCATTCCGTTAAAACAAGTCTAAACGGAGCACAGCATGTCAGAAGCGGTACTGCTCGAACGCCGGGGCGAGATAGCCCTGGTGACGGTCGACAACCCACCGGTGAATGCCCTCGGACAAGCCGTCCGTGCTGGCCTGCTCGCCGCCTTCCAACAGGCGGAGGCCGATCCGCAGGTGCGCGCGGTGGTGCTGGTCTGTGCCGGGCGCACCTTCATGGCCGGCGCCGATATCCGCGAGTTCGGCAAGCCGCCGCAGGCGCCTTCGCTGCCGGAAGTGGTCGAGATCATCGAAGGTTCGACCAAACCCAGCGTTGCCGTGATCCATGGCACCGCGCTGGGTGGCGGGCTGGAAGTCGCGCTGTCCTGCCATTACCGCATCGCCCGCCGCGACGCCCAGGTCGGCCTGCCGGAAGTGAAGCTCGGTCTGCTTCCTGGCGCGGGCGGCACCCAGCGTCTGCCGCGCCTGGCCGGCATCGAGATGGCTTTGGACATGATCGTCAGCGGCGCGCCGATCCGCGCGCCGCAAGCCTTGGAAAACGCCATCCTCGATGAACTGTTCGACGGCGACCTCATCGAAGCCGGCCTCGCCTTCGCCCAGCGCCTGCTGGCAGACGGCAAGGGCCCGCGCCGCACCGGCGAGCGCAATGAACGCGTGCAGCAAGCCGGCGTGGCCGCGCTGATCGCCCACAATCGCGGCGAGGTGCACAAGCGCCTGCCCGGCCAGTTCGCGCCGCAACGCTGCATCGACGCCGTGGAAGCCGCCAGCCAATTGCCGCTGCGCGAAGGCCTGGTGCGCGAGCGTGCGCTGTTCCAGCAATGCATGGAGTCGCCGCAACGCGCCGCGCAGATCCACGCCTTCTTCGCCGAGCGCGAGGCAGCCAAGGTCGAAGGCCTGGCGGCCGGCATCCAGCCGCGCGAGGTGCGCAACGCCGCCGTGATTGGCGGCGGCACCATGGGCGTCGGCATCGTCCTGTGCTTCGCCAACGCCGGCATCCCGGTCAAGCTGCTGGAGGTGAACGACGAAGCCCTGCAACGCGGCCTTGACCGCGCCCGCAGCACCTACGCCGCCAGCGTGACGCGTGGCAGCCTGGGCGCCGAGGAGATGGAGCGGCGCATGGGCCTGATCAGCGGCGTGCTCGATTACGCTGCGCTGGGCGATGCGGACGTGGTGGTCGAAGCGGTGTTCGAAAGCCTGGACGTGAAGCGCCAGGTCTTCGAGCAGCTGGACGTCGCCTGCAAACCCGGCGCGATCCTCGCCAGCAACACATCCTCGCTGGACCTCGACGAAATCGCCGCCTTCACCCAACGCCCTCAGGACGTGGTCGGCCTGCACTTCTTCAGCCCGGCCAACGTCATGCGCCTGCTCGAAGTGGTGCGCGGCAAGGCCACCTCGGACACCGTGCTGGCCAGCGCGATGCAACTGGGCAAGCGCCTGAAGAAGGTCGCGGTAGTGGTCGGCGTATGCGATGGCTTCGTCGGCAACCGCATGATCTTCCAGTACGGCCGCCAGGCCGAGTTCCTGCTGGAGGAGGGCGCCACACCCGCGCAGGTGGACCATGCGCTGCGCGCCTTCGGCATGGCCATGGGGCCGCTGGCGGTGCGCGACCTGTCCGGCCTGGACATCAGCCACGCGATCCGCTCGCGCCAGCGGCCGAACCTGAAACCCGGCCAGACGCTGCCGACCGTGCTCGACCACCTGATCGCCGCCGGCATGCTCGGGCAGAAGAGCGGCACCGGCTTCTACCAGTACGGCGAGGGTGACCGCGCCCCGCAGGACAACCCGGCGTTGCCGGCCATGCTGGAGCAGGCCGCGGCCGACCGTGGCATCACCCGTGGGCCGGTGAGCGACGAGGAAATCGTCGAGCGCTGCATCTACGCGCTGATCAACGAGGCGGCGAACATCCTCGACGAAGGCATCGCCCAGCGCGCCAGCGACGTCGACGTGATCTTCCTCAACGGCTACGGCTTCCCCGCCTGGCGTGGCGGCCCGCTGTTCCATGCCGACAGCATCGGCCTTGCCCGTGTGCTCGAACGAATCCGCGAATTCCACCAGCGCCTCGGCGCCTGGTGGCAACCCGCACCACTGCTCGAACGCCTGGCGGCCGAAGGCCGCCGCTTCGCCGATCTGTAGAGGACCTGCCATGGACATCCATTTCACCCCCGACGAACTGGCGTTCCGCGATGAAGTACGCCACTTCCTCGACAGCAAACTGCCCCAGGACATCGCCAGCAAGGTGCGCCTGGGCAAACACCTGAACAAGGGCGACCACCAGCGCTGGCAGCGTGTGCTCGCCGAACAGGGCTGGTACGCCACGCACTGGCCCGAGGAGTTTGGCGGCACCGGCTGGAACGCCGTGCAGAAGCACATCTTCGAAGAGGAATGCGCCGCCTTCGGCGCGCCGCGCACCATCCCCTTCGGCGTCAACATGGTCGCCCCGGTTATCATCAGGTTCGGCACGCCCGAGCAGCAGGCGCACTACCTGCCGCGCATCCTCGACGGCACCGACTGGTGGTGCCAGGGCTACTCCGAGCCAGGTGCCGGCTCCGACCTCGCTTCGCTGAAGACCCGCGCGGTGCGCGACGGCGATCACTACGTGGTGAACGGCCAGAAGACCTGGACCACCCTCGGCCAGCACGCCGACTGGATCTTCTGCCTGGTGCGCACCGACCCCGAGGCGCAGCAGCAGCGCGGCATCAGCTTCCTGCTGATCGACATGCAGACGCCGGGCATCACCGTGCGCCCGATCATCACCCTGGACGGCGAGCACGAGGTCAACGAGGTGTTCTTCGACAACGTGCGCGTACCGGTGGAAAACCTGGTGGGCCGCGAGAACGAAGGCTGGACCTGCGCCAAGTACCTGCTCACCTACGAGCGCACCGGCCTGGCCGGCATCGGCGCGTCCAAGGCGGTGCTCGCGCACCTCAAGCGCGTGGCCGGCCGAGAGCTGTGCGAGGGCAAGCCGATGCTCGAAGACCCGCTGTTCCGCGCCCAGGTAGCGGAAGTGGAAATGCAGCTGATGGCCATCGAGATGAGCACGCTGCGCATCCTCGCCGCCGCCCGCGAAGGCGGTGTGCCGGGAGCGGAAAGCTCGATCCTGAAGGTGAAGGGCACGGAAATCCGCCAGGCGATCAGCCACCTGCTGCGCAAGGTGCTCGGCCCCTACGCGCTGCCCTTCATCGAAGACGAATTCGAGCTGGGCGCCGAACCGCTGCACGCGGACTACTCGGCGGCGCCAGCCAGCCAGTACTTCAACCTGCGCAAGCTGTCGATCTTTGGCGGCTCCAATGAAATCCAGAAGAACATCGTCTCCAAGATGATTCTCGAGCTGTGAGGGGCTGACCATGGACTTCAAACTGAGCGAAGAGCAGCAGATGCTGCAGGACACCGCGGCGCGCCTGGTGCGCGACGCCTACCCGTTCGACAAGCGCGAAGGCTTCAGCCGCTCCGAGCTGGGCTACAGCGCTGACTTCTGGCGCCAGCTCGGCGAGCTGGGGCTGACTTCGGTGGCGCTACCCGAGGCATACGGCGGCTTCGGCAGTGGTGTCGAGAGCATGCTGGTGCTTACCGAGCTGGGCCGTGGGCTTTGCCTGGAGCCGTACCTGCAATCGGTGGTGCACGCCGGCGGGCTGATCGCCCAGTTGGGCAGCGATGCGCAGAAGGCCCATTGGCTGCCGCGCATCGCCAGCGGCGAAGCGCAGCTCGCGGTCGCGTTCGAAGAACCGCAAAGCCATTACCACCTGCACGACGTGCAGACCCGCGCGGAGCAGGCCGGCGATAGCTGGAAACTGAGCGGCCGCAAGGCGGTGGTTATCGGCGGGCAGAGCGCCACGGCGATACTCGTTTCGGCTCGAGTAGCAGGCACTGCGCGGGACGAGGCGGGCATCGGCCTGTTCCTCATCGATCCACAGCAAGGCGGCGTCAGCCGCCGCGAGTACCCGACGGTGGACGGCCAGCGCGCCTGTGAGCTGTTCCTCGATGGCGCTGTTGGCGAAGCCCTCGGCGTGCCGGGCGAGGCGCTAGCGGCGCTGCGTTACCAGCAGGGCCGCGCCCTTGCCGCGCAGTGCGCCGAAGCCCTCGGCAGCCTGCAGGAAGCCTGCGCGCTGACCCTGGACTATTTGAAGACGCGCAAGCAGTTCGGCATCCCGATCGGCAAGTTCCAGGTGCTGCAGCACCGCATGGTGGACATGCGCAGTGAGCTGGAACAGGCCACCAGCATGGCGATCCTCGCCGCCTGCGTCGCCGACCAGCCCGACAGCGCCGAGCGCAGCCGCACCCTGGCCGCCGCCAAGTTCATCGTCACCCGTGCGGCGCGCTATGTGGCGGAACAGGCGATCCAGCTGCACGGCGGCATCGGCATGACCTGGGAATACGTACTCGCTCACCACGCCAAGCGCCTGGTGATGCTCAGCCACCAGTTGGGTGACGACGACCATCACCTGAAGGTGTACGCGGGGTTGATGGAAGTGGCGTAACGCATGCACCTGCCCTTGTAGGAGCGAGCTTGCTCGCGAACCGCCCAGCATTGGAGCTGCCGGCGAACCTGTTCGCGAGCAAGCTCGCTCCTACAGAAAACACCTCAGCTCAGGCTTTGGTTCTAAAGAATTCCAGAGAAATGTCAGCGCACTCCGAAGCGCCCCTTTCAGGAGGCCTCGTTGAAGCGGAGTTTCAGGGGTTGAGCGACATGGATGTCGCGAGAGCGCTGTCGGGCCAGGGATGGCCCGTCAGCGCGTGCCCCTGAAATTCCGACTCAACGAGGGTATTTTTCGCCCCAAGCGAAAAACCGGATGGAGGGGCAAGACCTTTGCCCACTTTGGGTCTCTCCAAAGTGGGGCGCCCGAGGGGGCGAAAAAAATCTATCAGCGCAAGCCGAGGCGACGCAGAACACCCAAACGAAAAGCATCGCGGAGAAGCTCCGCTCCTACGAAAGCTCGGAAAAAATCAGGCCCCGAGGCTCTCGATATCCCGCGCCAATATCTCCAGCTCATGGGCCAGCGACCCGCGCAGGGTTTCCTCGCTGAGCTGGAATGACGGCGCCCCGCAGGTCAGCGCCATCAGGCCACCATCGGCCAGGCGCAGCGGCACGCCAGCGGCGCGCACGTTACGGTCCCAGTCGCCCAGCGACAGGCAGAAACCGTGCTCGTAATACTCCTCGAAGGAAGCATCCAGCGAGGCACGCATCACGGACCAGTCGCCCTCATGCCGCTCCTGCAGCGCCGACAGCAGGTGCTCGCGCTCCTGCTGCGGGGTCGCGGCGAGGTAGGCGCGGCCGGCGGCGGTGGTTGCCAATGGCAGGCGCACACCGGCGTCCATGCGCAGCGAAGTGGCTTCCGGCGGACGGCAGTTTTCCACGTAGATCATCGACAGCCAGTCCCGGCAGGTCAGGCCGACCGTGGTGTTGGTGCGGCGAGCGAAGGCATCCATGTACGGCTTGGCCAGCTGGCGGACGCGCAGGTTGGAGACGTAGGCGTAACCCAGCGCCAGCACGCCGGAATCCAGCTGGTACTTCTCGTGCTGCTGCGAGTAGCAGAGGTAGCCGAGCTGGGTCAGGGTGTAGGTCATGCGCGACACCGTTGCCTTGGGCAGGCCGGTGATCCGCGAGATTTCCTGGTTGCCGAGCACCACCGAGCCGTGGGTGAAGGCGCGCAGCACATCCAGGCCGCGGGCGAGGGCCTCGACGTACTTGCGGTCCTTGGGGTTGCTGCTGTCTTCGACTTCGTCGCTCATGGGGCCTCGGCGGGATCATTTCTGCGGCGCCACGCGCGGCGCGGGCGAACGATAGCAGATAGCCCCCTCGCCTCGCAGCGGTCCGCGTGCGCTCATTGCACGCAGCTAGCCTATCGCATACCATCGATTTCGACACACTGTTTCGCTGTGCAGAACAACAATTCGAAGCCAGAGCCGATCCAGGCTCGGAAAAGCAACGGAGAAGTCGATGTCCGCTCAACCGACCGGTCACGTAGCCCGCGAGATCGCCCGTCACGGCTACCAGAACCTCCACGACCTGCTGCGCGATGCCTGTCGCGAGTTTCCCGAACGCCTCGCCTTCTCCTGCGGCGACAGTCATCTCACCTTCGCCGAACTCGAGCGCCAAGCCGACGCCTTCGCCCGCTACCTGCGCCACCACGCCGGCCTGCAACCGGGCGAGCGCCTGGCGCTGATGTTGCCCAACTCCCTGCAGTACCCCATCGCCACCTTCGGCGCACTGAAGGCCGGCGTGGTACTGGTGAACACCAACCCGCAGTACACCGCGAGCGAGTTGCGCCACCAGTTGGCCGACTCCGGCGCCATTGCCGTGCTCCTGCTCGACCGCCTGCTGCCGCTGCTGCGTGGCGTGCAGGCGCACAGCGAGGTGCGGCAGGTGCTGCTGACCTCGATCGACGACATCGAACGTCCGCAGCTCGACAGTGACGAAGCCGACTGCACGCGCTTCCAACAGGCCCTGCGCCTGGGCGCCGAGGCGCCACCTGTGGACGCCGAGCCGGGGTTGGATCGCCTCGCGCTACTGCAATACACCGGCGGCACCACGGGCGTTTCCAAGGGCGCGATGCTCAGCCACCGCAGCCTGATCGCCAACGTCGTGCAGACCCTGGAACTGTTCCTGCGCCCCGGCCTGCTGGAGCCGGCCAGCGACGTGCGCATCGCGCCACTGCCGCTCTACCACATCATGGCGTTCTCGACGAACCTGCTGAGCTCGGTGGGCATGGGCCTGCACACGGTATTCATCCGCGATGGGCGCAACCTCGACGAGATCATCGGCGCCATGCGCCGCTATCCCTTCACCCTGATGAGCGGGATCAACACCCTGTTCGTCGGCCTGATGAACCACCCGGATTTCCCCGTCATCGACTTCAGCCACCTGAAGTGGGTGACCTCCGGCGGTGCGCCGCTGAACCGCGAAGTGGGCCGGCGCTGGGAAGCGGCGACCGGTGCGCCGGTGCGCGAAGGCTTCGGCCTGACCGAGGCTTCCCCGGTGGTCTCCACCGGTACCTTGCTCAGCCCGTATCGTGAGGGCTACGTCGGCCAGGCGCTGGTGGATACCGAGCTGCGCACCGTGGACGAGGAGGGCAATGACACCGGCCCCGACCAGCCCGGCGAATTGTGGCTGCGCGGCCCACAGGTCATGCAGGGTTACTGGCAGCGCCCGGAGGAGAGCGCCCAGGTATTGACCGAGGACGGCTGGCTGAAGACCGGCGACATCGCCGAACTGGACGCCGACGGCATGCTCAAGATCGTCGACCGCAAGAAGGACATGATCCTGGTCTCGGGTTTCAACGTGTTCCCCAACGAAGTGGAGGACGCAGTGATGCGCCACCCGGGCGTGCGCGAGTGCGTGGCCATCGGCGTGCCCGACGAGCGCAAGGGCGAGTCGGTGAAGCTGTTCGTCAGCCTCAAGGACGATTCCCTGGCGCCAGCGCAGATCATCGCCCACTGCCGGGAGCACCTCACCGGCTACAAGGTGCCGAGCTTCGTCGAGGTGCTCGACGAGCTGCCCAAGACCAGTGTCGGCAAACTGCTGCGCCGTCAGCTGCGCGATCTGGAGCTGGCGAAAAGGGCCACCGTGTGAGCACAACGTCTATGGTTGATGCAGGTGCGCACGACGAGAGCCGCAGCATGACCGAGTCCTTCCACCGTATCGGCGTCATCGGCGCCGGGGCCATGGGCCGCGGCATCGCCCAGCTGTTCGCCAGTGCCGGCCTGCCGGTGCGGTTGTACGACAGCAACCCGCAGACCGTGGAGCAGGCCCTGGCCTTCAACCGCGAACTGCTGGAGCGTTCGGTGGCCAAGGGCAAGCTCAGCCCTGACGCACTCGGCGCGACGATGCAACGCCTGCTGCCGACCCACAGCCTCGACGAACTGGCCGACTGCGACCTGCTGGTCGAGGCCATCATCGAGGACCTGGGCGCCAAGCAGGCGCTGCTCGCCGAGCTGGAAAAACGCGTGGCGCCGGATGCCGTGCTGGCGAGCAACACCTCATCGCTCTCGGTCACCCGTATCGCCGCGCGCTGCCAGCGCCCGGAACGGGTCGCCGGCTTCCATTTCTTCAACCCGGTGACGCTGATGCGCATCGTCGAGGTGGTGCGCGGCCAGCGCACCAGCGAGTCGGTCGTGCGCCGCCTGAGCCGACTGGCGGAGCAGGCCGGGCATTACCCGGCGGTGTCGCCGGATAGCCCTGGCTTCATCGTCAACCACGCCGGCCGCGCCTTCAGCACCGAAGCGCTGCGCATCCTCGGCGAAGGCATTGCCAGCCCGGCGCAGATCGACCGCATCCTGCGTGACGGCGTGGGCTTTCGCATGGGCCCCTTCGAGCTGCTCGACCTGACCGGCCTGGACGTTTCCCACGCGGTGATGGAGTCGCTCTACCAACAGTTCTACCAGGACCCACGCTACACCCCGTCGCCCCTGGCCGCGCAACGTGTCGCCGGCGGTCTGCTGGGGCGCAAGAGCGGCGAGGGCTTCTACCGCTACCGCGACGGCCAGCCGGTGCGCGAGCCGCAAGAGCAGTACGAACCCGTGCTGCTCAATCGCCCCTATTGGCTCGACAGCCAGGACCCGGAGCTGCGCCACCGCGTGGCGGCGATACTCACCCTCGGCGGCGTGGTACTGGAGACCGGCGAGGCGCCGTCGTCGCGCGCCATCTGCCTGGTCACTCCGCTGGGCGTGGATGCCAGCACGCGCATCGACGCCCTCGGCCTGCCGCCGGAACGCAGCCTGGCGCTGGAGACCTTCACCGAACTGGACCGCCGTCGCGTGCTGATGCGCCAGCCGGCGCTCGACCCGGCGCTGGAGGCGCAGGCGCGCCAGGCGCTGGGCAGCGACGGCGTGCCGGTGGAAGTGATCAACGACTCGCCCGGCTTTATCAGCCAGCGGGTGGTCGCCGGCATCGTCAACCTGGGCTGCGAGATCGCCCTGCGCGGCATCGCTACGCCAGTGACGCTGGACCGCGCGGTGCAACTGGCACTGGGCTATCCCCTGGGCCCGCTGGCCTTCGGCGAGCACTACGGCGCGGCGCGCATCCTCACCATCCTCCAGGGCCTGCAGGCCTGCTACGGCGAGGCACGCTACCGGCCCAGTCCCTGGCTGCGGCGACGGGTGCAGCTGGATTTGCCGCTGCATAGCCCGGATCGGGCGGAGTAGTGCGCCAGCGGCGATGATCGTTTTCTGTCCGCTGGCGCTAACTGTGAGCGCAGCGCCGTGGAGCACTCTGGCCGGCGACATGCCAACAAGAACAACGAGGAACACCTCATGCGCCACTGGCTGCCCGCACTCGCCCTGCTTCCCCTGTTCGCCGGCCACGCCTGGGCCGCCGGGCCGACGCCGCAACAGGCCCGCGACCTGGCCGAGCAGGCCTACCTGTTCGCCTTCGCCACCGCCGAGCACGGCAAGACCCTGCAAGCCATCGCCGCCAAGCTGCCGGTGAACTACCTGTACAACAAGACCACGCTGCTCGGCCCGGAAGACCGCACCGTGGTCTCGCCGAACAACGACACGCTCTACTCCTATGCGCTGCTCGACCTGCGCGAACATCCGGTGCTGCTCAGCGTGCCGGCGGTTCCGCAGCGCTACTACAGCTTCCAGCTGATCGACATGCGTACCAACAACCTCGACTACATCGGCACCCGCGCCACCGGGCGCGACGCGGGCAGTTTCCTGATCGCCGGTCCCGACTGGGACGGCAAGACACCCGAGGACTTCAACGGCAAGGTGATCCGTTCGCCCAGCCGCATCGTCTTCCTGCTCGGCCGCACGGCAGTGGATGGCGAAGCCGACCTCGACGCCGCCAAGGCCGTGATGGACGGCTACAAGCTGCGCAGCACCAAGCCCACGCTGCTGCCGCACAAGATCGACGTGCCGCAGTATCTGCCGACCAAGGAAGGCCCGGCGGAGAACGTCTTCATCGACTTCAACGGCCTCTCCGCCTGGCATGCCTGGAGCCCGGAAGAACAGGAGCGCTTGAAGCAGTTCGCGCAGATCGGCGTGGGCACCGGCAATCCCTTCGACGCCACACAGTTGCCGGCGGACATCGCCCAGGCGGTGGAGCAGGGCGCCGAGGCCGGGCGCGAAAAAATCGTCGCCGCCACCGAGCGCTTCGCCGCGCCGGTCAATGGCTGGCAGAACTCGCCGACCAACATCGGCCACTACGGCAACGACGACCTGACGCGCGCGGCGGTCGCCTGGAAGTACATCTATGCCAACGACCCCGCCGAAGCGATGTACCCGCTCACCCGTGTCGACGCCGCCGGACAGGCGCTCGACGGCAGTCGTGCCTATCGTCTGCACTTCGCTGCGGGCCAGTTGCCGCCGGTGGATGCCTTCTGGTCCGTCACCCTCTACGACGGCAAGACGCAGATGCTCGCCGCCAATGCGCTGAATCGCTACGCCATCAACAGCGCCAGCGCTCTGAAGAAGGATGCCGATGGCGGCCTGACCCTGACCATCCAGCATGCCCGGCCGGCCAGCACCGACAACTGGCTGCCGGCGCCAGCGGGCTCGTTCAACCTGATCCTGCGCATGTACCTGCCGCAGCAAAAGGCGCTCAAGGGCGAGTACCTGCCACCGGCCGTGCAGCCCCTCGTCGCCCAGCCGATCGCCACCCAGGAGTAGGCCATGAATCCGAACCTGACCCGCCGCCGTCTCCTCGGCGCCAGCGGTGCGCTCGGCTTCGGCCTGGGTGTTTGTCCGAGCTGGCTGCTGGCCGCAACCCCCTCCCCGGTGCGTGATCCCGCCATGCTCCAGGAAACCATTCGCCAGGCGTGGCTCTACGCCTACCCGATGCTGATGCACTACCAGACGATGCAGAAGCAGGCGCTCGATGCGAAATCGCCGGAGTATGTCGGCGGCTTCGGCGTGTTCCGCCACTACAGCGAACTGTTCACGCCGAAGAACCGCGACATCGTCACGCCCAACAACGACACGCCCTACTCCTGGGCCTGGCTCGACCTGCGCGCCGAGCCCTGGGTGCTCAGCGTGCCTGCTGTGCCCGAGGACCGTTACTACGTGCACCAACTGGTGGACCAATACACGTTCAACTTCGGCTACGTCGGCGTGCTCAGCACCGGCCACGAGGCCGGCGACTACCTGATTGCCGGGCCGGACTGGCAGGGCAGTACACCCGCGGGCGTGCGCCAGGTGCTGCGCAGCGAAACGCAGATCGCCATGATCCTGGGCCGCACCGGCCTGCGCGATGCCAACGACCTGCCCGCCGTGCGCGAGTTGCAACAGCAGTACCGTCTGCGCCCGCTGCACGAGTTCGCCGGCCGCCCGGCGCCGGTCGGCGCGCCAGCGGTGAACTGGCTGCCCTGGGAATATCCCCGTGACCTCGGTCCGGCCTTCATCGCGCACCTGAACCAGATCCTCGCCTTCTGCCCGGTGGACCCGAGCGAAATCGAGCTGCGCGAGCGTTTTGCCCAGCTCGGCATCGGCGCGGGGCTACGGTTCGACCCGGCCGCACTGTCGCCCGAACAGCGCCAGGCGCTGGGCGCCGGCATCCAGCAGGGCGTAGCGGAACTGAAGGCGAAAGGCGCCACGCTACGCTCGTCCGCCGGCCTGTTCGGCACCCGCGCGGCGATGCACAACGACTACCTGGCCCGCGCCGCGGCGGCGGCCAGCGGCATCTACGGCAACAGCGTGGAGGAGGCGATCTATTTCGGCACCCGCAGCGACGTCAGCCAGCAGCCGCTGGTGGGCGGCCAGCGCTATCGCCTGCGCTTCGCACCGGGCGCGTTGCCGCCGGCGAAGGAGTTCTGGTCGATCACTCTCTACGATCTGCCGGACCGCCAGTTGGTGGACAACCCGATCCAGCGCTACTGCCTGAGCAGCCGCGACCACCTCGTGCGCGACGCAGACGGCGGAGTAACGCTGTACATCCAGGCGGATTCACCCGGCAAGGCGCAGGAAGCCAACTGGCTGCCGTCGACGCAGCAGGGGCCGTTCAACGTCATCCTGCGTATCTACGGGCCGAAGCAGGAAGTGGTGGGCGGGGTGTGGAAGATGCCGGGAGTGGAGCGGGCGTAAGGCGCGCCGCCGCCGTCAGGTATCGGTTCGCGAGCAAGCGCGCTCCTACACGTCATGGCCTTGCGCGAACCGGTTCCCCGAAAACACTACTGGAAGCTGACGAACTCCCCGGCTTTCAGCTTCTCCAACGCCGCCTTGCGCTCCGCTGGCGGCAACGCCCCAAGCTTTTCCACTCGCGCGAAGAACGCCGGCCAGTTACCGCCCACCTGCCTGAACAACGCCGCAAAGGCAGGCACCCACTGGTCGTAGAGGCCAAAGGGCAACAGCTTGGCGTTGTTCATCGGCCCGTTGACCCAGGCGTCGAACGGCGCCTTGCCGCCCCAGTCATGATCGCGCATCTGCGCGTAGTCGCGGCGCAGGCGCTCGAACTCGGCGGCCTTGCCGGCACGCTTTTGCGCGTCGCTGCGCGGGCTGGCATACAGCGCCTGCAAGCGCTCGCGGGTATCGAGCACCAGTTGGGTGAAGCGCTTGCGTTGCTCGGCCAGCAGCGGCGATTCATCCGGCAGGTTGCGCGCAGCGCGCCAGCGGCGGCCGCCTTCTTCCTCGACGAAGGACGCGTAGGACTCGTTGAAGGCCGTATCACCCGGCAAATAGAACTTCTGGTGCGCCAGCTCGTGGAAGATCGTCTCGGCCAGGCGCTGGTCACCCCAGCGCAGCATGCTGCTGAGGATCGGGTCGTCGAACCAGCCGAGGGTCGAATAGGCCTCCACGCCGCCAATATAGACATCCAGTCCCTGCTCCTTCAGGCGCTTCGCCTCGGCCTGCGCGCCCTTGTCGCCGTAGTAGCCGCGATAAGCCACGCAGCCGGCGATGGGGAAGCAGTGGGTCAGCGGCTGCAGCGACAGCTCGGGCGTAGCGAACACGTTCCACACCACGTTGGGCCGATGGATGTCGGCGTAGAGGCGGTAGCTCTGGTTGTCCGGCAGACCCAGCTCGGCGCTGGCAAAGGCGCGCGCCTCCTGGGACAGCTCCAGGCGCTGGCGCAGCGCAGGGTCGCGGGTAGGGTCGGCGACCACTTCAGCCACCGGCTCGCGGGCGGCAAGCAGGCGCAACTGGCCGTCCGCCAACTGGCCGTAATAACCCACGGTGGAACAACCGCTCAGCGCCCAGATGGCCAGGCAGGGAACCCAGCGGCACAGGCGGCGGTCGAGTGTCGGGATAAGAAGGCGGAAGGGCATGCGCGGAACATAGCACAGCGCCTGGTCCGCTCGCTGCCGCCCCCCTTGACCCAGGAGCCACCCCCGATGCGCGCCCTTCTCATACCTGCCGGCCTGCTCGCCCTGAGCGGCTGTTCGATGCTGATGCCCCAGCCGGACCCGAACCGCGCCTGGGTCGATCTGGATACCAATAGCCAGAGCGACCTGGCGGCCATGGAAGTGGACAACAAGGAATGGTCCAGCACCCGCTACTTCGAGGTCGACCCGGGCTCCCACGAACTGCGCGTGCGCTTCCAGTTCCAGGTAGAACCTGTGGATATCGGCCCGGTGGACGAGGCGCTGTGGCGCGACTGCGAAATGACGGTGCAATACAAGGAATTCAGCGCCGGCCAGCGCTACCGCCTGGAGACCGGCAGCATTGGCTTCCGCCCCTGGGCCAAGCTCTACGACGCCCAGGGCGGCGAGATCGCTCGCGGTCGCGAACGGGGCTGCGCCAAGGCCTGAGCGGGGTATGCTGTGGGATGAGCCCATCCCACGGTGAACCAACATGCGTCCGCGCTACCTGCCTGGCCCGCTTTCCCTGAGCCTCGCCCTGCTCGCCGGCTGCGCCAGCCCGCTGCCCGCCCACGACCCGCAGATGGCCTGGGTCGACCTCTACACCACGCCGGGCAAGACCCTGATGGCCGAGCGCCTGGACGGCAAGTCGGTGACCGACGGCCGCTTCTACCAGGTGACGCCGGGGCGCCACGAGCTGGTGGTGCGCTTCCAGTACGAAGTCTCCAGCGGCGGCGGCATGGGCCAGATGACCGACCCCTCGGAGCTGACCTGCCGGGTCAAGGTAACCTACGACGACTTCGCCGCCGGCCAGCGCTACCGCCTGGAGCTGCGCCCGCAATTACGCAGCGCCCTGGCACTGCTGACGGACGCCAACGGCAAGCTGGTGGCGAAGACGGACTTCCAGGGCGCGGTGCGCTGCGGGCCGTTCTGAGTCGCTCACTAGTCGAAGCGTTTCTCCCGCGCAGCATCCTGTCGTACAGTCGCGCTCCCAGTGAGCGGAGCCTCGCGACCACATGCATACGCTGCTCGATTTCAAGGATGAAGCGCTGGCCGAGTACCTGAACTCGGCCCTGCGCCGGCACGGGCTGGACTCTTACGTCTTCAAGGTCGGCGTCGCCCGCGATGGCAGCCCGCTGTTCTCCATCGCCTGCCCCAATGTGAGCGAGATGAAGCAGGCGCGTTACCTGATCTACAGCAGCACGTACTTCATCCGCGACATCCACCCCGAGGCCGCTGACGAGCTACGCAAGATCCGCTGGGAGGCTCGTCACAAGGTCAGCCAGATGATGCTCAGGCTACTGACGTCGAAACCGGCCCTGGTGTTCTCGGCGCTGGCCTTGAGCGCGGCCGCAGCGGGTTACCTGCTGGACCTCTGAATCGGGCTTTCCCTGTGGGAGCGGGCATGGCCCGCCCCTACAAGCAAGCACCCGCGCGCAGAACTCAGCTGTCGTTCTTCTGGTAGATGATTCGCCGCTTGCCGTTGTCGCAGGTGCCGACCACCATGTTCGGGTCCTTCACCTCGGCCTTGTCCACGATTTCCAGGGTGTAGGAGGTCACCCCGGCGGCCTGGATCTTGGTTTCGATCTCGGCCTTGAGCTCTTCGCACGGCTTCACCGCCGCCCAGCTCGCGCCGCTCGCCAGCAGCAGCGCCACGCCGGTCGCCACGGCCCACTTCTTCGTCGTCATCACATTCCCTCGTCAAAGCCCCACGGTGGGGCACCCTATCCTAACGGTGGACCTCCATCGCCGGACAGAGTGCCGCGCGGGCTCATTCGAGGCTGGCGTCGAGGGTGATGCGTGCGTTGAGCACCCGCGAGACCGGGCAGCCAGCCTTGGCCTTGTCGGCGATGGCCTGGAAGGTCTGCGCGTCGGTGCCCGGCACCTTGGCCTTCAACGTCAGGTGCACGGCGGTGATGGCGAAGCCGTCGGTGAGTTTCTCAAGGCTGACTTCAGCCTGGGTGTCGATGCTGTCAGCAGTAAGGCCAGCCTCGCCAAGCATCATCGACAGAGCCATGGAGAAGCAGCCCGCGTGGGCCGCGCCGATCAGTTCTTCCGGGTTGGTGCCCGGCGCGCCTTCGAAACGGGTGTTGAAGCCGTAGGGTTGCGACTTGAGCGCGCCGCTTTCGGTGGAGATCGTGCCCTTGCCGTCCTTCAGGCCACCCTGCCAGTGGGCCGATGCCGATTTCTTCATGTCGCGTCCTCCGCGTGGATTGCAGTCAGGACGTTCGAGGCGGCGACGCGCGCAGGGTTCAGCTTTTCGCACTGTCCTTTGTAGGAGCGAGCTTGCTCGCGAACCTGCACGGCACGGTGCCATCCCGTTCGCGAGCAAGCTCGCTCCTACACAACGTCGGTGCATGAAAAAGGCCGGGCCCCTCGCGGAGCCCGGCCTCGATTCACGTCCAGGGGCTTACTTGGAATAAACGATTTCCTTGGTGCCGCCTTCGCAGGTGCCGACGACTTGCTTGCCGCCCGCGCTGCCTTTGTCGACGACCTCCAGGTTGAATGAGGCGACGCCCTTGGCCTTGATCTTCGCCTCGATTTCCGACTTCAGCTCTTCGCACGGCTTGCCGGCGGCAAAGACGTTGCCAGCCAGGGCGAAGACCCCCACAGCGATCATGAACTTCTTCATCGGTAACGCTCCCTCGTCTTACACAGAAAAGGCCCGAACAGGCCGGAAAACCGGGCTACCCCGGTACGCACATCCACGCGCCCGGCCAGCATGGCCCAGACGCGTGACAAAAAAGCCGCGTGACATCAAATGTTCGAGCGCTTCGATCTAGCTATTGGCGATGCGGAAACCGACCTTGATGGTCACCTGGTAGTGCCCCACCGCGCCGTTCTCGATGTGCCCGCGGGTATCCACCACCTCGAACCATTCCAGGAAATCGATGCTCTTCGCCGCTTCAGCCAGGGCGTTGTTGATCGCGTCCTCGATGCTGGTGCGCGAGGAGCCGACCAGCTCGATCTTCTTGTAGGTGTGGTGATTGGACATGACGGCTCTCCTCATTCGCAGGGCCGCGCAGGCAGATTGCCAGCGCCTCAATGGACAGTAGTAGAGGGGTGGACCCAGGGCAAACGCACGGGTTCAGACTTTAGGCCGGACCGTTGAACTCGACCTGCAGCCACTGCGCCAGGCGCTCGGCGCGGGGATCGGCGCGGCGCTCGGGGACCCACAGTGCCAGCCGTGCGGTGGTTGCGACGAAACCCCAGGGCGCGGCAAGGCGGCCGGCGGCGAGGTCGTCGGCTACCAGTTGCTGCGGGGCGATGGCCACGCCGAGGCCGGCCACGGCGGCTTCCAGCAGGTAATAGAGGTGCTCGAAGCCCTGGCCCAACTTCAGCCGCGATGAGTCAAGCGCGTGGCGCGCCGCCCACTCCGGCCACGCCTGCGGGCGCGAGACGGTGTGCAGTAGCGGTTCCCCCAGCAGCGCTTCGGCCGGAGCCGCGCGCAACTGCTCGAAGCGCGGCGAGCGCGGACTGAGCACCGGGCCGATGCTTTCCACCGCCAGCTCAAGCACCCGCATGTCCGCCGGCCACGGCGGTGCGGCGAAACACAAGGTGGCGTCGAGGCCGCCACGACGCGGATCGAGGTCGCCGTCACTGGCGGAAAGCTGCAGGCGCAGGTCCGGAAGGTCGCGATTCAGGCGATCAAGACGCGGAATGAACCAGCGCGCCAGCAGGCTGCCCGGGCAGCCGAGGACAAAGGGCGCATCGCCCCCGGCCTGGCGCCGCAGCTCGGCGCAGACACTGCGCAGGCGCTCGAAGGAATCACTGGACACCTCGCTCAGGCGAACCCCGGCATCGGTGAGTTTTACGCCGCGCCCTTCCTTGACGAACAGCGCAACGCCCAGCTCTTCCTCCAACAGGCGGACCTGCCGGCTGATCGCCCCGTGGGTGACACTCAGCTCATCTGCCGCTGCGCTTACGCCGCGCAGGCGGGCAGCGGCTTCGAAGGCGCGCAGGGCATTGAGGGGCGGAAGGTCGCGGCTCATGGCATTCAACCTGTGAGTTTTTCTGACATGTCATGGCGATCTTATCGCTTTTCCCCGTCATCACACAGCCGTATCCTGAGCACCATTCGTAGGAGCCGCGCCGCCATGGCCCGCTCCTGCATGACCAGAGCCCCTCTCCCTAACCCTCTCCCGCAAGCGGGAGAGGGGATTGTTCGGTGCAGGTTGAAACCTCGGTATCAGCCGGCACATACGGCTCCCTCTCCCTTCGGAGCGGGGCGCGTAGCCAGGACTGGGGAGAAGGGGAGCCCAGGCACACTGTCTCGGAAAGAGACACGATCCAGGAGTGATCCCATGTCCACACTGCGCACCGGTCCAGACGCCAAGGGCCTGTTCGGCAGCTTCGGCGGCCAGTACGTCGCCGAGACCCTGATGCCGCTGATCCACGACCTGGCCCGCGAGTACGAGAAGGCCAAGGACGATCCGGAATTCCTCAAGGAACTCGCCTACTTCCAGCGCGACTACGTCGGCCGCCCGAGCCCGCTGTACTTCGCCGAGCGCCTGACCGAGCACTGCGGCGGCGCGAAGATCTACCTCAAGCGCGAAGAGCTGAACCACACCGGCGCGCACAAGATCAACAACTGCATCGGCCAGATCCTCCTGGCCAAGCGCATGGGCAAGCAGCGCATCATCGCCGAGACCGGCGCCGGCATGCATGGCGTGGCTACCGCCACCGTGGCCGCGCGCTTCGGCCTGCAGTGCGTGATCTACATGGGCACCACCGACATCGATCGCCAGCAGGCCAACGTGTTCCGCATGAAGCTGCTGGGCGCCGAGGTGATCCCGGTTACCGCCGGCACCGGCACCCTCAAGGACGCGATGAACGAAGCCCTGCGCGACTGGGTGACCAACGTCGACAGCACCTTCTACCTGATCGGCACCGTGGCCGGCCCGCACCCGTACCCGGCAATGGTCCGCGACTTCCAGGCGGTGATCGGCAAGGAAACCCGCGAGCAACTGGCCGAGAAGGAAGGGCGTCTGCCCGATTCGCTGGTCGCCTGCATCGGCGGCGGCTCCAACGCCATGGGCCTGTTCCATCCGTTCCTCGATGACACCAGCGTCAAGATCATCGGCGTCGAAGCTGCCGGCCACGGCATCGAGACCGGCAAGCACGCGGCCAGCCTGAACGGCGGCGTGCCGGGCGTGCTGCACGGCAACCGTACCTTCCTGCTGCAGGACGAAGACGGCCAGATCATCGACGCGCACTCCATCTCCGCTGGCCTGGACTACCCCGGCATCGGTCCGGAACACGCGTGGCTGCATGACATCGGCCGCGTCGAGTACACCTCGATCACCGACCACGAAGCCCTCGACGCCTTCCACCAGTGCTGCCGCCTGGAGGGCATCATCCCCGCGCTGGAGTCCTCCCACGCGCTGGCCGAGGTCTTCAAGCGCGCGCCGAACCTGCCCAAGGACCACATCATGGTGGTGAACCTGTCCGGTCGTGGCGACAAGGACATGCAGACCGTCATGCACCACATGCAACAGGAGCCGCAAGCATGAGCCGCCTGCAGACCCGCTTCGCCGAACTCAAGGAACAGAACCGCGCCGCCCTGGTGACTTTCATCACCGCTGGCGATCCGGGCTACTCGACCTCGCTGGACATCCTCAAGGGCCTGCCCGAAGCCGGCGCCGACGTGATCGAGCTGGGCATGCCCTTCACCGATCCGATGGCCGACGGCCCGGCGATCCAGCTGGCCAACATCCGCGCACTGGGCAACGGCCAGAACCTGGCCAAGACGCTGAAGATGGTCCGCGAATTCCGCGCCGGCAACACCACTACTCCGCTGGTGCTGATGGGTTACTTCAACCCGATCCACTACTACGGTGTGGACAAGTTCATCGCCGACGCGAAAGAGGCCGGCGTCGACGGCCTGATCGTCGTGGACCTGCCGCCGGAGCACAACGAAGACCTCTGCCACCCGGCCCAGGCCGCGGGCATCGACTTCATCCGCCTGACCACTCCGACCACCGACGACAAGCGCCTGCCCACCGTGCTCGAGGGCAGCTCCGGCTTCGTCTATTACGTCTCGGTGGCCGGCGTGACCGGCGCGGGCGCCGCCACCCTGGAGCACGTCGAGGAAGCCGTGGCACGCCTGCGTCGCCACACCGACCTGCCGGTGTCCATCGGCTTCGGCATCCGCACCGCCGAACACGCCGCAAGCATCGCCCGCCTGGCCGATGGCGTGGTGGTGGGCTCGGCGCTGATCGACAAGATCGCCGAAGCCACCAGCTCCGCCGATGCGGTGCAGGGCGTGCTTGGCCTGTGCCGCCAACTGGCCGAAGGCGTGCGTAACGCTCGCTGATAGCGGCGACGCCGGATCGCTTTTCTGTAGGAGCGAGCTTGCTCGCGAACCGGCCCAGCATCGGAGCTACCGGCAATAACTGTTCGCGAGCACGCTCGCTCCTACAGGAAGCATGAAAAAGCCCGGCAGATGCCGGGCTTTTTTCGTTTCTGGCGAGGCTTATTCCACGCTCTCTTCCTGCGGCTCCTCTTCGCCACCGGCAGCCGCGCCGCCCAGGCCGAGACCCTGCGCCGAGCCCATGGCGAAGGCCATGAATTCCGGCACGCTCATGTCCTTGCCGTTGAACTTCACCTGGTCGTTGGCGTAGGCCAGCGAGCTGCTCAGCGCATTGCCGTCCAGAACGGCCCACTGCGAGTTCAGCGCCATGCCGCTGAACAGGTCGGTCATGGCATCGGACTGCTGCTTGAGCGCCACCGGATCGACGCTGCCGGCAGCCTCGCCACCCAGCGAGCCCTGCAGGGCAACGATGTCACCGATCACCGCCTTGTCCACCTTCAGGTCGGCCTTGAGCGCGGCCAGGATGCTGCGGGCCATCTCGTCAGGCGTTGCTGCGGCGGCATTGGGCTTGCGCAGGTCGACCGACAGCGAAGCCTTGGCCACGCCGTGGCTGGTCTGCAGGGACAGCTCGTCCAGCGACAGCACCGGCGAGCCTTCCAGCAGCGCCAGGCCGAGGCGCTTGAGTTCCTCTTCCTGCGCCGGGGTCAGCTCGGTGCTTTCCAGGCTGTCCAGCGCCATCTTGTTGTAGGACTCCTTGAAGGTCTTGAGCACGCCTTCGTCGAGGTTGCGCAGGCTCAGGTCCAGCTTCACGCCGCCGATTTCCTGGCCCTGCACCACGACCTTGCCGACGCGGTAGGAGACGCTCTGGTCCAGGCCCTTGCCGCCCTGCTTGAGGGTTTCCTCGACTACGGCGTCGCGCAGCTCGACTTCCGGAGCGCCCGGCGACTTGATGTTCAGGCTCTTGATAGTGGCGGAGCTGGGGCCCAGGGCGAAGCCGTTGGCGTTTTCCTTCTTGTCGCCCTGCATGCCCAGGTCACGCAGTTGTACGCGCGCCGGTTGGCCGGTGTTCTCGTCGGTGAAGTCCAGGTCCACTTCGGCGAGGTTGCCGACAGCGCTCACGTCCTTCTTGTCGCCGGACACGTTGAACGTGATCTTGGCCGGGGACAGGCGCAGCTTGTCGCTGTCCTTGGCGAATTCCAGGGCGGCGGTCTCGACGGCCCCTTCCTGTTTCTGGTCGTAGTGGATGGTCAGCTCGCCGAACAGCGGCGCCTTGCCGCCGGAGGCGGTGAACAAGGGGGCGGTGAGTTCGTTCTGCTCCAGGGCGAAATGGCTCTGCGCCATGACCGGCGCCAGCTTGCCGGCCGCCAGGCGCGAGGCCGGGAAGGGGCCGTGCTCGAGGCGATCAGTGAAGACCAGGGTCTGCGGCTGCTCGCCATCCTTTCCAGTGAAGGTCAGGTTGTAGCGCGCGGAGCTGGAGAACAGGCCGCGCTGGATGTCCACGAGCGTCAGGTAGGCGCCCAGGCCGGGGGCTTCCTGCTTGAACAGTTCGTTGGCTTCGGTGATGCCGCGGTTCACTTCCTGCTCGACGCGGGTACCGGTGTACCAGGCGCCGGCAATGGCGGCGCCCGCGATGACAACGGGAATGGCGATGGCCAGGGCGGTCTTCTTCATGCTGAGTCCTTTCAAGTGCGGCCGTACGGGGGACATCCTGTCGACCGTGATTTTGGGGGTGGCGGCGGGATGCTAGCAGGCGCACTGCCATCACTCCAGCGTCGTCAGCGACCGACTTCACAGCGCCAGCATTGACCCGCCGGGCACGGCTGTCAGGATAGAGCGCTCCCCCTGTCCGAGAAGCCTCTGCCATGGCCCTGCTGCACAGCCTCCATCATGTCGCCCTGATCTGCTCGGACTACCCGCGCTCCAAACACTTCTATACCCAGGTGCTGGGCCTGAAGGTGGTCGCCGAGACCTACCGTACCGCCCGCGACTCCTGGAAGCTCGACCTGGAACTGGGCGATGCGCGGCTGGAGCTGTTCTCTTTCCCCGGCGCGCCAGCGCGGCCTTCCTACCCGGAGGCGCAGGGGCTGCGCCACCTCGCGTTCGCCGTGGATGACCTGGCAGGCGCCGTGACCCACCTGGAAAGCCACGGCGTTGCCTGCGAGCCGATCCGCGAGGACGAGCTGACCGGCAAACGCTTCACCTTCTTCGCCGATCCGGATGATTTGCCGCTGGAGCTTTACGAGCGTTGATGCCCACCGACTAGCCAGCGCCCTGTAGGAGCGAGCTTGCTCGCGAACCCGCCCAGCATCGGAGCTGCCGGCAAAATCGTTCGCGAGCAAGCTCGCTCCTACCAATTCAGGCCGGCACCGCCTCGCTGCCCAAAGCCCCTCGCAGGCTCGCCAGGTCGCGCAGCGGCGGCGCGCCGAACAGGCGGCTGTACTCGCGGCTGAACTGCGACGGGCTCTCGTAGCCGACGCGATGCCCGGCCACCGCCACCTCCAGCCCTTCCGACAGCATCAGGCGACGGGCTTCCTGCAGGCGCAGTTGCTTCTGGTATTGCAGCGGGCTCAGCGCGGTCACTTCCTTGAAGCGATGGTGCAGGGTGGACACGCTGAGGTTCACCTCGCGGGCCAGATCCTCGATACGCAGCGACTTGTCGTAGTTGCGGTTGAGCCACTCGATGGCACGGGTAACGCGGTGGGTCTGGCTGTCGGTCATCGCCAGGTCGTGCAACAGGTGTCCCTGCGGGCCGCGCAGCAGGCGGTAGAGGATTTCGCGGACGAACAACGGCGCCAGCATCTCGATGTCGCGCGGGGTGTCCAGCAGGCGCATCAATCGCAGCAGGGCGTCGAGTACGGTGCAATCCAGGCGCTGCAGGTAGATGCCACGGCTGGCCGGACGCGGCGCAGTGCCGGCCAGGCCGGCCTCGGCGATCAGCCGGGTCAGCTCGCCGGGGTCGATGTCCAGGCGGATGGACAGGTAGGGCTTGTCCGGCGAGGCCTCGATCACCTGGCCGGAGACCGGCAGCGTCACCGACACCACCAGCAGGTTGAGTTCATCGTAGCGATAGACCTCGCTACCCAGGCGCACCTCCTTGCAACCCTGGGCGATCACGCACAGGGCCGGACGGTACAGCGTCGGCATGCGGCCTTCGTTGGGGCAGTCACCGCGGGCGACCAGCAGGGAGTCAATGGCGGTTTCGAAGAGACCTTCACCCTGGCAGTGGCGCTGGATGATGTCGGCCAGCTCCTGGCGGCCGGCGGCGATGGGATCAAAGGCGGGAACGGACTGGGACATGCACAGGACCTCCAGTGGCGGCGCACGCAGCTTACGCCCACGGCGCATGCGCGCGTGTGACAGTAAGGCAGCCGCTGGAGGATCAGGCAAGCAATCGGCAGGAATGGACAAGTCATCCCGCCATCGGGTCGCGCACCGTGGCGGTGCAGAGGCCGGAAACACCCGGTTTCAGACGGCGGCGAATGTCACGCAGGATCAGGCAAGAAGACGGCAGCATCCGGATAACGCCCGGCCCTGGCGTGGCCGTAATCTTCCTGTCAGTCGTCCGAGGAGCCACCTCGGACCTCTTCCTGTAGCGCGGAGGACAGGACATGCACTGGCAAACACCCATCGAACACGAACTGCAGATTCATCCCCGACTGGGGCACGAAGCGGAACTGGGGGCCTTGATCGACAACCTCATCGACGGCGCCCGCCGTGCGCCGGGATGCCTGCGTTGCCAACTGGTGGCCCGGGACAGCGACCAGCCATGGCTGCTGCAGGGCAGCTGGAAAGATGAGGAGGCGCTGCTGGACTACTTCGCCACGCCCTCCTTGCAGCTGCTCGGCGAAGTGCTCTTGTGCCACTGCCGAAGCCTCAGTGGCGGCATAGTGGAAACCCTCGATCAGGCCACCGGAAAGGTGGCCTGAGTCTTTTCAGGTAGAGCGTTTTCAGACACTCAATATTCCAGGCTCCAGCCCAGCGTGAAGGTACGGCCTCGACCCTGGTAGTCGTAGAGATAGGCCGGCCCGTAGGTCGGCGAATAGAACAGCGCGGCGCGCTGGCCCCAGACGGTGCTGTACTGCTTGTCCAGCAGGTTCTGGATACCGGCGCTGAAGGTACCGAAGCCGGTCTTCTGCTCGCCCATCAGGTCAAACGTGGTGTAGCCGTCGATCTCATGGTCCGCATCGTCCTTCAGGTTGAACGCGTGCTGGGCCTGCAGGCGCGCACTGCGCTCGCCATCGCCCCAGCCGACGAAGGCGGTGGACTTGGACAGCGACGCGTAGCGCGCATCGCGCTTGATCCAGTCGCCATCGGCATCTTCTTCTTCCGAGCGCACCAGGTGCAGCGTGGTGCCGCCCTGCCAGCCGTTGTCGAAGTAGCGGGTGACCGCGCCCTCGAAGCCGAAATCGCGGCTCTTCTGGTCTTCCACGTCGATGGTCAGGGTCGCCATGTCGGTGGTGATGATCTTGTCCGACCAGATGTAATACACCGCCGCCTGCGCCTGCCACTGCATGTCGCTGTAGCGCCAGCCGGTCTCGACCTGGCGGCTCTTGATGCCGGCCAGCGGGTTATCGTCCACCGACAGCCCAGCCTTGCCGTAGTACTTGGCCGGGTCGGGCAGGTCGAAGCCTTCGCTGTAGTTGGTCCACAGCTGATGGCCGTTCTTGAAGTCGTAGATCGCCCCGAGGTTGAACAGGTTGACCTGGTAGTCGTTGCTGCCGCCGGGCACGCCTTTGAAGTCGTCCACCTCGACGTCCATCTTCTGGTGGCGCGCGCCGCCGGAGAGGGTCAGGTTGTCGGTGGCCTTCCAGTCCAGCTGGCCGTAGAAGGACAGGCCATCGACGATGTAGCTCGGGTAGCGCGGCGCGCTGCTGGCGGTTTCCAGGTCCAGGCCGCCGCTCTCGGAGGACAGTCGCTGGTCGAAGACCTTCTGCTCGGCGTTGAAGCGCTCGTGGTCGAAGTCCACGCCATAGGTGAACTTGAACGCATCCCACTGCTTGCTGAACAGGCCCTTCAGGCCGCTGACCTCGAAGTTCTGCTGCGAGCCGGCGAAGTACACGCCCTTGGAGCCGGTCGGCTTGCCGGTGTTGTAGTAGGGGAAGGGGTAGAAGTTGTCGTCTTCCTTGCGGTAGTACGCCTGCAGGTAGAAGTCCTGCTCCAGCAGGTTGCTGTGGTGGTAGTTGGCATTGAGCAGCACACGACGCGAGCGCGGCTCGAGATCGGTGTCCAGGCCGCTGCGGATTTCCGCATCTTCCAGGTTCGACGGGGCCTGGTACTTCAGGTTGGGAAAGTAGATGCCGGTACTGCCGTCGTTGCCCGAGTCGTAATACTGCGCCAGCAGATCGAGGCTCTGCTCGTCGGTGAACTGCGTGGTGAGGTTGCCCATGACGTCGACGGTGCGGTTGTACTGCAGGTCGGTCTGGGTGTTGTCGATGAATATCTGGTTGCCGCCGCCGTCGTAGAAGGCTTCGTTCTTCTCTGCCGAGACGCCCAGGCGGCCCACGACACGGTCGTTGCCGCCGCTGATGGACTGCGCGGCGCGGGTCGACAGGTCATCGCTGTTATTGAAGCCGCTGGTGGCGCCCAGCTGCGTCTCGAAGCGCGCATCACCGGCCGCGCCCTTCTTGGTGATGATGTTGATGATGCCGCCGGTGGCGCCGCCACCGTAGATGGCGCTGGCGCCGGAGAGCACTTCGATGCGCTCGACGTTGAACGGCGAGATGCTGTCGAACTGGCGCGACAGGCCACGCGAGCTGTTCTGGCTGACACCGTCGATCATCACCAGCACGTTGCGCCCGCGCATGTTCTGGCCGTAGTTGGTGCGGCCCTCGGGCGCCAGATCAAGACCGGGAACCAGCTTTCCCACGGCCTCCTTCAGGCTCACTCCGGTGTCCAATTGCTCGCGCAGCTGAGTCTGATCGACTACCCAGACGGTACCGGGAATCGAGCTGATGTCGGTGGGCGTGCGCGCCGCCACGCTGATCTGCATGGGTGCCAGGCTCAGGGCGGCGGAATCGTCCTTCTCGCGCTTGAGCAGCACGGTGCGCTCGTCGGTGAAGCGCCAGCTCACGCCACTGCCGGAGAGCAGCTGATTGAGCGCCTCTTCGGTGGTGTAGGTGCCGTCCAGCCCTTCGCTCTGCAGGCCCTGGATGTCCTCGGAGTTGAATAGCAGGTGCAGCCCGGCCTGGTCGGCGAACTGGGTCAACGCGCTATCCAGGCTGCGCGGGGCGATATGCAGCTCGACGGCGGCAGCGTTCGCGGCGTGGACGACGGGCGCGGCGGCGCCGAGCAGGGAAGCGAGCAGAATCGCGCGGTGCAGCGGGGACGGACGGTAATGCATGCGGGTGAAATCCGTTCTTGTGTGGACAGGGTCGCGTATTGAGAATTTTTCGCGTTCCTGCCTACGACGAAACGGTCATGCAAACCTTGCAGTGCTGAATGGAAAATATTTTCATTTTCTTGGCACAGAACGAGACTTCACCTGTAGGAGCGAGCTTGCTCGCGAACAGATTTCCCGGCGGGTCTTCGGTCGGGCGGTTCGCGAGCAAGCTCGCTCCTACGAAAAGCGCGACGTCAGGTTTTTGGGGCGGGGCGGATCAGCACCAGCCAGGGCATATGGGTGACCGTCACCGGCTGCAAGCGCTCCAGGGTCTTGAGCAAGGCATCCGGGTCCTTGAGGTCGAACACGCCGCTAACCTTGTGCTGGCGCAGCGCGCTGTCGGTCAGCACGATGCGGCCGGGCACGTAGCGCTCCAGTTCATCGAGCACTTCGCCCAGCGGGCGCTGGTTGAAGATCAGCTTGCCGCGCTGCCAGGCACTGGCGCTGGACAGGTCCAGGGGCTGCACCGGCTCCGGCACGGCGGCCTCGCGGTAGCTCAGACGCTCGCCGGCGGACAGCCGCACCGGCGCGCTCCCGGCACTGTTCACCTGCACCACGCCCTCGGTCACGTCCACGCGCACCTGTGGCCCACGGCTGTCCACATCGAAGCGCGTGCCCACGGCGCGCACTTCGCCGCCCTTGGCTTCGACTATGAAGGGCCGCGACGCGTCCTTCGCCACTTCGAACAAGGCTTCGCCGCTGTGCAAACGCAGGCGCCGCTGCTGCGGGCTGAAGTCCACGGACAACGCGCTGCCGCTGTTCAGCCACACGCGGCTGCCGTCGGCCAGCTCCAGCATCCGCCGCTCGCCGGTGCGCGTCGCGTAATCGGAGTACAGCCCGGCCAGCGGTTCGGGCAGGGCGATGGTGACGGCGAGCGCCGCGACACAGGCCGTCGCGGCCAGCGCCAGCCAGCGACGCGGACGCCGGGCGCGGCGTCGGTACTCCTCGGCATTGCGGGTTTCCGGCAGCGCGCCCCACAACATCTCGGCCTCACGGGCGGCGCGCTCGTGTTCCGGGCTCTGCCCGCGCCAGCGCAGGAACTCCATGCGTTCGGCGGCCCCGGCGCTTCCCGACTGCAGGTGCACCAGGCGCTCGATGGCTTCATCGCCCAGCAGGTTCGGTTCGACGCGGCTCATGGCGCGTCCCCCTGGCGCTGCGCCCAGTCACGGCAATGGCGCATGGCCTGGACGATGTACTTGCCCACCATGCTCTCGGACACTCCCAGACGCTGGGCGATCTGCGCATGGGTCAGGCCGTCGAGGCGGTTCATCAGCAGCGCTTCGCGGGCCTTCGACGGCAACTGGTCGAGCGCGGCGTCCAGATGCTCCAGCGCCTCATGGGCGAGCAGACGATGCTCCAGCCCGGAGGCGGGGTCGCTCAGGTCGCTGGCGGCGGCTTCATCGACATGCAACTCCGCCAGCCGGCCCTCGCGGCGCAGGTTGTCGATGGCGATATTGCCGGCGACGCGGAACAGGTAGGCACGCGGGTCCTGCACCTCGGCTTCGGCAGGATGGTCGGCCAGACGCAGCCAGGTGTCCTGGGCGACGTCGGCAGCGCGCTGGTTGTCTCCCAGCCTGCGGGCGAGGAAGCGCATCAGGTCCGCGTAATGCGCCTGGAAGCTCTGCAGCAGGGAGGAGGAAGCGAAGCGCCGCATGATGGCCGAAATACCCCGAAAAACCGGCCAACGTCTGTCAGACCGATGCGAAGGGACGGCAGCATACACCGAATCGAGAATTATTATCGAATGCAAAAACGTGTCAGCTCGTGAACTGCGAGAGGTCCAGCGGGCGCACTTCGCCCATCCACATGGCGTAGTCGCGGTGGTCGCGCAGATCGTTGCCCGTGTTGGGGTGGACGAAGATCACCAGGCCATCGCGGTTCAGCGCCAGCCACGGCACCAGGGTGGCGAAGGTGGCGTTGTCGAAGGCCAGTTGGCAACTCCAGTCCGGGTGCGGGCCGACCGGTCGTTCGTGGACACGGCCCATCCTTGCGCCGAAGCGGCGTGCCGCCTCTTCGCACAGCGCACGGGCGCGCTCGATATTGCCAGCGTCGAAATAGACGTGGGCGTGGAAGTCCTGAATCTCGCTCATCGGTCCTGCTCCAGTTCAGCCTGCAGCCAATCGACGAAACGCTGCACCAGGCGCATGCGCCGTTTGCGTTCGGGCAGCACGGCGTAATAGCCGAAACGCGATTGCAACGCTCCGGCAATGGGCCGGCACAGTAACCCCTGCTCCAGCAATTCGTCGACCAGGTG
Source organism: Pseudomonas sp. NY15435 (assembly GCF_048068295.1). NCBI lineage: Bacteria > Pseudomonadati > Pseudomonadota > Gammaproteobacteria > Pseudomonadales > Pseudomonadaceae > Pseudomonas > Pseudomonas sp. NY15435. The sequence continues at coordinate 608,155 of NZ_JBLUQA010000001.1, forward strand.
CCGCCAACCGATGGCCACACCCTGCCCGGCGATGGCCGCCTGGATCAGCAGGGTGTAGTTGTCGAAACGCAGCCCGGCCGGGCCCGGCGCCGAGTCGATGCCCAGCTGGCGATAGACGCCGGCCCAGTCGAACCAGCGGCTGGAGGCTTCGGGCTTCAGGTGCAACGTCGGCAACGTCGTAAGCGCCTGGGGCGACAGTGGCAGCTCGCGGCCTTCCAGCAGCCGCGGACTGCACACCGGGAAAACTTCCTCGCTGAACAGGCGCAACGCCTCGCCATGCTTGAAGCGCCCATCACCGAAGGCGATGGCGACGTCGATATCGCTACGCAAGGAGATCGGACTACGGTCGCTGCTGATCAGCCCGACATCCAGCTCCGGATGGGCCTGCCGGAAGCGCGGCAGGCGCGGCATCAGCCAGTAGGCGGCAAAGGCGAAGTCGGTGGCGACCTGCAGCACCTCGTGGGGATGCTTGGCGGTGATGGCGGCGATGCCGGCGTCGATGCTCTCCAACCCGGCCTGAACGTGCTGCTGTAGCACCTGTCCGCTTTCGGTGAGGGCGATGCCGCGGTGGATGCGATCGAACAGGCGCACGGCGAGGAGTTTCTCCAGGCGCTTGATCTGCTGGCTGACCGCCGGCTGGGTGGTGCCCAGCTCACCGGCGGCGGCGGTGAAGCTGAGCAGCCGGGCGGCGGACTCGAACACGCGCAGCAGTTCCAGCGGCACGCTCATGGCTTTCGTTCACATAAGCAGGCGTTATCCGAAGCATGCCGCACCATGCGCTTTACCCTCTATCCATCAACCAACAGACTCATACCGCACAGCATCCCATAACAGCGCCAACAGGATAAGCCCAACGCCATGAAGCGCCAGCGCCCGAACATCCTCTTCATCATGGCCGACCAGATGGCCGCGCCGCTCCTGCCCTTCTACGACGCCCAGTCGCCGATCAAGCTGCCCAACCTCTCGCGCCTCGCCGGTGAAGGCGTGGTGTTCGACTCGGCCTACTGCAACAGCCCGCTCTGCGCGCCCTCGCGCTTCACTCTGGTAAGCGGCCAGTTACCGACCAGGATCGGCGCCTGGGACAACGCCGCGGAGTTTGCCGCCGACATCCCCACCTATGCGCACTACCTGCGGCGTCTGGGCTACCGCACCGCGCTCTCGGGCAAGATGCACTTCTGCGGCCCGGACCAGTTGCACGGCTACGAGGAACGCCTGACCAGCGACATCTACCCCGCCGACTACGGCTGGGCGGTGAACTGGGACGAGCCGGACGTGCGCCCGAGCTGGTACCACAATATGTCCTCGGTGCTGCAGGCCGGCCCGTGCGTGCGCACCAACCAGCTCGATTTCGACGAGGAAGTGGTGTTCAAGGCACGCCAGTACCTCTACGACCATGTGCGTGAACACCCCGAGCAGCCGTTCTGCCTCACCGTGTCCATGACCCACCCGCACGACCCCTACACCATCGGGCGCGAATACTGGGACCTGTACCGCGACGAGGACGTCCCGCTGCCCTCGGTGCAGATCGCCCAGGGTAAGCAGGACCCGCATTCCCAGCGGCTGCTGAAGGTGATCGACCTGTGGGGCCAGGAAATGCCCGAAGAGAAAGTCCGCGCCGCGCGCCGTGCCTACTTCGGCGCCTGCAGCTATGTCGACGCGCAGATCGGCGCGCTGCTGCGCACCCTGGAAGATTGCGGCCTGAGTGAAGACACGCTGATCGTGTTCTCCGGCGACCACGGCGACATGCTCGGCGAGCGCGGCCTCTGGTACAAGATGCACTGGTTCGAGATGGCCGCCCGAGTACCGCTGCTGGTGCACGCGCCCAAGCGTTTCGCCCCACATCGGGTCAGCCAGTCGGTATCCACCGTGGACCTGCTGCCAACCCTCGTCGAGCTGGCCGGCGGGCAGCTCGAACCTGGCATCGATCTCGACGGCCGCTCGCTGCTGCCACACCTGCAAGGCGCAGGCGGCCATGACGAGGTGATCGGCGAATACACCGCCGAAGGCACCGTCAGCCCGCTGATGATGATCCGTCGCGGTGACTTCAAGTTCATCTACTCGGAACAGGACCCATGCCTGCTGTTCGACGTGAAGAACGACCCGCGCGAACTGGAAAACCTCATGGACTCGCCCACCCACGCCAACCTGGTACGCGACCTGCTGGGTGAGGCACGCGCCCGCTGGGATATCTCCGCCATCACGCAACGGGTGCTGGCGAGCCAGCGTCGCCGCCGGCTGGTGGCCGACGCGCTGACCCACGGCACGCTGAAAAGCTGGGACCACCAGCCCATGGTCGACGCCAGCCAGCAGTACATGCGCAACCACATCGACCTCGACGATCTGGAGCGCCGCGCCCGCTATCCGCAACCGAAATAACAACCACAACAAGCCGAAGGGGAAGGGAGCATGACCAAGCTATTCACCGTACGACACGCATCGACGTTGTTGCTGGCCGGCGCACTCGCGCTGGGCGGTCCGCTGGCCTGGGCCGAAGATGAAGCCTGCAGTACGGTGAAACTGGCCGATCCGGGCTGGACCGACATCGCCGTCACCAACGGCATCGCCGCCTTCCTCCTCGAAGGCCTGGGCTACCAGGTGAAGATCGACACTCTGTCGGTGCCCATCACCTACGGCGGTCTGCGCGACGGCCAGGTGGACGCCTTCCTCGGCAATTGGATGCCGGCGCAGCAGGGTTTCCATGACCAGTTCATCGCCAGCAAGCAGGTCACCCAACTGGCAAAAAACCTCGAAGGCACCGAGTTCACCCTGGCCGTGCCGACCTACGTGTGGAATGCCGGAGTAAAAACCTTCGCCGACCTGGACCAGCACGCCGACCAGTTCAACAAGAAAATCTACGGCATCGGCTCCGGCGCGCCGGCCAACCAGTCGATCCAGAAGATGATCAGCGGCGATGAGTTCGGCCTGCGCGACTGGAAGCTGGTGGAGTCCAGCGAACAGGCGATGCTCGCCGAGGTGGGCCGCGCGGTGAAGCGCGAGCGCTGGGTGGTATTCCTCGGCTGGACGCCGCACCCGATGAACGTGAAGGTCGACATGAAGTACCTCACCGGCGGCGAGAAGTACTTCGGCAGCACCGGCAGCGTGTTCACCGTCACCCGCAACGGCTACACCGAGCAGTGCCCGAACAGCGGCAAGCTGCTGGCCAACCTGTCCTTCGACCTGAAGATGGAGAACGCCATCATGGCCGAGGTGCTGGAAAAAAACGTGAAGAACGCCGACGCGGTGAAGGCCTGGATCAAGGCCAACCCGCAGAGCCTCGACACCTGGCTGCAAGGCGTGAAGACCCGCGATGGCGGCGACGCCCTGGCGGCCGTGAAGGCCAAGCTGTAGGCCGTCGATGGAGCGCCTGATCCGCCTGCTGCCCTTCCTCGCCTGGCTGCCCCGGGTCAGCGGGCGCGATGTGCGTCGTGACCTGGGCGTGGGCCTATCCGGCGCGGTGCTCGCCCTGCCGCAGTCCATGGCCTACGCGCTGATCGCCGGACTTCCGGCGGAGTACGGGCTCTACGCGGCGATGCTGCCGGTGCTGATCGCCTGCCTGTGGGGTTCGTCGAAGCATATGGTTGGCGGGCCCACTGCGGCGATCTCGGTGGTGCTGTTCACCGCCATCGCACCACTGGCCGCGCCGGGCAGCACGCAGTTCATCCAGTATGCGCTGCTGCTGACCTTCCTCGCCGGGCTGTTCCAGTGGCTGCTGGGCCTGTTGCGCTTCGGCGTGCTGGTGAATTTCGTCTCGCACTCGGTGCTGCTCGGTTTCACCTGCGGCGCTGCGCTGGTAATCGTGATCGGCCAGTTGCCTTACCTGCTCGGCATCAGTGCTGCGGGGCAGGGCACGGCGCTGACCAGCGCCGCCGCACTCTGGTGGAAGCTGCCGCAGTTCCATGGGCCTTCGCTGCTGGTGGGATGGGTCAGCCTGGCGCTGAGCCTCGTGGTGAAGTGCCTGTGGCGACGCGGGCCGGCATTGCTGGTCGGCCTGTTCGGCGCCAGCGCGCTGGTCTGGGCGATGCCGACGACCTTTGCCGAGGTCGCCAGGGTGACCGCCTTCCGTAGCGCACTGCCGCCGCTCAGCCCGTTGTCGTTCGATCTGTCCGCCCTCGCCCAGTTGCTCCCCGCCGCCGTGGCCTGCGGCATGCTCGGGCTGGTCACCAGCCTGTCGATTGCCCGCGCGCTGGCCGCGCGCTCGCACCAGCCGCTGGATGCCAATCAGGAAGCGCGTGCGCAAGGGTTGTCCAACCTGATCGGGCCGTGGCTGTCCGGCACGCTCTCCGCCGGCTCCTTCACCCGTTCCGGGCTGAACCAGGAGGCGGGCGCACGCACGCCGCTGGCCGGGGTTTTCTCCGCACTGTGGGTCGCACTTCTAGCAGTGGCTGGCGCCGGGCTTATCACTCACATCCCGCTGCCGGCCATGGCCGCCGGCATCCTGCTGATCTGCTGGAACCTGATTGATCGGCCTGCCCTGCGCGCACTGTGGCAAGGCAGCCGCGCGGAATCCCTGGTGATGCTGCTGACCCTCGCCGCGACCTTGCTGCTGCCGCTGCAGAACGCCGTCTACGCCGGCGTGCTGGCCTCGCTGTTCTTCTACCTCAAGCGCACCTCGCAGCCACGCGTACAGCAGTGGGAGAGGGGGGACGAAGAGGTGCTGCGCATCGAAGGCTCGATCTTCTTCGGCGCCTGCGATTACCTGCAGAAACGGATGCAGCACAGCCGCAGCGAACGTCTGGTGCTGGATGCCCACCACGTGAACTTCATCGACTTTGCCGGCGCGCAGATGCTGCAGCAGGAAGCCCGCCGCCTCGCGAGCGAAGGCCGCAGCCTGGTCCTGCGCAACGCCCGGCCACGGGTGCGCGCGGAGCTGGAAAAGCAGATGGGGAAGGGTGGGGTGTTGCAGGTCGAGGAATAGAGCCGGGCTTCATCTGTAGGAGCGAGCTTGCTCGCGAACAAATTCGCCGGCGACTCAGATGCTGGGGCGTGGTTCGCGAGCAAGCTCGCTCCTACATAAGCCCCACCGCACCATCAATCGTGTCAGCGGATTTACGCGATCAACCCTTCAGCTGACGGCGCAACTCATCGAGGACCGGCGCCGAATTCGGCCGTACGCCGCGCCATAGCAGGAAGGCTTCCGCCGCCTGCTCCACCAGCATTCCCAGCCCGTCGATGCAGCGCGCCGCGCCGTGTTCGGCGGCCCAGCGGTTGAAGGCAGTCACGTCCTTGCCGTACATCATGTCGTAGCAGACGGTGTGGCCCGGCTTGATCAGCGCCGGGTCGATGGGCGGCAGCTCGCCGGCCAGGGAAGCCGAGGTGCCGTTGACGATCAGGTCGAAGGGCTCGTCCTTCAAGTCGAAACCGCCGCCGCGCACGCCGCCCAGATCCTTGAACTCTTCCGCCAGTTGCTCGGCCTTCGCCGCCGTGCGGTTGGCGATCACGATGCTGGCTGGCTGCTGCGCGAGGAAGGGCTCGAGAATGCCGCGCACCGCACCACCGGCCCCCAGCACGAGAATGCGCGCACCATGCAGGGCGACGCTGTGATTCACCGTCAGATCACGGGTCAGCCCGGCGCCGTCAGTGTTGTCGCCCAGCAGTCCGCCGCCTTCGAGCTTCTTCAAGGTATTCACCGCGCCAGCCCGCCGCGCGCGCTCGCTCAGTTCGGTGGCCAGGCGGTAGGCGTCTTCCTTGAACGGCACAGTGACGTTGCCGCCAAGACCCTGTTCGAAGAACTCACGGGCGTTCCCGGCGAAGTCGTCCAGCGGCGCCAGCCGCGCGTCATAGCTCAGCGCCTGGCCGGTCTGCTCGGCGAACAGGCGGTGGATCTGCGGCGACTTGCTGTGGCCGATGGGGTTGCCGAAGACGCAGTAGCGGTCCATGGGAAGTCCTGGGGCGTGACAATCGAAAGGCCGAGAGAGTGCCGGTTTTTCCACTTCGGTGCCAGACGGTGTTCGCGAGCAAGCTCGCTCCTACAAGAGCAGCTTCGGGGCTACTTGTAGGAGCGAGCTTGCTCGCGAACCGCCCGAAAAGCGAAGGTCAGGCCTGGCCCAACCAGTCGCGATCGGTGAGGAAGTACTCGGTCAGGCGCGCTTCCTCGCTGCCCGGCTCCGGCTTCCAGTCGTACCCCCAGCGCACCTGCGGCGGCAGCGACATGAGGATCGACTCGGTGCGCCCGCCCGACTGCAGGCCGAACAGGGTGCCACGGTCATAGACCAGGTTGAACTCGACGTAGCGGCCGCGGCGGAAGGCCTGGAACTCGCGCTGCTGCTCGGTATAGGGGCTGTCCTTGCGCTTGCGCACGATGGGCAGGTAGGCGTCGATGTAGGCATCGCCGATGGCGCGCAGGAAGGCGAAGCTGGTGTCGAAGTCCCACTGGTTCAGGTCGTCGAAGAACAGGCCGCCCACACCGCGCGGTTCGTTGCGGTGCTTGATGTGGAAGTAGCGGTCGCACCATTCCTTGTAGCGCGGGTAGACATCCTCGCCGAAGGGCGCGCAGGCGTCGCGGGCGACCTGGTGCCAGAGCACGCAGTCTTCTTCATGGGCGTAGTAGGGCGTCAGGTCGAAGCCGCCGCCGAACCACCACACAGCCTCTTCACCTTCCTTCTCGGCGATGAAGAAGCGCACGTTGGCGTGGGAAGTCGGCACGTGCGGGTTGGTGGGGTGGATCACCAGCGACACGCCCAGCGCCTGGAAGCCGCGCCCGGCCAGTTCCGGGCGGTGCGCGCTGGCACTCGGCGGCAAACCGGCACCAAAGACGTGGGAGAAGTTCACGCCGCCCTTCTCGATCAGCGCGCCGTCGCCGATCACCCGCGTCCGACCACCGCCGCCTGCCGGCCGCTGCCAGGCATCCTCGATGAAGCGGGCGCTGCCGTCCTCGGCTTCGAGTGCGGCGCAGATGCGGTCTTGCAGGTCGAGCAGGTAGGCCTTCACGGCCTCGATGCGATCGGTCACGAGAATCACCTTGGAGCGGGAAAGCCACGCGTGGCGCGGGCCGGAGCGAAATTTGGGGGCGAAAACGGGCGCAAGCATACCATCGCCGCCGGCAAAGCTGGTCTTGACGCCCGTCATGCGGGCGGCTTGGATGAAAGTCTTTTCCCCGGCGAGGCAGCGCCTCGCGCCATCAGGAGAGCGACATGGCCAAGCGTGTTCAATTCGCCAAGACCGGCGGCCCGGAAGTCCTCGAAATCGTCGACTACACCCCGGCCGAACCCGGCCCGAATGAGGTGCGGGTTCGCAACCGGGCCATCGGCCTCAACTTCATCGACACCTACTACCGCAGCGGCCTGTATCCCGCGCCGAGCATGCCGTCCGGAGTCGGCACCGAGGGTGCCGGCGAGGTGGAGGCGGTGGGCAGCACGGTAACCAGCGTGAAAGTCGGCGACCGCGTCGGCTACGCCACCGGCCCGCTCGGCGCGTATTGCGAGCAGCACACGCTGCCGGCCGCCAGCGTGGTGAAGCTGCCCGATGCGATCACCTTCGAGCAGGCCGCCGCCGTCATGCTCAAGGGCCTGACCGTGCAGTACCTGCTGCGCCAGACCTACAACGTGCAGCCGGGCCAGACCATCCTCTGGCACGCGGCCGCCGGTGGCGTCGGGCTGATCGCCTGCCAGTGGGCGAAGGCCATCGGCGCGCACCTGATCGGCACCGTGAGTTCAGCCGCCAAGGCCGAGCTGGCAAAAGCCCACGGCGCCTGGGCAACCATCGACTACAGCCACGAGAACGTGGTGGAGCGCGTACTGGCGCTGACCGACGGCAAGAAGTGCCCGGTGGTCTACGACTCGGTGGGCAAGGACACCTGGCTGACCTCGCTGGACTGCACCGCGCAGCGCGGTCTGGTGGTGAGCTTCGGCAACGCCTCCGGCCCGGTGGACGGGGTGAACCTGGGCATCCTCTCGCAGAAGGGCTCGCTCTACGTCACCCGCCCGACGCTGTTCGGTTACGCCAGCACGCCGGAACGCCTGCAGGCCATGGCCGACGACCTGTTCGGCATGATCACCAGCGGCAAGGTGAAGGTGGAGATCAACCAGCGCTTCGCCCTGGCCGACGCTGCCAAGGCGCAGACCGAGCTGGCAGCGCGGCGCACCACCGGCTCGACGATTCTGCTGCCCTGATCACGGCAAAAGAGCGTTCGCGAGCAAGCTAGCTCCCACAGGGTGCTTCCGCTCTTGTAGGAGCGAGCTTGCTCGCGAACCGTATTACGGCTTACGACGGGCGAACGGTCTCTCCGGTCCGCAGGTCGCGAATCAGGCTCGGGTTACGGCGCCCGCCCAGGGCACCGCCGAGCACGCCATCCAGCTCGCCACGGAAGTACTGCTCGACGCGCAGGCGGCTACGCGCGGCCGGGCGACCGGCGGGGTTGGCGGACGTGGAAATCAGCGGGCCGGTAAAACGGCACAGCTCACGCACCAGCGGATGATCGGTGACGCGCAGGGCGACGGTATCGTGCTCGCCGGTCACCCACTCGGGCAGGCGACCCTGGTGCGGCACCAGCCAGGTGTTCGGACCGGGCCAACTGGCGGCAAGCTTGTCCTTCCAGGCTTCGTGCAGGTCGTCGAGCAGGAAGTCGAACTGGCGGATGTCGCCAGCCACCACGATCATGCCCTTCTCCACCGGGCGCGCCTTGATCGCCAGCAGGCGGTACACGGCATCGGCGCTCCATGGGTCGCAGCCCAGGCCCCAGACGGCTTCGGTCGGGTAAGCGATCACACCGCCATCGCGCACGACCTGGGCCATGCGCTGGGTACGCCAGTTGCTGTACATCGGGAATTCCTCGGATCTGCGATGCGCGGCAGTTTACGTGCTCAAGGGGCGCGATGCACCCAGACGCCGGCCTCGCAGGCCACCCGCCCGTCCAGCTCCAGTTCGGTCAGCTCCACCAGCACCTGCGGCAGCTCCAGGCCGCTGCGCAACGCCAGTTGCTCGCTGCTCTGCGGGGCCGCGCGGAGCAGGTCGACCAGGGGGTGGGGCGGCATCTCAGGCGCGAGTGCCACCACCGGCGCACACTGCGTCCACCCCCGCAGACCTTCGAGGATATGCTCGACCGTCTCCACCAGCGTTGCGCCCTGGCGGATCAGCTCGTGGCAACCGCGCGCACCGGGGTGATGGATCGAACCGGGAATCGCATAGACCTCGCGGCCCTGTTCGGCAGCCAGGCGCGCCGTGATCAGCGACCCACTGGACGGGCTGGCCTCCACCACCAGAGTACCCAGGGCCAGGCCACTGATGATCCGGTTGCGCCGGGGGAAGTTCGACGCCTGCGGCGCACAGTTCAGCGGCAGCTCGGAAATCACCGCGCCGCCGCTCTCGACGATGCGTTGCGCCAGCCCGAGGTGACGACGCGGGTAGAGATGCTCCAGGCCCGTGCCCAGCACGGCGACGGTGCCCCCGCCGCTCTCCAGCGCCCCCTCATGGGCCGCGCCGTCGATGCCCAGGGCCAGCCCACTGGTGATTACGAAGCCGCCGCCAGCCAGGCTGCGGGCGAAGGCCCGCGCGGTGTCCAACCCTGGCTTGCTGGCCCGGCGACTGCCGACCATCGCCAACTGCGGTCGCTCCAGCAGGCTCGGCTCGCCGGCCAGGAACAGCATCGGTGGAGCATCGTTGAGCTCCGCCAGCAGCGCGGGATAACCCGGCGCGTCCCACATGACCAGATGATGCTCGGCCGCCTCCAGCCAGCGCAGTGCCTCGGCAGCCTGTTCACGAATGCCGGCATCGCGGCGCGGCTGCGCACAGGCAGCCGGCAGACCCAGGGAGCGCCACGCCGCAGCCGGCGCGCTCAAGGCGGCGGATGCCGAACCGAAGGCTTCGAGCAGACGGCGAAAGCGGCGAGGGCCCAACTCGGGCAGCGCGTGCAGACGCAGCCGCGCTTCGAGCTCGGCCGGGGAGAGGGTCGGGTCAACGGACATGGCGCAATCCTTGGCGTGGGGAAGACTGCCGGACTATGCCGCGCCGCGCAGCGCCCCCGCTGTCGGACCCTTCCGGATCGCGCCCACAAAAAACCCCGCCGAAGCGGGGTTTTGTTCAAGTCACTCGCGCATCAGGGATTCAGGACGCGGTCGTTGACTTCCAGCGAGCGGGTGGCAGTCAGCACCAGGCCGTAGCTCAGGCGGTTGTAGGTGCGGAAGATCATCACCAGGCCCGAGCGCTCGTCCGGGATCTTCACCATTTCTTCGGTGACGCGGTCACGCACGGTTTCACCCAGCTTGTAGATCGCCAGCACGTTGCCTTCGGCCAGGCCATCGCGGGTACCCTTGTCGATGGTCACCACGTCGTACTTGCCGATCTGCGTCACGCCGCGCGGTACGTCGATGATGGTGCCCTTGATCGGGGTGCTCGGTTCGCTGGGCATGAAGGTCGAGGTGATCGCGCGCTCCTCGGTGGGGAACAGACGGTCGCCCGGACGGACTTCCTGGGTCGAGCGGGTCACGTTCAGGGTGGCGACATCGCCTTCCTTCGCCGTGACGTTGGCGCCACCGATATCCATGGCGTCGATGCCCAGGAGCTCGTTGGTTTCCGGATCGGTGTAGACCTTGGCCTGGCGGAAGATGCCATAGCTGCCTTCTTCGGACAGCGAGTTGCCACGGGCGTAGGCGCGATCACCGGCGCCACTGATCACGCTCTCCTGATCACCAGCGACCACGTAAGGGGCGTTGGAGAACTCGGCATCGCTATCGACGATGCGGTTGGAAAGCAGGAAGGCGTTGATCTTGTCCAGCGGGATGGTCGGGATCGCCTCGGCGATCGGGGTGCTGCGCACCCGCGGCGACAGCTTGATGGTCCCGCGCGACTCGCCGCGGTTGAGCATCAGGCGCGGCTGGCCATCGATGTACGTAAGACTCAGCACGTCACCCGGGTAGATCAGGTGCGGGTTTTGAATCTGCGGATTCACCTGCCAGATTTCCGGCCACTTCCACGGCTTGCTGAGGAACTTGCCGGAGATGTCCCAGAGGGTGTCGCCCTTCACTACGGTATAGCGATCCGGATGGCCTTCCTTGAGCTGCACGGCAGCCTGCGCCACCCCGCCTGCGGCGAGCAGCAGCAGGGCGAGTAGTGTTTTCCTCATGCGGTGAATCCCTTTATTATGTGTACACATGAAACGCCTGGAAGCCGCCCCTACCGCGCTTTCCAGCCGTTTTTCGATGCTGCTCAGCATATTAGCAGCCGATTTTGACTTTATTCCACAAGTGCATCACAAACGTATATGGCCATTCTGAACATTCTCGAATTCCCCGATCCGCGCCTGCGGACCATCGCCAAGCCGGTCACGGTCTTCGATGACGCCCTGCGCACACTGATCGACGACATGTTCGAGACCATGTACGAGGCGCCGGGCATCGGTCTTGCGGCGACGCAGATCAACGTGCACAAGCGCGTCGTGGTGATGGACCTGTCCGAAGACAAGTCCGAACCCCGGGTCTACATCAACCCGGAGTTCGAATACCTCACCGAGGAAATGGACCAGTACCAGGAAGGCTGCCTGTCCGTGCCTGGCTTCTACGAAAATGTAGACCGTCCGCAGAAAGTGCGGATCAAGGCCCAGGACCGCGATGGCAACCCGTTCGAGGAAGTCGCCGAGGGTCTGCTCGCCGTGTGCATCCAGCACGAGTGCGATCACTTGAACGGCAAGCTGTTCGTCGACTACCTGTCCAACCTCAAGCGCGACCGCATCCGCAAGAAGCTGGAAAAGCAGCACCGTCAACAGGCGTGACCCATCCCCAGAGGCTTGCCCCGGCAAGCCCCCGCTCAGCTCTTTCATAGAGAGCTTTTTTGTGAGTTCGATATGAGCAAGAGACTGCGCATCGTCTTCGCCGGCACCCCGGAATTCGCCGCCGAGCATCTCAAGGCCCTGCTGGATACGCCGCACGAGATCGTTGCCGTCTACACCCAGCCGGACCGCCCGGCCGGCCGTGGTCAGAAGCTGATGCCCAGCCCGGTCAAGCAGCTCGCCGTTGAGAATGGCTTGCCAGTGCTGCAACCGCCGACCCTGCGCGATCCCGGCGCCCAGGCCGAACTGGCCGCGCTCAAGCCGGACCTGATGGTGGTGGTGGCCTATGGGCTGATCCTGCCGCAGGTGGTGCTGGATATCCCGCGGCTGGGCTGCATCAACAGCCACGCCTCGCTGCTGCCGCGCTGGCGCGGCGCCGCGCCGATCCAGCGCGCGGTGGAAGCGGGCGACGCCGAAAGCGGTGTCACCGTGATGCAGATGGAAGCCGGCCTGGACACCGGGCCGATGCTGCTCAAGGTCAGCACGCCGATTTCCGCCGAGGACACTGGCGGCAGCCTGCATGACCGCCTGGCCGAGCTCGGCCCGAAAGCCGTGGTCGAGGCCATTGCCAGTCTCGCCGCCGGCACGCTCGAGGGCGAAGTGCAGGACGATGCCCTGGCCACCTACGCGCACAAGTTGAACAAGGAAGAGGCACGCATCGACTGGTCGAGCCCGGCCGACGAACTGGAGCGCCGCATCCGCGCCTTTACACCCTGGCCGGTCTGCCACACCACTCTCGGCGAGGCAGCCCTGAAGGTTCTCGGTGCCAAGCCAGCACAAGGCAAGGGCGAGCCCGGCAGGATCCTCGACGCCAGCCGCGACGGCCTGCTGGTTGCCTGCGGTGAAGGCGCACTGCTGCTGACCCGCCTGCAACTGCCCGGCGGCAAGCCGCTGGCTTTCGCCGACCTGTTCAATAGCCGCCGCGAGCAATTTGCCGCCGGACAGGTGCTGGGCCAATGAGCACCAATCCCCGTCTGGCGGCCGCTCGCGCCCTCGCCGCCGTGCTCGCCGGCCGCGCTTCGCTGGGCAGCTCGCTGCCGACCCAGCTGGAGAACGTCGAGCCGCGCGACCGCGGCCTGGTACAGGAACTGGCCTTCGGCGCCGCGCGCTGGCAGCCGCGCCTGTCCACCCTCGCCGCACGCCTGCTGCAGAAGCCGTTCAAGGCCGGTGACCGCGATGTCGAGGCCCTGCTGCTGGTCGGCCTGTACCAGTTGCTCTACACCCGCATTCCTCCCCACGCGGCCATCGGCGAGACCGTCGGCTGCGCGGACAAGCTGAAGAAGCCCTGGGCCAAGGGTCTGCTCAACGCCGTGCTGCGCCGCGCCCAGCGCGAGAGCGAAACCTTGCTCGCCGAGGTCGACAAGGACCCGGCAGCACGCCTGGCGCATCCGCGCTGGTTGCAGAAAGCCCTGAAGAAGTCCTGGCCGGAGCAGTTCGAAGCGATCTGTGCCGCCAACAACGCCCATCCGCCGATGACCCTGCGGGTGAACCGCCGTCACGGCAGCCGCGATGCCTATCTGGACGAGCTGAACCGCGTCGGCTTCGAATCGACCGCCTGCGAATTCAGCCGCGACGGCATCAATCTCGTGCAGCCGTGCGACGTGCGCGAGCTACCCGGCTTCGCCGAAGGCCGCGTCAGCGTGCAGGACGAGGCCGCGCAACTGGCCGCCGACCTGCTGGAACTGGCGCCGAACCAGCGCGTACTGGACGCCTGCTGCGCCCCCGGCGGCAAGACCTGCCACCTGATGGAAGCCGAACCTGCGCTGGCCGGCGCGGTCGCCGTGGACCTGGAGGAAAGCCGCCTGGTGCGCGTTCGCGAGAACCTCGCGCGCCTGCAGCTCGACGCCCAGTTGTTCGCCGCCGACGCCCGCGACACGGCCAAATGGTGGGACGGCAAGCCATTCCAGCGCATCCTGCTGGATGCCCCGTGCTCCGCCACCGGGGTGATCCGCCGCCATCCGGACATCAAGCTGACCCGCACCGCCGAGGACATCGAGGCGCTGGCGCAGCTGCAGGGCGAACTGCTCGACGCACTGTGGGCGACCCTCGAAGTCGGCGGCGTGATGGTCTACGCGACCTGTTCGGTCATGCCGCAGGAAAACAGCGAGCAGATCGCCGCGTTCCTCGGTCGCACCCCCGGCGCCCGCGAGCTGGACCTGCCCGGCCCCTGGGGCATCAAGCAGCCGCACGGTCGCCAGTTGTTCCCCCAGGAGAAGGGGCACGACGGCTTCTACTATGCCAAGCTGATCAAGATTTCGGCCAAGTAACAGGCGCCGACTCCCAACGGATCGAAACGGAAAGCACCCCGCTCCATGAAGATCATCATCCTCGGTGCCGGCCAGGTTGGCGGCACTCTGGCCGAGCATCTGGCCAGCGAAGCCAACGACATCACCGTGGTCGACACCGACGGCGAACGCCTGCGCGACCTCAACGACCGCCTGGACATCCGAACCGTTCACGGCAAGGCCTCGTTCCCCACTGTGTTGCGCCAGGCCGGCGCCGACGACGCCGACATGCTGGTGGCGGTGACCAACAGCGACGAGGTGAACATGGTGGCCTGCCAGGTCGCCTACACCCTGTTCAACACTCCGACGCGCATCGCCCGCGTGCGCGAGGCGGCGTACCTGACCCGTGCCGGTCTGTTCGACAACGAAGCCATTCCGGTCGACGTGCTGATCAGCCCCGAGCAGGTGGTGACCAACTACATCAAGCGCCTGGTGGAGTACCCCGGTGCCCTGCAGGTGATCGACTTCGCCGAGGGCAAGGCGCAGCTGGTGGGCATCCGTGCCTACTACGGCGGCCCGCTGGTGGGCCAGGAGCTACGCCAGCTGCGCGAGCACATGCCCAACGCCGATACCCGCGTGGCGGCCATCTACCGCCGCAACCGGCCGATCATCCCTCAGGGCGACACGGTGATCGAAGCGGACGACGAGGTGTTCTTCATCGCCGCCAAGGCCCACATCCGCGCGGTGATGGGCGAGATGCGCCGGCTGGAGGACAGCTACAAACGCATCATCATCGCCGGCGGCGGCAACATCGGCGAGCGCCTGGCCGAGGCCATCGAGAACCGCTACCAGGTGAAGATCATCGAGATGAACCCGGCACGCTGCCGGCACCTCTCGGACAACCTCGACAGCGCCATCGTACTGCAAGGCAGCGCCTCCGACCGCGACCTGCTGCTGGAGGAGAACATCGGCGAAACCGACCTGTTCCTGGCCCTGACCAACGACGACGAGGCCAACATCATGTCCTCGCTGCTCGCCAAGCGCCTGGGCGCGCGCAAGGTGATGACGCTGATCAACAACCCCGCCTACGTCGACCTGGTGCAGGGCGGCGAGATCGACATCGCCATCAGCCCGCAGCTGGCGACCATCGGTACGCTGCTGACCCACGTCCGGCGTGGCGACATCGAGAGCGTTCACTCCCTGCGCCGCGGCGCCGCCGAGGCCATCGAGGTGGTCGCCCATGGCGACGCCAAGTCGAGCAAGGTGATCGGCCGCAAGATCAACGAAGTCCAGCTGCCGCCGGGCACCACCATCGGCGCGGTGATCCGCGACGACGACGTGCTGATCGCCCACGGCGAGACGCAGATCGAGTCCGGCGACCACGTGATCCTCTTCGTGGTCGACAAGAAACGCATCCGTGACGTCGAGCGACTGTTCCAGGCGGGTCTGACCTTCTTCTGATTGACCTCAGGGCCGCCGCTTGGCGGCCCTGATAGCTGATTCCGAGGCAGATTCAGACAGGTCCTACTGCGCCAGCCAGCCACCCCTGGCACCCTGCGCGACCTGTTCCAGCCGGCCTTCCTTCGGTCATGCGCTACTCCTCCATCGGTCGAATCCTCGGCGTGCTGCTGATGCTGTTCAGCGCCACGCACCTGCCACCCCTGCTCGTGGACCTTCATTACGCCGAGCGCTCCTGGCAGCCCTTCGCGCTGTCGTTCCTGGTCACGCTGCTGACCGGCTTCGCCATCTGGTGGCCGTGCCGCCAGCACAAGCAGGATCTGCGCATCCGCGACGGCTACCTGGTGACGGCGCTGTTCTGGATCGTGCTGGGCTCTTTCGGCGCGCTGCCCTTTGCCCTGTCGGACGCGCCGCACATGGGCGTGGTCGATTCGCTGTTCGAGTCCTTCTCCGGCCTCAGCACTACTGGCGCCACCGTGCTTACCGGGCTCGATGCGCTGCCCCACGCGATCCTCTACTACCGTCAGCAACTGCAGTGGCTGGGCGGCATGGGCATCGTGGTGCTGGCAGTGGCGGTGATGCCGATGCTGGGCATCGGCGGCATGCAGCTGTATCGCGCAGAAATGCCCGGCCCGCTGAAGGATCACAAGCTCTCGCCGCGCATTGCCGATACCGCCAAGACGCTCTGGTTCCTCTACTGCGGCCTGACCGCCGCCTGCGCGCTGGCGTACTGGGCGGCGGGGATGAATGCCTTCGACGCCATCGGCCACAGCTTCTCCACCATCGCCATCGGCGGCTTTTCCACCCACGACGCCAGCATCGGCTACTTCGACAGCCCGTTGATCGAGCTGATCTGCATGACCTTCCTGGTGATTTCCGGGATCAACTTCAGCCTGCACTTCCTTGCCTGGCGCCAGCGCAAGATCAGCCACTACCTGAAGGACCCGGAATGCCGGGCATACCTGGGCATTCTGCTGATGCTGTTCCTGATCACCGCGACCACGCTGATCCTCAAGCACCACTATGAGTCACCGTTGCAAGCCATCCGCTACGCGGCGTTCATGGTGATCTCGGTGGCGACCACCACCGGCTTCGGCCTCGCCGACTTCAGCACCTGGCCAACCCTGCTGCCTTACCTGCTGCTCTACAGCACCTTCATCGGCGCCTGCGCCGGCTCCACCGGCGGCGGCATGAAGGTAATGCGCATGCTGCTGGTGTACCGCCAGGGCATGCGCGAATTCCTGCGGCTGTTGCACCCCAATGGAGTATTCCTGGTGAAGCTCGGACGGCGCACCGTCTCCGACCGCGTGGTGGAATCGGTATGGGCGTTCTTCTCGATCTACCTGCTGACCTTCGTGACCCTGATGCTGGTGCTGCTGGCGCTGGGGGTGGACCAGCTCACCGCCTTCTCCACGCTCGCCTCCTGCCTGAACAACCTGGGCCCGGCACTGGGCGATGCTGCCGCGCACTACGGCAACCTGCCGGCCAGCGCCAAGCTGGTGCTGAGCCTGGCGATGGTGCTCGGGCGGCTGGAAGTGTTCTCCCTGCTGATCCTGCTGACGCCCGCCTTCTGGCGCACTTGAAGCGGCCGTCTTGAGGCAGAATGGCGGCCTGCTGATGGAGGCTCGCCATGATCGATTCGCTGGAAAAGATGCTCGCCAAGGGCGTGGACAACTCGCTGCTGCGCTTCGGCCTGGGCAAGGGCTATCTCGATGCCGGGGAGGCTGCCAAAGCCGCCGAACACCTGCGCCGCTGCGTGGAACAGGATCCCAAGTACTCCGCCGCCTGGAAGCTGCTGGGCAAGGCACTGCAGGCCGAAGGTGACCTCGAAGGCGCCCGCACCGCCTGGACCGACGGCCTGGCCGCCGCGCAGGCCCACGGCGACAAGCAGGCGGAGAAGGAAATGACGGTGTTCCTGCGCAAGCTGGACAAGACCAAGGGCGCCTAAGCGCCCTTGGTCATCTTGAGACAGAAGCCACCGGATGGGTAGGAGCGGACTCCGTCCGCGATGTGCCACCGGCCAGTTCGGAGCGGTCGGGAAACGATCGCGGACAGAGTCCGCTCCTACGCCAACCGTTACAGAATCTGCGCGGCCACCGCATCAACCGCATCCTTGGCGATGCCGACAATCTCGTCCGCCTCGGCGCGGGTCAGCACCAGCGGCGGGGCGAAGCCGAGAATGTCGCCATGGGGCATGGCGCGGGCGATCATGCCGCGTTCCAGGCAGGCCGCCGAGACCTTCGGGCCGACCTTCAGCGCCGGGTCGAACGGCGTGCGCGCCTCGCGGTCGGCCATGAACTCCAGCGCCGCCAGCATGCCGTCGCCACGCACTTCGCCCACCAGCGGATGGCCTTCGAAGGTCTGGCGCAGCTGCTGGTTGAGGTAGCCGCCGACCTCCGCCGCATTGGCGGTGATGTTCTCCCGTTCGAGGATGTTCAGGTTGGCCAGCGCCGCTGCCGCGCAGATCGGGTGGCCGGAGTAGGTCCAGCCATGGCCCATGGCGCCTTCGCGGGTCGACGCGCTGTCGATCACGTCCCACACCTTCTCGCCGACGATCACCGCCGAGAGCGGCGCGTAGGCGCTGGTCAGGCCCTTGGCCGTGGTGATCAGATCCGGACGCATGCCATAGCGCTGGCTGCCCATCTTGTCGCCGACGCGGCCGAAGGCGCAGACCACTTCGTCGGCGATCAGCAGCACGTCGTACTTCGCCAGCACCGCCTGGATCGCCTCCCAGTAGCCCTTGGGCGGGACGATGATGCCACCGGTGCCCATCACCGGCTCGCCGATGAAGGCGGCCGCGCTGTCCGGACCTTCGGCGAGGATCAGGTTTTCCAGTTCTTGCGCGCAGTGGCGCACGAAGGTCGCCTCGTCCATACCGGCCGGCGCCTTGTAGAAGTGTGGGCAGAGGGTGTGCTTCACACCTTCCACCGGCAGGTCGAAGTGCTGGTGGAAGCTCGCCAGCCCCGTGAGGCTGCCGGTGACGATCCCCGAGCCGTGGTAGCCACGCTGGCGGGAGATGATCTTTTTCTTCTGCGGCCGGCCCAGCACGTTGTTGTAGTAGCGCACCAGCTTGACCTGGGTTTCATTGGCGTCGGAGCCGGAGAGGCCGTAGTAGACCTTCTTCATGCCGGCCGGCGCCCAGTCACGGATGATCCGCGCGGACAGCTCGACGATCGCCTCGGAAGAGTGCCCCACATAGGTGTGGTAGTAGGCCAGCTGCGTGGCCTGTGCATGGATCGCGTCGGCGACTTCGGTGCGGCCGTAGCCGATGTTCACGCAATACAGGCCGGCGAAGGCATCGAGCAGTTCGCGGCCCTGATGGTCGCGGATGCGCACCCCTGAAGCACCGGTGATGATCCGCCCCGGCAGCGCGCCGCTGGCGTGATCGTGGGCGTGGGTCGAAGGGTGCATGAAGTGCGCGCGGTCGTCTTCGAAAAGCTTGGCGTAGTCGGTCATGGCAGTGTTCTCCCGGTCAGATGGCGCCGTGGTGCAGGGCGAAGTATTTGGTTTCGACGAAGGGCTCGAAGCCTTCGCTGCCGCCTTCACGGCCCAGGCCAGAGGCCTTCATGCCGCCGAAGGGAATGGGGTGGCCGGTGAACTTGGCGCCGTTGACCGCCACCATGGCGAACTCCAGGCGCCGCATCAGCGGCCAGATGTGATCCAGGCGTTGCCCACAAAGGTAGGCGGCTAGGCCGTACTCGGTGTCGTTGGCCTGCCGGACGGCTTCGTCCAGATCGTCATACGCGCTGACGCCGGCAATCGGCGCGAAGTTTTCCTCGCGCCAGATGCGCATCTGCGGGGTGACGTCGGCCAGCACGGTCGGCTGATGGAACCAGCCGCCCAGCGCATGGGGTTCGCCGCCGGCGAGCAGCCGGGCGCCCTGGCCGATGGCGTCCTGTACACGCTCGCAGGTGACATCGAAGGCGCCCTGGTGCATCAGCGGGCCGATCTGGCTGCGCGAGTCGCTGGCCGGGCCGACGCGCAGTTCACGCACGGCGCGGGCAAAGCGCTGCAGGAAAGGTTCATAGAGTTCGCGGGAGACCAGGATGCGGTTGGCCGCGCAGCAGTCCTGCCCGGAGGTCTGGAACTTGGCGTCGATGGCGAACGTCACCGCCTGTTCCAGATCGGCGTCGGGCAGCACGATGAAGGGCGCGTTGCCGCCCAGTTCGAGGGCGACTTTTTTTACGTCCTGGGCGGCCGCTTGCAGAACGAGCTTCCCCACGCGGGTCGAGCCGGTGAAGCTCACGGCGCGCACGCGGCTATCGCCCACCAGGGTTTCCATGGCCATCTGCGGCTCGCCCAATACCACGTTGAACACGCCGGCGGGGAAGCCGGCTTCTTCGGCCAGTTGCGCGAGGGCGAAGGCGGAGTAGGGCGTTTCGTGGGCTGGCTTGACCACCACGCTGCAGCCGGCGGCGAGGGCGGCGGCGGCCTTGCGGGTGATCATTGCCGAGGGGAAGTTCCACGGCGTGAGCAGCGCAGCGACACCCACCGGCTCGACCACCGTGCCCAGGTGCGCGTTGGGGATGTGGCTGGGGATGTTGCGGCCGTTCAGGCGGCGCGCTTCCTCGGCGAACCAGGGGATGAAGCTGGCGGCGTAGTCGATCTCGCCAAGGGCTTCGGCCAGCGGTTTGCCCTGCTCCAGGCTGAGAATCTGCGCCAGGTCCTCGCGGTGCTGGCGGATCAGCTCGGCCCAGCGGCACAGCAGCGCGCCACGGTCATCCAGGCTGCGTGCACGCCAGGCGGGAAAGGCGGCGGCAGCGGCATCGACAGCGCCGACGATCTGCTCGCGATCGAGCAGGGGCACATGGCCGATGGCTTCGCGGGTGGCGGGGTTGTCGACGGCGATACTGGCGCCGCTGGCGCTGTGCAGCCAATGGCCGTTCACGTAGCAGAGCGACTTGAACAGCAGGGGATGGACGTAAGACATGGCGGCGGCTCCTTGGCGGATGGCATGGGAACCATCCTAGGGGCCGCGGGCGCGCGGTTTTTTCCTAAGCGGGGGATGGCGGCGGCAAATCTTTTTGCAGTTCTGCCGCCGCTGTTGGGCTTTTTCGGGTGGGCTCAGATGGCCGCGGGTTGGCGCCGCAGATTGCGGGTAATGGCGCTGAGCAGCATGCCGTAGAGCGGCACGAAGAGCATCAGCATGACCGCCAGCTTCACGCCGTAGTCGACCCAGGCGATCTCCACCCAGTGCTCAGCCATGAAAGGGTTGTCGCTGTGCCAGAAGGCGATGGAGAAGAAGGTGAAGGTGTCCAGCAGGTTGCCGAACAGGGTCGAGACCACCGGGGCGATCCACCACTGGCGCATGCGGCGCAGGCGGTCGAAGACCTGGATGTCGAGAATCTGGCCGAACACGTAGGCCAGGAAGCTGGCCAGGGATATCCGTGCGACGAACGTGTTGAATTCGCCCAGGGAAGCGAGGCCTCTGAAGGCACCTTCCTGGAAGATCACCGAGATCACGTAGGAAGCCAGCAGTGCCGGGATCATCACCCGTGCGATGACCAGCCGCGCCGGGCGCTTGCCGAGCAGGCGGACGGTGAGGTCGGTAGCCAGGAAGATGAACGGGAAGCTGAACGCGCCCCAGGTGGTGTGCCAGCCAAAGAGGGTCATGGGCAGCTGCACCAGGTAGTTGCTGGCGATGATGATCAGGATGTGGAACGCGACCAGGCCGGCGAGTGCGCCGCGCCGAGCCGCCGGAAGGGATGCCGACATGCTTGGGCCTTTTTCGTCGATGGGGTGAGGGAACCCATGCCCGGCACCATGCCGAGCGGCGCGCATTGTATACGATCCGGACCCGGAAGTCAGGTTTTATTGCGCATTTTTTGTGCAGCTGCGAGGGCATGCGGATTCGTAGGAGCGGACTTCGTCCGCGATCGATTTCCCACCACTCCGAGCAACCCGGTTGCACATCGCGGACAGAGTCCGCTCTTACGCAAAGCCTGACTCCAGCGCCTCGGCGGGAATTGCCGCATCCAGCGTCTTGATCACCTTGGTGACGATGTAGGTGAAATACCGCTCGATCCCTACGTCCTCCAGCAGCAACTGGTCGATGAAGCGCTGGTAGTGGTCGATGTCGCGCGCCTGGATCATCGCGATGTAGTCCACTCCGCCGCCGGTGGCGTAGCAGAAACCGACCTCCGGCGACTGCTGCAGGCGCTGCTCGAAGCGTTTCATGTCCTGCGCGGTGTGCCGCGCCAGGGTGATTTCCACCAGCACCTGCTGCTGTTTGAACAGCGCCGACCAATCGATCTGCGCGCGGTAGCCCTTGATCAGCCCGGCTTCCTCCAGCTTGCGCACGCGCTCCCAGGCCGGGCTGACCGAGAGGTTGATCGCCTCGGCCAGGCTCGACTTGGTGATGCGCCCATCGCCGGCGAGGATGCGCAGGATTTTCAGGTCGTAGCGGTCGAGCTTGATCATGACGGGCTCCCGTTCAGTCCAGTACCTCGGCGACCACGGCGAGGGTATCGCCGCTCTGCACCAGGCCGGGGAAATGCCGCGCAGCGAGGATGCCGCTGCGCTTGGCGCGGTATTCCACCGGAGCTGCGCCGGTGCGCAGCACGTCGTGCACCCGCGCCAGCACCTCGCCACGCTCAACCCTGTCACCCAGGTCGCGGCACATTTCCAGCAGACCGCCATGTTCGCTGGCGACGAAGCAGTCACCATCGGGCATGTCGAGCATCACTGACTTCGCCGGCTCGATTTCACCGCGCAGGATGCCGGCCTGCACCAGCAGGTTGCGCACGCCGCGCCGGGCAATGGCCACGGTGCGCGCCGTGCTGCTGCCTCCGCCGCCCAGTTCGGTGGTGACGAACAGCTTGCCCTGCTCCTCGGCGGCGCTGTCGTACATGCCCACCGCGTCCAGCTCCAGCATGCGCATGGCGTAGGGCGCGGCGAAGGCGCGCATCAGCGCCTCGCTGGCTTCCTGCTGGGCCTTGTCCGGCAGCACGTGGCAGGCGGCGAAGGGCAGGAAGTCGAGGGTGCGTCCGCCGGAATGGATATCCAGCACGACATCCGCCAGCGGCAACAGGGTGCGCTGGAAGTAGTCGGCAATCTTCTGCGTCACCGTGCCATCGGGGCGGCCGGGGAAGCTGCGGTTGAGGTTGCCGGCATCGATGGGCGACGTGCGTTTGCCGGCGTGGAACGCCGGGGTGTTCATGAACGGCACGATGATAACCCGGCCGCGCACGTCCTCGGCGCGCAGGTCCTGGGCCAGACGGCTGAGCGCCACCGGGCCTTCGTACTCGTCGCCATGGTTGCCGCCAGTGAGCAGCGCGGTGGGGCCGTCGCCGTTCCTCACCACGCAGATCGGGATCATCACCGCGCCCCAGGCCGAGTCGTCCCGCGAGTAGGGCAGCTTGAGGTGCCCGTGCTGCACGCCGTCGCGCTGGAAATCGACGCTGGCGCTGATCGGGTTTTCACGCAGATGTCTGTCGGAGGCCTGTGTCATCGCCTCACTCCTTCACGAAGAGCTGGCGCGGGTAGTCGCAGAAAGTCTCCACGCCGCGCTCGGTGATAAGGATGCTTTCGGTGATCTCCAGGCCCCAGTCGTCCATCCACAGTCCGGGCATGAAGTGGAAGGTCATTCCCGGCTGCAGCACGCTGTTGTCGCTGGGGCGCAGGCTCATGGTGCGTTCGCCCCAATCCGGCGGGTAGCTGATGCCGATGGGGTAGCCGCAGCGGCTGTCCTTGTGGATGCCGAACTTCTCCAGCACCCCGAAGAAGGCACGGGCGATATCGCCCGTGGTATTGCCCGGCTTTGCCGCGTCGAGGCCGGCAGCGATGCCTTCGACCACGGCTTTCTCCGCGTCGAGGAAATGCTGTGGCGGCTTGCCGAGAAAGACGGTGCGCGACAGCGGACAGTGGTAGCGCTTGTAGCAGCCGGCGATCTCGAAGAAGGTGCCGGCGCCGCGCTCGAAGGGCGTGTCGTCCCAGGTCAGGTGCGGCGCGCTGGCGTCGGCGCCGGTGGGCAGCAGCGGGACGATCGCCGGGTAGTCGCCGCCGTGGCCGTCGGCACCGAGGATGCCGGTGCTGTAGATCTCGGCGACCAGCTCGTTCTTGCGCATGCCCGGTTCGATGCGCTCGACGATGTGCGCGTGCATCTTCTCGACGATGCGCGCGGCGACGCGCATGTATTCGATCTCGCGCGGCGATTTGACCGCGCGCTGCCAGTTCACCAGCGCGGTGGCGTCGATGAATTTGGCGTTCGGCAGGTTCGCCTGCAGCGAACGGAAGGCGGCGGCGCTGAAGTAGTAGTTGTCCATCTCCACGCCGATGGTCCTGCTCGCCCAGCCGCGCGCGGCGATGAGCTCGCGGGACAGGTAGTCCATCGGGTGGCGCTCGGTGGACTGCACATAATGGTCCGGGTAGCCGACGATATTGTCCGCCTGCATGAACACGGTGCGCCGCGCGCCATTGGCGTCCTGGCCACGGCCGAACCAGACGGGCTCGCCGTCCAGCGCCAGCAGCACGCACTGGTGCACGTAGAAGGACCAGCCGTCGTAGCCGGTCAGCCAGGCCATGTTCGACGGATCGGTAACCAGCAGCAGTTCGATGCCGCGCTGTTGCATGCTGGCGCGGACCTTGGCGATCCGCTGGGCGTATTCCTCCCGGCTGAAGGGGAGGTTGACGACGATTTCGGACATGCGGAAATCCTCTTTCGGGGTGTCAGGTTTTGTGTAGGAGCGAGGGGGACGCCTAGTTCTTGCTCGCGAACCCGCCCAGCGCAGGCGCTGCCGGAAATCTGTTCGCGAGCAAGCTCGCTCCTACAGGTGTTTCCCGGCTCTTCCCGCGAAGCGGGACGAATTTTTCAGCTGCTGAAGCGGAACCCCTTGCCCATCCGCTGCGCCCGCTGGAAGGCCAGGCCGGCGATGGCGGTGTCCTGCGCGCCGGTGCCGGTGAGATCGCAGAGGGTGATGTCCTCGGCGCGCTCGCGGCCCTGGCGAAGCCCGGCGATGACCTGGCCCAGTTCGGCGAAGTCGGCATCGAGGCTGACATTGCCGGCCGCCACCGCGTGGTGCAGTTCGCCCAGCACCAGGGTCTGGCTGAGGCGGTCGGCGACGTAGTGGTCGACGGCGGCCAGCGCTTGGGCGGCGATCTCGTTCTTGTGCTCGGCGTCCGAGCCCATGGCGGTGATGTGCAGGCCGGGGCGCAGGTGTTTTTTCTGGATCAGCGGTTCGCGGCTGGGCGTGGTGGTGATGACGATGTCGGCGCCTTCCAGCGCTTCATCGACGCTGGCGCAAGGCGTGACCGCAATGCCCAGGCTGCCGCTCAGCTCTTGCGCGCATTGCCGCGCCTTGGCGATGTCCCGCGCCCAGACGCTGGCGCCTTCGACGGGGCGCACCAGGCACAGCGCCTTGAGTTGCAAGCGCGCCTGTTCGCCGGCGCCGATCAACGCGACCTGGCGCGAATCCTCGCGGGCCAGCCACTTGGCGGCCACCGCGCCAGCGCAGGCGGTGCGCACGGCGGTGAGGTAACCGTTGTCCAGCAGCAGCGCATCGAGCAGTCCGGTTTTCGAGGAGAGCAGCATCATCATGCCGTTGAGGCTGGGCAGGCCGAGCTTGGGGTTGTCGAAGAAGCCGGGGCTGACCTTGATGGCGAAGCGCGGCAGGCCGGGCAGGTAGGCGGTCTTCACGTCCACCTCACCGTTGTGCTCAGGCACGTCCAGGCGAAGGATCGGCGGCATCGCCACCGGCGCGGTGGCCAGCAGGCGGAAGGCCTGTTCGACGGCGTCGAGGCTCTCCCGGTCTATCGCCACGCAGGCGCGCAGGTCAGCTTCGCTGAGCAGGGTGACGTCAGCCATGGGCGGTTTCCTCAAGGACTTGTTGGTGTTGTTCGATGGCGATATTGCGGCCGCTGACCACCACGACTACCGGGCCGACGGGAGCGATCAGGCCGTCCAGCAGCGCGGCGATGCCAACGGCGCCGGCGCCCTCCACCACCTGCCGTTCCTCACGGTAGGCATGGCGGATGCCGGCGGCGATGGAGGGCTCGTCGAGCAGATGCAGTTGGTCGCAGTAGTCGCGGGCCAGGGCGAAGGTGTAGCGGTTATCCAGGCCGATGCCGCCGCCGAGGGAATCGGCCAGGGTCGGCAGTTCTTCCACTTCCACCGGGCGGCCGGCAGCGAGGCTGGCGGCCATGGCGGCGCCGCGCTGCATGCTGATGCCGTGCAGACGGATGCTCGGGTCGACGTGCTTGAGTGCCAGCGCCACGCCGCCGAACAGGCCGCCGCCGGAGAGCGGGACCAGGACCTGGCGGACGTCCGGCAGCTGTTCGAGGATTTCCAGGCCGAGGGTGCCCTGGCCGGCGATGATCTGCGGGTGATCGAAGGGCGGTAGCAGCGCGGCACCCTGCTCGCGCGCAATGCGTTCAGCTTCCGCCTGGGCGTCGTCCTGGCTGTGGCCGACGATGCGCACTTCGGCGCCCAGTTCGCGGATCGCCTGGACCTTGTTCGCCGGCACCCGTTGCGACAGGCAGATGGTGGCGTGCACGCCGAGCATGCGCGCGGCATGGGCCAGTGCTCGACCATGGTTGCCGGTGGAAGCGGCGACGACGCCTTTGGCTTTCTGCTCATCGCTGAGTTGGGCGATCGCATTGCTGGCGCCGCGCAGCTTGAAACTGCCGGTAATCTGCTGCGATTCGAGCTTCAGGTACACCGGCGCGCCGAGCAGGCGCGACAGGCTGGGCGAATGCTCCAGCGGCGTCTGTCGTACCAGGCCCTGGATGCGCTGGCGTGCGCGGTACAGCTCGACGAAAGGAATCGGCTCCATCTCGGCCTCCGGGGAATGCAGTGGGGCCGAGTGTAGGGGTGGGAAATTGTCGCGATGAATGTACTAGGACGATGTAGTCGTCAGCGGTGATTTCCGCATGTCGGGGCGCAAGAGCCGAGAGCTTTCGTAGGGCGGGGAAAGGGCTGAGGTCCGCGCGGAATGTTTCAGGTAGGAGCGAGCTTGCTCGCGAACCCGCCCAACGTCAGAGCCGACCGGGAGTCCGCTTCGCGAGCAAGCTCGCTCCTACAAAAAAGCCACCTGTTCAGCGTTAGAAATCGTGGATCTTCGGGTACTGCCCGAACAGCTCGCGCATGTCCTCCAGCGCCGAGCCCAGGCGCTCGTCGCTGCATTCCGCGCCCATGCACAGACGCACCGCGCGAGGCCTGGGCGTGCCGCGCACCATGAAGGGATCGGGCGGTGTCACGGCGATATGCCGATGGCGCAGCTCGCGCACCAGGCTGTCGAGCTCCCAGTGTTCCGGAATGCCAATCCACGCGCTCAATGAATGCGGATCACAGCCACGCAGGTACTCGCCCAGATGCTCGCGCACCAACCCCTGGCGCTTCTCCAGCACCTGGCGCTGCAGGCCGATCAGCGCCTGGGCGTTGCCGTTGCGAATCCACCGCGAGGCGACTTCCGCCAGCAGCGGCGTGGCCATCCAGCTGTTCACCCGCAGGATGCTCTCGGTGCGCAGCGCCAGCCGGCGCGGCATCGCCAGGTAACCAATGCGCAAGCCGGTCAACACGCTCTTGGTGAAGCTGGTGCAGTAGAACGACAGGTCCGGCAGGTAGTGGCTCAGCGGCGGCGGGCGGCGCTCGCCGAGCAGCGGGCCGTAGACGTCGTCCTCGATCACGTGCACGCCGTAGCGCTGGGCGATGGCGGCGATCTCGCGGCGGCGCGCGTCGGGCATCAGGCAGGAGGTCGGGTTGTTCAGGTTGGGCGTACAGACCAGCGCGGTGATGCGCTCGTTCGCGCAGAGGTCTTCGAAGTGCTCGGGGTCGATGCCCTGCTTGTCGATCTCCACGCCCTTGAGGGTAAAGCCGAGCACCTGGGAATTGCCGATCACGCCGTGGTCGGTGAGCTGTTCGCAGAGCACCACGTCGTCCGGCCCGGCCAGCGAGGCAAGGCCGAGGAAGATGCCGTGGGCCGCGCCGTTGGTGATCAACACGTCATCGCGCTCGCGCTGCAGGCCGAGCTGCGCCAGCCACTGCACACCGGCGTCACGGTGCGCGTCGAAGCCGGCGACCGGGCGACAGGCACGCATCCACGGCTGGTCGGTTTCCTGCGCCAGCGCGCGGCAGGTGTCCTGCCACAGGCGGTCATGCTCGCGGGTGTGGACGATGCTGGCGATGGAAAAATCCACCAGTGCGCGTTCGGGGTGATCGACCATGTAGTGGGCCATGCCCTCGGTCATCCGCCGTGAGACGAAACTGCCGCGCCCCACCTCGCAACGCACCAGGCCCTGGCGCTCCAGCTCCTTGTAGGCGTTGGTCACGGTCTGCACGCTGATGCCCAGGCCATCGGCGACGTGGCGCTGCGGCGGCAGGCGCTGGCCGTCGCTCAGGCGGCCCTGCTCGATGTCGCCGGCAATGGCCTGCACCAATGTCTTGTACTTGGATTCGCCGACCCTCAGGTCGGCCAGCGCACGACGCCAGGCTTCCATCTTCAGACTCCGTCTGGTCAGGGGTGCAGAGTGACCGACCAGCACACCGGCAGCAATTGTCCTAGTGCAATGTTGATAAAGAAGTGGCTTGCGTATGCTCGGGCACAAGACATCGAGTGCTACACCGGGCCGCATTGTCAGGCCCGCGCAGAAAAAACCGCCGGATGCGTTCGTCGCGACGGTGGCTTTTTCCCGCCGCGGGGCTGTCGATCGGTAAGAGCCGCAAGGCGCCCGGCCTTAGTCTGGCGTCGAGCTGATCGCCCGTCCCGGCGAGAGCGCCGAGAGAACTTCGGAAGGCCCCCCAGGGCCCGACCTACAAGAACAACAGTCGTACGACATTGCTACCTGCCATCCAGCGCCGCGCGCCAACCGCGTTCGGCAAGAGAAGATCAGGAGATCCGAAGATGAGTACCGCCCCTGTTTTCCTGCGCCGCCTGAGCCTCGCCTGTACCCTCATCGCCTGCGCCGTCGCCAGCGCCGGCAGCTATGCCGAAACCACCCTGGAACGCATCAAGAGTAGCGGCACCGTGCGCATCGGCTACGCCAACGAAGCGCCGTTCGCCTTTACCGAAACCTCCGGCAAGGTCACCGGTGAATCCCCGGAAATCGCCACGCAGATCTTCACCAAGATGGGCGTGAAAAAGATCGAGCCGGTGCTCACCGAATGGGGCGCGCTGATCCCCGGCCTGCGCGCCGGGCGCTTCGATGTGATTGCCGCCGGCATGTACATCACCCCGCCGCGTTGCCAGCAGGTGATCTTTACCGACCCGCACTACCAGATTCCCGACAGCTTGCTGGTGAAGAAGGGCAACCCGAAGAACCTGCACAGCTACGCCGACGTGAAGAACAACCCGGAGGTGAAGCTGGCGATCATGTCCGGCACCGCCGAGATGGGCTACGCCCGCGCCGAAGGTGTGGCGGAAGAGCAGATCGTCCAGGTGCCCGACACCACCGCGCAGCTGCAGGCCGTACGCGCAGGCCGCGCCGACGCCAGCGTCGGCACCGCGCTGACCATGAAGGGCCTGGCCGCCAAGGGCGGTGACTCGGTGGAAGCCATCGCCGACTTCAAGGATGACCCTTCGCATATCGGCTACGGCGCCCTGGCGTTCCGCCCGGAAGACAAAGACCTGCGCGACGCGGTGAACCAGCAGCTCAAGGGCTGGCTGGGCGGCGCCGAGCACCTGGCAACGGTGAAACCGTTCGGCTTCGACAAGTCCAACGTCACCGACAAGACCGCCGCCGAGCTCTGCAAACAGTGACCGTCACGGGCGCGCGCCTGCCCTAGGCCGCGCTCGGTCGGCCGTTCCGTGGAATCTGTCGTTACGGGATGCGCATCATGGGTGAATTGCTTCCACTGCTGCTGGAGGGCGCCTGGGTCACTGTCCAGGTGACTGTCTTCGGCTCCCTGCTGGCGGTCGCCGCCGCCATTCTCGCCGCGCTTGGCCGGCTCGCACCGTGGCCGGCGGTGCGCTGGCTGGCGATCGGCTACATCGAGCTGTTCCGCGGCACTTCGCTGCTGGTGCAGCTGTTCTGGTTGTACTTCGTACTGCCGCTGCCGCCGTTCAACCTGGAGATGAGCGCCTACAGCGTGGCGATCATCGGCCTGGGCCTGCACATCGGCGCCTACGGCGCGGAAGTGATGCGCGGCGCCATCGGTTCGGTGCCCAAAGGGCAACACGAGGCGGCGCTGGCGCTGAACATGACGCCGCTGACGCGCTTCCGCCGGATCATCCTGCCGCAGGCGCTGCTCTGCGCGATTCCACCGGGCACCAACCTGCTGATCGAGTTGCTGAAGAACACCTCGCTGGTGTCGCTGATCACCCTGTCGGACCTGACCTTCCGCGCGCGCCAGCTGGACCAGGCGACCTTCGAGACCATGAAAATCTTCGCCCTCACCCTGGTGCTGTATTTCGTCATGGCCCAGGTCATCGTCTTCCTCATGCGGCGCCTGGAGCGCTGGCTGGGGCACGGCCGCATCCACGGAGGCCTGTGATGAAACTCTTCGACTGGGATTTCGCCTGGCAGATTCTGCCGCAACTGCTGCACGCCTCGCTGCGCACCATTGCCATCACCCTGGTGGGCTTCGCCCTGGCGGTGGTGTTCGGCCTGCTCTTCGCCATCGCCCGGCGCAGCCGGCACGCGTGGCTGTCATGGCCGGCGGCCTGGCTGATCGAATTCATCCGCAGCACGCCGCTGCTGATCCAGGTGTACTTCCTGTTCTACGTGCTGCCGCTCTACGGGCTGAGCATGACCGCGCTGGTGGCCGGCACCCTGGGCATCGCCCTGCACTATGCCTGCTACACCGCCGAGGTCTACCGCGCCGGCCTGGAGGCGGTGCCGCGCGGGCAGTGGGAGGCGGTCACCGCACTGAACTTCTCGCCCTTCAAGGCCTACCGCGAGGTGATCCTGCCCCAGGCCATCCGCCCGGTGCTGCCAGCACTGGGCAACTACCTGATCGCCATGTTCAAGGACACCCCGGTGCTCTCGGCGATCACGGTGGTGGAAATCATGCAGCAGGCAAAGAACATCGGCTCCGACAGCTTCCGTTACCTGGAACCGATCACCCTGGTCGGGGTGTTCTTCCTGCTCATCTCCATCAGCCTGGCCAGCGTCGTGCGCCAGGTGGAAAAACGCACGGCGCTGCCATGACTGATTCTTCCGGAGGAAAACCGATGACTGTTCACTCCCTGCAAGCTGCTGGGCCGATGTCCCCTCGCGTGGCCACCCAGGATGCGCCCGCCGCGCGCGCCGAGACCGCCCAACCCATGGTCAGCTTCCGCAACGTGTGCAAGAGCTACGGCAGTTTCAGCGTGCTCAAGGACCTCAATCTGGAAGTGGGCGCCAACGAGAAGGTCGCCATCATCGGCCCCAGCGGCTCGGGCAAGTCCACCCTGCTCCGCGCGCTGATGACCCTGGAGACCATCGACAGCGGCCTGATCGAAGTCGATGGCGAACCGCTGACCCACCTCAAGCGCAACGATTCGCTGGTGCGCGCGCCGGAAAGCCACGTGCGCAAGGTGCGCAGCAAGATCGGCATGGTGTTCCAGTGCTTCAACCTGTTCCCGCACATGAGCGCGCTGCGCAATGTGATGGAGGCGCCAGTGCAGGTGCTCGGCATGCGCCGCAATGAAGCCCGCGAACGCGCGGTGGAACTGCTGGAAATGGTCGGCCTGGGCAACAAGCTCGACCACTATCCCTCACAGCTCTCCGGCGGCCAGCAGCAACGCGTGGCCATCGCCCGCGCACTGGCGATGCGGCCCAAGGTGATGCTGTTCGACGAGGTGACCTCGGCGCTCGACCCGGAGCTGTGCGGCGAGGTGCTCAACGTGGTGCGCAAGCTCGGCGCCGAGCACAACCTGACCATGCTCATGGTCACCCACCAGATGGGCTTCGCCCGCGAATTCGCCGATCGGGTGTGCTTCTTCCACCAGGGCAATATCCTCGAACAGGGCAGCCCGCAGCAGTTCTTCGGCAACCCGAAGCACGAGCGGACACGGGCCTTCCTGAGTGCGGTGAACGAGGCGAATTGATGGATTCGGAGGCTTTTCCTCACCTGTAGGAGCGAGCTTGCTCGCGAACCCGGCCCCCGCAGCGGGATGTGTTCGCGAGCAAGCTCGCTCCTACAGAATGCAGTTCGCAGTGCAGCAAAGCTCAGGCGTTACCGACGAAGCGGAATCCCGCGCCCTCGGCGTCGGTGCGCATCACTTCCATCTCCAGGATCGGTGCATCGAAGGGCATGTCCTGCACCTGGCCGGTGACCCGAGTGCCGGCAGGCAATGCGGCGAGCACTTCGTGACGAACGTAGACGCCGCCGTCGGAGAGATCACGGGTATGGCCGAACACGTCGCCGAAGTCGGGATGGCTGATCCTGATCCGGCACTTCATCGGGGTACGCGGGTATTGCCGTTGGTTCGACATGAATGGCATCCGTCCTGAATGTCAGCGCACTAATGGGCCTCAAACCCATCGGTCAGGTCAAGCCAGCAGTTGCGCGAGCAGCCAGAGATTGGCGGCGCTGATGACGCAGAACAAGGACCAGGCCAGTACGCGGGTGAACAGGCTGTTGACGAACTCGCCCATCAGCGCGCGATCGCTGGTGAAGCGGATCAGCGGCCAGAGCGCGAAGGGCAGTTGCAGGCTGAGCACCACCTGGCTGAGTACCAGCAGCTTGCCGATTGCCTTGTCACCCAGCATCACCACGCCGATCAGCGCCGGGATCAACGCCAGCGCGCGCGTGATCAGGCGGCGTTGCCAGCAGGGAATCTTCATCTGCAGGAAGCCTTCCATGATCACCTGCCCGGCGATGGTACCGGTGAAGGTCGAACTCTGCCCGGAGGCGAGCAGCGCAACCCCAAACAGGATCGCCGCCAGGCCAGTGCCCACCAGCGGTTCGAGCAGGCGGTAGGCGTCCTGGATTTCGGTGACGCCGGTATGGCCGGTCTCGTGGAAGGCCGCGGCGGCGAGGATCAGGATAGCGGCGTTGATCAGCAGCGCGAGGCTCAGCGAGACCACGGTGTCGATGCGCGTCAGGCGGATCGCAGCGGCCTTGCCGTTGCTGCCGCTGACCTGCCGTGTCTGCACGATGGAAGAGTGCAGGTAGAGGTTGTGCGGCATCACCGTGGCGCCGAGGATGCCGATCGCCAGGTACAGAGGCTCGCGCTGGGTGACCGCGTCCCAGCTGGGCAGAAAGCCGGCGGCGACATCCGGCCAATAGGGTTTGATGAGGATCAGCTCGACCAGGTAGCAGCCGCTGATGGTGATGATCAGGCCGAGCATGATCGCTTCCAGGTGGCGGAAGCGCTGGCCCTTCAGGCCAAGCACGATGAGCGTGTCGAAGGCGGTGAGGATCACGCCGGTGACCAGGTCAACGCCCAGCAACAGGTGGAAGGCGAGAGCGCAGCCGAGCACTTCGGCGAGGTCCGTGGCGACGATCGACAGTTCTGCCAGCAGCCATTGCAGGCGCGCACCGCCCAGGCTGTAGCGGCTGCGCGAAAGCTGCGCCAGGTCCTGCCCGGTGACGATGCCCAGGCGCATTGCCAGGCACTGCAGGACCATGCCCGCGAGGCTGGAGAGCAACACCACGAACAGCAACTGGTAGCCGAAGCCCGAGCCGGCTTCGATGGCGGTGGCCCAGTTGCCCGGGTCCATGTAGCCGATGGAGACCAGCAGGCCGGGGCCGGCGAACTGCAGGATGCGCTTCCACAAGGGCGCGCTGGCCGCGACCTGGATGCTGCCTTTGACTTCCGAAGGACAGAACGGCGCGGTGGCGGTGGTCGGCAGGCCGAGCATGGGAGTTATTCCTGGCTTATGAGCAGACGACGCTGATGTATGGAAACAAAGCTGTTTCGGGAGCCGCCGGCATAAGCGCTGCCTCGGCCGGTTCGCGAGCAAGCTCGCTCCTACGAAGAGCACGTCGGCGCGGGCCTGCAGGAGCGGGCTTGCTCGCGAACCGCATCAGGCCGGCATCACCGTCACGGATGGATTCAGTACCACTTCGCCTCGCCCTCAGGCCGCTTCTTGAAGCGCTTCATGGTCCACATGTACTGGCTGGGGTAGGCACGCACGTACTTGGCCAGCTCGCGGCTGAGCGCGGCGACCGATACTTCCATGTCCTTGTCGTACATGTCCGCCGGTGCGGCTTCAAGAATCACCTTGTAGCCGCTGCCATCGGGCAGGCGCACGGCATGGAAGAACACGCCACGGGCCTTGCCGCGCGACAGCAGCGAGGGTACGAACTTGCTGGTCAGCGCGGTGGTGCCCAGGTAGGGCACGAACAGGCCCGCGCCCAGGTCCGGCTCCGGGTCGCAAGGGATGCCGACGCAGCCGCCGTTCTTCACTTCCTTGATCACGCTCTTGATGCCTTCGGGCGTCGACGGCGCCACTCGGTTGCCCAGCTGCACGCGCTGCTTCTTCAACAGGTCGTCCACCGCCTTGAGCTTCGGCGGGCGGTAGAAAATGATCGGCTTGGCGTAGGAGCAGTAGAAGTGGTTGAGCACCTCCCAGTTGCCCAGGTGGCTGGTGATGCCGACCAGGCCGTCGCCGGAGGCCAGCGCTTCTTCCAGCACCTCCATGCCTTCGACTTCACGGATGTACTGCAGCGACTTCTGTGGTGACCACATCCAGGCGCAGGCGCTCTCGGTCAGCGTGCGGCCGATGTCCATCAGGCTCTGGCCGACGAGTTTCTCCAGCTCGGCTGCGGACAGCTCGGGAAAGCAATGCGACAGGTTGATCCGCACGATCTCGCGGGAGCGGTTGGGCAGCTTCCACATCAGCCAGCCAATGCCCGCGCCCAATGCGCCCACCGCGCGCCACGGCAGCATGGCGAACAACCGCAGGAAGCCCACCACCAGTGCGCCCTTGAATTTCTCCACGGAAAACTCCTTCAAGCAGATGGCGGCCATTGTAGCCGCTCGCGCCGGCATTTCGGGCGCCATCGAGGCTCCACACAATCTCCACCCAGCGAGCACATTGCGCCCACGGCGCGCGCGCAACCTGAGGCCATTCGATCCACAGGCCCGGAGGCCCGCGATGCGTACCCCAACCTTCCTTGCACGGCTGTGCTGCCTGCTGCTGGCAACAAGCGCCAGCCTGGCGGCACCGGCTGCCGAAGACCGTCCTGCCAGCGATAGCAGCGCCAGTCCCTACTTCTTCGTCGAGAACGCCGATGCATCCGTCGACGCCTTGCCGCTCAAGGCGACTCGCGTAGATGCCCGCGTGCTGGGCAATATCGCCGAAGTCACGGTGACCCAGGAATACCGCAACCAGGGCAAGACACCGCTGGAGGCGCGTTACGTCTTCCCCGCCTCGACCCGCGCCGCCGTCCATGGAATGAGCGTGCGCCTGGGCGAGCGGGTGATCCAGGCGCAGATCCGCGAGAAGCAGAAGGCCCAGGCCGAGTACCAGCAGGCCAAGAGCGCAGGCAAGACTGCCGCGTTGCTGGAGCAGGAGCGCGAGAACGTGTTCCAGATGAACGTCGCCAACATCCTGCCTGGTGACGTGGTGCAGGTGGAGTTGCGCTACAGCGAACTGCTGGTACCCACCGACGGGCGCTACCAATTCGTGTTCCCGACCGTGGTCGGCCCGCGCTACAACGGCAAAGGCACTTCCGGTACCGGCAACCAGCCCTGGATTTCGACGCCCTACCTGCAACAGGGTCAAGCCTCAGACACGCAATTCGCCCTGCAGGTGGAGTTACTGGCACCGGTGCAGATCGGCGAGATCGCTTCGCCCTCGCACCCGGTCGATATCCAGCGGGACGGCCAGCGCGCCAGCATCCGTCTGGCTGCCGACGAGACCGCCGGCAACAACCGCGACTTCATCCTCGACTACCGCCTCGGCGGCGACCAGGTGCAAAGCGGCCTGCTGCTGTCGCGCGGCGCACAGGAGAACTTCTTCCTCGCCATGGTCGCGCCGCCGCGCGCGCCGGATGCCAGGCTCATCGTGCCGCGCGACTATGTGTTCATCGTCGACGTGTCCGGCTCCATGAATGGCTTCCCACTGGACACCACCAAGGCATTGCTGCGCGACCTGATCGGCCGCCTGCGGCCGAGCGACACCTTCAACCTGCTGCTGTTCTCCGGCGACAACCGCAAGCTCGCCGACACTTCCCTGGCGGCCACGCCGGCCAACATCCGCCGCGCCACCGACATGCTCGACGGCGAGCAGGGCGCAGGCGGTACCGAGCTGATGCCAGCCTTGCGCGAAGCGCTGGCGATGCCCACCGACCCGGAGCGCTCGCGCAGTTTCGTAGTGATCACCGACGGCTTCGTCACCGTGGAAAGCAGCGCCTACCAACTGGTGCGCGAGAACCTGAACAAGGCCAACCTGTTTGCCTTCGGCATCGGCACCTCGGTGAACCGCAGCCTGATCGAAGGCCTGGCACGGGCGGGGCAGGGCGAGCCCTTCATCGTCACTGACAGGACATCGGCCGGCCAGCAGGCCGAGCGCCTGCGGCGCATGATCGACAGCCCGCTACTGCAAGGTATTCACGCGAGCTTCGAAGGGCTGGAGGTCTACGATGTCGAGCCCCGGCAACTGCCCGACCTCTTCGCCAACCGTCCGCTGGTGCTGTTCGGCAAATGGAAAGGCGAGCCACGCGGCGAACTGCGCCTCGACGCCCACGCTGCCGATGGCCCATTCCAGGTACGGCTGCCGATCAGCGCCGACAACTTCACTGACAATGGCGGTGCGCTCGCCCACCTGTGGGCACGCCAACGCCTCGCCTCCCTGATGGACCAGGAGGCGTTGGACGGTGGCTTCGAGTTCAGCTCGCAGATCCTTGATCTCGGCCTGACGTACCAGCTGCTGACGCCTTACACCTCGTTCATCGCCGTCGACCAGCAGGTGCGCAATCCCGATCCGCAGGCGAGCAGGACGGTCAATCAACCACTGCCGCTGCCCCAGGACGTGAGCAACAGCGCTGTCGGCAGCAACGTGCCCGGCACACCGGAGCCAGGCGTATGGGCCATGTTGCTGCTGGCCTCGTTGGGCGGCTGGTGGTGGCGGAGGAAGGCTGCATGACCCGTCGCCTGCCCGGCTGGAGCTGGCTGCTGTTCGCCGCGCTGGCGGCCTGGCCGAGCTGGCTGTGGGCGGCGCGGCGGCTCGGTGATGGCTCGGATGATCCGCTGGGGATCATCGCGCTGGCGGCGCTCGGGCTGCTGCTCTGGCGCGACCGCCTCAGCCTGCTCACGCAACCGCGACTGCGCTGGCTGGGTGGTGCAGCGGTGCTGCTGATCGTCGGCGCGCTTTCCCAATCGATCCTGCCGCCACTGCTGCGCGGGCTGCTCTCGGTTCTGGCGCTGCTGCTGGTGATACACAGTCTGCGCGCCCCCGGCCAACCCTGGCTGGCCGGGCTGGGGTTGGGCGTGCTGTCGCTGCCGTTGCTGTCTTCGCTGCAGTTCTTCGTCGGCTACCCGCTGCGGGTGATCACCGCCGAGGTCAGCGCCTGGCTGCTTCGCCTCGGCCCCTGGACGGTGGAGCGGCAGGGCAGTGCGCTGCTGATCGATGGCCAGTGGGTGATGGTCGATGCACCCTGCTCGGGTATCCAGATGGCCTGGGTCGGCTACTTCACTGCCTGCTTGCTGGCGGCCTGGCAGCGGCTGCCGGACCGTCTCTTGCTGCGCCGCTTGCCGCTGGTGGGCATGCTGGTGCTGGGCGGCAATATCCTGCGCAACACCCTGCTGGTCTGGGGCGAAAGTGGGGCGAGCGGGCTTCCCGGCTGGGTGCACGAAGGTGTTGGCTTGCTGGTGTTCGCGGCGGTGTGCGGGATGATTCTGCGGGTGATCGGGCGGGGTTCGTTCGAGGTGCCGGCGCTGGGCCAATCGGCGTGCCTGCCGGCATCCGCAAGCATCCAGGGAATCGTGCTGAGCGCCTTGCTGCTGGCGATGATCTGGCCGCTGCTAGGGTCGCCGAGCGCTTCCGCGCGGGTGAGCGCACCTCACGAATGGCCCACGCAGTTCGAAGGTCGTCTGTTGCGGCCGCTGGCGCTGTCAGCGGTGGAGCAACGCTTCGCCGTAGACTTTCCCGGCCAGCTCGGCCGTTTCACCGATGGCCAGCGCAGCATCGTGCTGCGCCAGGTGTTGCAGCCGACACGCAAGCTGCATCCGGCCGAAGACTGCTTCCGCGCCATCGGCTATCGCGTCGAACAGACACAACTGCGCAAGCGCGTGGCAGCCGACGGTTTGCAGCGTTGCTTCATCGTCACACGCGGCGGCGTGAGGCTGCAGGTCTGCGATTACATCGAGGACGCCAACGGACAGTCCTTCTCCGATACCTCGGCCTGGTACTGGTCAGCGCTCGCCGGTCGCTCCAGAGGGCCGTGGCTGGCCGTCACCCTGGCCAGGGCATTGCCCTAGGCGCGAGTCAGCTCAGCGTAACGGTCGCAGTCGACGGTGTGGTCCATCACCATGCCGGTGGCCTGCATGAAGGCGTAACAGATGGTCGGGCCGACGAAGTTGAAACCGGCCTTGCGCAGCGCCTTGCTCATGGCCTCCGCCTCCGGCGTCACCGCCGGCACCTGGCCGCGTTCGCTGAAGTGGTTGACCTTGGGCTGGCCGCCGACGAAGGACCAGAGGAATTTCACCGGGTCCTCCAGCTTCAGCCAGGCCTGGGCGTTCTGCCGCGCCGCCTTGAGCTTGGCAAAGTTGCGGATGATGCCCGGGTCCTGCATGCGCTCCTCGATCTCTTCGTCGGTCATGCGTGCCAAGCGCTCGGGGTCGAAGCCGAACAGCACCTCGCGGTAGCGCTCGCGCTTCTTCAGCACGGTAATCCACGACAAGCCCGCCTGGGCGCCTTCGAGGATGATCATCTCGAACAGTGCACGGGGATCGCGCTGGGGCACGCCCCATTCGGCATCGTGGTAGGCGATATACAGCGGGTCGTCGTTACACCAGAAGCAGCGGGGCATGGCGGTCGTCCTGACAGGGAAAGTCCGACTATAGACAATCCACTGTATGAAAATACAGTCATCGGCGGATTTTCCTGTCGATTCGTGAACTTCCGCCGGGCGCCTGGAAAGCGCTGTGAGGCCCAAGCTGTAAGCGCCTTGGGGTATACTGCCGGGTTTTAGTCGCATATCCAGCACAGGTGAAATTCGTGAGCCAGACTACGCCCGCCGTGCCCACCTTCCAGGACCTGATCCTCGCCCTGCAAAAATACTGGGCCGATCAGGGCTGTGTGGTGCTGCAGCCCTACGACATGGAAGTAGGCGCCGGCACCTTCCACACCGCCACCTTCCTCCGCGCCGTGGGCCCGGAAACCTGGAACGCGGCGTACGTGCAACCCAGCCGCCGCCCTACTGACGGCCGCTACGGCGAGAACCCCAACCGCCTGCAGCACTATTACCAGTTCCAGGTGGTCCTCAAGCCCAACCCGGAAAACTTCCAGGAGCTGTACCTGGGCTCGCTGCAGGCCATCGGCATCGATCCGCTGGTGCACGACATCCGTTTCGTCGAAGACAACTGGGAATCGCCGACCCTCGGCGCCTGGGGCCTGGGCTGGGAAATCTGGCTGAACGGCATGGAAGTCACCCAGTTCACCTACTTCCAGCAAGTGGGCGGCATCGAGTGCTACCCGGTCACCGGTGAGATCACCTACGGCCTGGAACGCCTGGCCATGTACATCCAGGGCGTCGACTCGGTGTACGACCTGGTCTGGGCCGACGGCCCGTTCGGCAAGGTCACCTACGGCGATGTGTTCCACCAGAACGAAGTGGAACAGTCGACCTACAACTTCGAGCACGCCAACGTCGAGAAGCTGTTCGAGCTGTTCGACTTCTACGAAAGCGAAGCCAACCGCCTGATCGAGCTGCAGCTGCCGCTGCCGACCTACGAGATGGTCCTCAAGGCCTCGCACACCTTCAACCTGCTGGACGCCCGCCGCGCCATCTCGGTAACCGAGCGTCAGCGCTACATCCTGCGCGTGCGCACCCTGGCCCGCGCCGTGGCGCAGAGCTACCTGCAGGCCCGCGCCCGCCTCGGCTTCCCGATGGCCACCCCCGCATTGCGTGACGAAGTACTGGCCAAGCTGAAGGAGGCCGAATAATGAGCGCGAAGGATTTCCTCGTCGAACTGGGCACCGAAGAGCTGCCACCCAAGGCACTGAAAAGCCTCGGTGAGGCCTTCCTGGCCGGCATCGAGAAAGGCCTGAAGGCCGCCGGCCTGACCTACGCCGCTGCGCGCTGCTACGCCGCGCCGCGTCGCCTGGCCGTGCAGATCGACCAACTCGCCGTGCAGCAGCCCGACCGTACTGTGAACCTCGACGGCCCGCCGCTGCAGGCTGCCTTCGACGCCAGCGGCAACCCGACCCAGGCCGCCCTGGGCTTCGCCAAGAAGTGTGGCGTTGACCTGGAACAGATCGACAAGAGTGGCCCGAAGCTGAAATTCAGCCAGACCATCGCCGGCCAGCCGGCCGTTGGCCTGCTGCCGGGCATCGTCGAGACCTCGCTGAATGAGCTGCCGATTCCCAAGCGCATGCGTTGGGCTGCTCGCCGCGAAGAGTTCGTGCGACCGACCCAGTGGCTGGTGATGCTGTTCGGCGATGACGTTGTCGACTGCGAAATCCTCACCAAGAAAGCCGGCCGTGAATCCCGCGGCCACCGCTTCCACAATCCGGCCAACGTGCGCATCTCTGCACCGGCCAACTACCTGGAAGACCTGCGCAGCGCCCACGTGCTGGCCGACTTCGCCGAGCGCCGCGAGATCATCGCCAAGCGCGTCGCCGAACTGGCCGCCGAGCAGAAGGGTAGCGCGATCGTCCCCGCCGACCTGCTGGACGAAGTAACCGC
The DNA here is from genome assembly GCF_048068295.1 of Pseudomonas sp. NY15435. Classification (NCBI taxonomy): domain Bacteria; kingdom Pseudomonadati; phylum Pseudomonadota; class Gammaproteobacteria; order Pseudomonadales; family Pseudomonadaceae; genus Pseudomonas; species Pseudomonas sp. NY15435. Next base: position 648,311 of record NZ_JBLUQA010000001.1, read on the forward strand.
GCTGGTCGAATGGCCGGTGCCGCTGGTGTGCTCCTTCGAGGAGCGTTTCCTCGCCGTGCCGCAGGAAGCCCTGATCACCACCATGCAGGACAACCAGAAGTACTTCTGCCTGCTGGACGCCAACGGCAAGCTGCTGCCGCGCTTCATCACCGTGGCCAACGTCGAGAGCAAGGCACCGGAGCAAATCATTTCCGGCAACGAGAAGGTCGTGCGCCCACGCCTGACCGACGCCGAGTTCTTCTTCAAGCAGGACCAGAAGCAGCCGCTGGAGGCCTTCAACGACCGCCTGAAGAACGTGGTGTTCCAGGCCCAGCTCGGCACCGTGTACGAGAAGGCCGAGCGTGTCTCCAAGCTGGCCGCCTACATTGCCGAGCGCATTGGCGGTGACGCGAGCAACGCCGCCCGCGCCGGCATCCTGTCCAAGTGCGACCTGGCCACCGAAATGGTCGGCGAGTTCCCGGAAATGCAGGGCATCGCCGGTTACTACTACGCCACCGCCGGTGGCGAGGCCAAGGACGTCGCCCTGGCTCTGAACGAACAGTACATGCCGCGTGGAGCCGGCGCCGAACTGCCAGGCACCCTGACCGGTGCCGCGGTGGCCGTGGCCGACAAGCTCGACACACTGGTCGGCATCTTCGGTATCGGCATGCTCCCCACCGGCAGCAAGGACCCGTACGCCCTGCGCCGTGCAGCCCTGGGCGTGCTGCGCATCCTCATCGAGAAGCAACTGGACCTGGACCTCGCCGACGCCATCGGCGTGGCCGTAGCGCAGTACGGCGACAAGGTGAAGGCCGAGAATCTGTCCGAACAGGTGCAGGACTTCGTCTTCGACCGCCTGCGTGCTCGCTACGAGGATGAGGGCGTGGACGTCGCCGTGTATCAGGCCGTGCGCGCGCTCAAGCCGACCGCTCCGCTGGACTTCGACCAGCGCGTACAAGCGGTGCAGGCCTTCCGTCAGTTGCCTGAAGCAGCCGCCCTGGCCGCCGCCAACAAGCGCGTGTCGAACATCCTGGCCAAGGCCGAAGGCGAGGTACCTGCCGCCGTCAACGCCAGCCTGTTCGCCGAGACCGCCGAGAAGGCCCTTGGCAGCGCCGTGGCGAACGCGGAGGCGGAAGTAGCTCCGCTGGCCGCGGCTCGCGATTATCGCGCCGCCCTGGCCCAGCTGGCGGCCCTGCGCGCGCCGGTCGACGCCTTCTTCGAGGAAGTGCTGGTCAACGCGGACGACAGCGCCGTGAAGGCCAATCGGTACGCGTTGCTGGCCAAGCTGCGCGGGCTGTTCCTCGGCGTCGCCGATATCTCGCTGCTGGGCTGATGCCCACCTGAAAGCCGGGAGTTCGCAACGGTTCGCCGTCACGAACTCCCGGCTTTTTCATTTCCGACTCATGAAGCCCTGACGTATCCCAGCATGAAGCTACTGATCCTCGACCGCGACGGCGTCATCAACCAGGACTCTGACGCCTACATCAAATCCCTCGACGAGTGGATTCCGATCCCCAGCGCGATCGCAGCCATCGCCCGCCTGAGCAGGGCCGGCTGGACCGTGGCGGTGGCCACCAACCAGTCGGGCATCGCTCGTGGCTACTACGACCTGGCCACCCTGGAAAGCATGCACCAGCGCCTGCGCGAACTGGTGGCGGAGCAGGGTGGCGAACTCGGCGTGGTCGTCTACTGCCCGCATGGTCCCGACGAGGGCTGCGACTGCCGCAAGCCGAAACCCGGTATGCTGCTGCAGATCGCCCAGCACTATGGCGCGCAATTGCGTGGCACTTGGTTCGTTGGTGACAGCCGGGGTGACCTGGACGCCGCGCTGGCCGTCGATTGTCAGCCCGTGTTGGTAAAAACCGGCAAAGGCGAGCGAACCCTGACCAAACCGTTGCCCGAAGGCACGCTGGTATTCGACGATCTGGCGGCAGTTGCCGACCAACTTCTTTCCTGAGGACCCATCCCCCATGTCGATAGTGCAGGCCATCAGAACCGTACTCTTCTACCTGCTGCTGTCGTCCAGCGCCTTCGTCTGGGGCACCCTCAGCCTGCTGATCGCGCCATTCCTGCCGTACCGCGCGCGCTACCGTTTCATTGCCCAGGCCTGGTGCAAGTTCGCCGTCTGGCTCGCTAGCTGGATGGTCGGTGTGCGCTACGAACTCAAGGGCGTGGAGAACATCCCCGACCAGCCCTGCGTGATCCTCGCCAAGCACCAGAGTACCTGGGAGACCTTCTTCCTCACCGGTTACTTCGAGCCGCTGGCTCTGGTACTCAAACGCGAACTGCTGTTCGTGCCCTTTTTCGGCTGGGCCATGGCGCTGCTCAAACCCATCGCCATCAATCGCGAGCAGCCCAAGGTGGCCCTCAAGCAGATCGCCAAGCAGGGCGATGAGTGTCTCAAGAAGGGCGCCTGGGTCCTGATCTTCCCCGAAGGCACCCGCGTGCCCACCGGGCAGATCGGAAAGTTCTCCCGCGGTGGCGCCTCCCTGGCCGTCAACGCCAGCCTGCCGGTGCTGCCGATTGCCCACAACGCCGGACACTGCTGGCCGAAGAACGGCTGGGCGAAATATCCCGGCACCATCCAGGTAGTAATCGGCCCGGCGATGTACGCAGAAGGAGAGGGCGCACGCGCCATCACCGAGCTCAACCAGCGTGCCGAGAACTGGGTCGTGCAGACCCTGCGCGACATGGGCGAGCTGCCTCCGGAAGCTACACCTCAAGCAGTCGCCGAAGCCTCCTGAGCATTTCTGCGAAGCAAAAGAAAAGGGCCCCGAAGGGCCCTTTCTTTTTGCCTGCAGGTCAGACGTCCAGGTTGGACACTGCCAGGGCGTTGCTTTCGATGAAGTCGCGGCGCGGCTCCACGGCATCGCCCATCAGGGTATTGAACAGCTGGTCGGCCGCGATGGCATCCTCGATGGTTACCTTGAGCATGCGACGCACGTTCGGGTCCATGGTGGTTTCCCACAGCTGATCCGGGTTCATCTCGCCCAGACCTTTGTATCGCTGGATGCTGTGGCGCTTGGTGCCTTCGGTCATCAGCCAGTCGAGAGCTTCCTTGAAGCTGCTGACGCTCTTCTTGCGTTCACCCTTCTGCACGTACGCGCCATCTTCCAGCAGGCTGTTCAGCTTGCTGCCCAGTTCGGTTACCGCGCGGTAATCGTTGCTGGCGAAGAAGTCGCGGTTGAAGGTAACGTAGTTCGACAGGCCGTGGGCAACCATCTCGACTTCCGGCAGCCACAGGTGACGCTCGCGGTCTTCGCGCAGGCTGACCTTGTAGGTCAGGCCGGACTTCTCCACCGCCTTCAGGCGCGCCTGGAACTGCTCGATCCAGGCCTGCATGGTGGCCTGGTCACCCAGCTTGTCGGCCTCGATGCGCGGCAGGTAGATGAAGTGCTCGGTCAGGTCCTGCGGGTACAGACGGGACAGGCGGGAGAGGGTGCGCATGACACCACGATATTCGTTAACCAGCTTCTCCAGCGCTTCTCCGGACAGGCCCGGGGCGCTTTCGTTGACGTGCACGCTGGCTTCCTCAAGGGCCGACTGGGTCATGTATTCCTCCATGGCCACGTCGTCCTTGATGTACTGCTCCTGCTTGCCGCGCTTCACCTTGTACAGCGGCGGCTGAGCGATATAGATGTAGCCACGCTCGACCAACTCCGGCAGTTGACGGAAGAAGAAGGTCAGCAACAGGGTACGGATGTGCGAACCGTCGACGTCAGCATCGGTCATGATGATGATGTTGTGGTAGCGCAGCTTGTCGATGTTGTACTCCTCGCGACCGATACCGCAGCCCAGCGCGGTGATCAGCGTGCCGACCTCCTGGGAGGACAGCATCTTGTCGAAGCGAGCTTTCTCGACGTTGAGGATCTTGCCCTTGAGCGGCAGGATCGCCTGGGTCTTGCGGTTACGGCCCTGCTTCGCAGAACCGCCCGCGGAGTCACCTTCCACGATGTACAGTTCGGAGAGGGCGGGGTCCTTCTCCTGGCAGTCGGCGAGCTTGCCCGGCAGACCGGCGATGTCCAGCGCGCCCTTGCGGCGAGTCATCTCACGGGCCTTGCGCGCGGCTTCACGGGCGCGGGCAGCGTCGATCATCTTGCCGACCACGGCCTTGGCTTCGTTCGGGTTCTCCAGCAGGAAGTCGGCGAAGTACTTGCCCATCTCCTGTTCCACGGCAGTCTTCACCTCCGAGGAAACCAGCTTGTCCTTGGTCTGCGAGCTGAACTTAGGATCCGGCACCTTCACCGAAATGATTGCAGTCAGACCTTCACGGGCGTCGTCACCCGTGGTGGCGATCTTGAATTTCTTCGCCAGGCCTTCCTGCTCGATGTAGTTGTTCAGATGACGGGTAAGGGCGGAGCGGAAGCCCGCCAGGTGGGTACCGCCGTCACGCTGGGGAATGTTGTTGGTAAAGCAGAGGATGTTCTCGTTGAAGCTGTCGTTCCACTGCAGAGCGACTTCCACGCCGACGCCGTCTTCTTCGCGCTGGCAGTTGAAGTGGAAGACCTGGTTCACCGCGGTCTTGTTGGTGTTCAGGTACTCGACGAAAGCGCGCAGGCCACCCTCGTACTTGAACAGCTCTTCCTTGCCGGCACGCTCGTCACGCAGGACGATGCCGACGCCGGAGTTGAGGAAGGACAGCTCGCGAATCCGCTTGGCCAGGATGTCCCAGCTGAAGTGGATATTGTGGAAGGTTTCCGGGGAGGGCTTGAAGTGAACTTCGGTACCCGACCCATCGGTATCGCCCACCGGGCGCAGCGGGAATTGCGGAACGCCGTGGTGATAAACCTGTTCCCAGACCTTGCCTTCACGGCGAATGGTCAGGCGCAGCTCGTGGGAGAGGGCGTTCACAACCGAGACACCCACGCCGTGCAGGCCGCCGGATACCTTGTAGCTGTTGTCGTCGAACTTACCACCGGCGTGAAGGACGGTCATGATGACCTCGGCCGCGGAGACCCCTTCTTCCTTGTGGATATCCACCGGAATGCCGCGACCGTTGTCGCGCACGGTTATGGATTCATCGGTGTGAATGGTGATGCTGATCTCGCTGCAGTAACCCGCCAGCGCTTCGTCGATCGAGTTGTCCACGACCTCGAAGACCATGTGGTGCAGGCCAGTGCCGTCGTCGGTGTCACCGATGTACATGCCTGGACGCTTACGTACGGCATCCAGCCCCTTCAGTACCTTGATACTGGAAGAGTCGTAGGTGTTCTCGCTCATTCTTCACTCCCGATGGTAGTGTCCTGAGAGACGCGCCCATGTTCCACGTGGAACATCGACACCGGCGTTTCCATTTGCCAGCCGTCTTTCAATAAGTGCGGGTCAACGCAGGTGATGAATACCTGGCAACCCAGATCTTCGAGAAGCCGGCACAATGACAACCGATGCTTCTCATCCAATTCGGAGGGGAGGTCATCCACCAGGTAGACGCATTGCCCGCGCTTGGCCTGGTTGATCAAATGCCCCTGGGCAATCCGCAAAGCGCAGACCACCAATTTCTGTTGGCCACGAGATAGGATCTCCGCGGCATTGTGTCCCCCCAGGCGAATTCTCAAATCCGCTCTTTGCGGCCCGGCCTGTGTATGCCCCATCTGCTGATCGCGCAGCAGGCTGGAAGACAGCACTTCACTCAGCTCGCGTTCCTTATCCCATCCCCGGTAATAGCTGAGCGTCAGATCATCGATCTGGATCAGCTCGGCCAGGGTACGCTCGAACTGGGGTTTGAGTGCCTGGATATAGGACCGCCGATAGGCGTCGATTTCATCGCTCGCCGAGCATAATTCGCGGTCCCACGCTGCCTGCGAAGCACCGTCCAGTTTACCATGTCGGAGCCACGAGTTCCGCTGCCGCAGGGCCTTCTGCAGTCTTTGCCAGGCGATCATGAAGCGTTGTTCCACGTGGAACACACCCCAATCGAGGAACTGCCGGCGAATCTTCGGAGCGCCCTCCAGCAAGCGGAAGCTATCCGGGTTGATCAGTTGCAGCGGCAGGGTCTCCGCTAGCTGGGCAGCGCTCCGCGCATTCTGGCCATCGATGCGAATCTGAAACTCCCCCTGGCGATCTCGCGACACCCCCAGGCTGCTATCAAAGCCATTGCCCAGGCGCACCTGTCCAAACACCGTGCAAGCCGGTTCTTCGTACTGGATGACAGGTTGCAGACGCATGCTGCGGAATGAGCGGGCAAGCCCGAGCAGGTGGATGGCTTCCAGCACGCTGGTTTTGCCGCTGCCGTTTTCGCCGTAGAGGATGTTGATGCGGGGGGAGGGGGAGAAGGTCACCGGGTGCAGGTTACGCACCGCGGTGACCGAAAGGCGGGTAAGGGACATCGATACGCGTCAGAGGCGCATCGGCATGACGACGTAGGCAGAATCGTCATTGTCCGCTTCCTGCAGGAGTGCACTGCTGTTGGAGTCGGAGAGGATCATGCGCATCTGCTCGGTCCCCATTACACCCAGGACGTCCAGCAGGTAGCTCACGTTGAAGCCGATTTCCAGGCTGCCACCGTTGTAGTCGACCTGCACTTCTTCTTCCGCCTCTTCCTGTTCCGGGTTATTCGCCTGGATTTTCAGGAGGCCATTGGAGAGCTGCAGACGGATACCACGGTACTTCTCGTTGGAAAGAATCGCGGTACGGCTGAACGCTTCGCGCAGAACCTGGCGATCACCGAGCACCAGCTTGTCACCACCCTTGGGCAGTACGCGCTCATAGTCGGGGAACTTGCCGTCCACCAGTTTGGAAGTGAAGGTGAACTCACCGGTGGTCGCACGAATGTGATGCTGGCCAAGCACGATGGATACTTCGCCGTCTTGCTCGGTGAGCAGGCGAGCCAGTTCAAGAATGCCTTTGCGCGGCACGATCACTTGATGGCGATCCTGAGCTTCCGGCACGCCGTTGCTCAGCGAGCACATGGCGAGACGGTGACCGTCGGTGGCCACAGCACGCAGGGTACCGCCGCTAACTTCCAGCAGCATGCCGTTCAGGTAATAACGCACATCCTGCTGCGCCATGGCGAAGCTGGTGCGATCGATCAGGCGACGCAGCTTGCTCTGCACCAGGCTGAAAGTCAGCGAGCCCGGGCCTTCTTCCACGGTGGGGAAGTCATTGGCGGGCAGGGTGGAGAGGGTGAAGCGGCTGCGGCCGGCTTTTACCAGAAGCTTCTGCTCGTCAACGCGGATATCGATCACGGCATCGCTGGGCAGGCTCTTGCAGATATCCATCAGCTTGCGCGCCGGCACGGTGATTTCACCCGGCTCGGCAGCATCTTCCAGCGTGACACGACCCACCAGTTCGACTTCGAGGTCGGTACCGGTCAGCGACAGTTGCTGACCTTCGACGACCAGCAGGACGTTGGAAAGAACCGGCAGCGTCTGGCGGCGCTCAACAACGCCAGCGACCAGTTGCAGGGGTTTCAACAGAGCTTCGCGTTGAATAGTGAAATGCATGGTCTAGTCCCTTGCCTCGTGAGGCTGCGTCAAGTGGTCAGAGTACGCAGCAGGTTCTTGTAGTCCTCGCGGATATCCGCGTCGGATTCCTTGAGTTGAGCGATCTTACGACAGGCGTGCAGCACCGTGGTGTGATCCCGACCGCCGAAGGCCACGCCGATCTCCGGCAGGCTGTGGTTGGTCAGTTCCTTGGAGAGTGCCATGGCAACCTGACGCGGACGTGCCACCGAGCGCGAACGGCGCTTGGACAGCAGGTCGGCGATCTTGATCTTGTAGTACTCGGCGACGGTGCGCTGGATATTGTCGATGCTGACCAGCTTGTCCTGCAGGGCCAGCAGGTCCTTCAGCGACTCGCGGATCAACTCGATGGTGATCGGCCGGCCCATGAAGTGGGAGTGGGCAATCACACGCTTGAGCGCACCTTCCAGCTCGCGCACGTTGGAGCGAATGCGCTGGGCGATGAAGAACGCAGCGTCGTGCGGCAGTTCGACCTTGGCCTGCTCGGCCTTCTTCATCAGGATCGCCACACGGGTTTCCAGCTCCGGCGGCTCCACGGCCACCGTGAGACCCCAGCCGAAGCGAGACTTCAGGCGCTCTTCCAGGCCCTCGATTTCCTTCGGGTAGCGGTCGCTGGTCAGGATGACCTGCTGGCCGCCTTCAAGAAGGGCGTTGAAGGTGTGGAAGAACTCTTCCTGGGAACGCTCCTTGCGGGCAAAGAACTGGATATCGTCGATCAACAGCGCGTCCACCGAACGGTAGAAGCGCTTGAACTCGTTAATGGCATTGAGCTGCAGCGCTTTCACCATGTCCGCGACGAAGCGCTCCGAATGCAGGTACACGACCTTGGCATTGGGGTTCTTCTTCAGCAGATGGTTACCCACAGCGTGCATCAAGTGGGTTTTCCCCAGGCCGACGCCGCCATAAAGGAAGAGCGGGTTGTAGCCGTGCTTGAGGTTGTCCGCTACCTGCCAGGCCGCTGCGCGGGCCAACTGGTTGGATTTACCTTCGACGAAGTTCTCGAAGGTGAAGGTGCGGTTGAGGTAGCTGGTGTGCTTGAGCGCACCTTCTACCTGCACGTTGCGCTCCGTACGCACCGCAGCAGCCGGCATGGCGGCGGCCAGCGGGTCGATACCCGGGCTGGATTCGTCAAGATCAGCGATGGCCTGCACCGGCGCAGCCTGGATCAGCTGCGGTTCGGCAACGGACATCGCCACCGGCGCCGGAGCAACGGCAACAGGGGCCACTACTGGTTGCGCGACTGGCTGGACGCTGACCTGCGGCGTAGGTACCAGGGCAGGGCGCGGCGTACGGCTGCGGCGGCTGCCAATCAGCAGCGAGATCGCTGGGATCTGCCCATTACCGCGCTCGCTCAGCAGTTCGAGCAAGCGCCCCATGTACTTTTCATTGACCCAGTCGAGTACGAAACGGTTGGGTGCGTAGACGCGCAGCTCTTCACCCTCGGCCTCGACCTGCAAAGGTCGAATCCAGGTGTTGAATTGCTGGGACGGCAGCTCGTCGCGCAGAAGCTCCACGCACTGCTGCCAAAGTTCCACGGACACGGATATCCCCCAAAGAAGTCGCAAAGCGAAACAGGCGGCTATTGTATCCGCGCCCGGCCAACTTATCCACAGTTAAGCGAGCCGGGATACAAGTAAAATCAAGGTGTTAATGATTTTACCGGCGGTCGGCTAATAGCGCCTTGAGCCTTGTGGATAACAGCTTGATGGGGCAGGGGAAGACTCTGGTGATCGTTCTGTGGAAAAAATCCCTGTGGAAAAAGCCGCATTCCATACCCAGCTTTCCAACCGGCCCCACACAAGCAGCCCACGACTTCCCGACAGGCTTATCATTCCACCCAGGCCGCTTATTCAAAGGCGCTTGCAGACTTATGCACAGGCAAAGGCCTGCATAAACATAATCATCGCTTCAATCTTTAAAAAAGAGATTTCCTCCCTTTCTATAGATTTTGTATCCGGGTCTGGTTGGAAATTGACCTGACCGCCTGATTTCACTAGAATCGCCGGTCTCTTTAAACGGGGTCACTGCGACCTCATGTCGTCAAACCCAGGTACCGAATCATGAAACGTACTTTCCAACCCAGCACCCTCAAGCGCGCTCGCGTGCACGGCTTCCGCGCTCGCATGGCCACCAAAAACGGTCGTCAGGTTCTGTCGCGTCGTCGCGCCAAGGGCCGTAAGCGTCTGACCGTCTGATTTGTCTGACACAGGTGGTGAGTCGAGATTTCAGCCGGGATAAGCGTCTTCTGACAGCCCGGCAATTCACTGCAGTCTTCGACTCCCCCACCTCCAAGGTTCCCGGCAAGCACATCCTGCTGCTGGCGCGCGAAAACGGTCTCGATCATCCCCGCCTGGGCCTGGTGATCGGTAAGAAGAACGTCAAGCTCGCCGTCGAGCGCAACCGCCTCAAACGCCTTCTCCGTGAATCCTTCCGCCATAACCAGCAGAAGCTGGCTGGCCTGGATATCGTGGTGATCGCGCGCAAGGGCCTCGGCGATCTGGAGAATGAAGAGCTGCACCAGCAGTTCGGCAAACTCTGGAAGCGTCTATTGCGCAACCGGCCCAGCCCGGAACCTTCGACAGAATCTCCGGGAGTGGCCGACAGTTCCCATGCGTAGACTGGCGCTGTTACTGATCCAGTTTTACCGCTACGCCATCAGTCCCATGATGGGCAGGCACTGTCGTTTCTACCCCAGCTGTTCCTGCTACGCGCAGGAGGCCATTGAAACCCATGGCTTCCTGCGTGGTGGCTGGCTGGCCGCTCGTCGCCTCGGCCGCTGCCACCCCTGGCATCCCGGTGGCTACGATCCGGTACCGCCAGATCCTTCCAAGCCCGCCCCTTCCTCGACGGCCGAGTAACCATGGACATCAAACGTTCAATCCTATTCGTCGCCCTGGCAATCGTGTCCTATGCGCTGGTTCTCCAGTGGAACAAGGACTACGGCCAGCCCGAACTGCCGGCACAGACCGCGACCTTCAATCAGACTGAAGGCCTGCCAGACACTTCCGTGCCTGCCGGCAACGCGGCCAATGCCGACGTACCCACCACGCAGAACGCCCAGGCCAGCCTGCCCAACGAGCAGAAGCCGGCGGCAGCCAGCGAACAGCTGATCCGCGTGAAGACCGATGTCCTGGACCTGACCATCGACCCGCGCGGCGGCGACGTGATCAGGCTCGGCCTGACCCAGTACCCGCTGCGCCAGGACCGCCCGGACGTGCCGTTCCCGCTGTTCGAGCGTGACAACCAGCGCACCTACCTGGCCCAGAGTGGCCTGACCGGAGCCAACGGTCCGGATGCCGCTGCCAGTGGTCGTCCGCTCTACGCCTCGGCTAAACCCGTCTACGAACTGGCCGACGGCCAGGACCAGATGGTCGTCGACCTGACTTATGCACAGGACGGCGTCAGCTACATCAAGCGCTTCACCTTCCACCGCGGCCTGAAAAACGACTGCACCGAGAAGGAAAAAGCGCAGAAGAAGCTGGAGTGCATCAATCCCAATGCCTATCAGGTCGGCGTGAGCTACCTGATCGACAACCAGAGCGACAAACCGTGGAACGCCTCGCTGTTCGCCCAGCTCAAGCGTGACGCCAGCGTCGACCCGTCCTCCACCACCGCTACCGGCGTATCGACCTACCTCGGCGCTGCGGTCTGGACCCCTGAAAAGCCCTACGTGAAAGTGTCCATGAAGGACATGGACAAGGAGCAGTTCAAGGAAACCGTCCAGGGTGGTTGGGTAGCCTGGCTGCAGCACTACTTCGTCACCGCCTGGGTTCCCGCCAAGGGCGATACCCACAGCGTGATGACCCGTAAGGACGCCCAGGGCAATTACATCGTCGGCTACACCGGTCCCAACCTGACCGTCGCTCCCGGCGCCAAGGGCGAAACCAGCATGACCCTGTATGCCGGCCCGAAACTGCAGGCATACCTGAAGGAACTGTCCCCGGGCCTGGAACTGACCGTCGACTACGGCCCGCTGTGGTTCATCGCCCAGCCGATCTTCTGGCTGCTGCAACATATCCACAACCTGGTGGGTAACTGGGGCTGGTCGATCATCTTCCTGACCATCGTCATCAAACTGGCTTTCTTCCCGCTGTCCGCTGCCAGCTACCGCTCCATGGCCCGCATGCGCGCCGTGTCGCCGAAACTGGCTGCACTGAAGGAACAGCATGGCGACGATCGCCAGAAGATGTCCCAGGCGATGATGGAGCTGTACAAGAAAGAGAAGATCAATCCGCTGGGCGGCTGCCTGCCGATCCTGGTACAGATGCCGGTCTTCCTCTCCCTGTACTGGGTTCTACTGGAAAGCGTCGAGATGCGCCAGGCTCCGTGGCTGGGCTGGATCGTCGACCTGTCGGTGAAAGATCCGTTCTTCATCCTGCCGATCATCATGGGCGCCACCATGCTGGTTCAGCAGATGCTCAACCCGACGCCGCCGGACCCCATGCAGGCCAAGGTGATGAAGCTGATGCCGATCATCTTCACCTTCTTCTTCCTGTGGTTCCCAGCCGGTCTGGTTCTGTACTGGGTTGTGAACAACTGCCTGTCCATCGCACAGCAGTGGTACATTACCCGTCGGATCGAGGCTGCCGCGAAGAAGGCTTCTGCCTGATATCGCAGCCTGACACCGATCGACAAGACGCCCCCTCGTGGGGCGTTTTGCTATGTGGATAACTTGCCTGCCCGCGAGCCACGACAACAACCGCGAGACCGCCGACATGAATGCAGCCCGTGAAACCATCGCCGCCGTCGCCACTGCCCAGGGCCGTGGTGGAGTGGGCATCGTCCGCGTCTCCGGCCCTCGTGCGCGGGCCATGGCCATCACCCTGAGCGGTCGCGAGCCACAACCGCGCTACGCCCACTACGGGCCGTTCCACGCCGATGACGGCGATGTCATCGACGAAGGCCTGCTGCTCTACTTTCCGGGCCCGAACTCCTTCACCGGCGAAGACGTACTCGAACTGCAAGGGCACGGTGGCCCAGTGGTGATGGACATGCTCCTGCAGCGCTGTCTGGAACTCGGCGCACGCCAGGCCCGCCCCGGCGAGTTCAGCGAACGCGCCTTCCTCAACGACAAGCTCGACCTGGCCCAGGCCGAAGCCATCGCCGACCTCATCGAGGCCAGCTCCGCGCAAGCTGCACGCAATGCCGTGCGCTCCCTGCAAGGCGAGTTCTCCCGCCGCGTACACAGCCTCACCGACCAACTGATCGGCCTGCGCATGTACGTCGAGGCCGCCATCGACTTCCCGGAAGAAGAAATCGACTTCCTCGCCGATGGCCATGTCCTCTCGCAACTGGATGCAGTACGCGCCGAACTGGCTTCGGTACTGCGCGAAGCCGGCCAGGGTGCACTGCTGCGCGACGGCATGACCGTGGTTATTGCCGGGCGTCCCAACGCCGGAAAATCCAGCCTGCTGAACGCCCTCGCCGGGCGTGAAGCCGCCATCGTCACTGACATTGCCGGCACCACACGCGACGTGCTGCGCGAACATATCCACATCGACGGCATGCCACTGCACATCATCGATACCGCCGGCCTGCGTAGTACCGATGACCATGTGGAAAAGATCGGCGTAGAGCGTGCGCTGAAGGCCATCAACGAGGCCGACCGGGTACTCCTGGTGGTCGACTCCACCGCACCGGAAGCCAACGACCCCTTTGCACTGTGGCCGGAGTTCCTCGACAGCCGGCCAGACCCGGCGCATGTGACGCTGATCCGCAACAAGGCGGATTTATCCACAGAGCACATCGGGCTCGAAGAAAGCGCCGACGGCCACGTCACCATCACCCTGTCCGCCCGCTCGGGCCATGGCTTGGACCTCCTGCGCGAGCACTTGAAGGCCTGCATGGGCTTCGAACAGACCGCGGAGAGCAGCTTCAGCGCTCGCCGGCGCCACCTTGAAGCTCTGCGACAGGCGGGAGACAGCCTTGAGCACGGCCGCGCACAGCTCACCCTGAGCGGCGCAGGCGAACTGCTGGCCGAAGACCTGCGTCAGGCCCAGCAAGCCCTGGGCGAGATTACCGGCGCCTTCACGCCGGACGACCTGCTGGGACGTATCTTCTCAAGCTTCTGCATCGGCAAGTAATCCACAACTCCGCTTTCCCTGCCGATGACGGGTCTACTCGTCATCGCGTCTTCTGCTGTCCGGCATTTCTCTCCCCTGAAGACCTATCCACAACCAGAAACTCTTCAGGATGCCCGTCATACGTGGCCTTCAGAGCATAAATTGCAAATTACACAGGCTTCCCTGAGCCTTGTGGAAAAGTCGCGTACAGCTGCGTTAACAAACCCTGCATCATCCAGTGGATAAATACGCCTGTTGATAACAAACCTATTAATCCACAGGCTGAACACGGGGGATCCCCTGCCATCGTACAGAATCGACACAGGGTTGTTAGGCGCTGAAACCTAAGCCATATCTGGCCTACAAGTGGTTATCCACAGAAAACTGCTTCACCATACATAAACACAAGCTCTAAAAAGATTTAAAGAAGTTCCTCTCTTTTATTTTCTATAGAGGCGAACAGTGCCCGTTGGCTATTTTTTGTTCAGGTGCCTTCAATCGAAAGCCCTTAACCCCTATACTGTCCGGCTCTCTTCTTTCTCCTTGATCAACAGGCACGAGGTGCGTGGTGGATTTCCCTTCCCGTTTTGACGTGATCGTGATCGGCGGCGGCCATGCCGGCACAGAGGCCGCACTAGCGGCTGCACGCATGGGCGTGAAGACGCTGCTGCTCACCCACAATGTGGAAACCCTTGGCCAGATGAGCTGCAACCCCGCCATCGGTGGGATCGGCAAAAGCCATCTGGTAAAGGAAATCGATGCGCTGGGTGGTGCCATGGCACTGGCCACCGATAAAGGCGGCATCCAGTTCCGCGTGTTGAACAGCCGCAAAGGCCCGGCAGTCCGTGCGACTCGCGCCCAGGCAGACCGTGTTCTCTACAAGGCCGCCGTGCGCGAGATCCTGGAGAACCAGTCGAACCTGTGGATATTCCAGCAGGCCTGTGATGACCTGATCGTCGAACAGGATCAGGTGCGCGGCGTAGTGACCCAGATGGGTCTGAAATTCCATGCCGATAACGTCGTTCTCACTGCCGGCACTTTCCTCGGCGGACTTATCCACATCGGCCTGGAGAACTACTCCGGTGGCCGTGCCGGTGATCCGCCCTCGATCGCCCTGGCCCGACGCCTGCGCGAGCTGCCGCTGCGTGTCGGTCGCCTGAAGACCGGCACCCCGCCGCGCATCGACGGCCGCAGTGTCGATTTCAGCGTAATGACCGAGCAGCCCGGCGATACGCCGATCCCGGTGATGTCCTTCCTGGGCAACAAGGAAATGCACCCGCGCCAGGTCAGCTGCTGGATCACCCATACCAACGCGCGTACCCATGAGATCATCGCGTCCAACCTCGACCGCTCACCCATGTACTCCGGCGTGATCGAAGGCGTCGGGCCGCGCTACTGTCCGTCGATCGAAGACAAGATCCATCGCTTCGCCGACAAGGACAGCCATCAGGTCTTCCTCGAACCGGAAGGCCTGACCACCCATGAGCTGTACCCGAACGGTATTTCCACGTCGCTGCCCTTCGATGTGCAGCTTGAGATCGTCCGCTCGATCCGCGGCATGGAGAACGCGCACATCGTTCGCCCGGGCTACGCCATCGAGTACGACTACTTCGACCCGCGCGACCTGAAGTACAGCCTGGAGACCAAGGTGATCGGCGGCCTTTTCTTCGCTGGCCAGATCAACGGCACCACCGGTTACGAAGAAGCCGGCGCTCAGGGCCTGCTCGCCGGCGCCAACGCCGCACTGCGTTCGCAAGGTCGTGAAAGCTGGTGCCCGCGTCGCGACGAGGCCTACATCGGCGTGCTGGTCGACGACCTGATTACTCTCGGCACCCAGGAGCCGTACCGCATGTTCACCTCGCGCGCCGAATACCGGTTGATCCTGCGCGAGGACAACGCGGACCTGCGCCTGACCGAGAAAGGCCGCGAACTGGGTCTGATCGACGACGAGCGCTGGGCGGCCTTCGAAGCCAAGCGTGAAGGCATCGAACGCGAGGAGCAGCGGCTGAAGAGCACCTGGGTCCGCCCCAATACACCGCAGGGCGACGCCATTGCCGAGCGCTTCGGCACTCCGCTGGCCCACGAATACAATCTGCTGAACCTGCTGGCCCGTCCGGAAATCGACTACGTCAGCCTGGCCGAAGTGACTGGCGTAAGCGCGGATGACCCGCAAGTCGCCGAACAGGTGGAGATCCGCACCAAGTACGCGGGTTACATCGATCGCCAACAGGAAGAGATCGCTCGCTTGCGCGCCAGCGAAGACACTCGTGTGCCTGTGGATATCGACTACCAGTCCATTTCCGGGCTCTCCAAGGAGATCCAGCTCAAGCTGGGTAACGCCCGACCGGAAACCCTCGGTCAGGCCGGCCGCATCCCGGGCGTCACCCCGGCGGCCATCTCCCTGTTGCTGATCCACCTGAAGAAGCGTTCCTCCGGTCGTCAGCTGGAGCAGAGCGCCTGATGTCCCTGGTCACCGCCCGCCACGCCGAAGAACTCGCGCGTGGCATCCAGACGCTTGGCCTGGATATCGACGCCGCTACCCAACAGCGACTGCTGGATTACCTGGCCCTGCTGGTCAAATGGAACAAGGCCTACAACCTCACCGCCGTGCGCGATGTGGATGAAATGGTCTCCCGCCACCTGCTCGACAGCCTGAGTATCGTCCCATCGTTCGAGGCCGCCGGCGGCGAACGATGGCTGGACGTCGGCAGCGGCGGCGGCATGCCCGGCATTCCGCTGGCCATCCTGTTCCCCGGCAAGTTCCTGACTCTGTTGGACAGCAACGGCAAGAAGACCCGCTTCCTCACGCAGGTGAAGCTGGAGCTCAAGCTCGACAACCTGCAGGTTATCCACAGCCGGGTCGAAGCCTTCCAGCCCGAGCAGCCGTTCAACGGCATCGTCTCCCGGGCGTTCAGCAGTCTCGAAGACTTCACCAACTGGACGCGCCACCTGGGGGACACCCAGACCAACTGGCTGGCCATGAAAGGCGTGCACCCCAGCGACGAGCTCGCGGCACTCCCGGAAGATTTCCGGGTCGAAGCCGAACGTGCTCTGGTGGTGCCGGGTTGCCAAGGCCAGCGCCATCTGCTGATACTGCGCCGCACTGCATGACGGGGAGTGGGGAAAACCATGGCTAAGGTATTCGCGATCGCCAACCAGAAGGGCGGCGTCGGCAAGACCACGACCTGTATCAACCTCGCGGCATCGCTGGTCGCTACCAAGCGACGCGTGCTGCTGATCGATCTTGATCCACAGGGCAATGCCACCACCGGCAGCGGTGTGGATAAGTTGTCCCTGGACCATTCCATCTACGACGTGCTCACCGGCGAATGCGACCTGGCCCAGGCCATGCAGTTCTCCGAGCACGGCGGCTACCAGCTGCTACCCGCCAACCGCGACCTCACCGCAGCGGAAGTGGTGCTGCTGGAAATGGACATGAAGGAACATCGCCTGCGCCACGCGCTGGCGCCGATCCGCGAGAACTACGACTTCATCCTCATCGACTGCCCGCCGTCGCTGTCGATGCTGACGGTCAACGCCCTGTCCGCTTCGGACGGTGTGATCATCCCGATGCAGTGCGAGTACTACGCACTGGAAGGTTTGACCGACCTGATGAACAGCATCCAGCGCATCGCTGAGCGACTGAACCCGGCGCTGAAGATCGAAGGCCTGCTGCGCACGATGTACGATCCGCGCATCAGCCTGACCAACGACGTCAGCGCGCAGTTGCAGGAACACTTCGGCGACAAGCTCTACACCACCGTGATCCCACGCAACGTGCGGCTGGCCGAAGCACCCAGCTTCGGCATGCCGGCGCTGGTCTACGACAAGCAATCGCGCGGTGCCCTCGCCTACCTGGCGCTGGCCGGCGAGCTGGTGCGCCGTCAGCGCGCCGCCCGCACCACCGCCCCCGCCTAAGAGATTAAGGAACCCGCATGGCCGCCAAGAAACGAGGTCTCGGACGCGGGCTGGACGCCCTGCTCAGTGGCTCCAGCGCCGCTACGCTGCAGGAAGAAGCCGTTCAGGTGGACAGCAAGGAGCTGCAACACCTGCCGCTGGACCTGATCCAGCGTGGCAAGTACCAGCCCCGTCGCGACATGGACCCGCAGGCCCTGGAAGAACTCGCCCAGTCGATCAAGGTCCAGGGCGTGATGCAGCCGATCGTGGTTCGCCCGATCGACAAGGGTCGCTACGAGATCATTGCCGGTGAACGCCGCTGGCGCGCCAGCCAGCAGGCCGGCCTGGAAAAGATCCCGGCCATGGTCCGCGAAGTGCCGGACGAAGCCGCCATCGCCATGGCGCTGATCGAGAACATCCAGCGCGAGGACCTCAACCCCATCGAGGAAGCCGCCGCGCTGCAGCGCCTGCAGCAGGAATTCCAGCTGACCCAGCAACAGGTCGCCGACGCCGTCGGCAAATCCCGCGTGACGGTGGCCAACCTGCTGCGCCTGATCGCCCTGCCGGAAGAGATCAAGACCCTGCTCTCCCACGGAGATCTTGAAATGGGCCACGCCCGCGCCCTGCTCGGATTGCCCGAGAATCGTCAGGTCGAAGGTGCGCGACATGTTGTCGCACGAGGCTTCACCGTGCGTCAGACCGAAGCACTAGTGCGCCAGTGGCTGAATACCTCCGAGGAACCTGTCAAAGCGGTCAGGACCGACCCGGACATCAGCCGCCTGGAACAGCGCCTGGCCGAGCGCCTGGGCGCTCCGGTGCAGATTCGCCATGGGCAGAAGGGCAAAGGGCAGTTGGTGATCCGCTACAACTCCCTCGATGAGCTCCAGGGCGTTCTCGCGCACATACGTTGATACGAACGTAGCATGTAGGGGTCGTCGGAAATCACTACCTGACGGTTGAATGGGTATGCGGCGCCCCCTATACTCTGCGCGCAATTTTGTCGGCACAAAGTATGCCAAGTTGTTGATTTGTGAAGCCGACGCCAGAGGACTGTGAGCTCAGATGGAACCCCGCAAGCCCAATCGTTTGCCCTTCCATCGTCAACCGGCGTTCAGCCTGTTGCTCGTCCAACTGGTGGTGCTGCTTATCGGTGCAGCAACCCTGTGGTTTGCACAGGGATCGGTCGCAGGCTATTCCGGATTGCTCGGGGGCCTGATTGCGTGGTTGCCGAATCTGTACTTTGCTCGCAAGGCGTTCCGCTACAGCGGTGCGCGTTCTGCCCAGCTGATAGTCCGGTCCTTTTATGCCGGTGAGGCGGGAAAACTGATTCTGACGGCAGTGCTCTTCGCACTGACGTTCGCAGGTGTGAAGCCGCTGGCGCCCCTGGCGCTGTTCGGCCTCTACCTGCTGACCCTCGCGGTCAGCTGGTTTGCACCCCTGCTGATGCGAAACACATTTACAAGACCTTAGAGCGATTGAGGCAAACATGGCAGCAGAAAGCGCTTCGGGTTACATCCAGCACCACTTGCAGAACCTGACTCTGGGTCGTCTGCCGGATGGTTCCTGGGGGTTCGCCCACACCGCCGAACAAGCCAAGGAAATGGGCTTCTGGGCATTCCACGTTGATACCCTGGGCTGGTCCGTATTCCTCGGCCTGGTGTTCATCCTTATCTTCCGCATGGCAGCCAAGAAGGCCACCAGCGGTCAACCTGGCGGCCTGCAGAACTTCGTCGAAGTTCTCGTGGAGTTCGTCGACGGCAGCGTGAAGGACACCTTCCACGGCCGTAACCCGCTCATCGCACCGCTGGCGCTGACCGTGTTCGTCTGGATCTTCCTGATGAACCTGATCGACCTGGTGCCCGTGGACTTCCTGCCGCTCGCGGCCCAGGCGGTGACCGGCAACGAGCACCTGTTCTTCCGCGCCGTAGCCACCACCGATCCGAACGCCACCTTCGGCATGTCGATCGCGGTCTTCGCGCTGATCATCTTCTACAGCATCAAGGTCAAGGGCATCGGCGGCTTCCTCGGCGAACTGACCCTGCACCCGTTCCACAGCAGCAACATGGTGGTTCAGATCATCCTGATCCCCGTGAACTTCCTGCTGGAGTTTGTGACCCTGATCGCCAAGCCGGTATCCCTGGCACTGCGTCTGTTCGGCAACATGTACGCCGGCGAGCTGATCTTCATCCTGATCGCCGTGATGTTCGGTTCCGGCATCCTCTGGCTGGGCGGCATGGGCGTCGTGCTGAACTGGGCGTGGGCCGTGTTCCACATCCTGATCATCACCCTGCAGGCCTTCATCTTCATGATGCTGACCATCGTCTATCTGTCGATGGCTCACGAAGACAGCCACTGATCCAAAGATTCTATGCGCCCATTCCCCTGCGGGAGTGGGCGTAAGAAGAGCTTCACCACCTTAACTTGCTTCAACCTTTAACCAACACGACAAAAAAGTCGGGAGGAAAAATGGAAACTGTAGTTGGACTCACTGCTATCGCCGTTGCTCTGCTGATCGGTCTGGGCGCTCTGGGTACCGCCATCGGCTTCGGCCTGCTGGGCGGCAAGTTCCTGGAAGGCGCTGCTCGTCAGCCGGAAATGGTTCCGATGCTGCAGGTCAAAATGTTCATCGTCGCTGGCCTGCTCGACGCCGTGACCATGATCGGCGTTGGTATCGCTCTGTTCTTCACCTTCGCTAACCCGTTCATTGCTCAGGTTGCCCAGTAATTTCCGCAACGCGGAAATCTGTGACTGAACAACGAACGAGCGAGGTATTGGCGTGAACATTAATGCAACTCTGATCGGCCAGGCCATCGCGTTCGCCATCTTCGTCCTGTTCTGCATGAAGTTCGTGTGGCCTCCGGTCATCGCGGCTCTGCACGAGCGTCAGAAGAAGATTGCCGACGGCCTGGACGCTGCCAACCGCGCGGCTCGTGACCTGGAACTGGCCCACGAGAAAGCGGGTCAGCAACTGCGCGAAGCCAAGGCTCAGGCAGCCGAAATCATCGAGCAGGCGAAGAAGAGCGCTAACCAGATCGTTGACGAAGCCCGTGATCAGGCCCGTGCCGAAGGTGATCGCATGATCGCCCAGGCCAAAGCCCAGATCGAACAGGAACTCAACAGCGTCAAAGACGCCCTGCGTGCCCAAGTGGGTGCCCTGGCTGTCTCCGGCGCCGAGAAGATCCTGGGAGCTTCGATCGATGCCAATGCGCAAAAGCAGCTGGTTGATCAACTGGCCGCCGAGATCTAAGCAGAGGGCGATATGGCAGAACTGACCACATTGGCTCGTCCATACGCGAAGGCGGCTTTCGAGTACGCCCAGGCTCATCAGCAATTGGCCGATTGGTCTGCTGCTCTGGGTGTGCTGGCTGCAGTGTCGCAGGACGACACCGTGCGCCAGCTGCTCAAGGAGCCCCAGCTGACCGCAGCCGCCAAGGCTGACGCGCTGATCGACGTGTGTGGCGACAAGCTCAATGCTCCGGCCCAGAACTTCGTCCGGACTGTGGCTGAAAACAAGCGGCTCGACCTGCTGCCGACCATCTTCGTGATGTTCGAGCAACTCAAGGCCGAGCAGGAAAAATTGGTCGAGGTCGAGGTCACCAGTGCCTTCGCCTTGGACCAGCAACAGCAGGACAAACTCGCCAAGGCTCTCAGCGCCCGGCTCAGTCGCGAAGTGCGACTTCATGCGTCGGAAGACGCGAGCCTGATCGGCGGCGTGGTAATTCGCGCCGGTGACTTGGTAATCGATGGCTCGGTGCGCGGCAAAATCGCGAAACTGGCCGAAGCGTTGAAATCTTGAGTTTGAAGGGGCAGCGGCATGCAGCAACTCAATCCTTCCGAAATTAGTGAAATCATCAAGGGGCGCATCGAGAAACTCGACGTCGCCTCGCAAGCGCGCAACGAAGGCACCATCGTCAGTGTTTCCGATGGCATCGTGCGCATCTTCGGTCTGGCCGACGTCATGTACGGCGAGATGATCGAATTCCCGGGCGGCGTCTACGGTATGGCGCTGAACCTGGAGCAAGACTCCGTTGGTGCTGTGGTACTGGGTGAATACCAGGACCTCAAAGAAGGCATGAATGCCAAGTGCACCGGCCGCATCCTGGAAGTACCGGTTGGTCCGGAACTGCTGGGTCGCGTTGTCGACGCCCTGGGTAACCCGATCGATGGCAAAGGCCCGATCGATGCCAAACTGACCGACGCCGTCGAGAAAGTGGCACCGGGCGTGATCTGGCGTAAGTCGGTAGACCAGCCGGTTCAGACCGGTTACAAGTCGGTCGACGCCATGATCCCGGTTGGCCGTGGCCAGCGCGAGCTGATCATCGGTGACCGTCAGATCGGTAAAACCGCTCTGGCCATCGACGCCATCATCAACCAGAAGAACAGCGGCATCCGTTGCGTCTACGTAGCCATTGGTCAGAAGCAATCGACCATCGCCAACGTCGTTCGCAAGCTGGAAGAAAACGGCGCCCTGGCCAACACCATCGTGGTCGTTGCCAGTGCTTCGGAATCCGCAGCTCTGCAATACCTGGCTCCGTACTCCGGTTGCACCATGGGCGAATTCTTCCGCGACCGCGGTGAAGATGCCCTGATCGTGTACGATGACCTGTCCAAGCAGGCCGTAGCCTACCGCCAGATCTCCCTGCTGCTGCGCCGTCCGCCGGGCCGCGAAGCTTATCCGGGCGACGTGTTCTATCTCCACAGCCGTCTGCTGGAGCGCGCTTCCCGCGTTTCCGAAGAGTACGTAGAGAAGTTCACCAACGGCGAAGTGAAAGGCAAGACCGGTTCTCTGACCGCCCTGCCGATCATCGAAACCCAGGCTGGCGACGTTTCCGCATTCGTTCCGACCAACGTGATTTCCATCACCGACGGTCAGATCTTCCTGGAATCGGCCATGTTCAACTCGGGTATCCGTCCGGCCGTCAACGCCGGTATCTCGGTATCCCGTGTAGGTGGCGCGGCCCAGACCAAGATCATCAAGAAGCTGTCCGGCGGTATCCGTACCGCGCTGGCCCAGTACCGTGAACTGGCGGCCTTCGCCCAGTTCGCTTCGGACCTGGACGACGCGACCCGCAAGCAGCTGGAACATGGTCAGCGCGTTACCGAGCTGATGAAGCAGAAGCAATACGCGCCGATGTCCATCGCCGAGATGTCGCTGTCCCTGTATGCCGCCGAGCGTGGCTTCCTGCAGGACGTCGAGATCGCCAAGGTGGGCGCCTTCGAACAAGCGCTGATCGCCTACTTCCAACGTGAGAACGCCGCTCTGCTGGCGAAGATCAACGAGAAGGGTGACTTCAACGACGAAATCGACGCAGGCATCAAGGCCGGCATCGAGAAGTTCAAGGCCACCCAAACCTGGTAAGCCGCAGCGGGGGTCGTTAACGGCCCCCGCCTGCTAAACCGATAGGTGTGAAATGGCAGGCGCAAAAGAGATTCGCAGCAAGATTGCGAGCATCAAAAGCACGCAAAAAATCACCAATGCCATGGAAAAGGTGGCGGTGAGCAAGATGCGCAAGGCACAAATGCGCATGGCGGCCGGCCGTCCCTACGCGGAGCGCATTCGCCAGGTGATCGGCCATCTGGCCAACGCCAACCCGGAATACCGTCACCCGTTCATGGTCGAGCGTGAAGTCAAGCGCGTCGGCTACATCGTGGTGAGCTCCGACCGTGGCCTGGCTGGCGGCCTGAACATCAACCTGTTCAAGGCTCTCGTCAAGGACATGAGCGGGCAGCGCGATCGTGGCGCGGAGATTGACCTCTGCGTGATCGGCTCCAAGGGTGCATCCTTCTTCAAGAGCTATGGCGGCAACGTAGTTGCAGCTATCAGCCACCTGGGCGAAGAGCCGTCGATCAATGATCTGATCGGCAGCGTCAAGGTCATGCTGGATGCCTACCTGGAAGGTCGTATCGATCGCCTGTACGTGGTTTCCAACAAGTTCGTCAACACCATGACCCAGAAGCCGACCGTGGAACAGCTGATTCCGCTGGTGGCCGAGGACAATGCCGAGCTGAAGCACCACTGGGACTACCTCTACGAACCCGACGCCAAGGCCCTCCTCGACGGCCTGCTGGTGCGCTACGTGGAATCCCAGGTGTACCAGGCCGTGGTTGAGAACAACGCCTGTGAGCAGGCGGCCCGGATGATTGCAATGAAGAACGCTACCGACAACGCCGGTGATCTGATCAGTGGTCTGCAACTGATCTACAACAAGGCACGTCAGGCGGCGATCACCCAGGAAATCTCGGAAATCGTCGGCGGCGCTGCCGCGGTGTAAGAACAGGTTCAAAATTCAGAGGAACCAGACATGAGTAGCGGACGTATCGTTCAAATCATCGGCGCCGTGATCGACGTGGAATTCCCGCGCGATGCCGTGCCGAGCATCTATGAGGCCCTGAAAGTTCAGGGCGTCGAAACCACACTGGAAGTTCAGCAGCAGCTGGGCGACGGCGTGGTTCGTTCCATTGCGATGGGTTCCACCGAAGGCCTCAAGCGTGGCCTGAACGTGGAAAGCACCGGCGCAGCCATCTCCGTCCCGGTCGGCACCAAGACCCTGGGCCGTATCATGGACGTGCTGGGCAACCCGATCGACGAAGCCGGCCCCATCGGCGAAGAAGAGCGTTGGGGTATCCACCGCGACGCTCCGTCCTACGCTGACCAGGCAGGCGGCAACGACCTGCTCGAAACCGGCATCAAGGTTATCGACCTGGTCTGCCCGTTCGCCAAGGGCGGTAAAGTCGGTCTGTTCGGTGGCGCCGGTGTAGGCAAGACCGTAAACATGATGGAACTGATCCGTAACATCGCCATGGAGCACAGCGGTTACTCTGTGTTCGCTGGTGTGGGTGAGCGTACTCGTGAGGGTAACGACTTCTACCACGAGATGAAGGATTCCGGCGTACTGGACAAGGTAGCCCTGGTATACGGCCAGATGAACGAGCCGCCGGGCAACCGTCTGCGCGTTGCACTGACCGGCCTGACCATGGCCGAGAAGTTCCGTGACGAAGGCCGTGACGTACTGCTGTTCATCGACAACATCTACCGTTACACCCTCGCCGGTACCGAAGTATCCGCACTGCTGGGCCGTATGCCGTCCGCAGTAGGTTACCAGCCGACCCTGGCCGAAGAGATGGGCGTTCTGCAAGAGCGCATCACCTCCACCAAGAAAGGCTCGATCACCTCGATCCAGGCCGTCTACGTTCCCGCGGACGACCTGACCGACCCGAGCCCGGCGACCACCTTCGCCCACTTGGACGCCACCGTCGTACTGTCCCGTGACATCGCCTCGCTGGGTATCTACCCGGCAGTTGATCCGCTGGACTCGACTTCCCGTCAGCTGGACCCGCTGGTCATCGGCCAGGATCACTACGACACCGCTCGTGGCGTGCAGTATGTTCTGCAGCGCTACAAGGAGCTGAAGGACATCATCGCGATCCTCGGCATGGACGAACTGTCCGAGTCCGACAAGCTGCTGGTGGCCCGTGCTCGTAAGATCCAGCGCTTCCTGTCCCAGCCGTTCTTCGTGGCTGAAGTATTCACCGGCTCGCCGGGCAAATACGTCTCCCTGAAGGACACCATCGCTGGCTTCAAAGGCATCCTCAACGGCGACTACGATCACCTGCCCGAGCAGGCGTTCTACATGGTCGGCGGCATCGAAGAAGCCATCGAGAAAGCGAAGAAGCTGTAATCCGTGCGCCCGGCAACGGGCGCTTACGTGAGGCAAGGGTATGGCTATTACTGTCCACTGCGACATCGTCAGCGCCGAAGCGGAGATTTTCTCCGGTCTGGTTGAGCTGGTCGTAGCGCACGGCTCGCTGGGCGATCTGGGTATCGCTCCGGGCCACGCGCCGCTGATCACCGAGCTCAAGCCGGGTCCGATCCGCCTGGTGAAGCAGGGTGGCGAGCAGGAGGTGTACTACATCTCCGGCGGCTTCCTCGAAGTACAGCCGAACATGGTCAAGGTTCTCGCCGACACCGTGATTCGTGCAGGTGACCTCGACGAAGCGGCTGCCCAGACCGCACTGAAGGAAGCTGAGAAGGCTCTGCAAGGTAAAGGTGCAGAGTTCGACTACAGCTCCGCCGCAGCCCGCCTGGCCGAAGCCGCAGCGCAACTGCGCACGGTCCAGCAGGTTCGCAAGAAGTTCGGCGGCTAAGCCGCGAAGTCCTTCGGGACTTCAGCGTCAAATAGGAAAAGGGTAGCCTTGGCTACCCTTTTTCTTTTTCCACTCGCGGGTAATCCCGCTCACCAGGACGGTCTCCCACCCATGTCTCTCGAAATCGTCATTCTTGCCGCCGGCCAAGGCACCCGCATGCGCTCGGCCCTGCCGAAAGTCCTGCACCCGGTTGCTGGCAAACCGATGCTTGCCCATGTGATCGACACTGCCCGTGGCCTTGGCCCCTCGCGCATCCACGTGGTGATTGGCCATGGTGCCGACCTGGTGCGCGAGCGCCTGCAGGCGGATGACCTGAATTTCGTGATCCAGGAACAGCAGCTGGGCACCGGCCACGCCGTGGCGCAGGCCGCCCCGTTCCTGAGTGCAGACAGCGTGCTGATCCTCTACGGCGATGTGCCGCTGATCGAGCAGCCGACCCTGGAGCGCCTGATGGCCCAGGCCACGGCAGAGCAACTGGCGCTGCTGACCGTGGAACTGGACGATCCCACCGGCTATGGCCGCATCATCCGTGGCAGCAATGGCGAGGTTCAGGCCATCGTCGAGCAGAAGGATGCTACCGCCGAGCAGCGCGCCATCCGCGAAGGCAACACCGGCATCCTCGCCGCGCCGCGCGAGCGCCTGCTGGGCTGGCTGTCGCGTCTGTCCAATTCCAACGCCCAGGGCGAGTATTACCTCACCGACGTGATTGCTATGGCAGTCGGCGACGGCCTGCGCGTGGCCACCGCCCAACCCCAGGTGGCGATGGAGACCCAGGGCGCCAACGATCGCCTGCAGCTCTCCGAGCTGGAGCGCTTCTTCCAGCTGCGTGTGGCACGTCGCCTGATGGCCCAGGGCGTGACCCTGATCGATCCGGCTCGCTTTGACGTGCGTGGCGAAGTCAGTGTCGGTCGCGATGTGAGCATCGACATCAACGTGATCCTCGAAGGCCAGGTAGAGATCGAGGACGACGTACAGATCGGCCCGAACTGCTATATCAAGGACAGTACCCTGCGCCGCGGCGCCATCATCAAGGCCAACTCGCACCTGGAAGGCGCCCACGTCGGCCCCGACAGTGATGTCGGCCCATTCGCCCGCCTGCGTCCGGGTAGCGTGCTGGAGCGTAAGGTGCATGTGGGTAACTTTGTCGAGCTGAAGAACGCGCACCTGCAGGACGGTGTGAAGGTCGGCCACCTGACTTACCTGGGCGACAGTGAAGTCGGTGCGCGCACCAACATCGGCGCCGGCACTATCACCTGCAACTACGATGGCGCGAACAAGTGGCGCACCACCATCGGTGAAGACGTCTTTATCGGTTCCAACAACTCGCTGGTGGCGCCTGTGGATATCGGTGCCGGCGCCACGACTGGCGCGGGCTCCACTATCACCGCCGAGGTTCCTGCCGGCACTCTCGGCGTCGGTCGTGCCAAGCAGCGGGTGATCGAAGGCTGGAAGCGCCCGGAAAAGATCAAGAAATCCTGATTCACAGGCCGCTACTCTGTGGGTAATTTTTTATCCACAGGGTGGGGCGCCTCTTCTGTTATTCACAGGCCACCGCCACGTGGCTCGTTCCTGCTGGAGTTTTCCCGGTCATGCTTGGCGTCGCCATCCTGATCTTTCTGATCACCGACCCGTTCGGCAACATCGCGGTGTTCCTCGCCGCCCTCAAGTCCGTCCCCGCTGAACGTCGTCTGAAGGTCGCGCTGCGCGAGCTGCTGTTCGCACTGGGCCTGCTGCTGTTGTTCCTCACCTTGGGCGAGCACATCCTCACCGGGCTTGGCTTATCCAAGGAAGCCACCGGTATTGCCGGCGGCATCATCCTCTTCGTAGTGGCGATGCGCCTGATTTTCCCCACGCCGCAGGGCGTGCTGGGCGATATGCCGGACAATGAGCCACTGTTCGTGCCGCTGGCCACACCAGCGGTGGCAGGGCCTTCCGCCCTGGCGATGCTGATCACCCTGCGCAGCACCTACACTGGTCCCTTATGGGAGCTTTACCTGGCGGTGATCCTGGCCTGGGCGGCGACGGCATTCATCCTGATGCAGGCGGCGTTCCTCCAGCGCTTCCTCGGCCCGCGGGGGCTGATGGCCGTGGAACGCCTGGCCGGCATGCTGCTGATCATGCTCAGCGTGAACATGCTCCTGCAGAACGTGCGCAGCTTCCTGCACATCGCTGCCTGATGCCGTCTCCTTGAGAACTGCCATGACCTTGCGTGTCCTGACCTTCGCGCTTCTCACCACCCTGCTCGCCGGCTGCGCCGACAAGGGGTTGCAGATCAATCGCGAGCATGTGTCGAAGAACCAGGACAGCCGCATCCAGTACGTCATCGTCCACTACACCTCGGCCGACCTGCCGCGCTCGCTGGCGCTGCTGACCCATGGCGAGGTGAGCGCGCACTATCTGATCGGCGACAACCCGGCGACCATCTACCAACTGGTGGACGAGAACCGCCGAGCCTGGCATGCCGGCGCCAGCGAATGGCAAGGCAGGACGTGGTTGAACTCCACTTCCATCGGCATCGAACTGGTGAACCCCGGCTACCGCGACACGCCCAGTGGCAAGATCTGGTATCCCTACCCGGATGCGCAGATCGACGCACTGATCGCGCTGCTGCGAGACATCACCCAGCGCCAGGGCATCACCCCGGAACACATCCTCGGCCATAGCGACATCGCCCCCCAGCGCAAGGTCGATCCGGGCCCTCTGTTCCCCTGGAAGAAGCTCGCCGAAGCCGGCCTGATCCCCTGGCCGAAGCCGGGCGAGCTGGCACGTCGTCTAGCCGAGCTGAACGGCGAGCTGCCGGCTCCGGTCTGGTTCCAGCAACAGCTGGCGCGCCACGGTTATGCGGTGCCGCTCGATGGGGTGATGAATGAGGAAACCCGCAACGTGATCGCGGCGTTCCAGATGCGCTTCCGCCCGGAGCGCTTCGACGGCGAGCCGGACCTGGAAACCGCCGCGTTGCTGCTGGCGGTTCCGACCTCCTAAACCGGCAGCAGCAGGTAGAAGCGCGAGCCTTTACCTTGCTGCGAACGCAGGGCGATGCGGCCGCCATGCAGCTGCACGATTTCCCGGCACAGCGCCAGGCCGAGCCCGACGCCGCCTTTCTTGCGGCCTACCTGCACGAAGGGTTCGAAGATCCGTCCTTGCTGGCTCAATGGAATGCCGTCGCCGCTGTCTTCCACGGCAATCGCTACGCGTTCTTCCTGGCAACGCGCTTGCAGGCGAATGGTGCCGCCTTCCGGGGTATGGCGCAGCGCGTTGCCGACCAGGTTATCCAGCACGCGCTCGATCTGCATACGGTCGATGTTGATCGGCGGCAGACCCTCGGCGACTTCCAGGTCCAGCTCGATGCGCTTCTGTGCGGCGGGATCGGCAAAGCGTTGGTGCGCCTGTCGCAGTAGTTCGCCCACATCGCACAACTGCAGCTCCAGTTTCTGGGTGCCGCTCTGGTAGCGAGAGAAATTCAGCAGATCGTTGATCAGCCTTACCAGTCGGTGCATCTCCTCATCCACAGTGCGGACCAGGTCGCGCTCGCGGGATTCCTCGGGGAATTTCAGCCGTTCGGCCAGCAGGCCGAAGGCCATGTGCATGCCGGTCATGGGTGTGCGTAGCTCGTGGGAGGCGCGCAGGACGAAGTCATTGCGCACACGCTCGAAGGCGCGCTGTTCGGTGACGTCGCGCACTACCATCACCGCGCCAATATTGCGCCCATCATCATGGCTGACCGGCGATATACCCCAGGTCAGCAGCCGGCTTTCGCCGCCCACTTCCACCACCAGGTCCTGTGGGGTTTCATCCAGCAGGTTGCCGCTCAGCACCCGTTGCACCGCCTGGGTCAGCGCCGGATTGCTGAGCAGACCGCCCAACTCCTGCCCCTGGGGATCGCTGTGGGAAAACAGCTGTCGAGTGGCGACGGGGTTGGCGTGTTCGATGCGACCGTGGCGGTCGAGGATCACCAGCCCGTCGTCGATGCTGTCGAGCACTGCCAGCAGACGCTTGCGGCCAGAGCCAAGCGCCTCGGTATTGCTGGCGCGATACAGGCGCAGGGCCTCCGCCATCAGGCCGAAGCGACGGCTCAGCGAAGACATCTCGGCGACACCGGAAACCGGCAGAGTGACGTCGAATTCGCCCTGGCCGATTTTGTCCGCGGCCTTTGCCAGTATCTCGATGGGCGCGCCGAAGCGGCGGGCGATGCTGTGGGCCGTGATGAAACCGACGACCAGGATGGCTATGCCGATCAATCCGAGCAGGCCGCTGACCAGTAAGGTGCGGTCGCGGGCCGAGCGCTCGTCGGCGCTGATGTTCTGCATCGCCCCCTGGTGTAGCGCCAGCAGTCGGTTGCGCAGGACGTCGAGGGTGCGGCTGAGGTCGCTGTCCTCCAGCAGTTCCGGGCGCCCCGGGCCGGGCGTGTCAGTTGCCTCGACGAATAGGCGGTGGGCATCGGCGATTTCGGCCATGGCCTGGCGTTCGCCACTGGTGCGCGCCATGGCCCGCCCCTGCTCCAGCGCCTGGGCAAAGTGCGTCCTGGCCCGTTCCAGTGACTCGGGGCTAGGCCGGGCGCTGAGAACCTGCACCAACTCGTCTCCCAGTGCCTGGCGCAGGCGCTGGCTGACCTCGATGGCGTCGAAGTTTCGCTGGATCAGCTGGGCCTGCTCACGGCCGGTCAGCACCACGCTGAACAGGCCCAGGAGCAGCCCCAGCAGGGCCACCGTGATGAGTGCGGAAATGCTGAGGAACAGCCTCGTCCGCAGCGTCATCGGGATTGGCAGGTTCACAGGCTGTACTGCTTGCGCTTGCGATAGAGCGTCGAAGCGTCGATCCCCAGGGTCTTGGCCGCCTGGTCAAGAGTCGTGCTGGAGGCCATGACGGCGGCGATATGGGCTTTCTCCAGTTCTTCCAGGCTCATCGCCTCGCCAATGCGTGGTGCGGAGCTGGTGGTCTGTCCGCCGATTGCCAGCTGTTCTACGCCAATCAGTTCAAGATTGCAGATGATGCTCGCTCGTTCGATCACGTTGCGCAGCTCGCGGACGTTGCCAGGCCAGCTGTAGCGTCGCAGCAACGCACGGGCTTCTTCGGTAAAACCGCGCGCCGGTCGGCCGTAGTCCTTCACGAACCGGGCGAGGAAGCGTTCGGCCAGGCCGATGATGTCCTCAGCGCGTTCGCGCAACGGTGGCAGATTCAACACGATGACGTTCAGCCGGTAGAGCAGGTCCTCGCGGAAAGTGCCTTGGGCAACCATGCCAGCAAGGTCGCGGTTGGTGGCGGCGAGGATGCGCACGTCGGCGTTGCGGGTTACCGGGTCGCCGATGCGCTCGTACTCCTTGTCCTGGATGAAACGCAGCAGTTTTGGTTGAAGTATGAGGGGAAAATCGCCGATCTCGTCGAGGAACAGCGTGCCACCATCGGCCTGGCTGATACGTCCGAGGGTGTTCTCGGTGGCGCCGGTGAAGGCGCCACGGCTGTGGCCGAACAGCTCGCTTTCCATCAGTTCGGCAGACAGCGACGGGCAGTTGATGGTGACGCAGGATTTCTTCGCCCTCTTGCTCCAGCCATGGATTGCCCGCGCCAGCTCCCCCTTACCCGAGCCGGACTCGCCGAGGATGAGGATGTTGGCGTCAGTCGCAGCCACCTGGCGGGCCGTCTCCAGCACGGCGGCCATGGCCGGGCTGTGGGATTCCAGTACATCGCCTTGCTTGCGCATCTCGCCTTCCAGCGCCTCGATGCGTGCGGTGAGCTGGCGCACTTCCAATTGCTTGGCAGCGGCCAGGCGCAACTGGTCGGGGCTGCAGGGTTTCACCAGGTAGTCGGCGGCACCGGCCTGCATGGCATCCACGGCGGTGTCGACTGCCGAATGCGCGGTGACTATCACCACGCGCATCCACGGCGCCTGTACGCGCATCTGCGCCAGCACGTCCAGGCCGTTGTCATCGCCCAGGCGCAGGTCGAGGAAGCACAGGTCGAACACCTGGCGCTGCAGCAGGTTCTCAGCCTGTTGAGCACTGCTGGCGGTGGCCACGCTGTAGCCCTCGTCCTCCAGGCAATAGCGGAACGAGCGCAGGATGGCGGACTCGTCATCGACCAGCAGGATCCGGCCTTGCTGTTCAGGCGTTGCGTCCATTCAGCGATTTCCTCGTTGTGTGATTCGTTGTTGTAAAGGGTGCGATTTTTCTTAGTCCAGGGTTTTTCGTGCAAGTTGCAAGAATCTTTCTGGTACTTCGGGCAGGGTGCACAGTCCGGGGTTATCTACAGACATCCCAACACATTGAATTACAAGAATTTTATCCACAAGAACGCACTGGCACGGCGCTTGCGAATCCTATTTCGCACCATCGTTTGACGGAGACCGCCATGCCCAATCCGAAGATCCTTGCCTTCGCCCTGAGTTCTGCTCTGCTCGCTCTGCAGCCAATGGCCAGCCATGCCGCCGAGGCCGGGCTGAGCGCACAACTGGCTGAAGCGCGCCAGGAGGGTTCGATCTGGACGGCCATCAACCTCAACCGCGAACTCAAGCCATACGCGATCAAGGTGGATGTGGAAAGCGGCCGCGCGCAGCTGACCGGAGCCGTGGCCAGCGAAGAACAGAAGGCGCTGGCCGGGCAGATCGCCGGCAGCGTCGAAGGTATCAGCGCTGTGGATAACCAGTTGGGCGTGGATGCGTCGTTGGCTGACGGGCAAAAGCCTGGCACCGCGAAGGACGAAGGCGTGGTCCAGCGCTGGGACGACGCCACGCTGGCGGCCAAGGTGAAGTCCAAGCTGTTGCTGGAAAAGCGCGGCGAAGGCCTCGACATCAAGGTCAGCAGCAAATCCGGCGCCGTCACTCTCGAGGGCAGCGTGATCAGCGAGGAAGCCAGCCAGCAGGCTGCGCACCTCGCAGCGCAGACCGAAGGTGTCAGCGCTGTGGATAACCGCCTGAAGGTCGACCCCGACGCCGCCTCCACCCAGACATTCGAGAAGTCCGTCGGCGATGCCCAGGCCGCCGTCAGCGACGCCTGGATCACCAGCCAGATCAAGGCAGGCATTCTCTCCGCCCATGCGCTGCAGGGGCTCTCCATCGGCGTGTCCACTCGTGACGGCGTGGTGACCCTCAGTGGCCAGGTGCCCAGCGCCGACGAGCGCCAGCAATTGATTGATTCCGCTCGCAAGACCCGTGGTGTGCGTGAGGTGGACGCCGCCGCGCTGAAGGTGGCCGGCCAGGCTGCCTGACTCTTCCACCCATTCTTCCCAGGAGAACTGTCATGACCCGCACGACTAGTCAGCTCAATGAACTCATCGAGATCACCCGCGACGGCCAGCGTTTCTACCAGCACGCCATCCAGGAAGTGAAGGATGCCCGGCTGCAGCGGCTGTTTCAGTCCATGGCGCAGGCCAAGACCGACGTGATTAACGCCCTGGCCGGCAAGGTCGCGGCCAACCATGAGGACCCCGCCACCGGCGGCACTCTGCTGGGCAAGCTGCGCCAGGTGTATGCCGATACGCGCGCCACCCTGGCCAGCGACGAAAGCGCCACCTACGTCGCCCAGCTGGAGGAGACCGAGGACCGCATTCTCCACGCCTTCGAGGACGCGCTGCAGAACGGCACACCGGAAACCCAGGCGCTGCTGCGCGCTGAGCTGCCGAAGGTGCGCGCCTGTCACGACCAGATGAGCGAGCTGAAACATTCGCTGAAGTGACCCAGTTCACACGGGCGCAGGGAGGCGTCCGTTAGCCGGGATTGCAAAACGCACGACGCATCCCGGCCCATCGTGCAGGATGCGGTGAAAAGGGACCTGAGTTCTTTATTTAAGTTATTGATTTAAAAAGGAAAAAATTGATCTCAAAGACTGGCATGCGGCGTGCAATTCCTACTGCAAGACAGTCAACAAAACCACCCGCGGCGACGAGAGCCCGGAGGCCCGAGGAAAGGCCTCAAGGTGCAACAGACAGAGCGACGACGGGCAGGAGAAACGGGATGAACAGCGGAACCAACAGCCAAGTGCAAGTTGCGCGTATTGATGTGTGGAGCCGGATCTTCTTTGCCGGCGCGCTCCTGCTGCTGCTGATCAACCAGGTGCAGCTGCAGATGCAGGTCTCCCATGTCCAGGCTGCCGGCGCTCCGGTCGCTTACGTCCCTAGCTCCTCCAGCGCGCCCGGCCTGTACCGCGAAGCTTCGCGTTATCCACAGGCTGCTCCGGCCCGCAACCCGGCTGAGGTTCTGCAGGCTCCCCAGGCGCAAACCCAGGCTCAGGTCCAGCCGATGGCCCGCACTCAGGGCGGCTGGGTGTTCTGATGGACATTCATTGAATCGCCGGTAGGCCGCTGGTCTGCCCGCCAGGTCCGCAGTGCCCGGAAGCGCCCGGAAGCGCCCGGGCGGAAACCCCTTCCGGAGGCTGCCATGTGGCTCCGGAGCAGGTACCCGAAGTGGTACCGATTCGACAACGAGAAGAGGAGAGACCCCATGCTTAGCTGGGCACTGACATTCCTGATCATCGCCATCATCGCCGCGGTCCTGGGCTTCGGTGGTATCGCCGGCGCCGCTACCAGTATCGCCAAGATCCTGTTCGTGATTTTCCTGGTGCTGTTCATCGTGTCGTTCTTCATGGGGCGTCGTCGAGGGTGATGTCCATGGAACAGGCTGAAGTCGAGCAAGGAGCGAACCGATGAGCTTTACCCGCAACCTCCTGCTGTCCCTTCTGCTCGCCGGCGCCGGGGCGAATGCCCTGGCCGCCGAGGCGGACAAGGACGCGCAGTACCGTCTCAATGAGCTGATCGCCAGCGACCAGCAGTACCGCGAAACCTGGCAATCGGTGGTCAAGGATGAAAGCCGCCTGCCGGACTGGGTGATGAACCTCAGCGGTACCGCGACGCCGATGCAGGCGGTCGATGAGCAGGGAGACAAATACCTGGTCGGGCAGTTGTGCGAGCAGCACAACTGCGCTGCCCAACGGCTCTACGTGGCCTTCACCTGGGACAAGGACAAGGCCTACGCGCTGTACGTGAAGGTTCCCGAGAACCTTCCGGCGGACAAGTCGCCGAGCAAGCACGCGAGTTTCCGC
This sequence comes from Pseudomonas sp. NY15435, assembly GCF_048068295.1. Taxonomy (NCBI): domain Bacteria; kingdom Pseudomonadati; phylum Pseudomonadota; class Gammaproteobacteria; order Pseudomonadales; family Pseudomonadaceae; genus Pseudomonas; species Pseudomonas sp. NY15435. The sequence goes on from NZ_JBLUQA010000001.1 coordinate 682,883, forward strand.
TGGCTCGGCGAGCCGGACGATTCGGTGAAACGGATCCTCGACGACCAGCTCAAGAGCGATCCGAACTGGTACTGACCGTACCAGCAGACAGGTTCAGAGATTCGCGTACCCAGAAGGCGTACGCAGGGCCAGGGGGCCGGGATGTTCGGGATGCGCCATGTCCGGAACGACCCAGGGGTACAGGGGGTACCTCCGCTGAGGCGGGCCGGGTCAGGCAAGGCCTTCGGAACCGGCGTGGGAAATCCGCGCCGGCTCCGGAGCGCCACATTTCTTTATAGGGTCAGGGCTTGCGAGATCAGGGCTTGAAGTTGGCCGCGTCCCGCGCCCAACCATCGAGCACCGGTTTCAGATCCGTCAGGGTGAGGTGAGTGCTGGTGTTCTCCAGCGTGTTGCCCGCGCCCTTGCGCACCACCTTGGCGACCGGTTTGCTGGTCGCACCATCCAGCGCCTCGAATTCCACATAGACCTCGGTGTCCTGGTCACGGGTGCCGATGGCCGTGGTCGTTGCCGCCACCACAAGAGCAATCGGGATTACTTCGTAGGCCTTCAGCCCCTCGGTGGAGATGTTCACCCCGGTGATCGCGGTGCGCAGCACCAGGGTGTCGCGATCAGCCTGCTGGACGATGCGGTAGCGGCTGCCCAGTTGCAGCTCGACCTGCTTCTTCAGGTAGTCGGGGATTTCGTTGAGGGTCGTCTGGTCGATGTTCTCATTCGGCTTGGGCGGCGGGTAATAGACCGGACGTTCCACCAGCACCGAGCTGTAGTTCGTAAGCTTCAGGTTCGGGTCTACCCAGCGCAGCACCGGCTGGCCACTGGGGGAGGTGGCGGGCTTGAGTTGCGAGTAGTCGCCGAGAAAGCCCGAGTACTGCGAGGCGTCCGGTTTCTGGCTGGAGCAGCCGGCCAGTGCCAGGGCGCCGGCGAAGAGCAGAGTGGGTACTACGTAGCGTCGCGTCATAGAGCTTCCTTATTCAGAGTGTCACCGCGTTGTGCTTTCACCACATTGAACAACCCGTTGCCAACCCGGCTGTCGCGGCGGCCGCAGGGTATCCGCACGCTCGCTCGAAGCCGGTCGAACTTCACTGATGTCAGTCAATTCAGAGTGTTGTGGAAACGCCTTACAATCACTCGCCGATTCCCGTCAGTCGATTTACCCCAATCCACCCGGGAAGCGGCCACCGCAACAATGAAGAGCGGAATCCGGCGACTTATCCACAAGAGCGCCCGCATTCCTGCCAGCCCTGCAGCCGTTGGGCCATTTCCCCGCCCTCCGGCCATCCGTGACGGTCTCCCGACGGCGACCGTACATCCGGTAACAACAAGCCGCGACCCGAGCGTCCGAAGCTTGCTGACCGATCAATCCGGGCCATTGATGGCCGATTTGCACCAAGCCTAGACGGCTTTGAAGAGTGCTGCGTGGCAGGCGTTGAGGAGCCTGTGTCATGCAGAAAAGCAAGGGTCTTACGACCTGGAACCAAGGTTTCAGATGCCTTTTCCTATGCCGATTGTGCATGGGGTAGGCATTTCCGGCATTAGACGGAGAAGGGGAGGGTCGGAATCATGCGCCCCTTTTTTCGCAGGCATCGGCATCCCGGTGATCCGGCGAACCCCGACTTCCACAAGAATCAAGGGTGACTCACTATGGGCAAAGCCAAGCTCAGCCTCGCCTGGCAGATCCTCATCGGCCTGGTACTCGGAATTGCACTGGGCGCCGCGCTCAACCATTTCAGCGCGGAAAAGGCCTGGTGGATCAGCAATATCCTCCAGCCGGCGGGCGACATCTTCATCCGCCTGATCAAGATGATCGTCGTACCGATCGTGATTTCATCGCTCATCGTCGGTATTGCCGGCATGGGTGATGCGAAGAAGCTCGGACGAATCGGTCTGAAGACCATCATCTACTTCGAAATCATCACCACGGTCGCCATCGTGGTCGGCCTGCTGCTGGCGAACATCTTCCAGCCCGGCGCCGGCATCGACATGAGCACCCTGGGCACTGTGGATATCTCCCAGTACGCGCAGACCGCCAAGGAAGTCGAACACCACCACGCGTTCATCGAGACCATCCTCAACCTGATCCCGTCGAACATCTTCGCGGCCATGGCCCGTGGCGAGATGCTGCCGATCATCTTCTTCTCGGTGATGTTCGGCCTGGGCCTGTCCTCGCTGCCGGCGCCGACCCGCGAGCCGCTGGTGAAGATGTTCCAGGGTGTGGCCGAGGCCATGTTCCGCGTCACCCACATGATCATGCGCTACGCCCCCATCGGCGTGTTCGCGCTGATCGCGGTGACGGTCGCCAACTTCGGCTTCGCCTCGCTGCTGCCACTGGCCAAGCTGGTGGTGCTGGTGTACTTCGCCATCGCCTTCTTCGCCTTCATGGTGCTGGGCCTGGCTGCGCGCCTGTTCGGCTTCTCCATCATCAAGCTGATGCGCATCTTCAAGGACGAGCTGGTCCTGGCGTATTCCACTGCCAGCTCCGAGACAGTGCTGCCGCGCATCATCGAGAAGATGGAAGCCTACGGTGCGCCGAAGGCCGTGAGCAGCTTCGTGGTACCCACCGGCTACTCGTTCAACCTTGATGGCTCGACCCTGTACCAGAGCATCGCGGCGATCTTCATCGCCCAGCTCTATGGCATCGACCTGTCCATCGGCCAGCAACTGATGCTGGTGCTGACCCTGATGGTCACCTCCAAGGGTATCGCCGGTGTGCCGGGCGTTTCCTTCGTGGTGCTGCTGGCGACCCTGGGCAGCGTGGGCATTCCGCTGGAAGGCCTGGCCTTCATCGCCGGTGTCGACCGCATCATGGACATGGCGCGCACCGCGCTGAACGTGATCGGCAACGCCCTTGCGGTCCTGGTGATCTCCAAGTGGGAAGGTGTGTACGACGCGCAGAAGGGCGCCCGCTACTGGCAGGCTATGCAGAATGGCCGCGTCGAAGCTTTCCTCGAAGGCGAGAGTGCGGACGGCAAGGAAAGCCCCGCCGCTCACTGACCCGCAAAGGTTATCCACAAGGCCCCGCTTAGTCCGGGGCCTTGTCGTTTCTGGCGCCGGGGGCGCCCGTGCCGCTATCATCGCGGCCATTCCAAGGGGGACATCGCATGCTCAACGGCCTGTGGCTGGGCTTTTTCATCGTCGCGGCGGTCACCGCGCTTTCCCGCTGGCTGCTGGGGGGCGAGGCCACCGTGTTCGCCGCCATGGTGGAAAGCCTGTTCGCCATGGCCAAGCTGTCGGTGGAGGTCATGGTGCTGCTGTTCGGCACCCTGACCCTGTGGCTGGGCTTCCTGCGCATCGCTGAAAAGGCCGGCCTGGTGGAGAAGCTCGCCGTATTGCTCGGCCCGCTGTTCCGCCGCCTGATGCCGGAAGTGCCCGCCGGCCATCCCGCCATCGGCCTGATCACCCTCAACTTCGCCGCCAACGGCCTGGGCCTGGACAACGCCGCCACGCCCATCGGCCTGAAGGCCATGAAGGCGCTGCAGGAGCTCAATCCCAGTAGCACCACCGCAAGCAACGCGCAGATCCTCTTCCTGGTGCTCAACGCCTCGTCGCTGACCCTGTTGCCGGTGACCATTTTCATGTACCGCGCCCAGCAGGGCGCGGTAGACCCGACCCTGGTGTTCCTGCCGATCCTGCTGGCGACCAGCGCATCGACTCTGGTCGGCCTGCTCAGCGTGGCGGTGATGCAGCGCCTGCGCCTGTGGGACCCGGTGGTGCTGGCCTACCTGATTCCCGGAGCGCTGGCGCTGGGTGCTTTCATGGCACTGCTGGCGGGGCTGTCCGCCACCGCGCTGGCGCAGCTATCCTCGCTGCTGGGCAATCTCACGCTGTTCGGCATCATCATGCTGTTCCTTGTCGTCGGCTGGCTGAAGAAGGTGCCGGTGTACGAAACCTTCGTCGAAGGCGCTAAAGAAGGCTTCGACGTCGCCAAGAGCCTGCTGCCTTACCTGGTGGCAATGCTCTGCGCGGTGGGCGTACTGCGTGCCTCCGGTGCGCTGGAGATGGCGCTGGATGGCATCCGCTGGGTGGTTGAAGGCGTGGGCTGGGACACCCGCTTCGTCGACGCGCTGCCCACCGCGCTGGTCAAGCCGTTCTCCGGCAGTGCCGCGCGCGCGATGCTGCTGGAAACCATGCAATCCCACGGCGTGGACAGCTTCCCAGCCCTGGTGGCTGCCACGGTGCAGGGCAGTACCGAGACCACCTTCTACGTGCTCGCCGTGTACTTCGGCGCCGTCGGCATCCAGCGCGCCCGCCATGCCGTGGGCTGCGCGCTGCTGGCGGACCTGTCCGGCGTGCTGGCGTCCATCGGCGTCTGCTACTGGTTCTTCGCCTGAAGAGCGTGAGTGGTCTTGCGCGCCGACTGCGCCTGGAACAGCAGCCATTCGCGCTGGATCACGCTGTAGGGCACGAACACGCTGAGGCGTGACATGCCGGCCAACTCGGGTCGGTCCACCGGTGGGGTGAAGCCCGCCTGGTAGCCGATGTTGATCCCCAGCACGCTGCCGTCGCTGGCGATCAGCGGCCCGCCGGACATCCCCTTGGCAATCGCTGCATCGTGCACGGCGTAGCGCTCACCGTTGGCGGAGCCGTTATCGACGAAGGGCACGGGCCAGACCTTGCCACGGGCGCTCATGGGAATCAGCAGCGAGCTGCTGCCCAGCGCCGTGACGGCTTCGCCCGCGCGGAACTGACGCCATTGCGGCAAGGCGCCGTCGGCCTTGTGGGCAATGAACAGCAAGTCACAGCCGGTACTGCAGCGGTAGGCCTGGTGACGCAGAAAGGGTGTGTGGGCGGCAGTCACGGCGTAGTCGGCATTCCATTGCACCGCCGAGGCGACGATGAAGCCGGGAATCGGCGGGCCGGAGAGGACGGTGAAGTAGCGGTCCGTCAGATCGTCGTCAGTCTCCGGTGAGACCCAGCCGTTGCAGCTGGCCAGGAAAGGCACTAGCAGAATTCCCCATAGATTTTTCATACGAAAGCTCTCCCTTATTTGTGGGAAAAGCTAACTATTAACCATGGAAAATTCCTATATAAATATAAGATTCTTACTTGCGCTATTTATTTAATAAGTATCGTCATTAATGAAGGTTTCCTACAAATTAATCTGTAGGAAGTTAATTTATAGAGGAGTCAACGAGTTTCAACGATCAGTACCAGGGATCTTCTGGAATGAGAATTTAATCGCAGAAGATAGTTTTCCGATGAGCGGTCTCGAAGCTTTCGCCAAGCTTTCAATTCCAGTAAATATGGGCCTTTGAGCCATTTTCTGATTGTCGAGCCGAGGCTTTTACACATAGGGTTACAAATAAGTCGCCCATCCAGAGCCTGCCTGCCACGGATGGGGATCATCGATTTCCCGCCGGGAAGTCCCCCGTGTATCAGCCCTGAGCGATGTTCTTATGGCCTCGAACAACTCCAAAGCCAAAGCCGTCTTCCGTGTGGTGAGTGGCAACTTCCTCGAGATGTATGACTTCATGGTGTATGGCTTCTATGCCACCGCCATTGCCAAGACCTTCTTCCCCGGCGATGACCCCTTCGCCTCCCTGATGCTGTCGCTGGCGACCTTTGGTGCCGGCTTCCTGATGCGCCCGTTGGGGGCCATCTTCCTCGGTGCCTACATCGACCGTCACGGCCGCCGCCAGGGACTGATCATCACCCTCGGCCTGATGGCCATGGGCACGCTGCTGATTGCCTTCGTGCCCGGTTACGCCACGCTGGGCGTCGCGGCACCCTTGCTGGTGCTCTTCGGCCGCCTGCTGCAGGGCTTCTCTGCCGGCGTGGAGCTGGGCGGTGTGTCGGTCTACCTCGCGGAGATTGCGACTCCCGGAAAGCGCGGCTTCTTCGTCAGCTGGCAGTCGGCGAGCCAACAGGTCGCGGTGGTCTTCGCCGGGCTGCTGGGCGTAATCCTCAACCACTGGCTGAGCCCGCAGGACATGGGCGAGTGGGGTTGGCGCGTGCCCTTCTTCGTCGGCTGCCTGATCGTCCCGGCGCTGTTCATCATCCGCCGCTCGCTGGAGGAAACTCCCGAGTTCCAGCAGCGTAAGCATCGTCCGACCCTAAGCCAGGTGCTGCGCTCCATCGGTCAGAACTTCGGCCTGGTGCTGGCCGGCACCGCCATGGTGGTGATGACCACCGTGTCCTTCTACCTGATCACCGCCTACACCCCCACCTTCGGCAAGAACGAACTGCACCTGTCGGACTTCGACAGCCTGCTGGTGACCATGTGCGTGGGCCTCTCCAATTTCATATGGCTGCCGCTGATGGGCGCCTTATCTGACCGCATCGGGCGCAAGCCGCTGCTGCTGGCCGCCACCGTGCTGGCGCTGGTCACGGCCTATCCGATGCTGTCCTGGCTGGTGGCCGAGCCGAGCTTTGCCCGCCTGCTGGAAGTGGAGTTGTGGCTGTCGTTCCTCTATGGCAGCTATAACGGCGCCATGGTCGTTGCACTCACCGAAGTCATGCCGGCGGACGTACGCACCACCGGTTTCTCCCTGGCCTACAGCCTGGCGACCGCGACCTTCGGTGGCTTTACCCCCGCGGTCTGTACCTGGCTTATCCACACTCTGGACAACAAGGCAGCCCCGGGCATCTGGCTCAGCGGCGCGGCGGCCCTCGGCCTGCTCGCCACCCTGGTGCTGTTCCGCAAGGGCGCCCGCGTTCGTGCCGGAGCTCTGGCCGCCAGCGCCTGAGACCGGCTGCGACGTTCTGCCCCAGCACGGTTCCGGGCGGCATTGACTTGGGTCAGGCCTGCCCGGCGCCGGCAGGAGAAGGATAGGGTCAACCCAATCCCTCTTCGCCAGCGGAGAACGCGTCATGATCACCCACACCACAGCCGAGCTCGCAGCCCTCGGGGCTGTCGGCGCAGATCACTGGATAGAAACCCTCGACGACGGCAGCCACGTGCTGATCCGCCCGTTGCGCGCGGAAGACCGCGAGCGCGAGCGCCTGTTCCTCGAGCGCCTGTCCCCCATGACCCGCAAGTTCCGCTTCCACGGCGAAGTGAAGATCGACGACCAATTGCTCGATCGCCTGATGGACGTGGACTACCAGACCACCATGGCCTTCATTGCCCTGACCCATGTGGACGGGGAGCTGCGCGAAGTCGGCATCAGCCGTTACGCGGCTGTGGATAACCAGCAGTGCGAATGTGCGGTGACCGTTGCCGACGACTTCAAGCAGCTGGGCCTGGGTCTCGCGCTGATGCGCCACCTGATCGACGTGGCCAAGCGCAACGGCTTCCACCAGATGTATTCGATCGACTCGTCCATGGACCGCGACATGCGAGACATGGCGCGCGAACTGGGCTTCCGCGCCCAGGTCGATCCGGACGACTCCTGCCAGGTCATCCGTCGCCTTGCGCTCTGAAGCCTGAAGCTGCTCCGGCGGGGATTCAGTCCCGCCGGCGCCACAGCGCCAGTCCCAGTAGTACCGCCAGCATCAAGGCGCCCAGTGCCGCCAGCGGATAGACCATGTCGTCATCCAGCAGTGGTTTCTCGATGCGCAGATAACCCTCGTCCTTGAACAGTTGCTTCGCCACCTCGTCGGCGTGGGCCAGGCTGACCTTCGCCAGGCGTTTGTCCTCGTCGGGGAATTTGCCGTCGTCGAAGTCCCCCAGCGCGCCCCAGTAGTAGTCCGCCAGCGTTGAGTTGCCCGGTGTGCTCCAGGCCAGCTGTGCACGCGTCACCCGCTGGATGCGGGCGAAGCGCTGTGGGTCGAGGCCGTCGTGGCGGATATTCTCCACCAGTTCGCGCAGCGCCTTCTGCGTCGCGCCTTGCTCGTCCCGTTCGACATCTGCATTGAGGCTCATGAAGCCCTGGTTGGCCCAGGCGGCGCGCTCGCTCCACGGCCCGTAGGACAGTTCGCGGCGCACGCGCAGCTCGGTATAGAGCGCATCGTTCAGGTACGCCTGCAACAGGTCCAGGGTGGCGCCATCGGCGTCCGCCGGCTCCGGGAAGATCCAATGCAGCACCGCGCTTTCGCCGAACAACCCGGTGGTCAGGTTGCGCTGGCGCTCGGCGGTGCTCTTCATCTGCGGCAGGTCGCGGCGCTCCGGCGTCTCGTGGTCGACCAGTGCGCCGTAGGTGCGGCCCAGGTAGACCGGCAGGCGGGGGTCGAGGTCGCCGACGATGATCAGGGTCATGTTGCTGGGGACGTACCAGTCCTTGCGCAGCTGCTCCAACTGGGCCTGGGTAAGGTTATCCACAGGGGCGCGTTCAGCACAGGCCAGGCCAAGCTCCACGGCCAGTTGTTCCTGCCCGGCGCGGCTGACGTTCTGGTGGTCCAGCCAGCGCTGCAGGTGCGAATAGTGGCCGCCGTCCTCGCGCACCAGTACCTGTTTGGCGGAGTCGATCTTGCGCTGGTCGAGCTGAGTGCGAGTGATGATTTCCAGCAGCAGGTCCAGCACCTGGCGCTGGGTGGCGGCAGGGGATTCGACGACGAAGGCGGTGTCACCTTCGCTGGTGTAGGCGTTCCACTGGCCACCCAAGGCCTGCATGCGCGCCTCGAGGTCAGCCTCGTCACCGCCGTCCAGGCCGCTGAAGAACAGATGCTCCATCAGGTGCGGAAGCTGCCGGTCGCGGCAACTGAAATCGCTGAAGCCGACACCGACGATCAGGCGGATCGACACATGGCCCTTCTCGCGGGTGGGCTTGAACAGCACGCCCATGCCGTTCTCCAACTGATAGGCCTCGACCGTCTGTCGCTGGTCCGCATGGGACCAGGTGCTCAGCAGCAGGGACAACAGGGGGACGAACAACCAACGCATGAGCGGTGTGCCTGAACGCAAAGCCCAGAGGATAGCGGAATGACCGGCGCGAACCCACCGTGTTCAACCTTTGTCGGGTGGCATCTTCGGTCATGGCCTCTGGCCTGCAAGGTCACTGCCGCTGCCGGACCACGACACTACGCTCAGATCATCTAACCTCACTGATGGACCCGTTGTTCGTTCCACCCGGAGCGATCTGGAGGCTACATGCGTGTCCTGATTACCGGCGCCGCAGGATTTCTCGGTCAGAGCCTGCTCAATGAGCTTGCCGTCCAGCATCTGGACTGGACACTCATTGCCGCCGATACGCAGCGGATCAAGTCCCAGGGCCTGCGACCGAACATCGAGCCGGTAACCCTCGACCTCAGTGTGGCCGCCCACACGCGGGCCTGCGTGGAACACTGGAAACCCGATGCAATCGTGCACCTGGCCGCCGTGGTCAACCCGCCGCGGGAGATGACTGCGCAAAAACGGCATGTCATCGAGGTCGGCGGTACCCGTGCACTGATCGAGGCGGCGCGCGATACCGGGGTACAGCAACTGATCGTCACCAGCTCCGGCGCCGCTTATGGCTTTCACCGCGACAACGCCGAGTGGATCGATGAATCGCATCCGCTGCGCGGCCATCCGCACCTGCTGCATGCCCGCTGCAAGCAGGAGATCGAGCAGTTGCTGGCCAACGCGCGGGAACGTTATCCACAGCTCAAGCAATTGATCCTGCGTCCCGGCACCATTCTCGGGCGGCGTGTGCATAACCCGCTGGCCGAACTCTTCGCCCGGCCCACCCTGGTGGGAGTGCTGGGGCACCGCAGCCGCTTCGTGTTCATCTGGGACCAGGATGTAGTGAACGTGATTCGCCAGGGGCTGGAGCGCGGCAGCGAGGGCATCTACAACCTCGCCGGTGATGGAGCCCTGTCCTTGCGCGAGATCGCCGCCCTGCTCAACAAACCCTACCGGCCCATGCCGGCAAGCCTGATGCGCGTAGGCCTGGGGCTGCTCAAGCCGCTCGGCCTGTCGCGTTTCGGACCCGAGCAGGTGGACTACCTGCGCTACCGGCCGGTGCTGGACAACCGCCGGCTGAAGGAGGAGTTCGGCTACGAACCGCGCTATTCCAGCCGCGAGGCTTTCCTCGCCTATCTGGCCGCGCGCGGGCCGAACGGCTGACGTCCAGTTTGTGGAAAACCTGTAGACAAGTCTGTTGAAAAGCTTGTGAGGCGCCTCTGCAGCTGGTGCCTTGATGTGCCCGCTAGCTTCCCGCCTGACGCCGCCGTTGGCGGTACTCGCCCGGCGTCAGCCCAGTCCAGTGGCGGAAGGCGCGGAAGAATACGCTGGGCTCGGAATAGCCGAGCAGGGCGGCAATATCCGTGGCCGGCAGGTTGCCTTCACCCAGGTAGCGTTCCGCCAGTTGTCGGCGCGTATCGGCCAGCAACTGTTGATAACTGCTGCCTTCTTCCGCCAGCCGGCGTTGCAGCGTGCGTTCACTCAGGCCCAGCTCGCTGGCTACTGCGGCGCGGCCAGGTTCGCCGCGGGTCAGTTGTTCGCCGAGCATGGCCACCACGCGGCCACTGATGCTGGCGCTGGGCAGACGGGCGAGCAGGCCCTCGGCGTGCTGGCGCAGAAGGTCGCGTAGTGGCGGGTTGGCCTGCGGCAGCGGCGCGTCGATGAGCGCGCGGGGTAGGCCCAGGGCGTAGTCCATTGCGTCGAATTGCAGAGGGCAATCGAAGGCCTTTTCGTAGTCCGCGAGGTTCGCCGGTTGGCTGTGCATGAAGCGGCAACCGGCCAGTTGCAGGCCAGCAAGCAGTGCGCGCAGCTGCCGCGCCCAGAACGCCAGCAGTGCCAGCGCGCGGGCGCGGGTGGCCGGTGGTTCCGGGTGCAGCGGGCGGTAACTCACCCAGATGATCTCGGCTTGCGCCTCGATGGCCACCTGGCCACCTTCGCCCACCAGGCGTTGATAGCGCATCGCCGATTCGAGGGCATCACCCATCGTGGTGCTCGACTGCAGCAGATAGCCCAGCGCGCTGAAGGACGCCGGCGACAGCGCCCGCCCCATGGCCAGGCCGGGCTCGTCTTGCTTCAGGTCGGACTGGATCGCTGCCCACATGCGCTCCTGCAACGCGAAGTCGATGCGCGCGTCCGGGTCGCTGAGCTGGGATTCCTGAATGCCGCTGGCGGCGAGCAGCGCGTCGCGGTTCAGACCGAGACGCACAGCCGCCAGCAGGATGGCCTGGGTCAGGCTGGCGCTGACCGAGGGAGGACGTTGAGATTGAGTGCATGCTTCCATGGCGGCGGATTCTGCCCGAACCCTGGGCGTCGTGATATCAGGACTTTGTAGGGGCTGGCGAAGGTTCCGACGGAACCACCGCTCAGGCCCCCTGGCCATCAACCCGTCGCGCTGGAGCCGGGGGAGGCCGGCCGCTGGGGATCCTGTACGGCCTCGACTTCGCGCTCGACGAAGTCTTCGTCTTCCACAGGCTCCCCGATTACCGAACCGCTGGCGTCCGGGTTGTCCAGAACAGCATAGGCGATGGCGCAGAACAGCGAGTTCAAGCGCTTCATGTCGCTGATCAGGTCCAGGTGCAGTGAGCTGGTCTCGATGCTCTGTACCACCTGCTGGCGCAGGCGATCGACGTGGGAATGGGCGAAGCGCCGCTCTTGCAGGCGGAAGCGCTGCTTGGCGCGGCGCAGGCGCTTGGCGCCTTCCTGGTCGCCATTGAGGAACACCGACAGCGAGAGGCGCAGGTTGGCCACCAGTTGTCCGTGGAGCACGGTGATCTCTTCAAGGCCGTTGTCGGAGAAGGAGCGGCTGCGCGAGGTCTTCTTGTCCTGCACGGCGCCGAGCATGTGTTCGATGATGTCGCCGGCCTGCTCGAGGTTGATCGCCAGTTCGATGATCTCCGCCCAGCGGCGGCTGTCGGCTTCGCTCAGGTCCTCGCGGGGCATGCGCGCCAGGTACAGCTTGATGGCGGTGTAGAGGGCATCGACATCGTCGTCCTGCTTGCGGATCTCCTTGCCCAGCAGCGGATCGCCGCTGTGGATAACCTGCATCAGGTTGTTCAGCATCTGCTCGACGATATCGCCCATGCGCAGGGTTTCGCGCACGGCGTTGACCAGTGCCAGGCTGGGCGTATCCAGCGCTGCCGGGTCAAGGTGGCGCGGGCGCACGACGTCTTCGGGCGAATGGCGGTCGGGCATGATGCGCGTGCAGAACGCCGCCATCTGCCCGGTCAGCGGCAGGCAAGCGAGGCAGCGGGTAGTGTTGTAGAGCACGTGGAAGGCAATCACCAGTTCGGCGGTGCTGAATTGCCAATGGTCGATCCAGTCGGCCAGCGGGCCCACCAGTGGTAGCACCAGGGCGCAGCCGGCGACCTTGAACAACAGGCTGCCCAGCGCCACGCGGCGGCCGGCGGCGTTCTGCGAGGAAGCGCTGATCATCGCCAGAATGCCGCTGCCCAGGTTGGCGCCGATCACCAGGCACAGCGCCACCTTCAGCGAGATCACCTTGGACGCCGCCAATGTCGCAGTGAGCAGCACGGCGGCGAGGCTGGAATAGGAAATCATCGCGAACAGCGCGCCGGTCAGGGCGTCCAGCATCACGTCGCCAGTCAGGCTGGAAAACAGCACCTTCACGCCCTTGGCCTGGGTCATCGGCTCTGCCGCCGCAACGATCAGCTGCAGCGCCAGGATGATCAGCCCCAGGCCGATGAACACCCGACCGAGTTGGCCCAGGCGCGACTTCTGCCGGCCGAGGAAGAAGATCACCCCGAAGAAGATCAGCAGCGGCGACAGCCACGACAGGTCCAGGGTCAGTACCCGCGCCATCAGTGCCGTGCCGACGTCCGCGCCGAGCATGATCGCCAGCGCCGGCGCCAGGGCCATCAGCCCGGTGGCGACGAAGGAAGTCGCCAGCAGCGCCGTGGCGTTGCTGCTCTGCACCAGGGCGGTGACGCCGATACCGGCGGCGAAGGCCAGCGGGCGTTTTTCCACGCTGCGGCTGAGGATTTTTCGCAGGTTGCTGCCGTAGACCCTGAGGATGCCGGTGCGGACGATATGTGTGCCCCACACCAACAGGGCGACGGCAGAGAGCAGATCGAGCAGTTTGAGCATGTCGGGCCCCCTCGCATTCAAGCGGGCCCGCAAGCGGTGCGTCCGTCTACGGACCCTGTAACGACCTCGCCCGCGGCTCCGTACAGACAGCGCGGAGGGCCGAGAAGGACACGGCAACACTCAGGCGATTGTCACAAGACTGTCATGGTAGACCCTCGTTCTTCCTTGAGGGTTCGCCAAATCGCTGATTTGCCGAGAATCCTGTCTGTCAGTAAAGCCGATCAAAAGCAGATGCGAGCGCCTTTGCATCGGTTAATTCGCACGGAATGGCGGGCGGTAATGTCTAGACTGCCGTCCATTTGCTGAAAGAAACTCACCCAAGGCCGAGGAGTAGTCCCATGCGTTGGTCGTTCCCCCTCGTGATCGCACTGGCCGTGGCCGGTTGCGGTGACAAGTCCGCCCTGCCGTTCACCGCCGGCACCGGACCGCAACCACAACTGCCGGAACCCCAGAGCAGCCTGCTGCCTACCGTTAACATCGCCAATGCCACCGGCTGGCCCGCCGAGCAGATGCCGCGTGCGGCCGAAGGCCTGGAAGTGCAGCGCTTCGCCGACAAGCTCGAACACCCGCGCTGGCTCTACGTGCTGCCCAATGGCGACGTGCTGGTGGCGGAAAGCTCGGCGCCGCCCAAGGAAGAGTCCGGTGGACTGAAGGACTGGGTTGCCGGCAAGGTCATGGCCAAGGCTGGGGCATCGGTGCCCAGCGCCAACCGCATCACCCTGCTGCGCGATGCCGACGGCGACGGCGTGCCGGAGCAGCGCAGCGTGCTGCTCGAAGGCTTGTTCTCGCCCTTCGGCATGGCCCTTGTGGATAACTGGCTGTACGTCGCCAATGCCGACGCGGTGGTGCGTTTCCCCTACAAGACCGGTGAGACGACGATCAACGCCAAGGCCGAGAAGGTCGTCGACCTGCCGGGCGGACCGATCAACCATCACTGGACCAAGAACATCCTCGCCAGCCCGGATGGCCGCTACCTCTACGCCACCGTGGGCTCCAACAGCAACGTCGGCGAGAACGGCCTGGACGCCGAGAAGAATCGCGCGGCGATCCTGCAGATCGACCTGTCCACTCGCAACGTGCGGGTGTTCGCCTCCGGCCTGCGCAACCCCAATGGCCTCGACTGGGAACCCAACAGCGGCGCCCTGTGGACCGCGGTGAACGAGCGTGACGAACTGGGCAACGACCTGGTGCCCGACTACATGACCTCGGTGAAGGACGGCGGCTTCTACGGCTGGCCCTGGAGTTACTTCGGCCAGCATGTGGATAAGCGCGTCGAGCCGCCGCGTCCGGACATGGTGGAGAAGGCTCTGGTGCCGGACTACGCCCTCGGCGCGCACACCGCCTCCCTCGGCCTTGCCTTCTATCAGGGCAGCCTGCTGCCGGAGCGCTATCGTGGCGGGGTGTTCATCGGCCAGCATGGCTCGTGGAACCGTAAACCGCGCAGCGGCTACCAGGTGGTATTCATCCCCTTCGGCAGTGGCAAGCCCAACGGCCAGCCAGTGACGGTGCTGGACGGCTTCGTCAACGACAAGGACGAGGCCATGGGGCGGCCAGTGGGCGTCGCTGTGGACAAGTTCGGCGGCCTGTTGGTGGCCGACGATGTGGGGAACACGGTGTGGCGGTTGCGCCCGGCTACCCTTAAGTGAACCGATAAGGAGAGAGCATGGCGATTGCCCGGCGTATTGCCCTGATGACCCTGCTGCTGGCGCTGGGCGCCTGCAGCAGCCTGTTCGGCACACGCGACCCCTTGCGCATCGATCTGGTCGGCCTGGAACCGGCGAGCGGCCAGGGCATGGAAGCGCGTTTCACGGTCAAGCTGCGGGTGCAGAACCCCAATGACCAGGCCATCGACTACAACGGTATCGCCCTGGATCTGTCGGTGAACGGCCAGCCGTTGGCCAGCGGCGTGAGCGATGCCAGCGGGCAAGTGCCGCGCTTCGGAGAAGCGGTGATCAGTGTGCCGGTGAGCATCTCGGCGTTCTCTGCCTTTCGCCAGGCCTGGGGCCTGTCGGGCGGGCCGCCGCGCCAAGGCATGCCCTACGAGATCAACGGCAAGCTGGCCGGCGGTCTGTTCGGTACGGTGCGCTTCAACGACAAGGGCGTGCTGAATTGGCCTGAGCCGGTGGCACGTCCAAGCAATCCGCTGTGAATAAAAAGCCGGGCTGTGGATAGCCCGGCTTTTTGTTTCTTCACAGTGCGCCTGTGGATAGCTCTTGCAGGCTATTGGCCCGGAATGTCCTTGCGCAGTTTTACCGGGTCCACGTCCTTCTTCCCGCGCGCGGTGCGCATGCGGATGTTCAGGGCTTCCACCGCCAGCGAGAAGGCCATGGCGAAGTAGACGTAGCCCTTGGGCACGTGGACTTCAAAGGCTTCGGCGATCAGCACAGTGCCGACCACGATGAGGAAGGACAGCGCCAGCATCTTCAGCGACGGGTGCTTGTCGATGAAGTCGCTGATGGCGCCGGCGCACAGCATCATCACCAGCACCGCGACGATGATCGCCGCAACCATCACCGGCACGTTGGAGACCATGCCCACGGCGGTGATCACCGAGTCCAGCGAGAACACGATGTCGATGATGGCGATCTGGATGATGGTGCCGAGGAAGCCGCCCATCACGCTCTTGGGTTCGTCCTCGGTTTCGTCTTCGCCTTCCAGGCCGTGGAAGATCTCGCTGCTGCTTTTCCACAGGAGGAACAGCCCGCCGAAGAACAGGATCAGGTCGCGCCCGGAGATGCCCTGGCCGAACACGTGGAACAGGTCCGCGGTGAGGCGCATCACCCAGGTGATCGAGAGCAGCAGCAGGATGCGGGTGACCATCGCCAGCGCCAGCCCGAAGAAGCGCGTGCGCGGCTGCATGTGCTTGGGCATGCGGCCGACCAGGATGGAAATCATGATGATGTTGTCGATGCCCAGGACGATCTCCAGGGCAGTCAGGGTGAAGAACGCAATCCAGATTTCAGGGCTGGTGAGCCATTCCATTTAATCGGTACTCGAAGTCAGTCGTTAAGCCATTCATTGATTGAACAGGGGGAACAGGCCCAGTAGCAGGGCCGCGGCCAGGATCGCCAGGCACACCAGCACGGCCCACTTGAGGGTGAAGCGCTGGTGGTCGCCGAAGTCCACCTTGGCCAGGCCCACCAACAGGTAGGTGGACGGCACCAGTGGGCTGAGCAGGTGCACCGGCTGGCCGACGATGGAGGCGCGGGCCATTTCCACGGGGCTGATGCCGTACTGCGCGGCGGCCTGCGAGAGTACCGGGAGCACGCCATAGTAGAAAGCGTCATTCGACATGAAGAAGGTGAACGGCATGCTCACCAGCGCCGTGATGGTCGCCAGGTACGGCCCGAGTGCCGGCGGGATCACCGCCAGCAGGCTCTTGGACATGGCTTCGACCATGCCCGTTCCGGAAAGAATCCCGGTGAACACGCCAGCGGCGAAGATCAGCGAGACCACCGCGAGAACGTTCTCGGCATGGGCGCCAATGCGCTTCTTTTGCTCCAGGATGCAGGGATAGTTCACGATCATCGCGATACCGAAAGCGATCATGAAGAGAACTGGCATGGGCAACAGGCCGGCGATCAGGGTCCCCATCAGAACCACCGTGAGCACCGCGTTGAACCACAGCAGGTGCGGTCGACGTGCCTCGGGATACTGCGACACGCTCACTTCCGCCATGGCCTCGTGGTCGGTGGGCAGGTGCAGCTCGCCCAGGCGGGCGCGCTCGCGTTTGCCGTAGACCCAGGCCAGGCCGAAGATCGCCGCGATGCCGGCGAGCATGGCCGGGATCATCGGCACGAAGATGTCTGCCGGGTCCACGTGCAGCGCGCTGGCCGCGCGGGCGGTGGGGCCGCCCCAGGGCGTCATGTTCAGTACGCCGCTGGAGAGCATGATCAGGCAGGCCATCAGCAGCGGGCTCATGCCCAGCCGGCTGTAGAGTGGCAGCACGGCGGCGACGCAGATCATGTAGGTGGTCGAGCCGTCGCCATCCAGCGAGACGATCATCGCCAGCGCGGCGGTGCCCATCGACACCTTCAGAGGGTCGCCCTTGACCAGCCTGAGGATGCGCCGCACCGCGGGGTCGAACAGCCCGGAGTCGATCATGATGGCGAAGTAGAGGATGGCGAACATCAGCATCACGCCGGTCGGCGCCAGGGTGCGGATGCCGTCCAGCATCATCGGCCCCAGGCCCTTGGCGAATCCGCCGAGCAGGGCGAAGGCGATCGGGACCAGGATCAGCGCGATCAGCGCCGAGAGCCGCTTGGTCATGATCAGGAACATGAAGGTCGCCACCATGGCGAAGGCGAGGAAAGTCAGCATGGGGATAACTCCGGGTCGGCGCGAAGGATTAGCAGCGGCTGTGGATAAGTACGCGCGGAGCGGACGGAGTCGGGGCGGATAGGGACAGGAAGCGGGGCATGGGCGATCACCGATTGTTGTTTTTGTACGCTGCGCGAACGCAGGTCCGGCCGGGAGGACCGAGGCGGCGATGCTAGGGGGTCAAGCTTTCAGCAGGCTTTCGCAGTCGACGACCGCTGATCGGTGCGTCTTTGTAGGAGCGAGCTTGCTCGCGAATAACGAACATCTCCTGTGAATAAGTGACCAGCGTGCTGCAAGTTCGCGAGCAAGCTCGCTCCGACAGGTTCAATCCAGTCGCGGTGGACGGCATCAGGAGCCCAGCGCCTGGATCGCCCCCATCACCACCAGCAGGCTGGCGCCGGCCAGCAAGGTCTGCAGGGTGATGATCCCGGCCATCAGT
This sequence comes from Pseudomonas sp. NY15435, assembly GCF_048068295.1. NCBI lineage: Bacteria > Pseudomonadati > Pseudomonadota > Gammaproteobacteria > Pseudomonadales > Pseudomonadaceae > Pseudomonas > Pseudomonas sp. NY15435. The sequence goes on from NZ_JBLUQA010000001.1 coordinate 700,501, forward strand.
CCGCTCTCGCCGCCCAACTGGCGGGTCAGCACATAGGCAGTCGGGGCTGTGGGTAGCGCGAAGAACATCACCAGCAGGGCACTTTCCAGCGGCGGCAGCGCCAGCAGGCGGGCGATGGCGAAGGCCAGCAGCGGCATGGCCAGCAGGCGGATCGCGCAGTTCCAGCCCAGCGCCGAGACTTCTGCGCGCAGTTCCTGCGGCTGCAGGGCGGCGCCCACGCAGAGCAGGCCCAGCGGCAGGCTGGCTACCGCCAGCAGGTTGAACAGCCGGTCAGTGCCGCCGGGCATTCCTATGCCCGTCACGTTGAGCAGGGCGCCAGCGACGCAGGCAAGGATCAGCGGGTTCTTCACGATGGGCAGCAGCAGGGAACGCAGGCTGATGCCGCGTTCGGCGGTCAGCGCCCAGACCGACATCACGTTCACCGTCGGTACCATCAGCGCTAGCATCAGCGCGGCCAGGGTCAGCCCCGGCTTGCCGTAAAGGCTGCCGACAGCGGCGAGGCCCAGGTAGGTGTTGAAGCGCAGCACGCCCTGGGCAATAGCGCCGAAACGCGCGGCGTTCCAGCCGCGCAGGCGCTTGACGATCAGCAGGGCGACCCAGGCGACGCCCAGGCCCAGCATGACTGCCAACGCCTGACGGGCGAGGCCGGGATCGTTCAGCGGTGCGCTGGCCAGGCTGCTGGCCAGCAGCGCGGGGAACAGGATGAAGTAGTTGAGCCGCTCCGCAGCGGGCCAGAAGGCGTCGCCGGGAAAGCCTTTGCGGCGCAGCACGAAGCCGCCGACGATCAGCGCGAACAACGGCCAGAGGGCCTGGAACAGAGCGGTCACGGTAACCCCAAGAGGGTGGTGGAGGCAGGCATCTTGCCGAGGGCGCGCGGGGAAGGGCAAGGCGTGTGGATAAGTTTTCACGCTGCCTGAAGCGGTTTTCCACAGACGCAGCCGCTGTGGAAAACCTTGTCCACAGAGTCAGCGACGGAAACCGCCTCCGCCGAAGTGGCCACCGCCGAAATGCCCGCCACCGAAGCCGCCGCCGCCCCATTGGCGCTGGGTCTGGCCGAAGCGTTGCTGGCCGATCTGGCGCGACTGGTACTGCTGGTCCAGTTGGCTGCGGACGTTGGCCTGGTTCTGTTGAACCGGCTGCCATCCGTTGCTGGTGTGCTGCTGCCAGCCGCTGTCGGTGTGCTGATAGACGTTGCCGTCGTGGCCGGCATACACGTCGCCGTTCTTCCAGGCTACCGCATTGCCGGTGCGGCGGTTGTAGCTGACGCCCTGGTTCTGCTTGTCGTAGCTGCCGCGGCCATCGTCCACGTCGCCGGAGATACCTCGCTCGGCGATGGTGGTGCGACCGGTCCGGGCGTTGTGCTGGATACCCTGCTGGCCAGCCTTGAAGTCACCGCTGTCGGCGTCGTAGGCGACACCGCCGCGGCCTGCGCCGGACATGCCGGTGGACGCGTTGGAGTAAGCCCCGCGCCGCCCGGCCGCGCCCTCGTTTGTGTAGGGATTGAAGGCCGAACCCTGGGCGCCCTGGAAGTGCGTACCGGTGCGCGGGTTGTAGCCTACCGCCGAGCTGCCTTGCCACTGGGTGCCGGTCCAGCCGTTGTAGCCATAGGCGTGGGTGACCGTGCCCTGGCCCCAGCGGCCGTAGAAGTTCGCCTGGTTCACGTTGGCGTAGCTCCAGCCGCCGTGCGGATAGGGGCCCCAGTACGGACCCCAGTAGGGCTCCGGAGACCCCCAGTAGGCGCCCGCCGCGTAACCGAAGGCGAAGCCGGTCAGAGCGCCCACGGCAAAGCCCGCGCCGTAGCCGTAGGTCGGCGGATAGCCGTAGTAGACGGTCTGGCTGACGTAGGCCGGGTAGGTGTAGCCGGTGCCGTAGACCACCGTGCCATCGCCGTTCACCACTACGCCCAGGTAGCCGGGCGTGTAGCCCACCACCACGGTCTGCGGGGTGACCGAGTAGATGTGCACATAGGTCACGTAGTACACCGGCGAGCTGGGCGGGATGCCGTAGATCGCCGCCGGCACCTCGGTCGCCACCTGCCACGGGCCGGTGGGGCTGGGGGCGACGAACCAGACGCCGTTGGTGACGGCGAAGAACTGGTTGGGCGCGACCTCGATCACCGGCGTCGGTGTGTTCACCGCGTACTGCAGGCTGGTGCCGCTGATGGGCTGGAAGCTGGGTGCGCCGTCGTAGCTGACCTTCATGGTTGCCTTGCTGCGCGAGACCGAGGCGGTTTGCGGGATGCTCGCCGCGATGGCTGCTTCCTTGGCCTGAGGAGTGCCGGGCACCGAGACCAGCACGTTGGCCTTCGGGTCCTTGGGCGAGATCCTGGCGAAATCGGCGGGCAAGTCCTTGCCCTCGACGAACTGCCATGGTCCCTTCTCGCCGGGGCCACTGAACCAGCGTCCGGAGAGCAGCACGTACCAGGTGTTGTGGGTTGGATCGACGAACACCGCGTGGTCGGCATTCTGCATCGTCAGCAGGCTGATGCCGTCCACCGGCTGCATCTGCGCGGTGCCGTCGCTGACGATCAGCTCGGTGGGGCGGGTCGCTACCAGGATCGCAGGCGCCTTGCTCGGCACTTTGCCGTCCTTGGGCAGCAACGCGTCCACCGGGCCGGCTTTCTCCGCCACCTGCTGCGCGTTGAGCAGCGCCTTGGGTGGCTGGCTCAGCACCAGCCAGCTGCCATCCAGCGCCTGGGCCGTGTACCAGTTGCCGGCGGCATTGAGGTAGTGGTTGCCCTGGGCGTCGCGCAGGATCAACACGCGGCTGTTGAGCACGCGCTGGAAGTCGCTGCCCGGCAGGGCCTGCCAATTCGGCTGGCCGTCGATCATCACCAGCACGGTCGGCGTCGCGGCGAAGACGATTTGCGGCGCGTCGTTCTTCACGTCCACATGGCGCAACTGATCGAGTTGCTGGTTCACCGCGTAGCTGGCCTGCAGCTCATCGAGGGAGACCGTCAGGCCGTCCTTGGGCAAGCGCGCCACCAGCGCGTCGCGCACATTGCCGGCGCTGTCCGGGGCAGTGGGCACTTCCACCTTGTCGATGCGCAGGTCGGTGAGTTGCACCAGCCCCGTGGCCTTGTCGATGGCGGCAGCGGCGGAGAACTGCGCCACGCCGTAGGTCGGTGCGCCGTTGGCGGGCCCGATGGCGATGGCCGCGCGGCCACTCATGCGGGTTCCGTCCCAGCCCTCGATCTGCGGCTGGAAGATCTGCACGTGCTGTTCGCCCAGGGCGAAATCCCGCGGCCATTTCAGCTCGGTGACGGCCGGGGCCTGGGGATCGGCGGCGAAGGAAAGAGCAGGGTGCAGCGATAGCCCGATGGCGAACGCCAGGGCCGACAGAACGGGACGTAAAGCCATGCTGGAAACCTTCCTTGAGGAGAGCTGCGTTCAACCTTAGTGCAGCGCGGAACAACCCGCGCGGCCCCGAGCTCTCCCCTGCGCCATGCTGGTGCAGTTTTGCCCGCAAGGCAGCTTTTTCTTATGGCGCAACGACATATTTAATAATTTTCCGAGCCTCCCGCTTCGGCCACCATCGGCCTGTCAGACATGTCGCGAGACAAAGCCTTCAGACGCTGAGCCAAAGAGCTCGATGCCGCCCATGTCCCGGTTTTACCGGCCTCCTGGCCACTGCCGCAGTAAATCAACAACAAAAGCCAAACGGCTGTGGGAGTGCTTCATGATCAAGTCCTTGCTCGTGCGTTCCATCGCGTGTTCCGCCCTGGCCCTCGCCGCCGTTTCCGGCGCGCAGGCCGGCACCCTGTCCATCGGCCACACCACCTGGGTCGGTTACGGCACCCTGTACCTCGCCCGCGACCTGGGCTACTTCAAGGAACAGGGCCTGGACCTGCAGCTCACCACCATCGAGGAAGCCTCGATGTACATGGCGGCCCAGGCTTCCGGCCAGCTCTCCGGCTCGGCCTCCACCATCGACGAAATCCTCAAGTACCGTCCCAAGTTCTGCTTCAAGGCCGTGGCCGCGCTGGACGACAGCCATGGCGGCGACGGCGTGCTGGTGGGCAAGGACGTCACCTCGCTGGCCCAGCTCAAGGGCCAGGAAGTGGCGGTCAACGAAGGCTCCGTCTCGCAGTTCTGGCTGGCCTACCTGCTCAAGCATGCCGGCATGAGCATGAGCGACATCAAGGTGCAGAACATGACCGCCGATGATGCCGCCAGCGCCTTCATCGCCGGCCGCGTGCCCGCCGCCGTGACCTGGGAGCCGCATCTCTCGCTGGTCCGCGAGAAGCAGCAGGGCAAGGTGCTGGTGGACAGCTCCACCACCCCCGGTGTGATCGTCGACGTAGTCGCCCTCAACTGCGACGTCATCGAGAAGCAGCCCGAGGACGTGAAGGCCCTGGTGAAAGGCCTGTACAAGGCCGTGCAGTACACCAAGGAGCACCCGGACGAGGCCTACGCCATCATGGCCAAGGGCGTCGGCGGCTACCTCTCCGATCCCAAGGCCCTGGCCGATGCCGCCAAGGGCGTGCGCTTCTACGACAAGGCGATGAGCGAGCAGCTCATTGGCACCCCCGGCAAGCCCGGCGACATCAAGGGCCTGATCCGTCTCGCCAACGAGACCTGGAGCGGCCTGCAGGGCAAGCGCCTGGAAGTCAGCTACGACGACCTGGTCGACCCGCGTTTCGTCTCCGAGTAACCGTCTCACTCTTGTCCCCGCGGGCGGCCTGGCGCCGCTCGCCTGGAGGAATCCGCGATGCCTCGTCGTTCGCAATCCTGGCTCAGCCGTTGCCTGACGCCCAAGGTCGACCTGCCGTTGAAGCTGGTCTGGTCCGCCGGCACCCTGTGCTGGCTGCTCGTGTTCGGCCTGTGGGCCGGGCTTTCCTACGGCGGCGTGGTGCCGGCGATGTTCCTGCCGACCCCGGACGCGGTGCTCGCGGCCGGCGTGCGCCTGGCCAGTGATGGCACCCTCGCCACCCACGTGATGGCCAGCGTCAAGGTGGTGATGATCGGCTTCATCATCTCCTCGCTGGTGGCCGTGCCGCTGGGCCTGCTGATGGGCAGCTTCCGCATCGTCCAGGCCTTCCTCGAACCGCTGGTGAACTTCATCCGTTACCTGCCGGTGACCTCCTTCGTGCCGCTGTTCATCCTGTGGATCGGCATCGGCCTGGAACAGCGCGTCACCGTGATCATCTTCGGCGTGTTCTTCCAGCAACTGGTGATGATCGCCGACGTCTCCCGCGGCGTCGCCAAGGACCTGGTCAACGCCTCCTACACCCTGGGCTGCAACCGTCGCGACGTGGTCCTCCACGTGCTCGGCCCGGCCTCGCTGCCCGGCGTGCTCGACACCCTGCGCGTGACCATGGGCTGGGCCTGGACCTACCTGGTGGTCGCCGAACTGGTCGCTGCTTCCAGTGGCCTGGGCTACATCAGCCTCAAGGCCATGCGCGGCTTCCAGGTCGATGTGATCTTCCTGGCCATCGCCATCATCGGCCTGCTGGGCCTGATTACCGACCAACTGTTCCGATTCATTCGACTGAAGGTGGCGTCATGGGCGCAGTAGCGATCAAGCAGGAAGAACAATCCGTGACCGGTCAGCAACCTGCCAGCCCGGCCCGCCTGCGGGTGGAGAACGTCAGCCTGCGCTACCGCACGCCGGACGGCGGCACCTTCAGCGCGCTGGAGAACGTTTCCTTCGAAGTACCGGACCAGCAGTTCGCGGTCATTGTCGGCCCGTCCGGCTGCGGCAAGTCGAGCCTGCTCTACCTCACTGCCGGCCTGTCCGAGCCCACCGAGGGCGACATCTACGTCGGCGGGCAACTGGTGGACGGCCCCGGCGCCGACCGCGGCATGGTGTTCCAGAGCTACACCCTGTTCCCCTGGCTCACCGTGCGCCAGAACGTCGAATTCGGCCTCAAACGTCGCGGCATGCCGGCGGCCGAGCGCCGCGAGATCGTCGACTACTACCTTGACGAAGTCGGCCTGCGCCGCTTCGAGAACAACTACCCCAAGCAGCTTTCTGGCGGAATGATGCAGCGCGTGGCGATCGCCCGCGCGCTGGCCAACGACCCGCAGATCCTGCTGATGGACGAGCCCTTCGGTGCCCTCGACAGCCAGACCCGCATGCAGATGCAGCAACTGCTGCTGCGCGTGTGGGACCACAGCAAGAAGACCGTGGTGTTCGTCACCCACGACATCGACGAGGCCATCCTGCTGGGCGACCGCGTCTACGTCATGGGCGCGCGCCCAGGGCGCATCAAACGCATCCTCGACGTGCCCATCGAGCGCCCGCGCTCGCTGGACATGGTCATGGACCGCCAGTTCATCGAGATGAAGCGCGAGATCCTCGGGCTGCTGCACGACGATCTGGAAGAGGCGCATTGAAAGCCCGTCGCCGCTATCCCTCACCCCAGCCCTCTCCCAAGGGGAGAGGGAGCTGTTGCGGTGCTCGCGATGAGCACCGTGCATGCCGGCTGACTTGGATTGCCCCCTCTCCCTCCGGGAGAGGGTTGGGGTGAGGGCGCTCCACCATTCACGCAACACTCCAAAGGGAGCCCCCATGTCCTCCTCCAACGATTCCACCTACGACTACCTCATCGTCGGCGCTGGCTCCGCCGGCTGCGTCCTGGCCAACCGCCTGAGCGCCGACCCGTCGGTGCGTGTCTGCCTGCTGGAAGCCGGCGGCAGTGATGCCAGCCCGCGCGTGCAGACGCCTGCCGGCACCATCACCCTGTACAAGAGCAAGGTGTTCAGCTGGAACTTCTACTCCGCGCCGCAGAAGCGTCTGAACAACCGCTCGCTGCATTGCCCGCGCGGCAAGGCCCTGGGCGGATCCAGCTCGATGAACAGCATGATCTACATCCGCGGCCACGCCTCCGACTACGACCGCTGGGAAGCCGAAGGCTGCGCCGGCTGGGGCTGGAAGGACGTGCTGCCGTTCTTCAGGAAATCCGAACGCAACCTGCTCGGCCAGGACCCGGCGCTGCACGGCACCCTGGGCGAATTGGTGGTGGACAAGCCGCGTGACCCCAACCCGCTGTCGCACCTGTTCATCAAGGCTGCCGAACACCTGGGCCTGCGCCGCAACGATGACTTCAACGGCCGCGAGTTCGAAGGGGTCGGCATCTACAACGTGACCCAGAAGGACGCCAAGCGCCTGAGCAGCTACCGCGCCTTCGTCGCGCCGCTGCAGCGCCCCAACCTCACCGTACTGACCGACCGCCAGGTGGGCCGCCTGCTGCTCGAAGGCGAGCGCGTCACCGGCCTCGAACTGCGCAGCGGCGAACGCCTGCTGGCGCGCCGCGAGGTGATTCTGTCGGCCGGTTCCCTTGGCTCGCCGCAGATCCTGCTGGCTTCCGGCATCGGGCCGGGTGAAGAGTTGAAAGCCGCCGGCATCGCGGTCAAACACGACCTGCCGGGCGTGGGCAAGAACCTCCAGGATCACCTCGACGGCCTGGTCACCGTGCGCTCGCCGAGCCCGTTGAGCCTGGGCTTCTCCCTCGGCTCGCTGCCGCAGATCCTGCTCTCGCCGTTCAAGTACCTGCTGGCGAAGAAGGGCTGGCTGACCACCAACTACGTCGAGGCCGGTGGCTTCGCCCGTACGCCGCTGGCCGATTCGCTGGCTGACGTGCAGTTCCACTTCGTGCCTGGCTATCGCAGCCACCGTGGCCGCCTGTTCGAGTGGGGTCATGGCTACGCCGTGCATACCTGTGTGCTGCGCCCCAAGAGCATCGGCGAGCTGCGCGTGAAGCCCGGCGGCGATATCGAGATCGACTACAACTTCCTCGCCAACGAGGAAGACGGCCGCGTGCTGGTGGAAGGTGTGAAGCTGGCGCGCAAGATCCTCGCCCAGCCGGAGTTCGACAGTATCCGTGGTGCCGAAATGCTGCCCGGCCCGCAGGTGCAGACCGACGAGCAACTGCTCGAACACCTGCGCGAATACGCCGCCACCGTGTTCCACCCGGTGGGCACCTGCAAGATGGGTGAGGACGCGATGGCCGTGGTCGACCTGCGCCTGCGTGTGCATGGCTTGAAGGGCCTGCGCGTGGTGGATGCGTCGATCATGCCGACGCTGATCAGCGGCAACACCAACGCACCCTGCATCATGCTCGGCGAGCGCGCGGCGGCGATGATCCTGGAGGACAGCCGCATCGCTTCCACTGTCCCCGCCCAGGCCGTTCCGGCCTGAGCGGCTTCATGTAGGAGCGAGCTTGCTCGCGAACAGTTTGAGCCGGCGACTCCATGAGCCCGGCTGGTTCGCGAGCAAGCTCGCTCCTACAGGGCTGGCTCTGGGATTTCCAGTCGCGCAGGAGCGGACTCCCGGCGCGGTGCGGACCTGTCGCGGACAGTCCACTCCTGCAACAGCCAATCCGATGCTGTGGATAACCCTCTACAGCCCAAGGTCACTCAGCGACGGGTGATCGTCCGGCCTGCGGCCCTGCGGCCAGTGGAACAGGCGCTCGTTCTCGCTGATCGGCAGGTCGTTGATGCTGGCGTGGCGTTCGAACATCAGGCCGTTCTCGTCGAACGCCCAGTTCTCGTTGCCGTAGGAGCGGAACCAGTTGCCCGAGTCGTCGTGCCATTCGTAGGCGAAGCGCACGGCGATGCGGTTATCGGTGAACGCCCAGAGCTCCTTGATCAGCCGGTACTGCTGTTCGCGCACCCATTTGGCGGTGAGGAACTGGACGATCTGCTCGCGGCCCTGGACAAAGGTCGCGCGGTTGCGCCAGCGGCTGTCCGGCGTATAGGCCAGCGACACGCGGTGCGGGTCGCGGCTGTTCCAGCCGTCCTCGGCGAGGCGGACTTTCTGGATGGCGGTTTCGCGGGTGAACGGTGGGAGAGGGGGACGGGCTTCGCTCATGGTGGCCTCCTGATTTTAGTGGGTGAGGAACCTGGTGCTCATCCTCCGCCTGGCCTGCGGATGGGTAAATGACGGTAATCCCACAGATATTGCCAATCGCGGCCGATGCTTTTGCTGTTTGTAGGAGCGAGCTTGCTCGCGAACCCACCTAGCTCCAACGCTGCCGGTTGATTCCGTTCGCGAGCAAGCTCGCTCCTACAGGGTGTGCTGGGTGACGGGCTTGGCCACGACTTTGCGCAACCCCACCCGATCCTGGCTCGGGCACACGCCGAACTTCGCCCGATAGCTGCGCGACAGGTACGAGGGGGTCTCGAAGCCGCAGGCCACGCCGATCTCCAGCACGCTCATGTCGGTCTGCCGTAGCAGCTGGCGGGCCCTGTCCAGGCGCAGGCCGAGGTAGAAGTTCGATGGCGTGTCGTTCAGGTGCAGGCGGAACAGGCGCTCCAGCTGGCGCCGGGTCACCTGGATGCGCTCGGCCAGCTCCAGCGTGGTCAGCGGCGGCTCGGTGTGGCGCTCCATCTCGCCGATCACCTGCACCAGCTTGCGGTTGTTCACCCCATAGCGGCTGGCGACCTGCATGCGCTGGTGATCCTGCCGGTTGCGGATACGCCCGACCACGAACTGCTCCGACACCTGCACCGCAAGCTCCGGCCCATGGGCCTGGGCGATCAGGTCGAGCATCAGGTCGATGGACGCAGTGCCGCCAGCGGAAGTGATGCGCGGCCCATCGATCTCGAACAGCTCCTGGGTCGCCTGCACCTGTGGATAAGTTTCCCGGAAGGCGTCCAGCGCCTCCCAGTGGACCGTGCAGCGTTGGCGCTGCAGCAGGCCGGCCTCGGCCAGCACGAAGCTGCCGGTGTCGATGCCGCCCAGGGTCACGCCCTCGCGGTCCTGGCGCTTGAGCCAGTGCAGCAGCGCCGGGGTGCAGGCACGCAATGGTTCGAAGCCGGCCACCACCAGCAGCGTGTCGCCCTCGCGCAGGGCCTCCAGGCCGCTGTCGGCGTTCATCGACATGCCGTTGCTGGCCAGCACCGGCCCGCCATCCAGGCTCATCAGGTGCCAGCGGTACAACTCGCCGCGAAAACGGTTGGTTACCCGCAGCGGCTCCACGGCGGAGACGAACCCCATCACGGAAAAACCGGGCAACAGCAGGAACCAGAAGTCTTGGGACATGGCGGGTACCGTGCGATCGAGGGCAGCTGGGTGGCAGCCTGCCCATGCTTATGAACCAAGGACGTCGCCCTGGCAATCGGGGAGGTCGCTGCTGTGCAAGAGCTGGTCGCCGCTGTGCGATTCACCGGCGCGTCGCCTGCGTAATTTGTTCTCCAGCCCCCGTGAGGGCCGCATGACCTACAACAACGAAAACCAACGCCGCAAAGGCCTTGAGGGAGAAGTCATGAAGCTATCGATCCGAGCGCTCGGCTGTGCCGCGCTCCTGCTCGCCGCCAGCACCAGCTGGGCCGCCGAGCCCGCCCAGTGCCAGAACGTGCGCATGGGCAGCGTGAACTGGACCGACGTAGTAGCCAGCAGCGCCGTGGCCGAGGCCGTGCTCGATGGCCTGGGCTACAAGGTCAAGCAGACCAGCGCCTCGCAGCAGATCATCCTCGCCGGCATGGCCGACAAGCAGCTCGACGTCTTCCTCGGCTACTGGCAGCCAACCATGCAACCGGTGGCCAAGCCCTACCTCGACAAGCAGCAGATCGACGTCATCACCCCGCCGACCCTGCCTGACGCGCAATCCACCTACGCTGTGCCGACCTACGTCTACGACGGCGGTCTGAAGACCTTCGCCGACATCGCCAAGTTCAAGGACAAGCTGGGCAACAAGATCTACCTGATCGAGCCCGGCAGCGGTTCCAACCGCATCACCGCGAAGATGATCGCCGACGACAAGTTCGGCCTGAAGGGCTTCCAGATCGTCGAGTCCAGCGAGGCCGGCATGCTCACCGCGGTCAAGCGCGCCATCAAGCGCAAGCAGTGGGTGGTGTTCTTCGGCTGGAAGCCGCACCCGATGAACCTGCAGATCGACATGAAGTACCTCACCGGCAGCGACGACGTGTTCGGCCCCAACGAAGGCTCCGCCACCGTTTCCATCATGACCGCCGGCGGCTACCAGGCGCAGTGCGGCAACGTCGCCAAGCTGCTGCACAACCTCAAGTTCAGCAGCGAGCAGGTCAGCCAGGTGATGGTGCCGATCCTCGACCGCAGCCAGCCGGTTGACGCCGCCAAGGCCTGGCTGAAGCAGAACCCCGAGCCGCTCAAGGCCTGGCTCGACGGCGTGACCACCTTCGATGGCAAGGATGGCCTCGCCGCCGTCCAGGCCTCGCTGAAGTAACCCACTACCAGCAACTCCCTGCGCGTCGCCTGGCGCGCGGTGGGTTCGTTCGACCCGAAGAAGGACTGCCACCGTGAATTACGAAGTCATTGTCACCTGCGCGGTGACCGGCGCCGGCGACACCGTCGGCAAGCACCCGGCGATTCCCGTCACCCCCAAGGAAATCGCCGCCGCCGCCATCGAGGCCGCCAAGGCCGGGGCTACCGTCGCCCACTGCCACGTCCGCGACCCGCAGACCGGCAAGCCCAGCCGCGATGTGAAGCTTTACCGCGAAGTGGTCGAACGCATCCGCGAGAGCGACACCGACGTCATCATCAACCTCACCGCCGGCATGGGCGGCGACCTGCAGATCGGCCAGGGCGAGCAGCCGCTGGAGTTCGGCGCCGGCACCGACCTGGTCGGTCCGCTGGAGCGTTTGAAGCACGTCGAGGAACTGCTGCCGGAAATCTGCACCCTGGACTGCGGCACCCTGAACTTCGGCGACGGCGACTTCATCTACGTCTCCACTCCGGCTCAGCTGCGTGCGGGCGCCAAGCGCATCACCGAGCTGGGTGTGAAGGCCGAGCTGGAAATCTTCGACACCGGGCACCTCTGGTTCGCCAGGCAGATGCTCAAGGAAGGTCTGCTGGAAGACCCGCTCATCCAGATCTGCCTGGGGATTCCGTGGGGCGCCCCGGCCGACACCACCACCATGAAGGCCATGGCCGACAACATCCCCGACGGCCTGACCTGGGCCGGCTTCGGCATCGGCCGCGCGCAGATGCCCATGGTCGCCCAGGCCATGCTGCTGGGCGGCAACGTGCGGGTCGGCCTGGAAGACAACATCTGGCTCGACCGTGGCGTGCATGCCACGAACGGCCAACTGGTCGAACGCGCTATCGAGATCATCGAGCGCCTGGGCGGCCGCGCCCTGACCCCGGCTGAGGGGCGCAGGAAGATGAACCTCAAACCCCGCTGATTCCGAAACCTGGGGCGAATAACCCGGATCGGGTTATTCGCCGCCGTACCGCAATGGCGGATAACGCTTTGCGTTATGCGCCCTACACAACTGATCGCCTGACTCTGTAGGAGCGAGCTTGCTCGCGAACCCGCCCGGCTCCGTTGCCGCTGGCTGACTTTGTTCGCGAGCAAGCTCGCTCCTACAGGTAATCCCCATTCCTGCTGGAGCTACCATGCCCTTCATCACCGACATCAAAACCTTCGCCGCCCTTGGCAGCGGCGTCATCGGCAGTGGCTGGGTCGCCCGTGCCCTGGCCCACGGCCTCGACGTCATCGCCTGGGACCCAGCCCCCGGTGCGGAAGCCGCGCTGCGCGCGCGCATCGCCAATGCCTGGCCGGCGTTGGAAAAAGCCGGCCTCGCCCCTGGCGCCTCGCAGGGACGCTTGCGCTTCGTCGCCACCATCGAAGAGTGCGTGCGCGACGCCGACTTCATCCAGGAAAGCGCCCCCGAGCGCCTCGACCTGAAGTGCGAACTGCACGCCAAGATCAGCGCCGCCGCCAAGCCCAACGCCTTGATCGGCTCCAGCACTTCGGGCCTGCTGCCCAGCGAGTTCTACGCCGACGCCACGCACCCCGAGCGCTGCGTGGTTGGCCACCCGTTCAACCCGGTGTACCTGCTGCCGCTGGTGGAAGTAGTGGGCGGTGCGAAGACCGCGCCGGAAGCCGTGCAGGCCGCGATCAAGGTCTACCAATCCCTCGGCATGCGGCCGCTGCATGTGCGCAAGGAAGTCCCCGGCTTCATCGCCGACCGCCTGCTCGAAGCCCTCTGGCGCGAGGCCCTGCACCTGGTCAACGACGGCGTCGCCAGCACCGGCGAGATCGACGACGCCATCCGCTTCGGCGCCGGCCTGCGCTGGTCGTTCATGGGCACCTTCCTCACCTACACCCTGGCCGGCGGCAACGCCGGGATGCGCCACTTCATGGCCCAGTTCGGCCCCGCGCTGCAATTGCCCTGGACCTACCTGCCGGCCCCGGAGCTGACCGACACCCTGATCGACCGCGTGGTGGAAGGCACCAGCGAGCAGCAAGGCTCGCGCAGCATCGCCGAGCTGGAACGCTACCGCGACGACTGCCTGCTGGCGGTGCTCGGCGCCATCAAGGACACCAAGTCCAAGCACGGCTTCGCCTTCGCCGACTAACCTCACGGTTCACCACCTGCTCCGAACCGCCCCCTCTCCCCCTGGGAGAGGGTTGGGGTGAGGGCATCACGGACGCGAAACCATGCACGCCCTGAAAACCTACGAAACCCCCATCCTCGCCGAGTGGACCGACTACAACGGCCACCTGCGCGATGCCTTCTACCTGCTGCTGTTCAGCTACGCCACCGACGCCCTGATGGACCACCTGGGCCTCGACGCGGAGCATCGCGCCGCGACCCACGATTCCCTGTTCACCCTCGAAGTGCATCTCAACTACCTGCACGAGGTGAAGGAGGGCGAGAAGGTCGAAGTGCGTACCCAGCTGATCGCTCACGACCGCAAGCGCCTGCACGTTTTCCACAGCCTGCACCGCGCCAGCGAAGACCTTGCCCTGGCCGCCAGCGAGCAGATGCTGCTGCACGTGAACCTCGAAGGTGGCGCGCGCTCGGCGCCCTTCGAAGGTGTGGTGCTCGAGCGCGTGCTGGCGCTGGCCGAGGCCCATCGCCCATTGCCGCGTCCGGACTACGTCGGCCGCGTCATCGGCCTGCCGGGCTGAGCGCGCATGAGCCGGCGCTACCCGCTGTCGGATGCCATGCAGGCCTTTGTCGCCGAGACCGAGAGCCATGCCGTGGCCGATCCGTCCCTCGCCGCCCAGCGCGAAGGCTACGAGCGAATGGCCGCCGCCTTTGCTCCGCCAGTGCCGCCCGGCCTGTTGGTGCGGGACGTTCAGCCGGACGGCCTGGTCGAGCTGCGTCTTTATCGGCCTGACGGAGCGCCTCCGGCGAATGGCTGGCCCACCGTGTTCTACATCCATGGCGGCGGTTGGGTACTGGGCAACGCCCACACCCACGACATGATCTGCATTCCCCTGGCCGTGGAGCTGGGCGCGCTGGTGGTCGCCCTCAGCTACCGGCTGGCGCCGGAGCACCCTTATCCCGCCGCCCTCGACGATTGCCTCGATACCTGGCGGCGCATCCAGCAGGACGGCCTCGGCGAGGCTGTGGATAAACGCCGCATCGCCGTGGCCGGTGACAGTGGCGGCGCCAACCTCGCCGCTGCGCTTTGCCAGGCGCTGCGTGGCAGCGGTGAGCCACTGCCCGTTGCCCAGACGCTGATCTACCCCGCCCTGGGCAACCTCGATACGCCCTCGCGCACCACCTGCTCCGACGCCCCGCTGATGACCAGCGCTGCGGTGGACGAATACCTCGCCGCCTACCTCTCGCGTCCCGCCGACTGGCGCGACCCGCTGGCGCTACCGCTGCTGGCCGAAGACTTCTCCGGGCTGCCGCCGGCCTTCATCGCGGTCGCCCAGTTCGACCCGTTGCGTGATGACGGCGCGCTGTACCGTGACCGCCTGCGAGAAGCGGGCGTGGTCGTGGATTACTTCCCCGGAGCCGGCCTCGTCCATGGCTGCCTGCGCGCCCGTCGCGTGGCGGAAGTGGATGCCCTGCGCGGCGCCCTGATCGCAGCCCTGCGCCGCAGCCTGAGCTGACACGGAGAAGTGCATGGAAATGACGCGGGAAGGTCCCACCATTGCCGACTGGCGCACTTATCCACAGACCGCTGCGCTGACCTCGCTGCGCCCGCAGGCCAACCGTCTCGACCCGGCCGGCACCTGCAGGGCTGCTACATCGACCGCGACGAGCTGCTCTCGCGCATCCTGGTGTTGCAGCGCGAGGGCTGAGTGCGCAGAACCTCCCGCGTAGGAGCGAGCTTGCTCGCGAACCTCCCAGCTCGAAAATCACCGGATATCCTGTTCGCGAGCAGGCTCGCTCCTACAAAAAGCCGGACAAAAAAATCCCCTGCGGCGCCCGACGCGCGGCAGGGGACAAATCGAGCCGATGCGGGCTCTTTCGTGTGCGAGGCCCCGCAGCTGGCGTCGGTGCCGGCTGCGGGGTATGTAAGCCAGTCTGCGCGTCGCGCCGCCGCCTCGGTTAGCCGAAAACGACCTGCGCGTGCCCGCCGCGGACATTCCGTCGGACAGGTGCTTGCCGCGCTTCGCCGGGCTTACCAGAATCGATGCAGACCCCTGCCGCTCCCAAGGAGACCCGCGATGATGCACGCCGACCTGATCGACCAGGACGATTTCCGCGAACGCCTGCAAGCGCTGGGTTTCGCCGTGCCGCCGGATGTCACCGCCGAACAGGCCTGCGAATACGCCGTGCGTGGCCTGACGCCCGAGCGCTCGCTGGCGCTGCGCCGCCTTGTGGAAGAAATGCTCGCCGGCAATGCCACCCTGCTGCCGGCGGTACGCGAAGCGATCTCGCGGCAGTTGCTGCCGGCGCTGGTACCCAAGGCCTTGTGAGTGCTGCTGGCGCACCACGACCGGAGCTGCCGTCATCGCAGGTCGACGGCTACCTCCAGTGGTAGCAGCGGGAAGCTGTCGCCTTTGGGATCGCCCAGCAGGGCCAGGTAGCGTCGGCCCTGCTCTTCCACCGTGACCTTTCGCCCCGCCTCCTGCGGTAGTGTCGGGCAAAGCACGCGCAACTCGTTCGTTTCGGGCAACAGCAGGGCAGGGCGCGGCGCACTTTCCTGCAGCTTGCTGCGCAGGCTGAGGCGGCAGGGGCGCGGCTGCAAGGATAGCCAGGCACCGCGCACTTCGTAGCGGTCGCCACCGAGCAAGCGGAGGCTTTCCACCTGCGCCAGTTGCCAGGAGCCCGCGGGGGACAAGCGGATGCCGAGCAGTTCGCCGACAGCGGGTGGTGGTGAGTCTTCCCAGTACCCGCTGATATGGCGTTCGTTGGAGCGAGGCTGTGATAGCGGAAGAGTGGGTGGAAGACTGGGCTTCATTGTGGAACGGCTGAATTCGATGGCGGGCGAGTGCGCGACCATTTCGTCCAGCCCGCCACGGCTGCCGGAATGCTGGGCCCAGACGTCGTTTACCTGTTGCTGGCGCTCGAAGTGGCGGGCGTCGAGACGCGTGTCGTCGGCGGCGCCCAGGTGCGCGAGCAGCGCAGGGAGTCCTCGGCAGACCTGCCAGGGCTCGGCGTGTGTCTCCGTTACGCTCCAGCAGGCGAGCAGGTGGGCATTCAGGTCGAAGGCGGCGTCGCCTGTACTGGCGGCGGTGAAGCGCTTGAGCATGTCCAGCAGTTCATCGAGCACCAGGGCGAGCCCGTGCTCGCGGCTGACAGCGCCGGGATCAAGGAAGGGGCAGTCGTTCTTTTGTTCGAGTCGCCAGTGGCTGCCAGGCCGTTCCGGTTGGATGTGTACGATGGCGGCAAATACCTGGGCGGATTCGATCAGCGCAGGCAGGCATTGCTCGGGAACCTCCAGCGGCCGGGAGCCGGCGACGATCAGGCAGTGCAGGTAGCCACCGGCGATGGTCTGGCTCTGTGGTTCGAAGGCTTCGCCGTCGTCAATGGGCAAGTGCTGGACTTCGAGCTTCAGGGCGCGTCCGTAGACTTGGTGCAGCAGGCTCCATAGTCCTGGCGGCTCGGGGTGGTGGTTCTGCAGGTAGTTGCAGTGGATTTCCTGCAGGCTGCGCACCATGCGCTGCATCAGCAGGGCGGCGGTCTTGCGCTCCGCTCGGCGGGTGCGCAGCAGGTGCCAGTAGCCGCTGAGCAGTCGTCGGTGCAGCGCGAGGATGAGCTTTCCCGCCTTGTCCGCCCGAGCCTGTTCGAGGGCGCCTGCATGCTCGCCGAAAAGCTCGGAAAGATGACGGCTGACGTCGAAGATCTGTGGGCGCAGGCGTTCGAGCTCGCGCAACAACTGGATGCCGGTCAGCGTCGAGTGGTCCAGTTCGATGGCTGTGCGGTACAGCTCCCGCGTTCGCTGCGCCAGGTAGTCGAGGGCGTTGTCCATATGTCCCATGGCTCCGAAGCTCGTCGGATTTGGCCGACGCTTCGGAGACTGCGGGATTCAGGGCGATTTGCGATTCAGACGATTCTGAATGATGGGGTGCCATGCGTCACAGGCATGAAAAAGGGAGGCTATGTGCCTCCCTCTTTCGTGTCGCGGCATGCCGGACTCAGAGCACCCGCACGCTGGCGAAGGTGGATTCGCCCTGGGCCTGGCTGAGCGCGGAGATGGCCGAGGAGTTGGGCATGAGGGCGAGGTCCTGCGGGATGGGCATGACCATGACCGGCTGGCCGATGGGCTGGCCCTGGCGCTCGTCGCGCGGCGGGATGCCGAAGTATTCGCGGTAGCACTTGGAGAAGTGCGGGGTGGAGACGAAACCGCAGACCGAGGCGACTTCGATGATCGACATGGAGGTCTGCTTGAGCAACTGGCGCGCGCGGATCAGGCGCAGCTTCAGGTAGTAGCGCGACGGCGAGCAGTGCAGGTACTTCTGGAACAGGCGCTCGAGCTGGCGGCGCGAGACGTTGACGTAGACCGCCAGTTCGTCGAGGTCGATGGGCTCCTCGAGGTTGGCTTCCATCAGCGCGACGATTTCCTGCAGCTTGGGCTGGTTGGTGCCGAGCATGTGCTTGAGCGGTACGCGCTGGTGGTCCTGCTCGTTGCGGATGCGCTCGTAGATGAACATCTCGGAGATCGCCGCCGACAGCTCGCGGCCGTGCTCGCGGCCGATCAGGTGCAGCATCATGTCCATCGGCGCGGTGCCGCCGGAGGAGGTGAAGCGGTTGCGGTCGATGGAGAACAGGCGAGTGCTCATGGCCACGCGGGGGAAGGCTTCCTGCATGGCCGCCAGGCATTCCCAGTGCACCGAGCAGTCGTAGCCGTCGAGCAGGCCGGCGCGGGCCAGGGCCCAGCTGCCGGTGCACACGGCGCCGAGCTTGCGACCCAGGCGCGCCTGGGCCTGGAGGAAGGTGGTGTGCTCGCGGGTGACGCTACGCTGGATGCCGACGCCACCGACCACGATCAGCGTGTCCATCTGCGGAGCGCTGTCGCAGGCCGCGTCAGGGGTGATCTGCAGGCCGTCGCTGGCCCAGACCTGGCGGCCGTCGAGGCTCAGGGTGTGCCAGCGGTAGAGTTCGCGTCCGGATAGCTGGTTGGCCATGCGCAGCGGTTCCACCGCGGAGGCCAGGGAGATCAGGGTGAAGTTGTCCAGCAGCAGGAAGCCGATGGACTGCGGAGCTCGGTTTTGCGGGGGAACTCCGGGGTTGAACGCGTTCATTCAGTCACCTCACGCTAGTCACAGTCGCCTCGCTGGAGGCGTTTCTTATGCTTGTTCTTCTGTTGGGAAATTCGCCCCAGGCTCGCCCGGGACTATTCCTCTGATTGCTCTCTTCCTAATAGCAAGGCAAATGCCGTGCCTAGGTTGAATGGGCGTTCAATTAAAAAAGAAAACGGCATGGGAATGCCGTTTTTGCAGGCCCGGAATGCGACCCCTCGAAGGTCGCAAATACGCATGGATCGTGGGCTGGGGTTTTTGGTAGCACTCACCGGTCACGCGACCGGCGGTGCTGTGCCCGGAACGGTAACGCCCACTGCAATGTCGGGACGGGCGTACTGCTTGCGCCATCCGAGGGCGCGCTGGCTCTGGCGTGGTCGATTGAGGGTCAGCACTCGATGATGCTGACGGCCAATCCGCCGCGCGAGGTTTCCTTGTACTTGTCGTGCATGTCCGCGCCGGTGTTGCGCATGGTGCGGATTACCTGATCGAGACTGATGAAGTGCTGGCCGTCGCCACGCAGGGCCATCTGCGCGGCGTTGATGGCCTTCACTGCGGCGATGGCGTTGCGCTCGATGCAGGGCACCTGGACGAGGCCGCCGACCGGGTCGCAGGTCAGCCCAAGGTTGTGCTCCAGGCCGATCTCGGCGGCGTTCTCCACTTGTTCGGGGGAGGCGCCGAGCACTTCGGCGAGGCCCGCCGCGGCCATGGCGCAGGCGGAACCGACTTCACCCTGGCAGCCGACTTCGGCGCCGGAGATGGACGCGTTCTTCTTGCACAGGATGCCGACGGCGGCGGCGGCCAGGAGGTAGTTGGTGACGTCGTCGTCGCTGGCGTCGGGGTTGAAGCGCATGTAGTAGTGCAGCACCGCCGGGATGATGCCGGCCGCGCCGTTGGTGGGCGCGGTGACCATGCGGCCGCCGGCGGCGTTTTCCTCGTTCACGGCCAGTGCGAAGAGGTTGACCCATTCCATCGCCGAGAGGGTCGAGCCGATGACGTTGGGCTTGCCGATTTCCTGCAGGTTGCGGTGCAGGCGCGCGGCGCGGCGCTGCACGTTGAGGCCGCCGGGGAGGATGCCTTCGTGGCGCAGGCCGTTGTCGACGCAGTCGCGCATGGCCTGCCAGATGACTTTCAGACCTTCGCGGATGTCGGTTTCGCTGCGCCACATGCGCTCGTTGGCCATCATCAGCTCGGACACGCGCAGGTTGTGGCGGCGGCAGAGCATGAGCAGTTCGGCGGCGCTTGCGAAGTCGTAGGGCAGCACGGTGTTGTCGGTGTCGAGGCTGCCGGAGGCGGCCTGTTCCTCGTCGACCACGAAGCCGCCGCCGATGGAGTAGTAGGTATCGCTGTGCAGCACGTGGTCGCCTTCGATGGCGGTCAGGCGCATGGCGTTGGGATGGTAGGGCAGGTTCTCTTCGAGCAGGCGCATGTCGCGGACCCAGTCGAAAGGGATCGCCCGGCTGCCGGCCAGCAGCAGTTCGCCGCTGCTGCGCAGCTGCGCCATGCGCGGTTCGATCTGGCTCGGGTCGATGCGGTCCGGCCATTCGCCCATCAGGCCCATGATCACGGCGCGGTCGGTGCCGTGGCCGACGCCAGTAGCGGACAGCGAGCCGTACAGGCGCACTTCCACGCGGCTGGTGCGTTCGAGCATCTGCCGCTCGCGCAGGGCGCCAACGAATAGCGCGGCGGCGCGCATGGGGCCGACCGTGTGCGAACTGGAAGGGCCGATACCGATCTTGAACAGGTCGAACACACTGATTGCCATGCCGGACTCCGGGCGAGCTGCACGTCCATGGGGAGGGGGATAGGCACGTCCCTGTGCCCGCGATGCCCGGCCATCATCGACCCAAGTCCGGCACTGGCTGCGTCCATCGGCGACGCGGCCGTATCCAATAACGCCGCTCGCGACTCCCGTTGGGGCAGGGCGCGGGAGCGCCTGTTCCGGGGCCGACGAAAGCTTGCCTCTTTACGACGCGAGCGCCGCGAACCACGACCGGTCGATAGGCGCGCACCACTGCGCTGTTCCATGATCCGCCACCGACGAACGGCAGCGTTCGCCCGTATCCACCCCCATTCTCCGCAGTCAGAGGCTGGTCTCATGAAGAGTCTTGTGTCGTCGCTGTTGGCGTTATCCGTGGTACTACCGGGCGCTGCGCGCGCCGCCGAACCCGAATCCTGCGCCGTGGTGCGCTTTGCCGATGTCGGCTGGACCGACATCACCGTGACCACCGCGGTCACCCGCCTGGTGCTCAGCCACCAGGGCTATCGCACGCAGGTAGTGCGGCTGTCCGTGCCGGACACCTACAAGGCGATGGCGGAGAAGAAGATCGACGTGTTCCTCGGCAACTGGATGCCGAGCATGGCGGGCGACATCAAGCCTTTCGCCGACAAGGGCCAGGTGGAAACCGTCGGCGCCAACCTCGAAGGCGCCAAGTACACCCTGGCGGTGCCGCGCTACGCCTATGAGGCTGGCCTGAAGACTTTTGCCGATATCGCAAAATTCAAGGAACAGCTGGGCGGGCGCCTCTACGGCATCGAGCCGGGCAACGACGGCAACCAACTGATCCAGAAGATGATCAAGGAGAAGGCTTTCGGTCTGGGCGACTTCAAACTGGTCGAGTCCAGCGAGGCGGACATGCTGGCCTACGTCAAGCGAGCCGGGGCCTTGAAGCAACCCATCGTGTTCCTGGGCTGGGAACCGCACCCGATGAATACCCGAATCCAAATGAACTATCTGGAGGGAGGGGATTCCTACTTCGGTCCCAACTATGGCGGTGCTACGGTCTTCACCAACGTCAGAGCAGGCTATCTTCAGGAATGCCCCAATGTCGCGCGGCTGCTGAAGAACCTGAAATTCGACCTGGCGATGGAGAACCAGTTGATGGATGCGGTGCTCAACGAGCGACGCAATCCCCGCCAGGCCGCGAAGAGTTGGCTGAAGGCCAACCCGCAGGTGCTCGATGGCTGGCTGCAGGGTGTCGCTCCGAGTACAGCGGGCGCGGCGCCAGGGGGCCAGAAAACCGCCGCCATGGAATGATCCGGGCCTCTGGAAGTCGCTGGAACCGGGCCTTTCCACTGGATGCGACATGGCTGGTGCTGAATACGACTTCGCCTGCACTGGATGCGACCCACCCGGTAGGCGACGAAATTTTCCTGTTCCATGATCGTTTACGAAATGACAACAAAAGGACCTGCGCCCCGAGGTCCCACTCATAATTCAGACCGCCGCGCCCCACTGTGGGCAGCGCCGGCGCCCCACCCCGCAGAGGAGTACGCTCATGAAAGGTTGCAAGTCTTTGCTGCTGGCTGCTGTGTCCGTTTGCGCACCGCTGGCGGTTCAGGCCGCTGAACCTGAGTCGTGCGGCACGGTTCGCTTCTCCGACGTCGGCTGGACCGACATCACCGTGACCACCGCTACTACCCGTCAGGTGCTCGAGTCGCTTGGCTACACCACCAAGGTGACCATGTTGTCCGTGCCGGTGACCTACAAGTCGCTGGCGAACAAGGATCTCGACGTCTTCCTCGGCAACTGGATGCCGAGCATGGCCAACGACATCAAGCCCTACGCCGACAACGGTTCGGTGGAAACGGTGAAAGCCAACCTCGAGGGCGCCAAGTACACCCTGGCTGTCACCCAGGCCGCATACGACGGCGGGCTGAAGTCCTTCGCGGACATCAGCAAGTTCGCCGACAAGCTGGGCAACAAGATCTACGGCATCGAGCCGGGCAACGATGGCAACCGCCTGGTCCAGGGCATGCTCGACAAGAACCAGTTCGACCTGGGCAAGTTCAAGCTGGTGGAGTCCAGCGAAGCCGGCATGCTCTCGCAGGTTGGCCGCGCCGACCGCCGCAACCAGTGGATCGTGTTCCTGGGCTGGGAACCGCATCCGATGAACACCCGCTTCAAGATGAAGTACCTCGAAGGCGGCGATGACGTGTTCGGCCCCAACTACGGCGGCGCGACCATCTACACCAACGTGCGCAAGGGTTACACCCAGGAGTGTCCGAACGTCGGCAAGTTGCTGAGCAACCAGACCTTCACCCTGGACATGGAAAACAAACTCATGGACGCCGTGCTCAACGGGGGCAAGAAGCCCGAAGAGGCGGCCAAAGCCTGGTTGAAGGACCATCCGGAACTGCTCGACGCCTGGCTCGCCGGCGTGACCACCCGTGACGGCAAACCGGCCTTGGCGGCAGCCAAGGTGGCATTCGCGAAGTAATTGCCGAAGTAATTGCCGTTGGCCGATTCCTCAAGCTTCTGATGGGCCCGCATTATGTTTCTGACTGACCACAAGCTACCGCTGGGCGAGCATATCGCCGCCTTCGTCGACTGGCTCACGCAACATGGCGCGTCGGTGTTCGACAAGATTTCCGACACCCTCGAGTTCCTCATCCACGGCGTCACCAACAGCCTGCTCTGGTTCAACCCGCTGGCACTGATCGCGCTGATGGTCTTCCTGGTGTTCTACATCCAGCGCAGCTGGGGCCTTGCGGCATTCGCCCTGGCCTCGCTGCTGCTGATCCTCAACCTGGGATACTGGCAGGAAACCATGGAGACCCTGGCGCAGGTGATCTTCGCCACCGTGGTGTGTATCGCCATCGGGGTGCCGCTGGGCATCCTGGCGGCGCACAAGCCCTGGTTCTACACCGCGCTCAGGCCGCTATTGGACCTGATGCAGACGGTACCCACGTTCGTCTACCTGATCCCCACCCTGACCCTGTTCGGCCTGGGCGTGGTTCCGGGTCTGATCTCCACGGTGATCTTCGCCATCGCCGCGCCCATCCGCCTCACCTGCCTGGGCATCCAGGACGTGCCGGCGGAGCTGATGGACGCCGGCAAGGCCTTCGGCTGCTCGCGCTGGCAACTGCTGACGCGCATCGAGCTGCCGCACGCCATGCCGAGCATCGCCGCGGGGGTCACCCAATGCATCATGTTGTCGCTGTCGATGGTGGTTATCGCCGCGCTGGTGGGTGCTGATGGCCTCGGCAAGCCGGTGGTCAACGCACTCAACACCGCGGACATTTCCCTCGGCTTCGAGGCCGGTCTGGCCATCGTCCTGCTCGCCATCCTGCTCGACCGGGTGTGCAAGCAACGTTCGCTGCGGGGGAGGTAAGTACTATGTCGGCGATTCGATTCGAACATGTGGATGTGATTTTCGGCACCCACACCAAGGAAGCGCTCAAGCTGCTGGACCAGGGCCTGGGCCGCGAGGAAATCCTCAAGCGCACCGGCCAGGTGCTGGGTGTCGAGGATGCCTGCCTGGACGTCGACCGCGGCGAAATCTGCGTGATGATGGGCCTGTCGGGCTCGGGCAAGTCCAGCCTGCTGCGCTGCATCAACGGCCTCAACCGGGTCAGCCGTGGCAAGCTGCTGATCGAGCACGAAGGCCAGCAGGTGGACATCGCCAACTGCTCGCCGGCGACGCTCAAGACCATGCGCACCAAGCGCATCGCCATGGTGTTCCAGAAGTTCGCGCTGATGCCCTGGCTGACCGTGGCCGAGAACATCGGCTTCGGCCTGGAGATGCAGGGCCGCCCGGCCAACGAGCGGAAGAAGGTGATCGACGAGAAGCTCGAACTGGTCGGCCTGTCGCAATGGCGCGACAAGCGCCCGGATTCGCTCTCCGGCGGCATGCAGCAGCGCGTCGGCCTGGCCCGCGCACTGGCGATGGATGGCGACATCCTGCTGATGGACGAACCCTTCTCCGCGCTGGACCCGCTGATCCGCCAGCAGTTGCAGGATGAGCTGCTGGTACTGCAACGCCAGTTGCACAAGACCATCGTCTTCGTCAGCCACGACCTGGACGAGGCGCTGAAGATCGGTACGCGCATCGCGATCATGAAGGACGGCCGCATCATCCAGCACGGCAAGCCCGAGGAAATCGTGCTCAGCCCGGCGGACGACTACGTGCGTACTTTCGTCGCCCACACCAACCCGCTCAATGTGCTCTGTGGCTCCAGCCTGATGCGTGGCCTGGACCAGTGCCGCCGCCAGGCCGACGAGGTGTGCTTCGACCAGGGCCGCGACTGCTGGCTTGGCCTGACCGAATCGAACCAGATCAAGACCGCGCGCCAGGGCAGCAACATCATCGACCTGCAGCAATGGCGCCCGGGCGACCCGGTGGAGAAGCTCAAGCACGAGCCGACCCTGGTGGACGTCAACATCCGCATGCGCGACGCGCTGCAGATTCGCTACCAGACTGGCCACAAGCTGGTGCTGCAGGAGCAGAGCCGCGTGGTCGGCGTGCTCGGCGACAGCGAGCTGTACCACGCGCTGCTGGGCAAGAACCTGGGCTGACTGTTTCGGCTGAATGAAAAACGCCGGCTCCCTGCGAGGGGAGCCGGCGTTTTTGTGAGCGCGGTGTGGCGGCTCTTTCGTAGGAGCGAGCTTGCTCGCGAACGGATTACCCGGCGGCACTGGCGCTGGGCAGTTCGCGAGCAAGCTCGCTCCTACACGTTGTGCCCGGCGCCAAGGCGGGCCCTCACCCCGCGCCGATGCTTCAGGGGAACGTAGGAGCGGACTCCGTCCGCGATCGCCCAAAGCGGGCACCGATCGCGGACAGGGCATCAGTGCTTCAGATCAGCCAGCCCCTTGAGCAGCGCCTCATGGAAACGCTTCGGATCCTGGATCTGCGGCGCGTGGCCCATGTCGTCGAACTCCACCAGGGTGGCACTGGGAATGGCCTTGGCGGTCGCCTTGCCCAGCTCGGCGTAATTGCCCAGTTTCGGTTTGAGCTCGGCCGGGGCGATGTCCTTGCCGATGGCGGTGTTGTCCCGGGTGCCGATCAGCAGCAGGGTCGGCATCTTCAGCTGGCCGAATTCGTAGACCACCGGCTGGGTGAAGATCATGTCGTAGAGCAGTGCCGAGTTCCACGCCACGCGCTCGTGGCCGGCGCCGTTGAACAGCCCGGCGAGCATGTTCACCCACTTGTCGTACTCGGGCTTCCACTGGCCGGCGTAGTAGGTCGCCTGCTCATACTGGCGGATGCTCTCGGCGCTGGTCTTCAGCTCGCGCTCGTACCACTGGTCCGGGGTGCGGTAGGGCACGCCCAGCGCTTTCCAGTCTTCCAGGCCGATAGGGTTGACCATGGCCAGTTGCTCGACCTGTTGCGGGTACATCAGCGCGTAGCGGGCGGCGAGCATGCCGCCGGTGGAGTGGCCCAGCAGGGTGATCTTGCCGATCTTCAGGTGGTCCAGCAGCGCGTGGGTATTGGTCGCCAACTGCTGGAAGCTGTACTGGTAGCGCTCGGGCTTGGTGGATTTGCAGAAGCCGATCTGGTCCGGCGCGACCACGCGATAGCCGGCGTCGCTCAGGGCGGCAATGGTGGTTTCCCAGGTGCCGGCACAGAAGTTCTTGCCGTGCAGCAGCACCACGGTGCGGCCGTTGGGCTGCTTCTTGGGCTTCACGTCGATGTAGGCCATGTGCATGTGATGGCCCTGGGACGCGAAGCTGTAGTGACCGACCGGGTAGGAGTAATTGAAGCGCTCCAGTTCCGGGCCGTAGGTGGGTTTGGATTCGGCGGCGTGCAGCGGCAGGGCGGCGGCCAACAGCAAGGCGGATAGCCAGCGTCGGGACATCGGGGAGCTCTCCTGGTGATGGGGCACGGGTCAGACAGCGGCAAACGCCATAGGTTGGCAGATTTCCGGGCGTGTTGCCGCATCGGCGCTACGCCTTTTTGTAGGAGCGAGCTTGCTCGCGAATGCATCACGTCGTGCCTGCCCGGTTCGCGAGCAAGCTCGCTCCTACAAGTCCGGGTCAAGCGGCTGGGACGCTCCCGGTCAGCCAGTCGATGAACAGTGAGAACAGCTCCGCCTGGGAGTTGATTTCCAACTTGGTGTAGAGGTGCTTGCGGTGCATGCGCACGGTTTCCGGCGAGATATCCAGCACCCGCGCGCTGGATTTCACCGAGTGTCCGCGCAGCAGCAGGTGGGCGATCTCGCGTTCGCGCTCGGTGAGCCGGTCGGCGCCGAAGTTCATGAAGGCCGCGCGGATATGCCGGTTCAGCGGTGCCTGATCGTCCGGCGCGCTGACACTCATGCCGCGCCCGGCCAGCAGCAGGTCCAGCCCACCGTTGCGCTCGAACTGGCGGATCAGCTC
The DNA here is from genome assembly GCF_048068295.1 of Pseudomonas sp. NY15435. NCBI lineage: Bacteria > Pseudomonadati > Pseudomonadota > Gammaproteobacteria > Pseudomonadales > Pseudomonadaceae > Pseudomonas > Pseudomonas sp. NY15435. Next base: position 726,957 of record NZ_JBLUQA010000001.1, read on the forward strand.
GCGTACCAGCGGCAGGACGGTGGCCAGCAGGTCCAGTTGGGTTTCGCTGAAGCGCGCGCCACTCTTGCCCTGGTAAAGGCACAGGGAGACCTTGCGCGCTTCGCCCAGGTCGATGATGAAGTGGCAGTCCTCGGTGCAGCCGAACTTGAGGTAGTAGGTCTTGTAGTACTCGCTGGCGAAGAAGTCGTCCGGGGCGATGTCGGCCAGCGGGTAGAAGCCTTCGGTGAGGCCGTCTTCCATGGCCAGGCAGAAGGGGTCGAGCAGGTAGCCGCGGGCATAGTAGCGGTCGATCAGCGCCTCGTGGTGCTCCGGATCGATGCCGCGCTGATACAGCGGTTGCGGCGGCTGGCCGCGTTGCTCCAGGCCGAGCATCACCGACTCCACCGGCACCAGGCAGGACAGGGCGTCGGCCAGGCGTTCGACGAAGACGACTTCGCCGACGCTGGCCAAAGCGCGCGCCAGCCCCGCATGCCAGGCATGCAGGGCCGGTGCGTCGGACGTTTCGCTCAGTGCCTGTGATTCGCTCATGTCCGGCAGCATAAAGGGCCGCCGGGGTGTAGGCAAAATCCGAGGATCGATCATCAATGCCCCGCGTAATCACCGCTGCGCTTGAGGTCTTCGGCGGCCTCCAGGATCGACTCGCGCAGGGTGTCGACGATCTCGTCGACCTGCCCGCGGGTGATGGTCAGCGGCGGTGACATCACGTTCAGGTGCACGATCGGCCGCACCAGCAGGCCCTTGGCCTGGGCGCGCAGGTGAATCTTCTCGCCGATGTTCAGCTCCTCGGGGAAGAGCACCTTGCTGCGCTTGTCGGCGACGAACTCGACGCAGGCCATCAGCTTCTGGCAACGCACGCTGCCTACCAGCGGCAGGTCGGCCAGTTCCTGCAGACGCTGCTCCAGGTAGCCGCCGACGTCCTTCACATGCTCCAGCAGGTTTTCGCGCTCGATGATCTCGATGTTCTTCAGCGCCGAGACACAGCTCACCGGGTGCCCGCTGTAGGTGAAGCCGTGGGCAAAGCAGCGGCCCTTGTCGGCCTCGCCGATCACCTTCCAGATGCGGTCGGAGAAGATGCACGCGCCCAGCGGCAGGTAGCCGGAGGTCAGGCCCTTGGCGGTGGTGATGATGTCCGGCTGCATGCCGAACACGTCTTCGGAGGCGAAGAAGGCGCCGAGGCGGCCAAAGGAGGTCACCACCTCGTCGGCGACGTAGAGCACGTCGTACTTCTGGCACACCTGCCACATCCGCTGGTGGTAGCCCTTGGGCGGAATGATCACGCCGCCCGAGCCCATGATCGGCTCGGCGAAGAAGGCGGCGACCTTGTCCTCACCCAGTTCGAGAATCTTGTCCTCGAATTCCTTCACCAGGAATTCGAGGAAGTCCCCTTCGGTCATCCCTTCCGGCGCGCGGTAGGGGTTGGGGCAGGAGATGTGGTGGATGACATCCTTGAGGAAGTCGAACTCGGCCGGGTGGTCGGCGACCTTGCCGCCCAGGGACATGGTGAGGAAGGTCGAGCCGTGGTACGCGTTGATGCGGCTGATGATGTGCTTCTTCTCATGCTTGCCGCGGCAGTTCTGGTAGTACTGGATCAGGCGGTAGGCGGTGTCCACGGCGGTGGAGCCGCCGGTGGTGAGGAACACGTGGTCGAGGTCGCCCGGCGCGAGCTGCGCGAGCTTCTCGCAGAGCTGGATGGCGGTGACGTTGGCCATGTCGCAGAAGGGGTTGGAGTAGGCCAGCTGGCGCACCTGCTCGGCGATGGCGTCGGCCATTTCCGCGCGGCCCAGGCCGATGTTCGTACACCACATGCCGCCCACGGCATCCAGGTAGCGATTGCCCTTGGTGTCGTAGATGTAGGCGCCCTCGCCGGCGGCGATGTTCAGCGCACCGTTGACGCGGTGATCGTCGAACACGTGGTAGCCGTGCATGTAGTGGGCTTTGTCGGCGGCGACCAGCTGCTCGTCGTTGAACTGGGCGAAGTAGGCTGGGGTGGTGGTGGTCATTGTCTGTACCTCGGACTTTCGTTGTTCGGTTGGGCGTTCTGCCCTCTCCCTAACCCTGGCTGCGAGCCCCGCTCCGAAGGGAGAGGGGACTGTTCGGAGTGCATGGGGACTCCGAACCTCCTTGTGGATCGTGTTCCTCGTTACTTTCAGGATGCCGCCATGATTTCCGGCGACTCCGCTTGGCCCCCTCTCCCTTCAGGGAGAGGGCTGCGGAGAGGGGGCTTTGGTCTTGCGCTATCAGGTCCCGGTTTTCACCGCGTTCCAGGTACGGGTGATCAGGCGGGTGGCCTTGGGGGTCTGCACTTTCTGGGTGAACAGCCGGGCGCGGGTCTCGGCGTCCGGGTAGATCGCCGGGTCATTGCGCACTTCGGCGGCCAGCAGCGGGGTGGCGGCAGCGTTGCTGGAGGCGTAGCGGATGTAGTCGGCGACGCCGGCGGCGACCTTGGGCTGCAGCATGTACTCGATGAACTTGTGGGCGTTTGCCACGTGCGGCGCGTCGGCCGGGATGTAGAAATCGTCGAACCAGATCAGCGAGCCTTCCTTGGGCACGAAGTAGCCCAGCTTGACCTTGGCGCCGGCTTCGTCGGCGCGGGCCTGGGCGGTGGCGTAGTCGCCGGACCAGGTCATCGCCATGCACTGGTCGCCGTTGGCCAGGCCGTTGAGGTAGCTGGTGGAGTCGAACTTGCGGATGTACGGGCGGATCGATTGCAGCAGGTCCTGGGCGGCTTTCAGGTCCTCGGGCAGCGCGCTGTTGGGGTCACGCTTGAGGTAGGCCAGGGCCAGCGGGATCACGTCGGTGGGCGAATCGATGATGGTCACCCCGCAATCGGCGAATTTCGACACGATCTTCGGATCGAACAGCATCGCCAGCGAGCCGATCGGTGCGTCGGGCATGCGCTGCTTGATCTTGTCGATGTTGTAGGTGATGCCGTTGCTGCCCCAGGTGTAGGGCGCCGAGTACTTCACGCCCGGATCGTAGTGGTCCAGGTGCTTGAGCACGTCCGCATCGAGGTTGTTCCAGCTGGGTAGCCTGGACTTGTCCAGCGGCTGGAACACGCCGGCTTTGAGCAGCGGCGGCACCAGGGCGGCGTTGAGCACCACCAGGTCGTAGCCCGAGCGGCCGGGCAGCAATTTGCCCTGCACGGTCTCGTAGGAATCGAAGGTGTCGTAGACCACCTTGATCCCGGTTTCCTTCTCGAAGTCGGCGATGGTGTGTTCGCCGATATAGTCGGTCCAGTTTTACAGCCGCAGCGTCTTCGCGCCTTCGGCTTCCTCCCCGTGACCCAGTGCCGGCAAGGTCGCCAGCGCCGCGCTGAGTACTGCTGCGAGCATTTTCTGCATGTCAGTCCCACCTTTGATTTTGTTATGGATTGGATAAATCGCGGATGAAGCCACTCTCGGCCAGGGCCGGTTCCCCGGCCATTCCCCGAACGGGTAGGTACTGGCGCCTAATCGAACAATCGTTCAGATTGGCCACCTGACACTTTAGGAGCCAGGCATGAACGAGGAAGTCCGCTTTACCCGACTGGAGCCGGAGCAGCGCAAGGCGCTGCTGATCGAGGCCACACTCGCGTGCCTGAAACGCCATGGCTTCCAGGGAGCGTCCATACGCAAGATCTGCGCCGAGGCGGGTGTTTCGGTGGGGCTGATCAACCACCACTATTCAGGCAAGGATGAACTGGTCGCCGAGGCCTACCTGACCGTCACCGGTCGTGTCATGCAGCTGCTTCGCGAGGCCATCGCCGAAGCCGCGCCCGATGCCCGTGCGCGCCTGTCGGCGTTCTTCCGTGCGTCGTTCTCCGCCGAGCTGCTCGATCCGCAGCTGCTGGATGCCTGGCTGGCGTTCTGGGGCGCGGTGAAGACGGCCGAGGAAATCAACAAGGCCCACGACCATTCCTACGGTGAGTACCGCACCTTGCTGGCGCAGGCACTGAATGATCTGGCGAAGGAGCAGGACTGGTCGGATTTCGACGCCGATCTCGCCGCGATTGCCCTGAGTGCCCTGCTTGACGGCCTGTGGCTGGAGTCTGGCCTGAACCCCAATACCTTTACCCCGGAGCAGGGTGTGCAAATATGCGAGGCCTGGGTGGATGGCCTTCAATACGGTGGCCGGCAGCGTTTCAGTCGGGCGTCGGGAGCCTGTTGATCGATTGTTCAGCGATCGGTAACCTGCCGCCATCTGCAGGACAGTTCCTACAGCTCTACCTCCACGCATAACAAGAATGGCCCCGTCACGAGCGGCGGCTTCAGCAGGGTATTGCGATGACTTCCCGTGTACTGATCGTCGACGACGATCCGGTGATTCGCGAGCTCCTCCAGGCCTACCTCGGCGAGGAAGGCTATGACGTGCTTTGCGCCGGCACCGCCGAACAGGCCGAGGCAAGCCTGGCCGAAGCCGAACAGGCCGAGCAGCCCATTGATCTGGTGATGCTCGATATCCGTCTGCCCGGCAAGGACGGCCTGACCCTGACCCGCGAGCTGCGCGTGCGTTCGGAGGTCGGCATCATCCTGATCACCGGTCGCAACGATGACATCGACCGTATCGTCGGTCTGGAATGCGGCGCCGACGACTACGTGATCAAGCCGCTCAATCCCCGCGAGCTGGTGTCCCGCGCGAAGAACCTGATCCGCCGCGTGCGCCACGCGCGCCAACCCGTTGCCGCATCCGCACGGCAAAACCACAAGCGTTTCGCCCACTGGACCCTGGACCCGGACCGTCGCCGCCTGATCGACCGCGATGGCAGCGAAACCCCGCTGACCCACGGCGAGTTCCAGCTACTCTGCGTGTTCCTGCGCAACACCGGTCACACCCTGAGCCGCGACCAACTGATGGACCAGATCCGCAACCGCGAATGGCTGCCCAATGATCGCTCCATCGACGTGCTGGTCGGCCGCCTGCGCCGCAAGCTGCGCGACGACCCGGCCGAGCCCGAGCTGATCATCACCATCCACGGCGCCGGCTACCTGTTCACCGCCACGCCTGTCGATGCCTGAGTTATCACAGTGATTTCCGGGGGCGCAGGCCAGTCCCCTCTCCCTTCAGGGAGAGGGTTAGGGAGAGGGAAAACCCTGCTCCGATTTCTCCTGCATCTTCTGGCGCTGCTCTTCTGCACGCTCTCCCAAGCCGCCCAACCCATCCGCTACTGTGACTACCCCGTCTACCCGCCCATCTCCTGGAGCGACGGCCACGAAGTGCGGGGTCTAGCGCCGCAGACCGTACGCAGCGTTCTCGGCGAACTGGGCTACGAGGTGAAGACCGTGGTACTGGGCAACTGGAAGCGCTGCCTGCTGGATGCCGCCGAAGGTCGGGTCGACGTGGTGCTCGCCTACCAGACCCCGCAGCGCGACGATGGCCTGCTGTTCTCCCGCGTGCCGGTGCTGCGCGAGGAGGTGGCGATCTTCTACAACCGTCGCAAACCGGTGCGTTTTGACCAGCTGGGCGACCTTGCGCAGTACCGTGGCGGCTTGCTGTTCGGCGAGAGCTACGGGCCGGAGTTCGACCGTTTCCTCGCCGAACACGGCAACGTCGAATGGGTCTCCGACAGCCGCCAGAACTTCGGCAAGCTGATCCGCCAGCGCATCGACTTCATCGCCCACGAGCGGCGCACCGGCACCCTGTTCGTCGAGCAACTGGCCGGCGGCCAGGACATCGCCGCACTGCCTCGTCCGCTCACTGTGGATTACCTGCGCATCGCCGTCTCCCGCCATTCGCCGCTGGCCGCGCGGATGGACGAAATCGACGCGCTGCTGAAGAAACGCGTGGACGACGGCAGCGTGGCCCGCTGGCTGGAACAGAGCGAGCACGACTACCGCGCCCTGCTCGCCGGCGACGGGGTGCCGCGGTGAGGCTGCCCGGTGGCCTGGCGCGGCGTCTGCTGCTGCGGGTGCTGTTGTTCAGCCTGTGCTTCACGGTGCTGGCCAGTGCGGTGCAGCTGTACTTCGAGTACCGCCGCGAGATGCGCGACATCGATGCGCGCCTGGAGCTGATCCGCGTCGGCTATCTCGCCAGCTTCGAGCGCAGCCTGTGGGACCTCAACCAGGAGCAGCTGAACGTACAACTGCACGGCCTGGCTGACTTCCCTGACATCGCCCAGGTGCGCCTGCGCAGCGCCGACTTCAACCTGGTGCAGGACGCCGACGACAAGCGCGGGCCGTTCCGTGTCGAGCACTACGCCCTGGCCTTCGAGCCGCCGGACGGCGAGCGCCGCGACCTGGGCGAGCTGGAAATCAGCATCGACCTTGGCGCCGTCTACCTGCGCCTGCTCCACGGCGGGCTTGCCAGCCTGCTGTGGATGGGCGTGTTCCTCTGCGGCCTGGCGGTGGCGCTGAGCTGGTTGTTCCACAGTCTCGTGACTCGCCATCTGCGCGCCATGGCCGACTTCGTTCGCGGGCTCACCGGCGGTGACCTGGGCACCGAGCTGGCGCTGGCCAAGAAACGCTCAGGCGAAGAAGACGAGATCGACACCGTCGCTGATGCCCTCGATGGTTTGCGCCGGGCCCTGCGTGCCGAACTGCGCCGGCGCGAGGCCGACCGCGCGGCCTTGCAGAGCAAGCGCGACGAGCTGCAGCGACGGGTCGAACGGCGCACCGCCAGCCTGCGCCGCGCCAAGGAGGAAGCCGAGGCCGCCAACCGCGCCAAGAGCCGCTTCCTCGCCACCATGAGCCATGAGATCCGCACACCGCTCAACGGCATCCTCGGCATGGCCGAGCTGCTGCGCGCAGCGCCTTTGGACGAGCAGGATCGGCGCCGCCTGCAGGCGCTGTCCACCGCCGGCGAAGGGCTGCTGGCGATCCTCAACGAGGTGCTGCATTTCGCCAAGCTGGAAGACGGCGCGAGCCAGCCGGAGCCGGTGGATTTCTCCCTGCGCCGCCTGCTGGACGACGTGGTGACCCTGCTGGAGCCGCGCGCCGAGGACAACGGCACCTGCCTGCGCCTGCGCGTCGAACCCGAGGTGCAGGACGGTTGCCGGGGCGCCGAGCAGTTCCTCCGTCAGGTGCTGAGCAACCTGCTGGCCAACGCAGTGAAGTTCACCGAAGAGGGCGAGGTGCTGCTGGAGGTTGCCGTGCTGGAGAGCAGCGATGCCGGGCAGAACTTGCGCTTCAGCGTGACTGACGACGGCATTGGTATCTCCGCCGAGCAGCAGGAGAAGATCTTCCAGCGCTTCACCCAGGCCAGCGATGAAGTGGCGCGGCGCTACGGCGGCACCGGGCTGGGGCTGGCGATCAGCAAGCGGCTGGTGCAGGCCATGGGCGGCGAGATCGGCGTGGAGAGCCTGGAGGGCGAGGGCAGCACCTTCTGGTTCGAAATCGTGCTGGCGCCGGGCGTGGTGCCGCGCTCCAGCGTGGCCGTCGAACAGGCGCCATCGCAGGAAGTGCTGGTGGTCGAAGACGTCGCCCTCAACCGCGAGGTCGCCCAGGCCTTGCTGGAGCGCGATGGCCACCGCGTGCAGCTCGCCGACGACGCCGAACCCGCGCTGGCGCTGACTGCCGTGCGGCGCTTCGACCTGATTCTGCTGGACATGCATCTGCCGGGGATGACCGGCCTCGACCTGTGCCGGGCAATTCGCGCGCAAGCCGGCGGGCTCAACGCGACCACGCCGATCCACGCCTTCACTGCCAGCGTGCAGCCGGGCATGGTCCGCCGCTATTTCGAGGCTGGCATGCAGGGCGTGCTGGGCAAACCGCTGCGCCTGGATGACCTGCGCCGCGCGCTGTCCGGCGTGGCCTGGGAACTGCTGCCAGACGCTGTGGATAACGGCCCGCTGGACCGCCAGGTACTGGATACCCATCGCCGCCTGCTCGGCGAGCACAAGCTCAGGGAGTTGCTGGCGAGCCTGTGGAAGTTGCTCGACGAGCAGTGGCCGCTGCTGCTGGATGCGCTGCGCCAGGAGGATGCCGTGGAGGTGGCCAGCCTGGCGCACCGGCTGGCGGGAAGCTGTCGGTCGATGGGGTTGCGCGGGTTGGGGGATGGCCTGGGCGAGCTGGAACAGGCGGCGCTGGCGGGGGCTTTGCTGATGGATTGGGCGGAGCGGCTCGAGCAGGAGAGGGCGCTTGCCGCTGAATGTCTGAAGAGCGCTCAGAGGTAAGTTCGGCATGGCAGCGATGCCATCGTGGGGCGCCTGACCTGTAGGAGCGAGCTTGCTCGCGAACCCGCCCAACCCCGCTATGGCCGGCTGAATCCGTTCGCGAGCAAGCTCGCTCCTACAAAATCAAAAACGCTGGAGCGACCGCCCCACGCGCCCTGCACAAAATCCTTACATCTTTCTACAACTTCGATCCTGGCGAACAACCCCGCCTTACATCGTCTTCCAATAATCCGGTGGCATCCGTGCCCGAGCCACGGCCTCTGATTGATTGGAGATAACAATAATGATCCAACGTAGAGTTCCGCTCAGCCGCGCCCGCCGTTCCCTGGAGGTGCGCCATGTCTGAGCCGCAAGAGAAGATCCAGCTCACCCGCGCGCTCAAGAGCCGCCACATCTTCATGCTGTCGCTGGGCGGCGTCATCGGCACCGGCCTGTTCATGGGCTCGGGCGTCACCATCAGTTCCGGCGGCCCGATGGGCGCCATCCTTGCGTATCTGGTCGCCGGCCTGCTGATGTACCTGGTGATGGTCTGCCTGGGCGAGCTGTCGGTGCAGATGCCCGTCTCCGGTTCCTTCCAGGCCCACGCCACGCGCTTCATCGGCCCGGCCACCGGCTTCATGATCGGCTGGGTCTACTGGATGAGCTGGGCCTCCACCGTCGGCCTGGAGTTCACCGCGGCCGGCATGCTGATGACCCGCTGGTTCCCCGAGGTGCCGATCTGGCTCTGGTCGGGCTTCTTCGTGGTCGTCCTGTTCTCCCTCAACGCCCTGGCCACCCGCGCCTTCGGCGAGGCCGAGTACTGGTTCTCCGGGATCAAGGTGGCGGCGATTCTCGGCTTCATCGTGGTCGGCCTGCTGGTGATCTTCGGCGCCATTCCGCTGAACAGCGGCGCCGCCGCGCCGGGGCTGTCCAATCTGGTCAGCGATGGCCTGTTCCCCAACGGCCTGTCCGCGGTGTTCGCCGTGATGATGACGGTGGTCTACGCCTTCCAGGGCTGCGAGATCATGGGCGTTGCCGCCGGCGAAACCGACCAGCCGGAGAAGAGCATCCCGCGCGCCGTGCGCAACGTGGTGTTCCGCGTACTGATCTTCTATGTGCTGGCGATCGCCGTGCTGTCCTGCATCGTGCCGTGGAAGCAGGCCGGGTTGATGGAAAGCCCGTTCGTGCAGGTGTTCGACATGGTCGGCATCCCTTATGCCGCCGACATCATGAACTTCGTGATCCTCACCGCGATTCTCTCGGTGGGTAACTCCGGCCTGTACGCCTCTACGCGCATCCTCTGGGCCATGTCCAAGACCGGCATGGCGCCGCGCAAGCTGTCCAAGCTCAGCGCCCGCGGCGTGCCGCTCTACGCGTTGCTGATCAGCCTGGCTTTCGCCCTGCTCTCGCTGCTGACCAGCGTGGTCGCCGCCGACACCCTGTTCATGGTGCTGATGGCGGTGAGCGGGATGGCCGGCACCGTCACCTGGATCGTCATCGCCTACGCCCAGTACCGCTTCCGCCGCGAACACATGGCCAAGGGCGGCACCGTGGCCGACCTGAAGTACGCCGCGCCCTTGTTCCCGCTGGTCCCGCTGGCGTGCATCGCGATCTGCTGCTCGCTGTTCGTGTTCCTCGCGATGGACCCGACCCAGCGCCCGTCGCTCTACTGGGGCTTCGGCTTCATGGGCGCGTGCTACCTGGCCTACTACCTGCTCAAGCGCAAGCGTGGACAGGTGCTGATCGACGAGGCGGTGCCGAGTATCGGCTGAGCCTGACTGCACCGGAAAAGCCCCGCATCGCGGGGCTTTTTCTTTGGCTCTTTGTAGGAGCGAGCTTGCTCGCGAACTGCACCGGAAAGCCCCCACCGCGGGGCTTTTTCTTTGGCCCTTTGTAGGAGCGAGCTTGCTCGCGAACCGGCCAACACCGGAGCTGCCGGGGACCTATCGCGGACGGAGTCCGCTCCTACGCCAGGGTCACCATTTGTGTAGGAGCGGACTCCGTCCGCGAAGGCCCGCAGGGCCGTTTGTTCGAAGTTGTAACAAGGTCTCGGGGGAAACCCTCGGCAAACCCCTCAGCCCCCGCGTCGCGCGGCCTTCCCGCCGTTCGGCAGGGCGTTACAAGCCACCCATTCGGGTGGATTGCCGGCTTGCTGAACACTTGTTTAGTATTGGCCCAACGCTTCATCCGCCTCAGCAAACGACTACAAGAACGAGGGCAGCATGACTCAGCCATCCCCGCTCAGCCGGGTCCAGGACGGTATCGCCTGGATCACCCTGAACCGCCCCGAGCAGCGCAACGCGCTCGACGTCCCCACGCTCAAGAACCTGCTGGCCCTGCTCGACGCCTACGAGGCCGATGCTGCCGTGCGCGTCATCGTGCTGACCGGCGAAGGCCGCAGTTTCTGCGCCGGCGCCGACCTCGCCGAATGGGCCGAGGCCGAAGCCCGTGGCGAGCTGGAAACCTACGGCTGGACCGAAACCGCCCACGCCCTGATGCGTCGCTTGCACAGCCTGGACAAACCCACCATCGCCGCCGTCAACGGCACCGCCGTCGGCGCGGGGATGGACCTGACCCTGTGCTGCGACTTCCGCATCGCCGGCGCCTCCGCGCGCTTCAAGGCTGGCTACACCGGCATGGCCTACTGCCCGGACGCCGGCGCCAGCTGGCACCTGCCGCGTCTGATCGGCAGCGAAGCGGCCAAGCGCCTGCTGTTCCTCGACGAACTGTGGAATGCCGAACGCGCGCTGAATGCCGGCCTGGTCGGTGAAGTGGTCGCCGACGATCAACTGCAGGCCCAGGTCGGCGAATTCGCCGCGCGCCTGGCCGCCGGCCCCACCTACGCCTTTGGCCACACCAAGCGCCTGATCCGCGAAGGCGCCAGCCGCACCCTGGCCCAGCAGCTGGAAGCCGAACAGGCCGCCGGCCTGCTCTGTGGCCGCAGTGAAGATGCCGCCGAGGCGCTGCGCGCCGTGGCCGAGAAACGCTCCCCCCAATTCAAAGGCCGCTGACGGCTGCAGGTGATGTGATGGATTTCCAACTGACCCAAGAACAGGAAATGCTCGTCGAGGCGGTCAAGGCTTTCGTCGAGAAAGAACTGCTGCCCTATGAAGAGGAAGTAGACCGCGCCGACGCGGTGTCCCCGGAGCTGGCTGCGAAGATTCGCGGCAAGGCCCTGGCGGCTGGCTTCTATGCCTTCAACATGCCCGAGGAAGTCGGCGGCGGCGGCCTGGACTACCTGTCCCAGGCGCTGGTCGAGCGCGAACTGTCCAAGGTCTCCTGGGCGCTGCACGTGTTCGTCGCGCGCCCCTCGAAGATCCTCATGGCCTGCAAGGGCGAGCAGATCCAGAACTACCTGCTGCCGGTGGTTCAGGGCGAGAAGATCGACTGCTTCGCCCTCACCGAGCCGGGCGCCGGCTCCGACGCCAACTCGATCAAGACCCGCGCCGTGCGTGACGGCGAGGACTTCGTGATCAACGGTTCCAAGCACTTCATCAGCCACGCCGGCCACGCCGACTTCGCCATCGTCTTCGCGGTGACCGACACCTTCGAGCGCAACGGCAAGAAACGCAACGCCGTGACCGCCTTCCTGGTGGACAAGGGCACCGCCGGCATGACCGTGCGCCGTGGCCCGAAATGCGTGAGCAACAAGGGTTACCACACCTACGAAATCTTCTTCGACGACTGCCGCGTGCCGGCCTCCCAGGTTCTGGGCGAAGTCGACAAGGGCTGGGAAGTGGCCAACGCCTGGCTCACCGCCGGCCGCGTGATGGTTGCCGCCAACTGCGTCGGCCAGGCCCAGCGCGCGCTGGACCTGGCGCTGCAATGGTCGGCCGACCGCAAGCAGTTCGGCCAGGCCATCGGCAGCTACCAGGGTATCTCCTTCAAGCTCGCCGACATGGCCACGCAGATTCGCGCCGCTGAGCTGATGACCCTGCACACCGCCTGGAAGATGGACCGCGGGACCATGACCGACGGCGAAGCCGGCATGGCCAAGCTGTTCGCCAGCGAAGTGCTGGGCAAGGTCGCCGACGAGACCGTGCAGATCTTCGGCGGTATGGGCCTGATGGACGAAGGCCCGGTGGAGCGCATCTGGCGCAACGCGCGCATCGAGCGCATCTGGGAAGGCACCTCGGAAATCCAGCGCCACATCATTTCCCGCGAACTGCTGCGGCCGTTGCTGCGCTGATTTGCGGTGCCTTTCGGAGGTGACGGGCGGGTGCCGAAAGCCCCTCCCCAGCCCTGGCTGCGCGCCCCGCTCCGAAGGGGGAGGGGCAAGTGCGATTCGGCGCGTGGGTAGACACCGTGCGCTAAAGGATGACCCCGGAAACCCCCTCTCCCTTCAGGGAGAGGGGCTGGGGGAGAGGGCCCAGGCCCCGAACCGAGACTCGACATGAAAAGAGAAAACCTCCAGCGTCTGTTGGCCCCCCGTCACGTCGCCTTCATTGGCGGCCGCAGCATGGCGCGCGCGCTCAAGCGTTGCGCCGAGGGCGGATTCCCCGGTGCGATGTGGCTGGTCAACCCGCAATACGACGAACTCGAAGGCGTACCCTGCGTACGCAGCGTCGCCGAACTACCCGAAGGGCCGGACGCGGTGTTCGTCGCCACCAACCGTGACCTGACTGTGCAAGCTGTCGCCGAGCTGGCCGTCAAGGATGCCGGCGGCGCCATCTGCTACGCCTCCGGCTTCGCCGAAACCGGTGCCGAAGGCGAAGCGCTGCAGCGCCGCCTGCTCGAATCCGCCGGCGACATGGCCCTGCTCGGCCCCAACTGCTACGGGCTGCTCGACTACCTGCACGGCTCCGCGCTGTGGCCGGTGGCCCACGGCGGGCACATGGTCGAGAAGGGCGTGGCCGTGCTGACCCAGAGCGGCAACTTCGCCTACAACCTGTCCATGAGCGACCGCTCGCTGCCCATCGCCTACATGGCTTCGGTGGGCAACCAGGCCCAGCTGGGCGTGGCCGAACTGATGGACGTGCTGCTCGACGAGCCGCGCGTCACCGCTATCGGCCTGCACCTGGAGGGCCTGAAGAACGTTCCCGGTTTCGCCCGTGCTGCCTTCAAGGCGTTGCAGAAAGGTATCCCGGTGATCGCGCTGAAGACCGGCGTTTCCGAGATCGGCGCCGAGCTCGCACTCAGCCACACCAGCTCCCTGGCGGGCTCCGACGCGCTGTACGACGCACTGTTCGATCGCCTCGGGGTGATCCGCGTCAGCGGCCCGGTCAGCTTCATCGAAACCCTCAAGGCGGCTGCCTGCGGCAACCTGCCGGCGGGGCCGAGCCTCGCCGCGCTGGCCTGCTCCGGCGGTGACGCGGGGCTGATCGCCGACTACGCCGAACGCAACGGACTGAACCTGCCCAAGCTGGTCGACGCGCAGCGCGCCGAGCTGGCCCAGGTGCTGCCGGACTACGCCAACATCGCCAACCCGCTGGACTTCACCACCGCCATCTGGGGTGACGGCCCAGCATTGGAGCGCATGCTCGAAAGCGCCCTGCAGACCGACGCCGATGCTGCGCTGCTGGTACTGGACTACCCCGGTGAAGAGACCGGCGAGCGCCCGCAGTGCGACCTGCTGCTGGAGCTGTACTGCGCCGCGCTGGAGCGCCACGGCAAGGTGGGCTTCATCGCCTCCGCGCTGCCGGAACTGCTGCCCAGGCACGCCCGCGAACTGCTGCACTCCCACGGCGTCGCGGCATTGCAAGGCGTGGAAGACGGGCTCGCCGCCTGGGGCCGCATCGCCCACTACCGTCAGCGCCGCGAAGCGCTGCTGGCTCGTGGCGAAGCCGCGCTGGTACCGCTCTGCCCACAGGCGCTGGAAGGCGAAGGCCGACTGCTGGACGAGTGGCAGTCCAAGCAGGCGCTGAAACCCTTCGGCCTGCCGCTGCCGCGCGCCGCGCTGAGCACCCCGGCACAGGCCCGCGAAGCAGCCGCTGATGTCGGTTTCCCGTTGGCGTTGAAGGTGGTCAGTGCGCAGTTGCCGCACAAGACCGAAGCCGGCGGCGTGGCGCTCAACCTGCGCAACGAGGCGGCGCTGGAAGCTGCGCTGTTCGACATGCGCGAGAACATCGCCCGTCACGCACCCGGCGTGCCATTCGACCAGGTGCTGCTGGAACGCATGGCCAACCCGCCGCTGGCCGAGCTGATCGTCGGCATCAAGCGCGAGAACGGCTTCGGCCTGGCGCTGGTGCTGGGCGCCGGCGGCATCCTCGTCGAGCTGCTCAAGGACAGCCGCAGTCTGCTGCTGCCGACCACCGACGCGGCGATCCGCGACGCCTTGCTCAGCCTGCGTAGCGCGCCGTTGCTCAGCGGTTTCCGGGGCCGCGCAGCGGTGAACCTGGAGGCGCTGGTGGAAGCCATCCGCGCGGTGGCCGACTACGCCTGCGAGCACGTCGACACCTTGCTGGAACTGGACGTGAACCCGCTGCTGGCGGACGCCGAGGGCGCCGTGGCGGTGGATGCGCTGATCCGCACCGCCGAATGACCGAACCTGTAGGAGCGAGCTTGCTCGCGAACAAATCCCGCACCGGGGCTGTTCGCGAGCAAGCTCGCTCCTACAAAAAGCACTTCGAGGAGTGAACATGCAGAACGACAAAACCCTCACCGGCGGCCAGGCCCTGGTACGCCTGCTGGCCAACTATGGCGTCGACACCGTGTTCGGCATTCCCGGTGTGCACACCCTGGAGCTGTACCGCGGCCTGCCTGGCAGCGGCATCCGTCATGTGCTGACCCGCCACGAGCAGGGCGCCGGCTTCATGGCCGACGGCTATGCGCGCGTCAGCGGCAAGCCGGGCGTGGCCTTCATCATCACCGGGCCGGGGGTGACCAACGCCGCCACTGCCATCGGCCAGGCCTATGCCGACTCGATCCCGATGCTGGTGATCTCCAGCGTCAACCACACCGCCAGCCTGGGCAAGGGCTGGGGCTGCCTGCACGAGACCCAGGACCAGCGTGCGATGACCGCGCCGATCACCGCGTTCTCCGCCGTCGCCTTGAGCGCCGAAGACCTGCCCGAACTGATCGCCCGCGCCTACGCCGTGTTCGACAGCGAGCGCCCGCGCCCGGTGCACATCTCCGTGCCGCTGGATGTGCTTGCCAACCCGGTTGCCCGTGACTGGACCAACGAAGTCGTGCGCCGCGCCGGCCGCGGCCAGCCCAGCGCCGAGGCGCTCCAGCAGGCTGTGGATAAACTCAAGGCGGCCCAGCGCCCGATGATCATCGCCGGCGGCGGCGCGCTGCATGCCGCCGATGCCCTGGCTGCGCTGAGCGAGCGCCTGGCCGCGCCGCTGTTCACCAGCGTCGCCGGCAAGGGCCTGCTGGCGCCGGAAGCGCCGCTGTCCGCTGGCGCCACCCTGTGCACCCAGGCCGGCTGGGACATGATCGCCGAGGCCGATGTGGTCCTGGCCATCGGCACCGAAATGGCCGACACCGACTTCTGGCGCGACCGCCTGCCGATCAGCGGCGAGGTGATCCGCGTCGATGTCGATTCGCGCAAGTTCAACGACTTCTACCCGAGCGCCGTGGCGCTGCTGGGCGATTCCAGGGCCACCGCCGAGGCGCTGCTCGCCGCGCTGCCCAGTGCGACCCGCGACGCGGCGAAAGCGCAGTCGCGCATCGACGAACTGCGCGCGCAGATCGACGCCGGCCACGCGCCGCTGCAACGCATCCACCAGTCGATCCTGCAGCGCATCGCCAAGGTCCTGCCGGACAACGCCTTCATCGCCAGCGACATGACCCAACTGGCCTACACCGCCAACTACCTCTACCCGAGCAAGGCTCCGCGCGGCTGGCTGCACCCCACCGGCTACGGCACCCTCGGCTACGGCGTGCCGGCCGGCATCGGCGCCAAGTTCGGTGCGCCGGAGCGCCCCGGCCTGGTGCTGGTCGGCGACGGCGGCTTCCTCTACACCGCGCAGGAACTGGCCACCGCCACCGAAGAGCTGGACAGCCCGCTGGTGGTGCTGCTGTGGAACAACGATGCGCTGGGGCAGATCCGCGACGACATGATCGGCCTGGACATCGAGCCCATTGGCGTCCTGCCGCGCAACCCGGACTTCGCCCTGCTCGGCCGCGCCTACGGCTGCGAGATGCGCCAGCCGCAGAGCCTGGACGAACTGGAGCGCGACCTGCGCGAAGGCTTCGCCCATCCGGGCGTGACCCTGATCGAGCTGAAACACGCCTGCGCCCAGTAGGCCCGTTGCACCCGCCGCAGTCCCTGGACGGCGGCGCCTGGAAGGAAGCAAAGCATGCGCTACTCCAACTTCACCCAACGCATCGCCGGCGACGGCGCCGCCGCCTGGGACATCCACTACCGCGCCCTGGCGCGCATGGAGCAGGGCGACGACATCCTGCTGCTGTCGGTGGGCGACCCGGACTTCGATACTCCGGTGCCCATCGTGCAGTCGGCCATCGACAGCCTGCTGGCCGGCAACACCCACTACGCCGACGTGCGCGGCAAGCGCTCGCTGCGCGAAGCCATCGCTCGTCGCCACACCCAGCGCAGCGGCCAGGCCGTCACCGGCGATGACGTGGTGGTGCTGGCCGGCGCCCAGTGCGCGCTGTATGCCGTGGCGCAGTGCGTGCTCAATCCGGGCGACGAAGTGATCGTCGCCGAGCCGATGTACGTCACCTACGAAGCGGTGTTCGGTGCCTGCGGCGCCAAGGTCATTCCGGTGTCGGTGCGCTCCGAGCACGGCTTCCGCGTGCAGGCCGAGGACGTTGCCGCGCTGATCACCCCGCGCACCCGCGCGCTGGCGATCAACAGCCCGCACAATCCCTCCGGCGCGAGCCTGCCGCGCGCCACCTGGGACAAGCTCGCCGAGCTGTGCGTAAAAAATGACCTGTGGATGATCTCCGACGAGGTCTACAGCGAACTGCTGTTCGACGGCGAACACATCAGCCCCGCCAGCCTGCCGGGCATGGCCGAGCGCACCGCGACCCTCAACAGCCTGTCGAAATCCCACGCCATGACCGGCTGGCGCGTGGGCTGGGTAGTCGGCCCGCGCGAGCTCTGCGCACACCTGGAAAACCTCGCCCTGTGCATGCTCTACGGCTCGCCGGACTTCATCCAGGACGCCGCCTGCACCGCGCTGGAAGCCCAGCTGCCGGAGTTGGACGCCATGCGCGAAGCCTACCGCCAGCGCCGCGACCTGGTGATCGATTGCCTGGCCGATTGCGTCGGCGTGCGCGCCCTGCGCCCGGACGGTGGCATGTTCGTGATGGTGGATATCCGCGCCACCGGCCTTTCCGCCCAGGACTTCGCCGATGTACTGCTGGACCGCCACGGCGTTTCCGTACTGGCCGGCGAAGCCTTCGGCCCCAGCGCCGCCGGGCACATCCGCCTGGGCCTGGTGCTCGGCGCCGAACCGCTGCGCGAAACCTGCCGCCGCATTGCCCTGTGCGCCGCCGAACTGCTGAGAGTCCGTTCGGAAGCTGGCGAGCTAGCGCCACGTGCGGCGAAAGCGGCTGAGGCAGCGGAATTTACGAGCTGTAAATGAGCATGCCGACAGCGCTTTCAACGCTGCGTGGCCGCCGCGCAGCCGATTCCGAACAGACTCTCGAGGAAAAACGCTATGCGTGACCGTACACAGCTCTACATCGACGGCGCCTGGGTGGCGCCGCAAGGGCAGGGCATGGCCGAGGTGCAGAACCCGGCCACCGAGGAATGCGTGGGTCGCGTGCCGCTGGGCGGTGAAGGCGACGTGAACCGCGCGGTGGACGCAGCGCGCCAGGCCTTCCCGGCCTGGTCGCAGACCCCGTCCCACGTGCGCGCCGGCTATATCCGCGCCCTCGCCGAACAGCTGAAGAACCGCGCCGACGAGATGGCCGCGCTGATCACCGCCGAGCTGGGTATGCCCGTGCAGTGGTGCCGCATGGTGCAGGTCGACGGGCCGATCGAGGGCCTGGAAAGCTACGCCGCCATGGCCGCGCACATGGACGAAGTGCGCGAGGTCGGCAACTCGCTGATCGTGAAAGAGGCGGTGGGCGTCTGCGCCTTCATCAACCCCTGGAACTACCCGCTGCACCAGCTCATCGGCAAGCTCGCCCCGGCGCTCGCCGCGGGTTGCACCGTGGTGGTCAAGCCCAGCCAGGACACCCCGCTGCACGCCTTCCTGCTCGCCGACATGGTCCACACCATCGGCCTGCCTGCCGGCGTGTTCAACCTGGTCAGCGGCCCCGGCTCCAAGGTCGGCGAAGCCCTGGCACGGCATCCGGACGTGGATATGGTCTCGTTCACCGGCTCCACCGGTGCGGGCGTCAAGGTCTCCGAAGCGGCGGCGCCGACGGTCAAGCGTGTGTGCCTGGAGCTGGGTGGCAAGTCGCCGTTCCTGATCACTGCCGACGCCGATCTGGCCACCGCCGTGCGCCACGGCGTGCAGGACGTGATGATCAACTCCGGGCAGACCTGCACCGCGCTCACGCGCATGCTGCTGCCGGCCCATCGCTATGCCGAAGCCGTGGAAATCGCCCGCGCCGAAACCCTCGCGCTGAAGATGGGCGACCCGCTGGACGCGGACAGCTTCCTCGGCCCGATGTGCTCGGGCGGTCAGCGCCGCACGGTGCTCGACTACCTCCGCGTCGGCCAGGAAGAGGGCGCGCAGCTGGTCTGCGGCGGCGCCGAACGGCCTGCGCATCTGGAGCGCGGCCACTACGTGCAGCCGACCATCTTCGCCGGGGTGAACAACCAGATGCGCATCGCCCGCGAAGAAATCTTCGGCCCGGTGCTGTGCCTGATCCCCTACGCCGACGAGGCAGAAGCCATCACCATCGCCAACGACTCGCCGTTCGGCCTGTCCAGCGCCGTCTGGGCGGGCGACCGCGAAGATGGCCTGCGCCTCGCCCGGCAGATGCGCGCCGGCCAATGCTTCGTCAACGGCGGTGCCTTCAACTACCGTGCGCCTTTCGGCGGCTACAAGCAGTCCGGCAACGGCCGCGAATGGGGCGAGCAGGGCCTGCACGAGTTTGTCGAGCTCAAGGCTATCCAACTCTGAGTGGCTGAAGAGCCCCTCTCCCCAACCCTCTCCCTGAAGGGAGAGGGGGCCGTCCGGAGTTTTCGAATGGATGGGAGTTGGCCGGTGACCGGGGAAACCTTCGCCCCGCCGCCTAGTTGCAGCTCCCTTCGAGGGGCACGAGCGCTTCGGTGCTACCGGCGAGGGCTCGCGCTGAAGAATGAACACGAACACTCCCTCTCCCTTCAGGGAGAGGGCTGGGGAGAGGGTGCCGAGCCAGCGCACCGATCCCACAGGTACCGACTTTCTGGCCAGGAATCCACATGAACGTACTGATCGTCCACGCCCACAACGAACCGCAATCCTTCAGCACCGCGCTGTACCAGCTCGCCGAGGAAACCCTGCGCGGGCAGGGCCATGAAGTGCAGGTCTCCGACCTCTACGCGATGAACTGGAACCCGGTGGCCAGCGCCGCCGACTTCGGTTCGCGCGCCAACCCCGAATACCTCGTCTACGCCCTGGAACAGCGCGAAGGCGCCAAGGCCAAGACCATCGCCGCCGACATCCAGGCCGAGCTGGACAAGTTGCTCTGGGCGGACCTGGTGATCTTCAACTTCCCGATCTACTGGTTCTCCGCACCGGCCATCCTCAAGGGCTGGTTCGACCGTGTGCTGGTCTCGGGCATCTGCTACGGCGGCAAGCGTTTCTATGACCAGGGCGGCCTTGCCGGCAAGAAGGCACTGGTTACCGTGACCCTCGGCGGCCGCGACCACATGTTCGGCGACGACGCCATCCACGGTCCGCTGGAAGACATGCTGCGGCCGATCCTGCGCGGCACCCTGGCTTACACTGGCATGAGCGTGCTGCCGCCCTTCGTGGCCTGGCACGTGCCCTACATCAGCAACGACGCGCGCCAGGACTTCCTGCGCCAGTATCAGGAGCGTCTGCAGCACCTGGAGAACGACCAGCCGCTGGAGTTCGTGCGCCTGGACCAGTTCGACGAGCGCCTCTATCCGCTGCCGCGCTGACCGCGTTTGCTCTTCGTAGGAGCGAGCTTGCTCGCGAACAGGGATAAATGACGGCGCCAGAGCCAAGCGGTTCGCGAGCAAGCTCGCTCCTACAAGTTCTGTCTTCTGCCCGGTGTAATGGCTTGCGCCTGCCAATCAGCTGGCCAGAAACGAAAAAGGGCGGCCATCCGAAAATGGTCGCCCCTGGAGAAAAAGTCAGTCGCTGCAGCGGATATGCGCGGGGGAGAGGGCCGTCGATTGGTGTATCGGCGGCCGTACGATGAGCCTGGTATGCCCAACGTTGCTGCAGCGACTTGTCCGGCACTATACGTGGTAACAATCGGCAAAAAACGACCCTATACTGCGATTCAGTTTTGCGGCGCGGACAACAATAGTTGTCGTTTCCTATACGCGCCTACGACAAGATCAACAGGCAGGGGGAAGCATGGACGTACTTCACGCGATGCGGGCATTCGTCCGGGTGGTGGATGCCGGCAGTTTTACCGCCGCCGCCAACGCCCTGGGGTTATCCACCGCCCAGGTTTCCCGTGTGGTCTCCGATCTTGAAGCCCAGCTTGAAGCGCGCCTGCTGCACCGGACTACAAGACGCCTGGCGCTGACCGAAACCGGCGAGCGCTACCTGCTGCGCTGCCGGGAAATCCTCGCCGATGTCGACGAAGCCCAGGCCGAAGCCAGTGGCGCGCACCTGAACCCGCGCGGCCGCCTGCGCGTGCACTCGCTCACCGGCCTCGGCCAGCAGCACCTGATTCCGCTGATCTCGCGCTACTGCGAATCCTTCCCCGAGGTCTATATCGAGCTGACCCTGGCGCAGCGCCAGCCGGACATCCTCGAGGAAGGCCAGGACGTGGTGATCACTCGCGACCGCGAGCTGCCCGATTCCGAATTCGTCGCCCAGACCCTGGGCACCATCTACAGCGTGCTCTGCGCCAGCCCCGAGTACCTCAAGCGGCGCGGCACCCCGACCAGCGTCGCCGACCTGCACCAGCACCAGTGCCTGCGCCTGCAGGACCCGACCTTCCCTGAGGGCTGGGCCTTCGAGGAGGGCAACGAGGAAAGCGTGATCCGCCCGCGCGACACCTTCATGGTCAACGTCGCCGAGGCGCTGACCGGCGCCGCCGCCGCTGGCATGGGCATCTGCCTGCTGCCCAGCTACGTTGCCGCGCCCGCGTTGCGCCGGCGTTCGCTGGTGCGCGTGCTGCCCCGGCACAGCCTGCATGTGCGGCAGATCTATGCGCTGTACCCGTCGCGGCGCTTCCTCGACGCGAAGATCCGCACCTGGGTCGAGTTCCTCAAGGCGGAACTGCCCCGCGTATTCGAAGAAGACGAAGCAGCGCTCAACGATCCCGTCAACTGGGCATAAGGCAAAGGGCTAGCGTGGCGGATCGTCGCAGCCGCTCTATATCGCTGTTCTCGGACGATCGCCGCGGATTGTTGCTTTTTAGGCAATGCTTTGTTGGTTAGCTAGCTATTTTTCTACCCACTGTTGCGCCGTAACCTTTCTCCAGACCCGACCAATCGGGTGTTCAGAAAGGATCACCGTCATGTCCCGTTCGCTTTATGTTGCTGCCCTGCTGTCCGTCTGCTCGCTGTCCTTCACTCAGCTGAGCTTCGCCGAAGAATCGCGTCTGATGGCCGACAAGATGGTCAAGGCCAACGAAGCAGTGATTGCCCAGCAGCAGGCCCAGTCCGCCGAGCAGACTGCCAAGGCCGCTGCCAGCAGCAACGCCGATTCCTGATCGGCCGCTTCCCCCGGGAAGTCCGGAGCGTGAGCCGGGCTTCTCAACACCTTGCGCCGCATACGATATGCGGCGTTTTTTTGCCCGCGTTTCAGATGGTTGCCAGAGGACTGTTACAGATGCTGTAACAGTCTTTCCCTGTCCGTGAGCTGTATTCCTGTCTGATCGGTCAATATACTTGACCCAACAGCGCGGCTTTCGAGCAACGCCGTTACCGGCCTCACCGCCGGCAAGCTTCCCGACGCCGATTCTTGATTGCTCCAGATCGACGTCCGTCTCAAGGCCGCTGTTTTCAGCGGCCTTTTTTTATGCCCGTGGAAAAGCGCTGGCGGGCTGGTAGGCTGGGCGCCTTCCGTGCCACAGGCCGGATTCGACAAGGATGCCGAGATGACCACTGACAATCCCTTTGCGACACCCCAGGCACCGCTTACCGCACCGATAGCCGCCACGGCGTCGGTCGGCCGCGAGCCCCTGCAGTTCGTCGCCGCCATGATAGTGGCGGCGGCAGTGGTGTTCTTCGGCAGCAATGCCGTGCAGTGGATCTTCGATCTGGGCAGTTTCCGCGAGCGCCTGCCGCAGTACCTGCCAACCATGCTGGCGAACTGGTTGGCTGGGCTGGTTTTCTATGCCGCGGCGGTCCTGCTGCTGGTACATCACCAGCGCGAGCGCCACGGGATCGCGCGCTTCAAACCGCTGGCCGGGCTGCTGGTGGGTTTCGGCGTCGCCTATCTGATCGCCACCATGGTTGTCAGCACTGCCGTGTCCTACCTGAGCGTGTTCTTCTACCAGTGGGCGTTCGAGCAAGAGTCCCGGGCCCTCTGGATAGCCCTGTATGCCCAGGTCAATTCATTGGTCAATCTGATGCTGGGCTGCCTGCTGCCGCTCTGGCTGGTGTTGCATCTGGCGCGATCAAGATCCGAGCCGACGGCGTCAGGCCGGGCCGTCCCACTGCCGTCCTGGCAGGTGGCGCTGGCGGTGGCGCTGTGCTTCACCGCGCTGATCTACAAGTTGTTCGCTGCGCTGAGTTACGGAGTGCTCTATCTCTACAGCGGTGCGGACGGCTGGCAGTCAGTGTTCTTGCTGACGAGTTGCGTTCTACCATTCGCTATCGTCATGGCGGCCGTCCAGAGGCGCTTGCCCGCCCAGGTCTCGCGCTTCGCCGCCGGCCGCGTGCTGGCCTGTTCGTTGGTACTGCTGGCGATGTGGTTGGTCGCTATTGTCCTGGTATCGGTTCTGATCGCCTTCGCCGCCTACAGCTCGCTGAACTCCAGCAGCCTGCCGCTCTACCTGCTGCCGCCGGCGATCCTGCTGCTGGCGCTGCTCTGGCCGCTGGCGCGCTGGTGCACCGGCTGGTTCTTCGCCGAGCAGTTGGCTCAGTCCTCGCCCAGGTAATCCCCGCGGCTCAGCCCATGGCGCTGCATCTTCTCGTTGAGGGTGCGGCGTGGCAGGCCGAGCAGCTCCATCACCGCCTTGATGTCGCCCTTGCACTGGCCCAGCGCCTGGCGGATGCACTCGGCCTCGTAGGCTTCCATGCGTTCGAACAGGCCGTTGCCGGCGGGCTCGATCGGCAGCTCGGCGCGGTCCAGGCCGAGCACGTGGCGCTCGGCGGCGTTGGCCAGTTCGCGCACGTTGCCCGGCCAGTCGTGGGCGAGCAGGCGCGCCAGTTCGCTGGCCGATAGCGGCGCGGCCTCGCGGCCGAACTTCTCGCTGGCCAGCAGCGCGTAGTGCTCGAACAGCAGCGGGATGTCCTCGCGGCGCTCGCGCAGCGGCGGCAGCCGCAGCTCGGCGACGTTCAGGCGGTACACCAGGTCCTCGCGGAAGCGCCCGGCGCGGGCTTCTTCGAGCAGGTCCGGCTTGGTGGCGGCGATCACCCGCAGGTCGACCTTGATGCTCTGGTTCGAGCCCAGCCGCTCCAGTTGCTGTTCCTGCAGCACGCGCAGCAGCTTCACCTGCTGGGCCAGCGGCATGCTCTCGATCTCGTCGAGGAACAGGCTGCCGCCGTTGGAATGCTCCAGCTTGCCGATGCGCTTGCCCTGGGCGCCGGTAAAGGCGCCGCTTTCGTGGCCGAACAGCTCGGTCTCGAACAACTGCTCGGGGATCGCCGCGCAGTTCAGCGCAACGAAGGGTTTGCCGGCGCGCGGGCCGAAGTCGTGCAGGCAGCGCGCGACCAGCTCCTTGCCGCTGCCGGTGTCGCCGCGAATCAACACGTTCACCGGCGTGCCGGCCAGCGCCATGATCTGCCGGCGCAAGGTTTCCATCGGCCGTGAAACCCCGAGCAGGCGCGATTCGATCTGGTCCTTGAGCGCCGCCTGTTCGCGCAGCTGGCGGTTCTCCTGCACCAGCCGGCGTTTCTCCAGGGCGCGACGCAGGCTGTCGAGCAGGCGTTCGGGGGTGAAGGGTTTCTCGATGAAGTCGTAGGCGCCCTGGCGCATCGCCTGGACTGCCATGGGCACGTCGCCGTGCCCGGTGACCATGATCACTGGCAGGTCGCGGTCGATCTGCTGCAGGCGTTCGAGCAGGGCCAGGCCGTCGGTGCCGGGCATGCGCACATCGCTGATGACCACGCCGGGCAGCTCGCGGGAGACACTTTTCAGGCACTCGTCGGCACTGCTGCACAGGCGCACGTCGAAGCCGGAAAGTTGCAGCCACTGCTGCACGGCGTCGCGGATGGCGGCTTCGTCGTCGACGAAGAGGATGGTCTCGCTCATGGTCTTCTTTCTTCGCTGGCGGCTGGCAGGCTCAGGCGGAACACCGCGCCGCCAGCGGGCTGGTTGGCGGCATCGAGGCGCCCGCCGAGTTCGTGGACGATGCCATAGGATACCGCCAGCCCCAGGCCCAGTCCTTCGCCCACCGGCTTGGTGGTGAAGAAGGGGTCGAAGACGCTGGCCAAATGGGCTTCATCGATGCCGGGGCCGTTGTCGGCCACTTCCAGGCACCACTGATCGTTTTCGCGGCGCAGGGTGAGCTCGATGCGTGGCTGGTCGCTGCGGGCCACCGCGTCCAGGGCGTTGCGGATCAGGTTGACCAGCACCTGCTCCAGGCGGATCGCATCGCCCAGCACCCAGGCGGGCAGGTCCAGATCCTGATGGATATCCACGCCCTCGCCGCGGATGCGCACGGCAAGCAGTTGCAGTGCCTGCTCGATCACGTGGCCCAGTTCGATGCGCTCGCGCAGGCCGCCGGGCGTCTTGCGGGCGAAGGTCTTCAGGTGGCCGGTGAGCGCGGCCATGCGTTCGAGCAGCTCATCGACACGTACCAGCGCGGCGCGGGCGTCGTCCTGGCGGCCGGCGTCGAGCAGCAGGCGCACGCTGGCCAGCTGCATGCGCTGGGCGGTGAGCGGCTGATTGATCTCATGGGCCAATGCGGCGGACATCTGCCCCAGCGCGGCCAGCTTGGCGGCCTGTACCAGACCGTCCTGGGCGGTGCGCAGAGCGGCGGTGCGTTGCTCGACCAGACGTTCCAGCTCTTCCTGGTTGCGTTGGCGCAGGCGGGCAAGGCGGCGCCGCTGTTGCAGCCAGAGCACGAGGAACACCAGTGCCAGCCAGACACCGGCGGCGGCCAGCCGCGCGCTGGTGACGTCGGCCTGCACGCCGTGGGGATTGCGCAGCAGGTGCAGGGTCCACTCGTCTTCCGGCAGGCCGACCGATTGCCAGAGGTAGTCGCCGCTGATGTCCTGGCCGTCGACGCGAACCATGCGCGCGTGTTCGCCGAGGGTTTCCAGCGTTCGGTGCGGCAACGCGCTGAGCGGCTGCTTGTGGTACTGCCGGGTGTCGGCCATCTCGGCGCGGGCCACGGCGTCCAGCGGCATCAGTTCGCGGTAGCGCCAGCGCGGGTGGTTGGCGAGGAACACCACGCCCTTGCTGTCGCTCACCAGCACCACGTCCGGGGTCTGGCTCCACTGGCGCTCCAGGTCGGGAAACTCCAGCTTGACCACGATGGCGCCGAGGAAGCGGCCATCGTCGTCGCGCAGGGCGTTGGACAGGAAGTAGCCGGGTATCCCGCTGGTCACGCCGACCGCGTAGAAACGCCCGGCGCCCTGGGCAATGGTCTGGCGGAAATAGGGGCGGAAGCCGTAGTTGTGGCCGACGTAGCTGACCGGCAGGTTCCAGTTGCTGGCGGCCACGGCGAGGCCGGTGTGGTCCAGCAGTTCCAGGGTCGAGGAGCGTGCGGCGCCGTTGATCTCCTGCAGCTTGAGATTGAGCCGGTGCTGCAGCTCGCCGGTCACCGGGCCGCGCATGGCTGCGCGCAGCTCCGGGTCCAATGCCAGTACGGCGGGGATGCTGCGGAAGCGCTCGATCAGGGTGTGCAGGGAGTTGGCGTAGAGGCCGAGCTGTTCGTGGGCGGCTTCTGCCTCGGCCAGCAGCGCGCGGTGCCGCGCCTTTTCGCCGGCCCAGAAGACCGACAGCACCAGCCCGGCCAGCAGGAGCAGGCAGATCAGCAGCAGGCGAAGAGGGCGGGCAGGCGACATGTTCGACGGTGTTCGACCAACGGTCGGCGACAATAGCATGACCACGCGCTGGTCCGGCGCCCCGCTGCCTCGCTAAACTGCCGCATCCCGATGGAGAGCTTCGATGCAGTTGTCGTCCTGGACCCACGAAGGGTCCGCCGGTTTCACCCTGCGCGGCTGGCGCAGCGAGCCCAGTGGCAAGCCGTTGCTGCACTTCCTGCATGGCAACGGCTTCTGCGGCCGCGCCTACGAGCCGATGCTGAAAGTCCTCGCCGAGGATTTCGACCTCTGGCTGTGCGACGTGCAGGGCCATGGCGACAGTGACCACGGCGGACGCTTTCACGGCTGGAACCGCAATGCGGAGATGGCGGTGGAAGCCTTCCAGGCCGGCAGCAAGGTATTCGGTGATGTGCCGCATTACGCCGCCGGGCACAGCTTTGGTGGTGTGTTGACGAGTCTTGTCCTTGGTCGCCACCCCGAGCTGTTCCGCCGCGCTGTGTTGCTTGACCCGGTGCTCTTCACCCCGGCGATGGTCGGCGTGATGGCGCTCTCCGAAGTGCTCGGCCTGCACAAGCGCCGCACCATGGTGCAGAAGGCGCGCTCGCGGCGCAGCCAGTGGCCGGATCGCGAGGCGGCCTATGCCGGCCTGCATGGCCGGGGCATCTTCAGGGGCTGGACCGACGAGGCCCTCTGGGCCTACGTGGAGAACGCGATGAAGCGCACCGAGGCCGGCGTCGAGCTGAAATGTCGACCCAGCCGCGAGGCGGAAATCTTCAGCTCCTTCCCCAAGCGGCTGTGGCCGACGCTGAGCAAGGTGGTCACGCCGACCCAGGTGCTGTTCGGCGAGCGCACCTATCCCTTCGTGCCCAAGTCCGTGGCGCGCTGGTGTGCATCGAACACGGTGGTGAGTGGCCAGTGTGTCGACGGCGGGCACTGCTTCATGCAGGAGTTTCCTGAGGAGAGCGCCGAGCGAGTCTCGCGCTTCCTGCTGGGCCACGAGTGAACGACCCCGCCCGCGAGTCCGTCTGGCTGGCACTGTCCGAGCTGTGGCTGGATACCGAGCCTACCGATGCGGACCTGAGTTACATCGCGCGGACCCTGGCCGAAAGTGACTATTGCGTCGCGGAACTCGAGGCGATTTACCGCCGCGAGGTCGTCCCGGCGGTGTACCCCAATGCCTTGTCGGTGGCGGGTGAGTGGACAGGCTTCGATGCGGACTGGTTGTTCGGCAAGTGCCGGCAGAATCACCGGCGAGCGAACCATCTGCTGTTTCGCTGGCGCTGCTGGCTGTTGAGCCGGACAGTGGGGCGCTTGATGAATGAGCACTGGCAACAAGTGCTGAGCCGGGTGTCCGAATTCAGGGAGTTGATGAAGGACGACGCACGCTGAGAGGTACTTAGCTCTAGTCGCCGACCTTCTTGCCCTGGTGCGCGCGGCGCCATTCGTCCAGGCGCACGACTTCCGCCTTGGCGCGTGGCGGCGCTGGGGTGTCGTCGAACACGGCGTCGACGATTTCCTCATCGACCGGTGCGGCGGCAGGGTGGAAGGTGGCGACCGGCGAGACCGGCATGCGCGGTTCGGGCTCCATGCGGAAGGGCGCCAACTCGACGCGGCCCAGGTGCTGGCCGAACATGGCGATGGTGCCGGCGTAGCGTTCCTGGCCGGTGGCGGTGAACTCGAAGGCGTACTCGCGGGCCAGGCGCAGGTTGCCGCGGCCGTCGCGCTGGAAGCGGAAGCGCTGCAGGGCCATGGCGTCATCCAGCAGTTCCACGCCCTCGCGCGTGCAGTGCTGCTTGGCCAGCGCCAGCGCGCGCTCGCGGATGCCATGGGCGCGCCACCACCAGGCGGCGCCCGCGACAACCAGCATGAAAATGAAAAGATTGCCCAGGTCCACTTCGGCTTCCTCGGAATCGGCGCACCAGCTTACTCACTCCGCCGTCGGGCGGCGAGAGGCGGATGTTCACAGCGTGTGAATTGCGCCCCATACTGCCCCATTCTGTAGCAGGACACCGTTATGCCGCGCACCCCCCACGTTCTCGCCATCCAGTCCCACGTCGTCTTCGGTCACGCCGGCAACAGCGCTGCCGAGTTCCCCATGCGACGCGTCGGGGTGAACGTCTGGCCGCTGAACACCGTGCAGTTTTCCAACCATACCCAGTATGGCCACTGGACGGGCCAGGTGCTGCCGCCGGAGCAGATTCCCGCGCTGGTGGATGGCATCGCCGCCATCGGCGAGCTGGGCAACTGCGACGCGGTGCTGTCGGGTTACCTGGGCAGCGCGGCGCAGGGCCGCTCGATCCTCGAAGTGGTGCGCCGCATCCGCGAGGTGAACCCGCGCGCCGTCTATCTGTGCGACCCGGTGATGGGCCATCCGGAGAAGGGCTGCATCGTCGCCCCGGAGGTCAGCGAGTTCCTGCTCCACGAGGCTGCTGCCGTTGCCGACTACCTGTGCCCGAATCAGCTGGAGCTGGACAGTTTCTGTGATCGCCAGCCGACCTCCCTGGAAGACTGTGTGGCGATGGCCCGTGGCCTCCTCGTGCGCGGCCCGAAGGCGATCCTGGTGAAGCACCTGAACTACCCCGGCAAGCCGGCGGATGCCTTCGAGATGCTGCTGGTGACGCTGGACGAAACCTGGCACCTGCGCCGCCCGCTGCTGGCCTTCCCGCGCCAGCCGGTGGGTGTGGGCGACCTGACTTCCGGGCTGTTCCTCGCCCGCCTGCTGCTGGGCGATGACCTGCGTAGCGCCTTCGAGTTCTGCGCCGCGGCCGTACATGAAGTGCTGCTGGAAACCCAGGCTTGCGGCAGCTACGAGCTGGAACTGGTGCGCGCCCAGGACCGCATCGCCCACCCGCGGGTGAAGTTCGAGGCGGTGAAGTTGGGGTGAGCCGAACGGGTTCTTGGGGGGGAATCCTGCGCTGGGCGTGCCCCTAACCCTCTCCCAGGGGAGAGGGGACTGTCATGAGCGGGTGGGTATGTCGCAGCTCGCCGGCTGACTCTGAGATATCCACAGCACACCGACCGGCTCCCTCTCCCTATGGGAGAGGGCTGGGGTGAGGGCAAGCCCTTGCGCCGGAGCCTGATCTGTAGGAGCGAGGGGGACGCTATCGTTATTGCTCGCGAACCGCCCAGCGCCAGAGCCGCCGGGTGATCTGTTCGCGAGCAAGCTCGCTCCTACGAAGAACGGTTCAGAGCATGTACTTGCCCAGCAGCAACCCGCCCACCACCATCGCCGTGAGCAGGCCGAACGCCAGCCCCAGGCGCTTCTCGATGGCTTCGCGCAGTGCCGGGCCGGCCCAGAACAGCAGGGCGCAGGTGGCGGCGAAGCGCAGGGTTCGCGCCACCACGCTGAGAGCGATGAACAGCACCAGGTCGAGCTGGGTCACCCCGCTGGTCAGGGTGATCAGCTTGTAGGGCAGCGGGGTGAAGCCGCCGCCCAGCAGCACCATCAGCCAGCCAAGCTCGTTGTAGCGCTCGGCAACCTCGGCGAAGTTTTCCTGCAGGCCGTAGAAAGCCAGGATCGCCTGGCCCACCGTCTCGAACAGCAGCAGGCCGATGAAGTAGCCGGCGATGCCGCCCAGCACCGAACTGACGATGCAGATCGCTGCATAGCGCCAGGCCTTGGCGCGGTTGGCCAGGACCATCGGCACCAGCAGCGCGTCTGGTGGGATGGGGAAGAACGAACTCTCGGCGAAGGTCACCCCGCCCAGCGCCAGCTCTGCCCGCGGATGGCCCGCCAGGCGCATGGTCCAGTCGTAGAGCCGGCGCAGCATGATGTCAGGCCGACTGCGGCAGGTGGTCGTCGCTGGGCGCCGTGGTGGCGTCCTCGCGCTCGACCCGCTCGACCATGCCGCGGGCGATTTCCCGCTCGCCCATGATCACCAGGTTGGCGCCGTTCTGCTCCAGGTAATCCACTTCGGCGTCGAAATGGGCGCGGGCGATGATGTCCAGGTTCGGGTTGATCGCCCGCGCGTGGCTGGAAATCGTCCCGGCCTCGAAGCCATTGGGAATTGCGATCAGCAGCCAGCGCGCCGAGGTGATGTTGGCCTGGTTCAGGACGTCGGGATTGGCGGCGTTGCCGACCACCACGCAGAGGCCGTGCTCGCGCAGCTCGGCGGCTTTCTCGCGTTTGTCCTCGATCACCACGACCGGCACCTTGTCCTTGCGCAGACGCTCGCTCACCAGCGCCCCGACGCGGCCATGGCCGATGAGGATGGCATGGTTGTGCTCGAGCACCGGCGGCGGCAGGTCCTGGGGTTCCACCTGGACTACGCCCGGATCGCTCTCGGCCTTCAGCTCCTGGCGCGCCTGCAAGCGGTCAATGGCGATGAACAGCAGCGGGTTGACCAGGATCGACAGGATCGCGCCGGCCAGCACCAGGTCGCGGCCGGCTTCGGGCAGCAGGTTCAGGGTCACGCCCAGGCCGACCAGGATGAAGGAGAACTCGCCGATCTGCGCCAGGCTCGCGGCAATGGTCAGCGCGGTGCTGTTGGGGTGGCCGAACATCCGCACGATGACGTAGGCCGCCACCGACTTGCCGAAGACGATCACCAGGAAGGTGGCCAGCACCGGCAGCGGCTCGTGGATCAGGATCGCCGGGTTGAACAGCATGCCGACGGAGACGAAGAACAGCACGGCGAAGGCGTCGCGCAGCGGCAGCGAGTTTTCCGCCGCCTCGTGACTCAGCTCGGACTCGTTGAGGATCATCCCGGCGAAGAACGCGCCGAGGGCGAAGGACACACCGAAGATCACCGCCGAACCGTAGGCGATGCCCAGGGCGATAGCCAGCACGGCCAGGGTGAACAGCTCGCGCGAGCCGGTCTTGGCCACGCGCTCCAGCACCCAGGGCACGAAGCGGCGGCCGCCCAGGATCATCACCGCGACGAAGGCGGCGACCTTGCCCAGAGTCAGCAGGATCGGCATCAGCAGGCCGCCGTCGCCACCGTCGGAGGTACCGCCCAGGGAGCCGGCCAGCGCCGGCAGCAGGACCAGGGTGAGGACCATCGCCAGGTCTTCGACGATCAGCCAGCCAATGGCGATGCGGCCGCGCTTGGTGTCGATCAGCTGTCGCTGCTCCAGCGCACGCAACAGCACCACGGTACTGGCTACCGACAGGGCGAGGCCGAAGACCAGGCCGCCGCCGAAGTTCCAGCCCATCATCCAGGCCAGGCCCAGGCCGAGCAGGGTGGCGACGCCGATCTGCACCACTGCGCCGGGGATGGCGATGGCTTTGACCGACAGCAGGTCCTTGAGCGAGAAGTGCAGGCCGACGCCGAACATCAGCAGGATTACGCCCAGTTCGGCGATCTCCACGGACAGTGCCTGGTCGGCGACGTAACCGGGGGTAAAGGGGCCGGCCAGCACGCCGGCGAGCAGGTAGCCCACCAGCGGCGAAATGCGAAGGCGGTTGGCCAGGGCGCCGAGGACGAAGGCCAGCACGAAGCCGACGGCGAGAGTGGTCAGTAGCGGGGTGTGATGCATGGTCTGGGCTCCGGGCACTCAGGGAGCGACCGGACTGCGCATCAGCACCGGGTCGCTCGACGGTGGGTCACGGGGGCAAACCCGCGTATGAAAAGTTTAGGCGTAGTAATCAATTCCTACCTTGCTTTCACGCAAGGGTAACCTGTTGACGCATTAGGAAATTTCCACGGCACGCCCGATTTCTTTTCAGGAAATGTCGTGAACGTCGCTTATTCGTCGCGAAGCTCCTGATAGCGCTGTTCCAGCTCCTGACGAATTTGCCGACGCTGCTGGGCTTGGGCGAAGCGACGCTTCTCGTCCTTGGTCTGCGGGACCAGTTGCGGCACCTCGATCGTCTTGCGGTCGTCATCCAGCGCCACCATGGTGAAGAAGCAGCTGTTGGTGTGGCGCACGGATTTCTCGCGGATGTTCTCGGTGACCACTTTCACGCCGATCTCCATCGAGGTACGGCCGGTGTAGTTCACCGAAGCGAGGAAGGTGACGAGTTCGCCGACGTGGATCGGCTGGCGGAAGATCACCTGGTCCACCGACAGGGTCACCACGTAGTAGCCGGCGTAGCGGCTGGCGCAGGCGTAGGCGACTTCGTCGAGGTACTTGAGCAGGGTGCCTCCGTGGACATTGCCGGAGAAGTTGGCCATGTCGGGAGTCATCAGGACGGTCATGCTGAGCTGGTGGTTGCCAGGTTCCATGGAATTCTCTTCGGAATTGTCTTGGGAAAAGGAAAGGGCCTTACTCTGGACAACCGGAGCGGGGCTGACGACACAGTTTTTTCTATATCCCTGATTGGCCAACAGCGCCAGTGGACCCTTCGCCAACGGTGCATCTGCCGTTCGCGCAACGCCCCGCAACGAAAACGGGCGACCCCTGGGCCGCCCGTTTGCTCGATCGTTGGCTCAGCGCCCGGCGGAGAGGCCGAAGTCGATGGCCAGGTCCGCGCCGGTGATAGCCTCGGATTCCGGCTTGCACAGGTACCAGACCAGTTCGGCGACTTCCTCAGGGCGGATGAAGCGTGATGCCTTGCCCTGTGGATAATCCTTCAGCAGGGCGCGCTTGTAGCTGTCCGGATTGCCCTGTCCGTAGCGCTCGGCCTGGTAGTCGAGCATTGGCGTGGCGATGTCGGCGGGGGAAATGGCGTTGACCCGCACGCCGGACTCGGCCAGCTCCAGCGCCAGGGTGCGGGTAAGCATGGTCAGCGCCGCCTTGCTCGCGCAGTACGCCGCGGAGCCGCGATAGGCCTGACGGCCGGAGTCGCTGGAGATGTTGACGATGCAGCCGTGGTTTTCCTTGAGGTACGGCGTTGCCGCCTGGCACATGTAGAACGCGGCCTTGAGGTTGACCCCCATGACCAGGTCGAAGTCGTCCTCGTTGAAGTCTTCCACCGGGCCTTCGCGCCAGACACCGGCGGCGTTCACCAGAGCGTCGAGGCGGCCGGTGCGGGCGAGGATGTCGGACATCAGGCTGTGGCAGTTGTCGGCGCGTCGCAGGTCGCCGACGGCGGTGGCGTCCAGCGGGACCTGGGCGTTGAGCGCATGCAGGCCGGCTTTGTCCACGTCGGTCGCGGCGATGCGCCAGTGGCTTTGGGCGAAACGTTTGGCGATGGCTTTTCCGAGGCCACCGGCAGCGCCGGTGATCAGTACGACAGGAGTGCTCATTGTCTACGGGTTCTCCCTGCCTGAGAGAGGACGGCGGCCGGCAGGCAGTACCGGCGGCGCCGCGTTGACCACGAAGCGCGTCTGCGCCCCGTGCAATTACAGACCAAGAAAAGACCAGATTCTTCAGTCTGACAGGGTAAATTTTTCGTAAGTCTTTTGCGTGTCGGCGGGTGAGCCGATCGGTGGCTCCGCGGGTTGCTGCCCCTGTAGGAACGAGGGGGACGCCCAGTTCTTGCTCGCGAACACGCTCCGGCGCGGAGGCGTTCGCGAGCAAGCTCGCTCCTACAAGAGCCGTTTTGCTTCCGCCGATTCGGTCATCCAATCACGCGTGGTGCAGGTACCAGCGCCAATCCTGCTCGCCCACCTCGCCCATGAACTGGCGGAACTCTTCCCACTTGATCGCCAGGAACACCTTGAGGAATTCCTCGCCCAGCGCCTCGCGGGCCCAGGTCGAAGCCTCCAGTGCGCGCAGGGCGGTGAGCCAGTCGGTAGGGAGGAACTCGGTGGCCTGTTCGTAGCCGTTGCCGACGATGGGCGCGCCCGGGTCGATCTGTTCGCGGATGCCTTCGTGGATGGCCGCGAGGATCGCCGCCGCCGCGAGATACGGGTTGGCATCAGCGCCGCAGATGCGGTGCTCGATGTGCCGGCTCTTGGCCGGGCCACCGGGCACGCGGAACGACACGGTGCGGTTGTTCACGCCCCAGCTCTTGGCCAGCGGTGCGTAGCTGTTGGCCTGGAAGCGGCGGAAGGAGTTGGCGTTGGGGCAGAAGATCGCCAGGGAGTCCAGCAGGCGCGCCATCATGCCGCCGATGGAGTGGCGCAGCAGGGGGGTGCCGTGAATGTCTTCGCTGGCATACAGGTTGTTGCCCTGCTCGTCGGCCAGGCTGACGTGCAGGTGCATGCCGGAGCCGGCGCGGTCGCCGAACGGCTTGGCCATGAAGCAGGCCTGCAGCCCGTGCTTGTTCGCCACGCCCTTCACCAGACGTTTGTAGCGCACGCCTTCGTCGATGGCCTGCATGACGTCGAAGCGGTGCTCCAGGGTCAGCTCTACCTGGCCCGGCGCGTATTCGGAGATCGCCGTGCGCACGGGCAGGCCCTGCACTTCGCAGGCGGCGTAGAGATCGTCGAGGAACGGCTGCAGCTGCTCCAGTTCATAGACGCCATAGACCTGCGGCGCCTCCGGACGGATGCCGTTCATTTGCAGCGCCGGTTGCGGGCGACCGTTGGCGTCGCGCTGCTTGTCCAGCAGATAGAACTCCAGCTCCACCGCCATCACCGGGTGGAAGCCGTCGGCCTTCAGCCGCTCGACCACGCGGGACAGTGCCTGGCGCGGGTCGGCGGGCGTGGCGGGCAGGCCCTGGGTCGGGTGCATGCTCACCTGCAACTGGCCGGTGGGGCTGGTGCGCCAGGGTTGCAGGGTCAGGCTGCCGGGCAGCGGGTAAGTCCAGCAGTCGGCGTCGGCGACTTCCCAGACCAGCCCGGTGCCTTCGACATCCTCGCCCTGCACGGTCAGCGCGAGGATCGAGCTGGGCAGCGGGCGGCCGTTGTCGTAGATCGCCAGCAGCTCGTCGCGGTGCAGCAGCTTGCCGCGCGGGATGCCGTTGGAGTCGATGATGAACAGTTCGATGCTGCGCACGTCCGGATGGGCGGCGAGGAAGGCTTCGGCTTCCTGTCGATCGGCGAATTGCATGGTGGTCCTCGGTGGCGCGGTGCGCCGAATTGTCTCTTCGTAGGAGCGAGCTTGCTCGCGAACGCTCTTTTGTAAATCCGCTGCGGGGCGGGTTCGCGAGCAAGCTCGCTCCTACAGGGGGAGTTTCGATCAGGCCTCGCGCGCGCCGGGGATGGCCAGCAGCTCGGTGATGCCGGTGTCGAGGGTCTCGATCAGGCGATCCACATCCGCCGTGGTGGTATCCGGGCAGCACAGGGTCATGTTGTGGAACGGCGTGATCAGGATGCCGCGGTTGATCAGGTACAGGTGCAGCGCCATCTGCAGCTCGTCATGGAAGGCCGCTTCGGCTTCGGCGCCAGTGCGCGGGGAGACGGGGCAGAACTGGAACTCGCTGCGCGCGCCCAGCTCGGTCACCGACCACTTCAGGTCGTGCTTGGCGATCAGGCGGCGGAAGCCATCGGCCAGGCGCTTGGCCAGCGGCAGCATGTGGTCGTAGGCCGCCTGGGTCATTACCTGTTCCAGGTTGGCGCGCATGCAGTGCATGGCCAGGGCGTTCGCCGAGAGCGTGGTGCCCATGCCGCTGTGGCCGTGGCCATGGCTGTCTTCCTGGGCGCTCTTGCGCGAAGCGGCCATGCGTTCGGCCATCTCCGCGCTGCAGCCGAAGATGCCGCAGGGCACGCCGCCGGCAATCGGCTTGCCGACCACGAAGAAGTCCGGGTCGAGGTTCCACAGCTTCGTGCAGCCGCCGATATTGGTGGAGATGGTGTGGGTTTCGTCGATGATCAGCAGCGAACCGTACTTGCGCGTCAGCTCGCGGCACTTCTGCATGAAGCCCGGATCGGGCAGGACCATGCCGATGTTGGTCATCGCCGGCTCGCAGAGCAGCGCGCAAACGTCGCCCTGGGCCAGAGCGGCTTCCAGCGCCTCGACGTCGTTGAAGGGGATGGAGCGGCTGTGCTGGGTCAGGTCATAGGCCTGGCCGACCAGGCCGGAGCGGTGCACGGTTTCGCCGTCGCGGTAGCGCACCATCACGTCGTCCACGGTGCCGTGGTAGCAGCCGTCGAACACCAGCAGGGTCTTGCGCTGGGTCACTGCGCGGGCCCAGCGCAGGACGTAGCGGTTGGAGTCGGTGGCGGTGGCGGTCACCTGCCAGTAGGGCAGGCCGAAGCGCGCGGCCAGCAGTTCGCCGCAGACCACGGCATCTTCCCCGGGGAGCATGCTGGTCAGGCCGCGGGCGCCTTGTTCGGCGAGGGCGCGGGCGATCGGCGCCGGCGAGTGACCGAACATGCTGCCGGTGTCGCCCAGGCAGAAGTCCACGTAGTCATGGCCGTCCACGTCGTAGAAGCGGGCGCCCTGGGCGCGTTCGACGAACAGCGGGCAGGGCGTGGACCAGTCGGCCATCCAGTGCATCGGCACACCGGCGTACAGCGACTTGTGCGCACGCTCGGCAAGGGCGACGGACTTGGGATTCTGTTCCAGGAAGCGCTGGCGCTCGCGGGCGGTGAAGAGATCCACGGCCTGTTGGGCGATTCCGCTGGCGGTCATGTTGCACACCTCGTTTGTTATTTCGCACATCTTCCATTTGTGATCACAAAAATGTCAATACACCGGGGCGACTGCCTGATAATCTGCCCTGTAACGAATTCTGTGATCACAGATAAAGAAGATGCCTATGAAAGATGTCACGAATGAGTCCGCCTGGGCCGGTCAGGTTGCCCTGGTCAGTGGCGCAGGCAGCGAATCTGGCATCGGTTTCGCCAGCGCCCGCCGGCTGGCGCGCAGTGGCGTGAAACTGCTGCTCACTGCCAGCAGCGAGCGCGTCCTGCTGCGGGCAGGGGAACTGTGCGCCGAAGGCTTCGAGGCTCGCGCGCTGCCCGCCGACCTGACCAACGAGAATGACGTTCGTCAACTGGCCGACTGGGCCCAGGCGCAATGGGGAAGGGTAGACGTGCTGGTGAACAACGCCGGCATGGCCATGCAGGGCAGCCCGGAGCCCTTCGCTGAACTGGCGGCGATGGACCTGGCGACCTGGAACCTGTCGCTGGCGCGCAACCTGACCAGCGCCTTCCTGCTCACCCGCGCGCTGCTGCCGGGGATGCTGGAGCGCGGCTACGGGCGCATCGTCAATGTCAGCTCCACGACCGGCGTTCGTGCCAGCAATCCCGGTGAGTCGGCGTACAGCGCGGCGAAGGCCGGAATGCTCGGCATGAGCATGGGCCTGGCGCTGGAGGTAGCGCGCCGCGGGGTGACGGTGAACAGCGTGGCACCGGGCTGGATTGCCACCGGCTCCAGCAGCGAGGAAGAAATCCAGGCCGGACGGCGCACGCCGCTCGGCCGTTCCGGGCGACCGGAAGAGGTGGCGGCCGCCATCGCCTTCCTGGCCTCGCCCGAAGCCAGCTACATCACCGGCGAAGTGCTGGTGGTGGATGGCGGCAACTGTCTGATCGAGAACAAGGGATAAGCAAGATGAAGCACGACTGCAGCCTGACCTTCGCCCAACTGCCGGCGCCGCCGGCCGGCCGGGAGTAATTCGCGATGGCCGACAACCTTCAGGAACAGCTGTACCAGAACCTGCGCCAGGCCCTGCTGAGCGGGCGCTTCCAGCCCGGCGAGCGGCTCAAGATCCGCGACCTGGCCGATGAATGGGGCACCAGCCCGATGCCGGTTCGCGCCGCCCTGCAACGGCTGGTGGCCGAGGGCGCGCTGGAAGGCGAGCCGCAGCGCTCGCTACGGGTGCCGGTGATGACCCGCGAACGCTACCTGCAGATTTTGCAGGTGCGGCAATCCCTGGAGGGACTGGCGGTCGAAGACGCGGCCCGGCACCTGAAATCCAGCGACATGGCGGTGCTGCGCGATTGCACCGAGCGTATGGAGGTCGCCCTCAACGCCCGCGACGTCCAGGGTTACCTGGAAGCCAACAGCCTGTTCCACCTGACGCTTTACCGCGCCTGCGGCAACCCCACGCTGCTGCGCATGATCGAGGCGCTTTGGCTGCAGGTCGGGCCATTCTTCAACCGGTTGTTCACCGAGGCCGACCTGTCGCTGCGCCTGAACGACTTCCACGAAGACACCCTGCTGGCGCTGGAGCGTGGCGATGGCGCAGGCGCGCGCAAAGCCATCGAACAGGACCTGGGCTACTGCGGCCAGTACCTGCTCAATCTGCTTGAGCTGGAAAGCGGGGGAAGGCTCGGGGCGCGCTAGGGCGCCCTTCAGGGGGTCTTGATGAAGCGGACGTTGTCCTTCTTGATCAGGATCGTCTCGCCGTTGAGCTGTTCGAATTCGTAGTAGTCATTGTATTTGTCGTAGTCGGAGTGATCCTTCACCAGGATTTCGCTGCCGTCCTGCAGCGTCACCACGGCCTTGTCGGCGCATCCGGCGAGGCCGAGCAGCAACAGGCAGGTGAACAAGGCTTTCAACTTCATAGTTTCTCCACGGGGCATCGTACCCGCCCGGGCAGCGAGGGCTGGAGGTACGCTGGGTTGCCTGTGTGACCATGGAAGTTTCAGGAAATTCCGATACGGGGCTTCAAGTATCCAGCCATACGTCGCGTGCCCAGGTCCAGACGGAGTCCCAGGTTTCCTCGGTGAGCTCGCCGTCGGCCCAGAGGATCACCTCGCCGTCCTCGGCGACCGCGTAGTAGTCGTCACCATCGGCGCAGAGCGGGATCAGCTCGCGTGGCAGGCCGTTGGCCCAGGCCACGGCCGCGACTTCCGGCAAGTAGGTGTGGGACTGTGGATCGGTCGCCGTGACGGGTTCCAGGCGGCCGTAAACGACGTCGCTGACCAGCAGGAGGAATTCGCGGAATTCCGACGGAATGCCGATCAGCAGAGCCTCTTCGATTTCCACCAGCAGTTCTTCATCGGGCAGTTCCAGCGGTACCGGAACCGGCTCGTTGGCTTCACGAAGCTTTTCGATCACATCTTCCACAGGCGGGGCCTCTCTACGTTCGCTAATGGCGCGCTTTATACAGTAGTAGCCGGCCCCCCGCGCAAGACCACTGCATGGGCATTGTCCGGACGAGCGGCGCTCTGGTGTCAGGTATCCCGGAAGCGCCCTCACCCCCGGGTCTCGCCCAAGGTGAGACGGCCGGGGTGAGGGTAAGCCCGGCGCAGGAGTGTTTCGCGGGAAACGAAAAAGCCCGGCATTCGCCGGGCTTTTTCTTCACGTGCAGGATCAGTTCTGGCGGATGCCAGCGACCAGCCAGGGCTGGTTGTCGCCCTGGGCACGCTCCATGCGCCAGCTTTCGCTGAAGGGCTCGCCCTGGTCGAAGCGCGAGGACTTCGACACGCCGCTGAAGGTCAGGGTGGCGATGGTCTTCTCGGCCTGGTCGTCCACGCCCTCGAGTTGCACATCGAGGTTGTCGATGTAGGTCGACTGGTAGGCGTCGCCCAGATCAGCGCGCTCCTGCTTGAGGAACTGCAGCATCTGCGGGGTGACGAACTCGGCGATCTTGTCCATCTCGTTGGCGTCCCAGTGTTGCTGCAGGGACATGAAGTGCTCGCGGGCAGCGCCGATGAAGCGGGTTTCATCGAACCAGCTCGGGGCGTTGATCACCGGACGGCTGTCCATCACCGGACGCGACGCACCGCCGAAGATCGATGGCGGGGCGGCGGGCATTTCACGCTGCATCGGCGCATGTCCACCGGCCATGGCGGGCTGCTGGCCCTGCTGCTGGCGGCGACGGGAGGCGATGAAGCGGAAGGCGATGAACGCGATCAGGGCGATGATCAGGATGTCGAGGAACTGCATGCCCTGGAAGCCGTCACCCATGAACATCGAGGCGAGCAGGCCACCGGCGGCGAGGCCGGCCAGCGGGCCGAGCCAGCGCGAAGCGCCGCTCTTGGCGGCAGCGCCAGCAGCGCCTGCGGCGGCACCGGTCGCGGCGGGGCCGGCGGCAGTCGGGGAATTCGGAGCGGCGTTGGGTTGCGCCTGGCGGGTCTGGTGGCTCGGCGCAGAGCCCATGCTCTTGCCGCCACCGAAACGTTTGGCGGCGTTGACGTCGAGGCTGAGCGTCACGGCGACACAGAAGGCCATGGCAAGGCTGAGAAAGCGCTTCATCGTTGTCATTCTCTTGGTTGGTATACGACGCACGTCATGTTGCAGGCCGGGGCCGGCGAGAGCCAGCCGGATTTTGTTTCGTGCTGTTGCCCTGTGCGGGCTCGCCCCCTGATATGGGGGCGGATGAATCCCTTTCCAAATCAGTCTGTTACTGATTCTTTCAGAGCCGCCTGTCGGAACGCTCGGATGGTAGGCTTCGCTGAGCGAGGCCGTCAGCCGCGCGATCCCCTGACCCCACGCCGCGAGGACCGCCGACCATGCATGCCATCGACTTCATCCAGGACCTCGCGGTGATCATGCTGATCGCCGGCTTCGTCACCATCCTCTGCCATCGCTTCAAGCAGCCGGTGGTGCTGGGCTACATCATCGCCGGGGTGATCATCGGCCCGCACACCCCGCCCTTCGCCCTGGTGCACGACGAGGAGACGATCAAGACCCTCGCCGAGCTGGGAGTGATCTTCCTGATGTTCTGCCTGGGGCTGGAGTTTTCCCTGCGCAAGCTGTTCCAGGTCGGCGCTACGGCGTTCATCGCCGCGTTCCTGGAAATCACCCTGATGATCTGGGCCGGCTTCGAGATCGGCCGCCTGTTCGACTGGAGCACCATGGACTCGCTGTTCCTCGGCGCGATCCTGGCGATGTCCTCCACCACCATCATCATCAAGGTCCTGGGCGACCTGAAGATGAAGAACGAGCGCTTCGCCCAGCTGATCTTCGGCGTTCTGATCATCGAGGACATCCTTGGCATCGGCATCATCGCGCTGTTCTCCGGCATTGCCGTGAGCGGCACGGTGGAGGCCGACCAGGTGTTCTCCACGGTCGGCAAGCTCAGCCTGTTCATGGTCGTCGCGCTGGTCGTCGGCATCCTGCTGGTGCCGCGTCTGCTGGCCTACGTGGCGAAATTCGAAAGCAACGAGATGCTGCTGGTGACGGTGCTGGGCCTGTGCTTCGGCTTCTGCCTGCTGGTGGTGAAGCTGGAATACAGCATGATCCTGGGCGCCTTCCTGATCGGCGCGATCATGGCCGAGTCGCGCCAGCTGATTCAGATCGAACGGCTGATGGAACCGGTGCGCGACATGTTCAGCGCGATCTTCTTCGTCGCCATCGGCCTGACCATCGACCCCAAGGTACTGGTGGACTACGCCGCGCCGATCCTGGTGATCACCCTGGTGGTGGTTGCCGGCAAGCTGGTGTCCTGCGGTGCCGGCGCCTTTATTGCCGGCAACGACGGGCGTACGTCGATGCGCGTGGGCATGGGCCTTTCGCAGATCGGCGAGTTCTCCTTCATCATCGCCGCGCTGGGCATGAGCCTGGGCGTGACCAGCGACTTCCTTTACCCGGTGGTGGTCGGCGTGTCGGCCATCACCACCCTGCTGACGCCCTACCTGATCCGCTCGGCCGACCCGCTGGCGCTGTACCTGGGGCGCAGCCTGCCTTCGCCCATGGTGCGGGTGTTCAGCCTGTACGGTGAATGGCTGCGCAGCATCAAGCCGCGCGGCGACAAGGCGATCCTCGCTGGGATGATCCGGCGCATCCTGCTGCAGGTCGGGGTCAACCTGACCCTGGTGATCGCGATCTTCTTCGCCCTGGCGTTCTTCGCCGGGCAGATCGGCCAGTGGCTGGCGCAGTTCGTCGAGCCCGAAGCGCTGCACAAGGCGCTGATCTGGGGCGCCGCGCTGCTGCTCTCGCTGCCGTTCCTGATCGCCGCCTACCGCAAGCTCAAGGCGTTGGCGATGCTGCTGGCGGAGATGGGCGTGAAGGCGGAGAGCGCCGGGCGCCACACGGCCCGTGTGCGCCGGGTGATTTCCGAGCTGATCCCGCTGCTGTCGCTGGGCGGCATGATGCTGCTGCTGGCGGCGCTCAGTTCGAGCATCCTGCCGCCGGGCGAGCTATTGGTGGTGGTGGCGTTGATCGCCGCGCTGGTGATCGCCGTGTTCTGGCGCTGGTTCATCCGCGTGCATTCGCGAATGCAGGTGGCGCTGATCGAGACCTTCGAGCAGAACGGCGGCGGGCATCACTGAGGTTTGACTGCAGGAGCGAGCTTGCTCGCGAACTGACTCCGTTGCGGGGTTGGTTCGCGAGCAAGCTCGCTCCTACAAAAGGGCGTAGGGCGTATAACGCTCCGCGTTATACGCCGTTTGGCCTTGGTCTCAGCATGCTCCGGGTCTGAACTGGAACCGCCATTCTGGCGCGGTATATCGGCGTACAACCGCGAACGGTTGTACGCCCTACGGTTCAGATCGCTTCGAGCTTCGCGTAACCCATCATCAGCCACTTGCTGCCCTCGCTGTCGAAGTTCACCTGCACCCGTGCCTGGGCGCCGGAGCCTTCGAAGTTGA
Organism: Pseudomonas sp. NY15435; assembly: GCF_048068295.1. Taxonomy (NCBI): domain Bacteria; kingdom Pseudomonadati; phylum Pseudomonadota; class Gammaproteobacteria; order Pseudomonadales; family Pseudomonadaceae; genus Pseudomonas; species Pseudomonas sp. NY15435. The sequence goes on from NZ_JBLUQA010000001.1 coordinate 769,372, forward strand.
GGATCACGCCGTCGCCGAACAGTGGGTGGCGCACGGACTGGCCGAGGCTGAACGGTGTGTCCGGCACGCTGGCGCCGCTGAACAGGTTGCCGCTGCGCTGGTTGCCCGACAGCGGACGGCTCACCGAGTTGGACAGGCGCACTTCCTGGATCAGGCTCGGCGGGATTTCCCGGACGAAGCGCGAGACCTTGTTGTAGGTCTCGCTGCCATACAGGCGGCGGGTTTCCGCGTAGGTCATGACCAGACGGTGCATGGCTCGGGTGATGCCCACGTAGGCCAGGCGGCGCTCCTCCTCCAGACGGCCGGGTTCTTCCAGGCTCATCTTGTGCGGGAACAGCCCTTCTTCCACGCCGGCAAGGAACACCAGCGGGAATTCCAGGCCCTTGGCGCTGTGCAGCGTCATCAACTGCACGCTGTCCTCGAAGGCGTCGGCCTGGGTGTCGCCGGACTCCAGCGCGGTATGGTCGAGGAAGGCCACCAGCGGCGGGGTATCCTCGTCGTCCGGGGTCTCGAAGGCGCGGGCGGCGCTGACCAGTTCCTCCAGGTTTTCCACCCGGGCCTGGCCTTTCTCGCCCTTTTCTTCCTTGTGGTAGGTAATCAGGCCGGACTGCTCGATGACGATCTGGGTCATCTGGTGCAGCGGCATGCCTTCGACCTTCACCGCGAGCAGGTCGACGGTTTCCAGGAAACCGTTGAGCGCACTGGCGGCGCGGCCGGCCACGGCCTTGGCGGCAATCACGTCGTTGATCGCGCGCCACATGGAGGTGCCGTTGTGGCGCGCGGCATTGCGGATCGCCTCCACGGTCTTCTCGCCGATGCCGCGCGGCGGCACGTTGATCACCCGTTCCAGCGCAGCGTCGTCGTCGCGCAGGCGGATCAGGCGCAGGTAGGCCAGGGCGTTCTTGATCTCGGCGCGCTCGAAGAAGCGCTGGCCGCCATAGATGCGGTAGGGAATCTTCTCGCGCAGCAGCGCCTCTTCCAGCACCCGGGACTGGGCGTTGGAGCGGTAGAGGATGGCGATTTCGCTGCGCTTCAGACCGTCCTTGCGCAGCGCATCCTCGATGGTCTCGACGATGTAGCGCGCCTCGTCGTGCTCGTTGAAGCCCGAATACAGGGTGATCGGGTCGCCGTCGACGCCGTCGGTCCACAGCTCCTTGCCCAGGCGCCCGCTGTTGTTGGCGATCAGCGCGTTGGCGGCCTTGAGGATGGTGCCGGTGGAGCGGTAGTTCTGCTCCAGGCGGATGTCCTCGGTGCCGGCGAAGTCATCGCCGAACTGCTGGATGTTCTCGATCTTCGCGCCGCGCCAGCCGTAGATCGACTGGTCGTCGTCGCCCACCACCATCAGGCTCTCGCCGCCTTTGCCGAGCAAGCGCAGCCAGGCGTACTGCACGGCGTTGGTGTCCTGGAACTCGTCCACCAGGATGTGACGGAAGCGCCGCTGGTAGTGCTCCAGCAGGCTCGGGCGGTCGCGCCAGAGGTCCAGCGAGCGCAGCAGCAGCTCGGCGAAGTCGACGACGCCGGCACGGGCGCAGGCCTCTTCGTAGGCCTGGTAGACGCCGACCATGGTTGCCAGGTACAGGTCGCCGCCGGTCTGGATGTTCTGCGGGCGGTTGCCCTCGTCCTTCTGGCCGTTGATGAACCATTGCGCCTGGCGTGGCGGCCAGCGCTGCTCGTCGAGGCCCAGCTCGCGCACCACGCGCTTGACCAGGCGCAGCTGGTCGTCGCTGTCGAGGATCTGGAAGTTCTCCGGCAACCCGGCTTCCTGCCAGTGCGCGCGCAGCAGGCGGTGCGCCAGGCCGTGGAAGGTGCCGACCCACATGCCGGCCGGGTTGATCCCCAGCAACTGCTCGATCCGCGCGCGCATCTCGGCGGCGGCCTTGTTGGTGAAGGTCACGGCCAGGATGCTGTGCGGCGAGGCGTTCTCGACCTGGATCAGCCAGGCGATACGGTGCACCAGCACGCGGGTCTTGCCGGACCCGGCGCCGGCGAGTACGCGCTGGCGCCCCAGCGGCGCGGCCACGGCCTGGCGCTGCGGGTCATTGAGGGAGTTGAGCAGGTAGGAGATGTCATCGTTCATGGGGCGGCATTCTACCGACGGGCGGTTTTCCCCGGCAAACCCGCCCGCCGTCCGGCGTCTTCCCGACGAAAGTTGGGAGGGCGCGGAGCCAATTGCCATCATCCTGCTTGGGTGGGGCTACCTCCTCGGGTATGCTCCGCCGACGCCTAGGCCAGAACCTACAAGAAAAACGCCTATGACCGCTTATGTAGAGCCTTCGGCGATCCCGGTGAGCCATGCCGAGATCCGCCAGCAGTACGCTCACGAAATTGCCGTCGAACGCACGCGCCTGCTTTATCAGGGCTCGCGGGTGCCGACTCTGCTCATGCTGCTCAACGGCCTGGCGTGCGCCGGGTTGCTGTGGGAATACGTAAAGCCGGGGCTGCTCGCCGGCTGGCTGGTTTCGCTGGTGCTGCTGGCCGTGCTGCGGCTGATCCAGGTATCCGCCTTCAATGCCGCGTCCGCCGAGCGCCAGGCCAGCCCGCACTGGCAGCGCACCTTCCTGTTCGGCGCTGGCGCCTCGGGGCTGACCCTCGCCTTTGCCGCCATCGCCCTGGTGCCACCGGATGCCTTCCTCCAGCAATCCCTGGTATTCGGCCTGATCGCCGCGGCCATCCTGTCCGCCAGCGTTGCCTACGCGGTCAGCCTGCCGGCCTTCCTCACCTTCGCCTTGCCCTGCCTGTTTCCGTCCATTGCCTATTTATTGATCAGCGATAACCCGCTGCAGCAGGGCTGGGGCGTGCTCGGGGTGATCCTGCTGGCGGCACTGCTGGTGGTGGCCTGGCAGATTCACCGGGTGGTGCATGTCGGCCTGCTGCGGCGCTTCCAGGCCCAGGCGCTGGTGGCGCACCTGGAGCGCGCCAAGGCACAGACCGAGGCGCTGAACCAGGACCTGGAGCGCGAAGTCGAGCAGCGCCGCCGCGCCGAGCGCGAACTCTGCCGCGCCCGCGACGCCCTGCAGGAGCGGGTGGAGGCGGGTAGCGCCAAGCTCAGCCATACCGAAGCACGCCTGGCCCTGGCGCTGGAGGCCAGCGAGCTGGGCCTGTGGGACTGGAACCTGCTGACTGACGAAGTGCACCACTCGCACCTGGAGGAGATCTTCGGCATCACCCAGGAGTCGGTGAAGAGCGTGCGCAATGACCTGCGCCCGCGCCTGCACCCCGATGACGTGCCACTGCTGCGCCGCGCGCTGGTCGAGCACCTCAAGGGCCGCACCGACGGCTACCGCATCGAATATCGCGTGCGCCACGCCTCCGGCCACTGGGTCTGGGTGGAAGACCGCGGCCGGGTGATGGAGCGTGACGGCCGCGGCCAGGTCACGCGGATGGTCGGCACCCGTGCCGACATTTCCACCCGCAAGCAGCGCGAGGAAGAACAACGGCTGGCGGCCACGGTGTTCGAGGCCGCCAGCGAAGGCATCATCATCCTCGACCCGGATTACCGGCTGATCGCCCTCAACGAGGCCTTCACCCGCCTCACCGGCTATCGCCGCGAGGAGGTACTGGGGCACAACGTCGCGCGTCTGATGGGCTCCTCCGAAGCCCTGCGCCGCTACCAGTCGATCCGTGCCGAGCTGGAGCGTCAGGGCACCTGGCAGGGTGAACTGATCGAGACGCGCAAGAACGGCGAGCTGTACCCGCAGTGGCTGCAGCTCAACGTGGTGCGCGACAGCCGCGGGCAGGTCGCCCATGTGGTCGGTTTCTTCGCCGACCTGACCGCCCGCCGCGACGCTGAGGAGCGCCTGCGCTACCTGTCGCACTACGACGAACTCACCGGGCTGGCCAACCGAACGCTGTTCAAGGAGCGCCTGCACGAGGCCAGCCAGCGCGCGCGCCAGGAAGGCCGCACGGCGGCGCTGCTGCTGATCGACCTGGACCGCTTCAAGCTGCTCAATGACAGCCTTGGGCATGAGGTCGCCGACCAGCTGTTGCGGCAGATGTCGCGACGCATGACCCAGACGGTGCCGGAAGCCGACACCATTGCCCGGTTGTCCGGCGACGAATTCGCCGTGCTGATCGATTCCTACGCCAGCCTCGCGGCGCTGGCGCGGCTGTCCAGCCGCCTGCTGGCCAAGCTGCGTACGCCCATGACTGTGGGCGGCCACGAACTGGTGGTCAGCGCCTCGGTGGGTATCAGCCTGCTGCCGGATAACGCCTGGGAAATCTCCGCGCTGATGAGCCAGGCGAACATGGCCATGCAGCACGCCAAACACCTGGGCGGTAATACCTTCCAGTTCTTCACCGACAACCTGCAGGCCTGCACCCTGGAGCGCCTGCAACTGGAAACCCGCCTGCGCAAGGCCATCGACGAAGGCCAGCTGGACGTGCACTACCAGCCCAAACTGAACCTCGCCAACGAGCGCCTGGACAGCGCCGAAGCGCTGGTGCGCTGGCGCCACCCGGAGATGGGCATGGTCCCGCCCGGCGATTTCATCGGCCTCGCCGAGGAAACCGGGCTGATCGGCGCCATCGGCGAGTTCGTCCTGCGCCGCGCCTGCCAGCAGGCCCGCGCGTGGCAGAAGCATGGGCGCGAGCTGCGGGTGTCGGTGAACCTCTCGGTGCACCAGCTGCGCACCGGCAACCTGGTCGACCTGGTGCGCACCGTGCTGGACGATACCGGCCTGCCATCGCACCTGCTGGAGCTCGAGCTCACCGAAAGCCAGCTGCTGGACAACGTCGAGAGTGTCACCACGACCTTCCGCCAGTTGCGCGAGATGGGCGTGAAGCTGGCGATCGACGACTTCGGCACCGGCTACTCCTCGCTCAGCTACCTCAAGCGCTTCCCGGTGGACTACGTGAAGATCGACCAGACCTTCATCCGCGACCTGTCCGAGCGCGGCGAGGACGCGGCGATCACCCGCGCGATCATCGCCATGGCGCACAGCCTGGAACTGAAAGTGGTGGCGGAGGGCGTCGAGCACGCCGAGCAGCTGCGCTTCCTGCGCGCCCACGGTTGCGACGAGATACAGGGCTACCTGATCAGCCAGCCGGTGCCGGCGGATGCCTGCCTGGCGCTGCTGGAGAGAAGCGACCGGCTCTGAGCGTGCCGGCCGCGAGCGGTGGACTGCTGGTGCGGCGTTACTTGAGGGTGACGATCCATTCGGCGAGGGTCTTGGCCTCGTCCGGGCTGACGGCGTTCGCCGGCATCGGGATCGGCCCCCAGACACCCTTGCTGCCGGTCTTGATGCTGTTGCTGATGTGCGCAACGCCATCGGCGCCGTACTTCGCGGCGACTTCCTTGAAGGCCGGGCCGACCACCGTCTTGTTGACGGCGTGACAGGCCACGCAGGCCTTGGCCTTGAACAGCTCCTCGCCGGTGCTGGCCATCGCGGTGGTCTGCACCAGCAAGCCGCCGAACAGCAGGACAACCAGGGCTTTGTTCATGAACGTCTCTCCTCAGGCTTGGCGCCTCGGGGCGCCGATCGTTTTCGCCGGCTTCCCGCCCGGCTTCTGCGGCGATTCTAGGAGTGGCCCGAGTGGTGCTGGCTTGATGGCAATCAAGAACTGCTCTCGTCGCGCTTGAGAGAGGGGACCTGGCTGATTAGCTTGCCTACCGAAACTTCCTACAGAGATATCCTCGCCATGAACGCCCCCGCCCAGAACATCGAGCCGCTCTTCTACCAGGCGACCGGCAACGAGGTGGCGCTGTTCACCCACGCCTCCGCCCAGGGCATGCCGGTGCTGATCAAGGGGCCGACCGGTTGCGGCAAGACCCGCTTCGTCCAGCACATGGCGCAGCGCCTGAACCTGCCGCTGTATACCGTGGCCTGCCATGACGACCTGTCGGCGGCGGACCTGGTCGGCCGCCACCTGATCGGCAGCGACGGCACCTGGTGGCAGGACGGCCCGCTGACCCGTGCGGTGCGCGAAGGCGGCATCTGCTACCTGGACGAAGTGGTGGAGGCGCGCCAGGACACCGTGGTCGTGCTGCACCCGCTGGCGGACGATCGCCGCGAATTGTTCATCGAACGCACCGGGGAATCCCTGGTGGCGCCACCAGGCTTCATGCTGGTGGTGTCCTACAACCCCGGCTATCAGAACCTACTGAAGGGCATGAAGCCCAGTACGCGCCAGCGCTTCGTCGCCCTGCGTTTCGACTACCCGACGCCGGACGCCGAGGCTGCGATCATCATCCGCGAGGCCAATGTGGCGCCGGAGCTGGCGCAACGCCTGACGCAACTGGGCGTGGCCCTGCGCCGACTGGGCCGGCAGGAGCTGGAAGAGGTCTGCTCGACACGCCTGCTGGTGCTCACCGCGCGGCTGCTCAATGCCGGCGTGGCACCCCGCGATGCCTGCCGCGCCGGGCTCGCCGAGCCGCTGTCGGACGACGAGGCCACGGTCGCCGCGCTGATGGACCTGGTCGATGTCCACTTCGCCTGAAGCGGCGCTCGATACCCGGCGCCTGCCGGGTGACCTGGCGATGTGGTTGTTCATCCTCGCCGAGCTGACCGTCTTCGCCATCCTCATCATCGTCTTCGCCGTGACCCAGCATCTGGACATCGAAGGCTTCCGTGCCGGGCGTGCGCAACTGGACCTGTCCACCGCCCTGGCGCTGACCCTGACCCTGCTCACCGCCGGATTCTGCGCGGCGCTGGCGGTGGAGCAGGTGCGCCACGGCCGGCAGCGCCATGCGGCCGCCCTGCTGGGCGTGGCGGTGCTGCTGGGGTTGGCCCACGTCGCGCTGAAATCCAGCGAGTACCACCATCTCGCCGTACGCGGGCTGGACCTGGAACACAGCACCTTCTTCACCCTGTTCTGGCTGATCACCGGTTTCCACTTCCTCCACGTGCTGCTGGGACTGGTGATCCTCGGCTGGATGACCCTGCGCTGCCTGCGCGGCGCCTACCGCAGCGACGCCCTGGGTGGGCTGGAGTCCGGCGCACTCTACTGGCACATGGTCGACCTGGTCTGGGTGGTGATTTTCCCGCTGGTCTACGTGCTGGCGCCCGGTTCATGAAGACGCTGCTGTTCGCCTGGCTGGCGTTGCTGCCGATGTCGATGGCGGCGGTGTGGCTGGGCCACCACGCGCCCGACGTGCTGCCGGTAACGGTGATCCTGCTGCTGGGCCTGGGCAAGGCCTGGATCATCGTGCTGCGCTTCATGGAGCTGAACCGAGGCCCACGCCTGTGGCAATCGCTGCTGCTCGGCTGGCCACTGGTGGTCACCGGCCTGATTCTGGCCCTGCACACAACCCACTGATTTAAATACGGAAAAATACCTGACTAGAAGCATTGGTCTTTCTTGATTGCCATCAAGCGAGACGTCCTAGGACGCTTCCTACAATGGCGCCGACCGTGACCTAGGAGGGCCCCATGTCAGAGACATTTACCAAAGGGATGGCGAGGAACATCTACCTGGGAGGAGGCGTTTTCTTCTTCCTGGTGTTCCTCGCGCTGACCTATCACACCGAAACCACCTTCCCCCAGCGCACCAACCAGAGTGAGCTCACCGAGTCGGTGGTGCGCGGCAAGCTGGTGTGGGAACAGAACAACTGCGTGGGGTGCCACTCGATCCTCGGTGAAGGCGCCTATTTCGCGCCGGAGCTGGGCAACGTCGCCATCCGCCGTGGCGGTGATGCGGCCTTCGGCAGCTTCCTCGCGGCCTGGATGAAGATGCAGCCGCTGGGCGTGCCCGGTCGCCGGCAGATGCCGCAGTTCCACCTGAGCGACCAGGAGGTCACCGACCTCGCGGCGTTCCTGCTGTGGACATCGAAGATCGACACCAACAAATGGCCGCCGAACAAGGAGGGTTGAGCATGAACCCGGGCAATCCCTATCTGAAATTCGCCTCGCAGTCGGTGGCCAAGCCGTACTTCGTGTTCGCCCTGATGCTCTTCGTCGGGCAGATCGTCTTCGGGCTGATCATGGGCGTGCAGTACGTCATCGGTGACTTCCTGTTCCCGGCGATCCCCTTCAACGTGGCGCGGATGGTGCACACCAACCTGCTGATCGTCTGGCTGCTGTTCGCCTTCATGGGCGCGGCGTACTACCTGATCCCCGAAGAGGCCGATCGCGAGCTGTACAGCCCGAAACTGGCCATCGTGCTGTTCTGGGTATTCGCTATCGCCGGCGTGCTGACCATCCTGGGCTACCTGCTGGTGCCCTATGCTGGCCTGGCGAAGCTGACCCACAACGAGCTGCTGCCGACCATGGGCCGGGAGTTCCTCGAACAGCCGACCATCACCAAGATGGGCATCGTGGTGGTGGCGCTGGGCTTCCTCTTCAACATCGGCATGACCATGCTCAAGGGCCGCAAGACCGCCGTCAGCGTGGTAATGATGACCGGTCTGGTGGGCCTGGCGGTGTTCTTCCTGTTCTCCTTCTACAACCCGGAAAACCTGTCGCGCGACAAGTACTACTGGTGGTGGGTCGTGCACCTGTGGGTGGAAGGCGTGTGGGAACTGATCATGGGCGCGATGCTGGCCTTCGTGCTGATCAAGATCACCGGCGTCGACCGCGAGGTCGTGGAGAAATGGCTCTACGTGATCATCGCCATGGCCCTGATCACCGGCATCATCGGCACCGGCCACCACTTCTTCTGGATCGGCGCGCCGCAGGTCTGGCTGTGGCTGGGCTCGATCTTCTCCGCGCTGGAGCCGCTGCCGTTCTTCGCCATGGTGCTGTTCGCCTTCAATATGGTGAACCGTCGCCGCCGCGAACACCCGAACAAGGCCGCCGCGCTGTGGGCTCTGGGCACCACCGTGACCGCCTTCCTAGGCGCTGGCGTGTGGGGCTTCCTGCACACCCTGGCTCCGGTGAACTACTACACCCACGGCTCGCAGCTCACCGCCGCCCACGGTCACCTGGCCTTCTACGGTGCCTACGCGATGATCGTCATGACCATGATCAGTTACGCCATGCCGCGCCTGCGGGGCATCGGCGAAGCGCCTGACGCCCGCGCGCAGAGCCTGGAGATCTGGGGCTTCTGGTTGATGACCATCTCCATGCTGCTGATCACCCTGATGCTCACCGCTGCCGGCATCGTCCAGGTCTGGCTGCAACGCATGCCCGCCGATGGCGCCGCCATGCCGTTCATGGCCACGGTCGACCAGCTGAAGATCTTCTTCTGGCTGCGCCTGTACTCCGGTGTCGGCTTCTTCATCGGGCTGATCTGCTACTTGCTCAGCTTCCGCCAGCGCGGGCGCGTGGCCGTTGCCTCCGGCGCGGCTCAGGTGAGCTGAGCGATACCGTCCAGCCGGGCCCGTCCGCTTTGCGGCGGGCCTTTTTTTCATGATGGGAGTTATCGGGAGGCAGGTATCTTCCAGCCGCTCGGATAGCTCCCTCTCCCTTTAGGGAGAGGGCGGGGGAGAGGGGACTGGTTCGGCGTGGCGTTTGGCGCCGTGCCGCCCTGTACCTGCTTTCCCCCTGGAGGCGCCATGACCATTCACCTCGAAATCGAAGAAGGCTTCGGCCTCGCCTGGCACCGTTTCATCACCCGTCGCGCCAGCCCGGAGTTCGAAGAGGCGGCGGTGACCCTGGATGACATGCGCCGCAGCCTGCTGTTGTTGTTCCGCGGCACCGGCGGCGAAGCCGGGGTCGGCGTGGAGGCGGCCAGCGCCCGCGAACTGCTGGTGCGCCGCAGCCTGCTGCAACAAGTGGCCGGTACCTGCCAGCAATTGCCGGTGGCCTGGTTCGACGCCGATTCCCTGCGCCTGCCCGCGCAGCTGGCGGTGTTCCCCGACGCCGGGCTGAACCGCGAACTGTACCGCTGGCTGGCGCTGCTCGCCGCCCACAGTCAGCCGATGCGCCACTGGGCGCGCGACAACCAGGCCTGGACCCGTGCCGTGCTGGAGCGCTACCCGTTGTTGCGCCCGCGCTATCGTCGGCTGGTGGAAGCGTTGCTCAGTCTGCGTCCTGATGCGGGTGACCTGCCCCCCGCCGAAGCGGAGCTGGAACTGGCACTGCAACGTGCGCTGCGCGATCCGGGCAGCGTCGAGCGCCTGCCGCGCAGTGAAAAGGCTCCCTGGCCGGTGCCGCTGTGGCTCTACCCGCCGCAAAGGCTGGCCGCGCCGCAGCACACCGACCTGATCGACGGCGACGAGCAGGGTCGTTCCGCCCACAGCGAAGCCAAGAGCCTGGCACGCAAGCGCGCCGAGCGGGTCGAGCAGGATCCCGGCCGGGGCGGCCTGCTGTTGTTCCGATTGGAAAACCTGTTCAGCTGGTCCGAGCACATCGAACTGGATCGCGCCGGCGACGACAGCGAGGACCTGGATGCGGCCAAGGTCGCCGATGACCTCGATCACCTGAGTATGTCCCGGCAACGGCAGAAGAAGGGCGGCGGGCTGAAGCTCGACCTCGACCTGCCGGCCGCCGACTTCGACGACGTGCCGCTGGGCGAGGGGATTCGCCTACCGGAATGGGACTACCGCCGCCAGCAACTGATCGACGACCATGTCCGCCTGCAACCGATGCTGCCCCGCGACGCCGTGCCGGCACCGCTCCCGGATTCCCTGGCACCTATCGCGCGGCGCCTGCGTCGGCAGTTCGAGAGCCTGCGCCAACAGCCGCAATGGTTGCGCCGGCAACCCCAGGGCGCAGAGCTGGACCTGGAAGCCTGGCTGGATTTCAGCGTCGAACGGCGCCTTGGCGCGTGCAGCGAGCCGGGGTTGTTCCTCGAACGCCGGCAGACCCGTCGCGATCTCGCGTGCCTGCTGCTGGCGGACCTGTCGATGTCCACCGACGCGCACATCGACAACGACCACCGGGTGATCGACCTGATCAGCGACAGCCTGCTGCTGTTCGGCGAGGCGCTGCAGGCGGTGGGTGACCGCTTCGCGCTGTACGGGTTCTCCTCGCTGCGTCGCCAGCAGGTGCGCCTGACCCAGCTGAAAACCTTCGATGAGCGCCACAACGATGTCGTACGCGGGCGCATCCGCGCGCTGCGCCCTGGTTACTACACGCGCATGGGCGCGGCCATCCGCCGGGCCACTCAATTGCTGCTGGAGCGCAAGGAGCGCCAGCGCGTGCTGCTGATCCTCACCGACGGCAAACCCAATGATCTGGATTTGTACGAGGGGCGCTACGGCGTCGAGGACACCCGCCAGGCGGTGCTGGAAGCCCGTCGCGCAGGGCTGGTGCCGTTCTGCATCACCATTGACCGCGAGGCGGCGGACTACCTGCCGCACCTGTTTGGCAGCCAGGGCTATCTGTTGATCAACGATCCGGCGCAACTGCCGGTGCAATTGCCGCAGCTCTACCGGCAGCTCACCCGTCGCCAAGGCTGACAGAGCTGTCTGTAGGAGCGAGCTTGCTCGCGAACCAAATCCCGCGGCGGGGCCTGTTCGCGAGCAAGCTCGCTCCTACAAGGGACAGTCCGGTTTGGGGCTCAGCGCGGCAGCCAGAGCATCATGACGAGGCAGAACAGTGCGAGGAACGCGCAGTACCACGCGAATCTCCGCTGGCGGCGCTGCCGCGCTGCGGTTTGGTCCACCGGCAAGGGCATCCCGCACTGCGGGCAATCCGCAGCATCCTCGGGGCTCTCGTGCTGGCAGTACAGGCACTGGCGCATGGCTTACTCGAACTGTTCCAGTCGCGCGACGTCGAGTACCTGCACGGTGCGGCCGTTGAGGTCGATGATGTTCTCGTCGATCAGCCGCCGCAGCACGCGTGAGAAAGTCTCCGGTTGGATCGACAGGTGCCCGGCCACCAGTTGCTTGGCCATCGGCAGCTCGAAGCGGCCACTTTCGCCACCCTGGCGGTTGAGCTGGGTGATCAGGTAGCGCACCACGCGGTGGGTGGAGTTCTTTAGCGACAGCGTCTCGATCTCGTTGATCCGCCGGTGCAGGCGCACGCACAGGGTGGCGAGAAGGGAGAAGGGCAACTGCGGATTGCTGTGCAGCAATTCCATGTAGGTGCGGTTGGAGAAGCGGTAGACCTGCGTGGGCTCCAGCGCCTGTGCCGAAGCCACGTAGTCGGAAGTGTCCATCAGCATCATGGCTTCGGCGAAGGTCTGCCGGCTGCCGACGACCTCCAGCACCTTTTCCTGCCCCTCCGGTGTCAGGCGGTAGATTTTCACCGCTCCGGAGATCACGAAGTAGAAGGAGTGGGCCGGTTCGCCCTGGAGGAACAGCTTGTCGCCTTTCTCCAGGTTGAGCAGCGCGCTGGTGGCGAGCAACTGTTCCAGCTGCTCTTCGTTGAGCACGTTGAACAGGTGGTGGCCGCACAGAATCTGGTGGTGGACGCGATGCGCGAGCATGGCGGAGCGCTCCTGGGCGGGGACAATCCCGCCAGTATGTGCGATGCCGCCGGGCAGTGTGGTGAGACACGCTGTCACTGGTCGCCCTCCTGGCTCCCGGTCCGGCGCTCAGGCCGGGTGGTTGGCGCCCAGGAACAGCAGGTTGTTCTCCAGATGGATGTGCTGCATCAGGTCGCGGCGCAGCTCTTCCAGGCCGCTGTAGAGGCGGCGCCAGCTGTTGCAGCCGTCCGCCGGTACGGTGAGGTCGTCGGTCAGGTCGGCCAGTACGGCGAGGGACTGCGAGTGTTCGTCGTGCTCATGGCGCATCACGCCGATCGGGCCCTGCACGTGGGTCAGCGGGATGCCCTGGCGCAGCCAGGGGAACAGCACGCTTTCTTCCTTGCACATGTGCCACTCGAGTTCCTCCTGGATCTTCTTCAGGTGCGCGGTCAGGCCGGCGGGGCATTGCGGATGCGCGGCATGGGTCTTCTCGACGCGCTCGGCCAGCGGGATCAGCGCTGGCAGCTGCTCGCGGTGAACCTTGTGGTAGCGCTCGAGGATGTGGTCGATCAGTTGGTCGTTGCTGCTCAGGCGCCAGTCGGTCTGGTCATTTGCAGGCGGCAGCGCCTGCAGCTCGGCGGCGATGCGCTGGGCGTCGAGGCCCTGTTCGCTGGCGGCTTCGCCCAGGCTGCGCTGGCCGGCGCAGCAGAAGTCGAGCTTGTAGTCGTGGAACAGCGCGGAGCTGCCCGGCAGGCTGAAGGCCAGGTCGCTCAGGGTGCGTTCGGTGAGGTTGTCGGTCATGGCGGGCCTCGGGTGGAGTGGGGCACGGCGGCCGCGGTCGTCGTGGCAGTCAATCTTGGGGCGGTGGCGGTCAGTCTAGGGAAGGACGGGCGCCCGGCTCCTTGATTGCAGTCAAGCGTCCAGGGCGGCCATTTCCCGCTCGTCGCCGCCGGCGACCCGCATCAGTTGCTGCGGGTCGCATACCAGCAGCTTCTGCCGTCCACCGATGACCAGGCCGCGGTCCTCCCAGGCACTGAGGATGCGCGAGACGGTGTGCAGGGTGGTGCCGGTCATCTCGGCGATGTCCTGGCGGGTGACCGGGAAATCGATGCGGATGCCGTCGGCCTCCGGTCGGCCGGACTGCTGCACCAGGCGCAGCACGGTGTGGGCGACACGCCGTTCGACCTCTTCGGTGGCCAGTTCGCAGAAGCGCACATGGGCTTCCTGCAGGCGCTCGCCGATGGCCTGCACGGTATTCAGGGCGAAGCTGGGGTGGCGGGCGAGCAGGGGTTCCCACTGGCTGGTGGGCCAGGCCAGGACCAGGCTGTCCTGGCCTGCGGTGGCGGTCGCGGGATAGTCGCGCCGGCCAAGGGCGCGGACGAAACCGAACAGATCGCCGGGGTTGACCACGCGCACCAGCACGCGCTGGCCGTCTCCGGTGAGCTGGGTGGCTTTCAGCCGGCCGTGCACCAGCAGGTAGAAGCTGGTCGCCGGCGCACCTTGCTCGAACACGGCTACGCCGCTGTTCACGCGCAGGATGCTGGCCTGGCGGAGGATGTCGTCCTGCTCGTCGCGGCTGCTATTGGCAAAGGGCGGCAAGCTGCCCAGCCAGGCGCGATTGAGGGAGATATTGGCGGTCACGGCAATGATTCCCTAAGTCCTGCCGCAGCATAGCGGTTAAGCGCGATGGCAGAACTTGAGGGGAATCAAGGGATGTCCCGGACCAGGCGGAAGCCCAGGTTGTCCGGCGGTTGCCCGGCGCTGCAACCGCCGCCGCGGGCATCGCGGACGAAATCGTTGATCGCCGCGCGGTGACGCCCTTCGGCGATGCGGATCGAGCAGTACTCGGCGCGGTGGGTCTGAGCGCCCTGGGCGTCGAGGTTGACTCGCTGGTGGCAGCTCTGGGTCCATTCCCAGACGTTGCCGCCCAGGTCGGCCACGCCGTACTCGTTCAGTCCGTGGTTGCCTCGCGCCTGGGGGAGCGCCGAAGCGCTGGTGCGGGTTTCCGCTTCCAGGCGGTAGCGCGCCAGCCAACGCCGGGCGGGGTTGCTGCCGTCGTCGTCGTCGATGCGCAGGGCGTCGTCGGCCCAGCGCGAACCGGCGAAGAAGGCCCACTCGCGGTCGGTCGGCAGCCGCCAGGGCTGGCCGGTGCGTCTGGACAGCCAATCGGCATAGAGCTGCGCATCCAGCAGGCTGGCGCCGGTGAGCGGCAGGTCGCCGCGGGGTGCGCGGTTGTCCAGCGCCAGGCAATCGCCTTCGGCCACGCAGCGGGCGTATTCGCCCTGGCTGACCTGGAATTTCATGACTTCGAAGCTTGGCGACAGGTGTTCACGCTGCGACGGCGCATCCACCGCCTGCTTCTCCTGCCAGTAGTCGCCCGCCGGGCGGAAGTCGAAGTCGCGGGGGGCGAGTTTCACGGTTTGTGGCGCGAGCTCCGGTGCGTACTGTGGCCGCAGCAGGAGGAGGAAGGTACCGCCCAGCAGCAGCGCGGCGGGGACGCCAATCAGGAGGGTCTTGCGCATGGTCTGCCCGGTCGCCGGTATCGTTTACGGGGAAGGGGCCGGCCTGGAGGGGCCGGCCACGGGGCTTACTTGATCGCCGTCGGCGGCTGGATCTGGCTCATCAGATCGTTGTTCCACTGGCCTTCGACCTGGATGTGCGCTGCAGCGCCCAGCAGTACAGCCTCGATGAGGTTGTGGTTGAGGTAGGTGTACAGGCCCGGCTGGCGGAAGGTATACAGCGCGGCTCCGGCCGCGCCGCCCGGGATGAACCAGGTTTCCAGGTCCTCTTCCGGCGGGTTGCGGAACTTGCCGGTGGCCCAGACGTGGTCGCCGTGCCCGCCGATCAGGTGCGGTCGGGTATCACGGTTGGCCTGGGAGTGGACGATCAGCAGGGTCTCGCCGACGTTGGCCTTGAGCGCGTTCTTGCCGGTAAGGGCGCCGACCTTGCCGTTGAACACGATGTGACTGGGAATCAGCCCCTTCATGACCTGCTGCATGTCGTTGTAGCTTTCCATGGGCGTGCCGTAGCGCTTGAAGTTGCCATCCTTGTCGCGCGGGACGTAGTAGTCCTGCTCGCCGATGTAGACCACCTTGTCGTACTTCAGCGCCTTGCCGTCGCGGTCCTTCAGGCCATCGCGCGGCAGCACCATGATCGCGCCGTTCATGCCCGAGACCACGTGCCACGGGATCATCGCGCCGCCCGGCGCGCAGTGGTAGACGAACACCCCGGGGCGGGTCGCGCGGAAGCGCAGCTTCACTTCCTCGCCGGGCTGGATGATGGTCAGCGCGCCACCACCCAGAGCCCCGGTGGAGGCGTGGAAGTCGATGTTGTGGGTCAGGGTGTTGGTCGCCGGGTTGACCAGGGTGAGCTCCAGGTAGTCGTCCTGGTGCACCACCATCATCGGCCCGGGTACCGAGCCGTTGAAGGTCATGGCGTGGATTTCGGTGCCATCGTCGTCGATGACCAGCTTCTTCTCCTCGATCACCATGCGGAACTGCACGACCTTGGGCTTGCCCTTGGCGCGCTGTTCGTGGGCATGGACCAGGGGAGGAGCCACCAGCTCGACCTGGACGTGCTCCAGCTTCGAGAGGTCCACGGCGGGACCCATGTTCTTCGGCGCGGCTTCCCCGTCGGCCATGGCGTTGCCGCTGCCGAGCATGGTGCCGGTCACGCCCAGGACCACGGCGCCGGCCAGAAGGGTGCGGCGGGAAAGCGAAATCTCTTCCTGATCAAGCATGGGTAACTCTCCGTAATCGACGAACTGTCGTTGGCTACAGAAATACCCGGTCGACAGATTCCTTCTTTGAGCCGGAACAAAGAAGGAATCTGCTGGACAACGTGTCGCAGGTTCTTCTGTGCGGTAGATCGTGTTTACAGTCTTGTCCCCATGCGGGCGGGCAAGACCCGGCGCGGCGAGGTAAGATTCGTTCTGTTCTGAATTCCGGCCCGGCGTGCGGGCTCCAACGGACAAGGATCATTCATGCGTCTGTACGGACTGACCCTGCTGGCCCTGATCACCGGCTCCCTCGGCGTGCAGGAAGCGCGCGCGAGCAGCGACGACTCCTGTTATCCGAGCTGGAACCTCAAGCGCGACACGCTGGACGTGTGCAATAGCCTGCCGTTCCTGAGCCCGGGCAACGACAGCCGGGTCAACCTGCAGTTGCTGCTGGCCGACGCCGGCCAGGCGAGCATTCCCAATCGCGCGCTGACCGATGACGAGCAGCAGCTGGGCTACGGCCAGGTGCCGTTCCCGCTGGCGCGCTGGCTGGAAGGCTCCGCGCCCGGAGATGCGAGCGACAGCGCCACCAGCACCGCACCGTTGGCCGACCTCGCCGCGCGCATTGGCCTGCCGGCGGATGCCGTGCAGTCGTCCGCCGACAGCTTCGCCAGCGGCGAAGGCAGCCGGTGCCGCAGCAACAATGCGGGCACCGCCCAGGATTTCCTCAGCCAGCTGCTGCTGGTCGATAGCCTGTCCACCGGCGAGCGCCAGGGCCTGGCCCGCGCACGCCTGACCCTGCTGGGTGCCTGCCAGTGGGACGAAACCCAGCTCAGCGTGCTGCTGCCGGGTGACCTGCAGAGCGCACCGGCCAAGGCTTACCGCAACTACCTCAAGGGCGCCGCGGACTTCTACAGCGGCCGCTTCGGCGACGCGCTGAAATCCTTCCGCGCCCTGCAGGACAGCGACCAGCCCTGGCTGAAGGAAGCCTCGCGCTACATGGTTGCTCGCGCCCTGCTCAACCAGGCGCAGCAGAACGCTTTCGACGAGATGGGCTACCCGGACCTGCGCAAGGTCGACAAGAAAATCCTCGCCCAGGCCGAAACCGCCCTGGGCGACTACCTGAAGGCCTATCCGCAGGGCCGGTACGGCGCTTCGGCCAAGGGCCTGATGCGCCGCGTCTACTGGCTGATGAGCGATGAAAGCCGACTGGCCGGCGAGTACGCCGAACTGTTCGCCCGCAAGGATGCCGACGATCTCGCCCAGTTGGTGCAGGAAGTAGACAACAAGCTGCTGGTTACCGCGCACCCGGCCGACGTGAGCGACGCGCGCCTGCTGGCGGTGCTCGACCTGATGCAGATGCGCCACCATGAACCCAACGAACCCCGTGCCCTCGACGCCGCAGGACTGGCGGCGCAGAAGGACCTGTTCGCGAAGTACCCCGGCCTGCACGACTACCTGACGGCGGCCTACCAGCTGTACGTCGAGGAAAAGCCCGCCGAGGCACTGAAATCCCTGCCCGAGGAATTGCCGGCCAAGCTTGATTACCTTGCCTTCAGCCAGCAGACCCTGCGCGGCTTCGCCCTGGAAGCCGGCAACGACTGGATCGCCGCCGAGAAGCTCTGGCTGCGTCTGCTGCCTCTGGCGGCAGAGCCGCTACAGCGCGAGCAGCTGGAGCTGGCGCTGGCCTTCAACTACGAGCGCAGCGACCGCCTGGTGAAGGTCTTCGCCGAAGGCTCGCCGGTGCACACGCCGATCATCCGCGAGATTCTCCTGCGCCACGTCGCCGGCCCCGACCTGCTGCGCCAGCAGGCGAAATCCACCAGTGTGTCGGTGGAGGAACGCGATACCGCACTGTTCGCGCTGCTCTACAAGGACCTGCTGCACGGCCAGTACCAGGCCTACATCGACGACCTCGCGTTGCTGCCCACCGACGGCAGCGGCAAGCCGCTGGGCGCCAGCATCGGCTACCTCTATGGCAGCATGCCGCTGTCGCTGTTCCAGTGGCCGGGCGGCAAGAACGACACCGGCTACGAATGCCCGGCCATCGTCGACGTCGCCCGCGACCTGCTGCAGAACCCGCAGCCGCCCAGGGCGCTGAACTGCCTGGGCGAATTCATCCTGCGCAACGGCCTGGACGGCTTCCCGCTGGACACCCAGCCCAGTGAGCGCGAGCTGGGCGGCGGCGAATCGTTGTTCCCCGGCACGCCCTACTCGCGCATGGACGGCTACCTCAAGGTGATCGCCGACAAGCAGGCCGTGGAAGAGGACCGCGCCTACGCGCTGTTCCGCGCCATCAACTGCTTCGCGCCCAGCGGCTACAACGGTTGCGGCAGCCAGGATATCGCTCCGGCGCAGCGCAAGCAGTGGTTCCGCGCCCTCAAGGGCCAGTACTCCGCCACGCCCTGGGCGAAGTCCCTGAAGTACTACTGGTAAGCCCCGTGCGGCGTGTCCTCGCCTTGGCGCTGGCGTTGCTTGCGGGCAACGCCCCGGCGGCCGGTGTGGACGCCGCGGACCATGACGCTTTCTGGCTCTGGAGCGGTGTCGCCGCGCAACCGGTGCTGGCCCAGGCGCGCACCCTCTACGTGCTGCAAGGGCAGGTGAGCGCGCCGCGCTATGGCGACGGCCGCGCCCGCATGATTGCCCAGGGCATTGCCATCCCGCGCCTGAAGCAGGGCGAGGTGTGGGTGGTCTACCGCGCCCACACGCTGCGCTGGAACGAGGACATCTACCGCACCCTGCTGTCCCAGCTGCGCCGCTGGCGCGCCGCCGGCAATCCGGTGGTCGGCGTGCAGATCGACTTCGATGCGCGCACGCGCTACCTGCATGAGTACGTCGACTTCCTCCAGGACCTGCGCAAGCGCCTGCCCGCGGGCTGCAAGCTGAGCATCACCGGGCTGATGGACTGGGGCAGCAACGCCGCGCCGGAGACCATCAACCGCCTGGCCGGTGTCGTGGACGAAGTGGTGGTGCAGACTTATCAGGGGCGCCAGACCATTCCCAACTACCAGGCCTACCTGCCGCGCGTGGCGCGGCTGCAGCTGCCGTTCCGCATCGGGCTGGCGCAGTACGGAGAGTGGCAGGCGCCGGACTACCTGGCGAAGAGCCGGTGGTTCAGGGGGTATGTGGTGTTCCTGCAGAACCCGTGAGGCAACGGCGTAGGGCGTATAACGTTCGACGTTATACGCCGTTTTACCCTGGTCTCCGACCGCGCGAATTCCAATCTGAAAACCTGTGACAGGGCGCTTCGAGCTCGACCGATGCGTCTGCTGATGATCAGGGGGCATCGGCGTACCACCGCGAACGGTTGTACGCCCTACGCCTGGGCATCAGCTCCCGCCGCACCCACACTTGCCGCAATCGTTCCCGCAACCGCCGGCCGCGGCCGGTTCCCGTGCATCGCGTGTAGTGCTGCCATTCAGGTTGCGCATCAGCAGGGCGTACTGCAGGTCCAACTCCTCGGGCACCGAGAGATAGACCACATGTCCATCGCCGGGCGCGACGCCGATGGATTCGCCGCGGTTGTTCTCCAGTGCGTGCAAGCGGAAGGTGCGGTTGCCCGTCGGGGTCATCAGCTCGACGCTGTCGCCGACCTCGAAGCGGTTCTTCACTCGCACCTCGGCCAAACCGTGGCGGCGCTCGCCGGTGAACTCACCGACAAACTGCTGGCGCTCCGACAACGAGTGGCCGTACTGGTAGTTCTGGTACTCGTCGTGCACGTGGCGACGCAGGAAGCCTTCGGTGTAGCCGCGGTGGGCGAGGGATTCCAGGGTATCCATCAGACCGAGGTCGAAGGCGCGCCCGGCGACGGCGTCGTCGATGGCCTTGCGGTAGGCCTGGGCGGTGCGCGCGACGTAGTAGTGGGACTTGGTACGCCCCTCGATCTTCAGCGAATGCACGCCCATCTGCGCCAAACGTTGCACGTGCTGGATGGCGCGCAGGTCCTTGGAATTCATGATGTAGGTGCCGTGCTCGTCTTCGAAGGCTTCCATCAGTTCGCCGGGGCGGTTGCCTTCCTCGAGCAGGACGATCTCCTTCGTCGGCGCACCGATGCCCAGGGTCGGCTCGACGTTGCGCACCGCGTGGCCCAGCTCGTCTTCGTGGGCGGCGTGGGTCTGGTATTCCCAGCGGCAGGCGTTGGTGCAGGTGCCCTGGTTGGGGTCGCGGCGGTTGATGTAACCCGACAGCAGGCAGCGCCCGGAGTAGGCCATGCACAGCGCGCCGTGGACGAAGACCTCCAGCTCCATGCCCGGTACACGCTCACGGATTTCGCCGATTTCCTCCAGCGACAGCTCGCGGGACAGGATCACCCGCTTGAGCCCTTGCTGGCGCCAGAACTCCACGCTGGCCCAGTTCACCGCGTTGGCCTGCACGGAGAGATGGACATCGACCTCGGGGAAATGCTGGCGAACCAGCATGATCAGGCCGGGGTCGGACATGATCAGCGCATCCGGGCCGAGCGCGATCACCGACTCCACGTCCTGCAGGAAAGTCTTCAGCTTGGCGTTGTGCGGGGCAATGTTGACCACCACGTAGAGGCGCTTGCCCTGGGCGTGGGCCTCGTTGATGCCGGTGGCGAGGTTGGCGTGGTCGAATTCGTTGTTGCGCACTCGCAGGCTGTAGCGCGGCTGGCCGGCGTAGACGGCATCGGCGCCATAGGCGAAGGCGTGGCGCAGGCTCTTCAGCGAGCCGGCGGGGCAGAGCAGTTCGGGGGAAAACGGAGTGTGGGACATGACGGCGCAGCGGGAAGTGGGAAAAAGGCCGCCACTCTAGGAAGTCCGCGGGCTGTGCGTGCTGAGCGAGGTCAACGCCAGGGCGCTTTTCGTAGGAGCGAGCTTGCTCGCGAACCGCCCAGCGCCGGAGCTGCCGGTAGGTTTTGTTCGCGAGCAAGCTCGCTCCTACAACTCAGTCATGAAGCCGCAACGCATCACTCCAGCCAGCGTCGTCCCTGCAGTTCCAGCAACGCCTGCGCCGGTTCCGGCCCGTTGCTGCCGGCTGGATAGGGACGCGGGCTCTGATAGTGTTCGCGCCAGCCCTGGAGGATCGGGTCGACCCAGTTCCACGCCGCTTCCACCTCGTCGCGGCGCATGAACAGCGTCGAGTCGCCCTCGATCACGTCCAGCAGCAGACGTTCGTAGGCGTCCCAGCGGCGCTTGTTGATGCTGAAAGCCTGGGCGAGGTTGAGGTCCAGCTCCACCGGCTCCAACTGCATGCCTTTGCCGGGGGCCTTGGCCATCAACTGCACGCTGATGCGTTCCTCGGGCTGCAGCCTTATCCACAGGCGATTGGCGGCTCCGCTACCGCTACCGATCAGACTGTTGGGTACCGGCTTGAACTGGATGACGATTTCAGAGCACTTCTTCGCCATGCGCTTGCCGGTGCGCAGGTAGAACGGCACGCCAGCCCAACGCCAATTGTCGATCTCTGCCTGAACGGCGACGAAGGTCTCGGTATCGCTGTCGTTGTCGACATTTTTCTCGAACCAGTACGCCGGCACTTCCTGCCCGCCGATGTGCCCGGCGGCGTACTGGCCGCGCACGGTCTTGTCCTGCACGTCCTGGCCGGAAATCGGCTTGAGCGCCTGGAGAATCTTCACCTTCTCGTTGCGCACCGCCTCGGCATCGAAGCGCACCGGCGCCTCCATGGTCACCAGGCAGAGCAACTGCAGCAGGTGGTTCTGCACCATGTCGCGCATGGCCCCGGCATGGTCGTAGTAGCTGCCGCGATTCTCCACGCCCAGGGTTTCGCTGACGGTGATCTGCACGTGGTCGATGTGCCCGTTGCGCCACACCGGCTCGAACAGGGTGTTGGCGAAGCGCAGCGCCATCAGGTTCTGCACGGTCTCCTTGCCCAGATAGTGATCGATGCGGAACACGTGGGATTCATCGAACACTTCGCCGATGGCCTGGTTGATCGCCACCGCCGACTCCAGTGAATGGCCCAGCGGTTTCTCCAGCACGATGCGCGCCAGCGGTCCGGCGAGGCCGGCGATCTTCAGGTTCTGCGCAATGGGCGCGAACAGGCTCGGCGCGGTGGCGAGATAGTGCACCAGTACGCGGCCTTCACTGCGTTTCAGGGCTTTGGCTACGCGACCGAAATCGGCGCTCTGGGAGGCGTCCATCGCCACATATTCCAGGCGCTGGGCGAAGCTGCGCCAGGCCTCGGCGGAAAAATCGCTGCGCGCCACCTGGGCGCGGCAGTTGCGTTCGGCCAGGGCGAGGTAGGAGGCATTGTCACGCTGACTGCGGGCGAGAGCGAAGATCCGCGTATCGGCCGGCAGGCGATTCTCCCGGTGCAGGTGATAGAGCGCCGGCAGCAGCTTGTGCAGCGCCAGGTCACCGCTACCGCCGAATACCAGGATGTCGCAGGAGCTGGGAAGACTAGGGCTGGCGGGCGTAATCAAGGACTTATTCCCTGGGCTTGGCGGGTAGTTTTGTAGTATAACTACAACAAGACTACATAAATTTCAGACAACTATCACCGAGCCTATCCCTGTGAACCTTTTGCAGCACATTGCCCAGTCGCGTCATCTGCTCCGCAAGTCGGAGCTCAAGGTTGCCGATCACGTGATGCAGGACCCTGCATCGGTCATGCATAGCTCCATGGCGGACCTGGCCCACAGCGTGGGAGTCAGTGAGCCGACCATCGTGCGTTTCTGCCGCGCCATTGGCTGCACCGGCTTCCAGGACCTCAAGCTCAAGCTGGCACAGAGCCTGGCCGCTGGCGCCAGCTTCGGTCAGTTCTCGATCAACGAGAGCGACTCGGTGGCGGACTTCAGCCTGAAGATCTTCGACACCACCCTGCATTCGCTGATGGAAGTGCGCGAGCACCTCGACACCCACGCCCTGGAGCGCGCCATCGCGGCCATCGCCCATGCGCAGCGCGTGGAGTTCTACGGCTTCGGCGCCTCCGGCGCGGTAGCAGCGGATGCCCAGCACAAGTTCTTCCGCCTGCTGCTGTCGGCGGCGGCCTACTCCGACCCGCACATGCAGGCCATGTCGGCGGTGACCCTGAAGCCTTCGGACGTGGCGATCTGCATCTCCCAGTCCGGTCGCTCCAAGGACCTGCTGGTGACCGCCAACCTGGTGCGCGAAGCCGGCGCCACGCTGATCACCCTGTGCCCCAGCCAGACCCCGCTGGCGGACCTGGCCACGGTGAACCTGGCGGTGGATGTGCACGAAGACACCGACATCTACACCCCGCTGACCTCGCGTATCGCCCACCTGGTGGTGATCGACGTGCTGGCCATGGGCGTGGCCATGGCCCGTGGCCCGGACCTGGTGAATCACCTCAAGAGCGTAAAGCGCAGTCTGCGCAGCCTGCGCCTGTCGCCGAAGGTGGTGAAGAACCACGAGGAGCGCCCGGAAGAGGCGTCCTGACGCAACACCTGTAGGAGCGAGCTTGCTCGCGAACGGATTCAACCGGCGACTCGGTGGCTGGGCGGTTCGCGAGCAAGCTCGCTCCTACAAAGTTCATCCAGCCGACCGCTCGTCGGCGTCACCGGTGCTTCACCACCGCGTCGTCAAACGGTCATCCGTCGTCAGCATGCTGGCGTCTCCAGCCCTTAGGCCTTGGGAGATGCGAGATGCCCCGCCATATCGACGACACCCAGCTCCAAGTGGACAGCAAGACCCGCCGCAAGCTCGAAGACCAGCGACGCATGCAGTTCCGTCGCGCCATCGAGGACCGCATGGAGGCCCAGCGCCTCGCCCTCGAAACCTCCGATTACCCCGATCTGATCGCCGCCGCCTACCTCACTTCGGCGAAGGCGGGCCGGCGAAGCGTTCGGCAAGCTGGCTGATCATCGCCCGCTCTTCACGGATGAAGGCGACGAACGCCTGGGCGACAGGGCTCAGGCGTTTGCCGCGGGCGTGCACCAGACACCAGCTACGGTAGAGCGGCAGCTCTTCCACCGGCAGCTCATGCAGCAGCCCGGACTGCAGTTCGCGACTCACCGCATGGCGCGGTAGCAGCGCCAATCCCAGCCCAGCCAGTACGCCTTCCCGCGATCCCTCCAGCGAGGCGAATTCCAGCGTCTGCGGGAAGTGCGCGCGCTTCTGCTGGAAGTGTTCCTCGCAGGCCTTGCGCGTGCCCGAGCCGGGCTCGCGGACCAGCAACGGATAGGGTTCCAGATCCTTCAGCGAGAGCTTGGCGGCGTTGCACAGTGGGTGGTCCGGCGGCGCCACGGCGACGATCGGGTTGTTCAGGAAGGGCAGGAATTCCAGCGCCATGTCCTGCGGCACCAGGGACATGATCACCAGGTCGTCGCGGTTGTCCGACAGGCGCTTGATCACCTGGGCGCGGTTGACCACCGTGAGGTTCAGGCTGACGTCCGGGTGCTGTGCATGGAACGCGGCGAACAGGTGCGGGGTGATGTACTTGGCGCTGGACTCCACCGCCAGCCGCAGCTGGCCCTGCAGCGAGCCCTTGAGGTCGGAGAGGTTCATGTCCAGCACTTCCAGGCGCTGGAAGATGTCGTTGGTGGCACGCAGCAGCGCGTCGGCGGCATCGGTCTGGTAGAGCTTCTTGCCGATGTACTCGAACAGTGGCTGGCCGACCAGTTCTTCCAACTGGCGAATCTGCAGGCTGACCGCGGGCTGGGTCAGGGCCATTTCCTCCGCAGCGCGGCTATAGGAACGGCTTTCGCACACTGCGCGGAAAACCTGCAGCTGGCGAAGGGTCATACGCATCAATGACTTACGCATAGAAGCCTGCTCGATGGCGACATTTTCCAGCGACTATAAAGCATTCTTTATGGCTACCCCAATAATTATTGATTTTGGTTAATCCTCCTTCCCGCGCTAGGGTAAAAACACGCCGGAACCCGCTCCGGCCCAGCAGTATCCACAAGAGAATCCAGCTGCCGTGACCGGGGCTGCCGATGGGTTTTTACGCCAGGGTCCACAAAGCCCGGGCCGAGGGAAAGCCGCAGTGATCAAGAAAATCCTGATCGCCAACCGTGGGGAGATCGCTGTCCGGATCGTGCGCGCCTGCGCCGAGATGGGCATCCGTTCGGTGGCCGTCTATTCCGATGCCGACCGTCACGCCCTGCACGTCAAGCGCGCCGACGAAGCCCACAGCCTGGGCGCTGATCCGCTGGCGGGCTACCTCAACCCCCGCGCCCTGGTGAACCTGGCGGTGGAAACCGGTTGCGACGCCCTACACCCGGGCTACGGCTTCCTCTCCGAGAATGCCGAACTGGCCGATATCTGCGCCGAGCGCGGGATCAAGTTCATCGGCCCGTCCGCGGAAGTCATCCGCCGCATGGGTGACAAGACCGAAGCGCGTCGCAGCATGATCGCCGCCGGCGTGCCCTGCACCCCCGGCACCGAAGGCAACGTCGCCGACCTGGCCGAAGCCATTTCCGAAGCCGAGCGCATCGGTTACCCGGTGATGCTCAAGGCCACCTCCGGCGGTGGTGGCCGCGGCATCCGTCGCTGCAACAGCCGCGAAGAGCTGGAGCAGAACTTCCCCCGCGTCATCTCAGAAGCCACCAAGGCCTTCGGCAGCGCGGAAGTCTTCCTCGAGAAGTGCATCGTCAACCCGAAGCACATCGAAGCCCAGGTGCTGGCCGACTCCTTCGGCAACACCGTGCACCTGTTCGAGCGCGACTGCTCGATCCAGCGCCGTAACCAGAAGCTCATCGAGATCGCCCCCAGCCCGCAGCTGACCCCCGAGCAGCGCGCCTACATCGGCGACCTGTCGGTGCGTGCGGCCAAGGCCGTGGGCTACGAGAACGCTGGCACCGTGGAGTTCCTGCTCGCCGATGGCGAGGTGTACTTCATGGAGATGAACACCCGCGTGCAGGTGGAACACACCATCACCGAGGAAATCACCGGCATCGACATCGTCCGCGAGCAGATCCGCGTGGCCTCCGGCCTGCCGCTCTCGGTCAAGCAGGAAGACATCATCCACCGTGGCTTCGCGCTGCAGTTCCGGATCAACGCCGAAGATCCGAAGAACAACTTCCTGCCGTCCTTCGGCAAGATCACCCGCTACTACGCGCCCGGCGGTCCTGGCGTGCGCACCGATACGGCGATCTACACCGGCTACACCATCCCGCCGTACTACGACTCGATGTGCCTGAAGCTGGTGGTCTGGGCGCTGACCTGGGAAGAGGCTCTGGACCGCGGCCTGCGTGCGCTGGACGACATGCGCGTGCAGGGCGTGAAGACCACCGCCGCCTACTACCAGGAAATCCTCAAGAACCCGGAATTCCGTAACGGCCAGTTCAACACCAGCTTCGTCGAAAGCCACCCGGAACTGACCCAGTACTCCATCAAGCGCACCCCGTCGCACCTGGCCATCGCCATCGCTACCGCCATTGCCGCCCACGCTGGCCTGTGAGGAATTCGCACATGACCGTTTCCAAGAAAGTCACCGTCACCGATACCATCCTGCGCGACGCCCACCAGTCGCTGCTGGCGACCCGGATGCGCACCGAAGACATGCTTCCCATCTGCGACAAGCTCGACAAGGTCGGCTACTGGTCGCTGGAAGTCTGGGGCGGCGCCACCTTCGACGCCTGCGTGCGCTTCCTCAAGGAAGACCCGTGGGAGCGCCTGCGCAAGCTCAAGGCCGCGCTGCCCAACACCCGCCTGCAGATGCTCCTGCGCGGGCAGAACCTGCTGGGCTACCGCCACTACAGCGATGACGTGGTCCGTGCCTTCGTCGCCAAGGCGGCGGTCAACGGCATCGACGTGTTCCGCATCTTCGACGCGATGAACGACGTGCGTAACCTGCGCGTTTCCATCGAGGCGGTGAAGGCTGCCGGCAAGCACGCCCAGGGCACCATTGCCTACACCACCAGCCCGGTGCACACCATCGATGCCTTCGTTGCCCAGGGCAAGGCCATGGCCGACATGGGCGTGGACTCCATCGCCATCAAGGACATGGCTGGCCTGCTGACGCCCTACGCCACCGGCCAACTGGTTAAGGCGCTGAAGGATGCGCTGCCGCTGGACGTGGTAGTGCACTCCCACGACACCGCCGGCGTGGCCAGCATGTGCCAGCTGAAGGCTGTGGAAAACGGTGCCGACCGCATCGACACCGCCATCTCCAGCATGGCCTGGGGCACCAGCCACCCGGGCACCGAGTCGATGGTCGCCGCGCTGCGCGATACCCCGTTCGACACCGGCCTGGACCTGGAGCTGATCCAGGAAATCGGCATGTACTTCCACGCCGTGCGCAAGAAGTACCACCAGTTCGAGAGCGAGTTCACCGGCGTGGATACCCGCGTGCAGGTCAACCAGGTACCGGGCGGGATGATTTCCAACCTGGCCAACCAGCTCAAGGAACAGGGTGCGCTGAACCGCATGCCCGAAGTGCTCGCGGAGATCCCGCGCGTGCGCGAAGACCTCGGCTTCCCGCCCCTGGTCACCCCGACCTCGCAGATCGTCGGCACCCAGGCGTTCTTCAACGTGCTGGCCGGTGAGCGCTACAAGACCATCACCAACGAGGTGAAGCTGTATCTGCAGGGCCGCTATGGCAAGGCACCGGGCAAGATCAACGAGCAACTGCGTCGCCAGGCCATCGGCAACGAGGAGGTCATCGATGTCCGCCCGGCCGACCTGATCAAGCCGGAGCTGAACAAGCTGCGCGAGGAAATCGGCAGCCTGGCCAAGTCCGAAGAGGACGTACTGACCTTCGCCATGTTCCCGGACATCGGCCGCAAGTTCCTCGAAGAGCGTGCCGCCGGCACCCTGAAGCCCGAAGAGCTGCTGCCGATCCCCAACGGCAAGGGCGTGGCCGCTGCCGGTGGTGAAGGCGTGCCGACCGAATTCGTGGTCGACGTGCATGGCGAAAGCTACCGCGTGGACATCACCGGCGTCGGCGTGAAGACCGACGGCAAGCGCCACTTCTACCTGTCGGTGGATGGCATGCCCGAAGAGGTGGTGTTCGAGCCGCTCAACGAGTTCATCGGCGGCGGCGGCAACAAGCGCAAGCAGGCCAGCGAGCCGGGCCATGTCAGCACCACCATGCCGGGCAACATCGTCGACGTGCTGGTGAAGGAAGGCGACAGCGTGAAAGCCGGCCAGGCCGTGCTGATCACCGAAGCGATGAAGATGGAGACCGAAGTGCAGGCGGGCATCGCCGGCACCGTGAAGGCCATCCACGTAGCCAAGGGCGACCGGGTCAACCCCGGTGAGATCCTGGTTGAAATTGAAGGCTGACCAAGGACAGACGGGTCTTTAAGGTTCAGTCCCACGGGGGAGCACGATGCTCCCCCTTTTTTTTGCCCGCAGGTTTTTCGTGCTGACGGTGCGTTTGCTTGATCTGCGTCGGAAACTTCCTTCAGAAACTCATTAGCGTCGACGCTGGGAAAACTGACCAGGGTGCGGTGATGGGGAGAGTCGTTCTGTGGTGGGTGCTGCTGTGCGCGAGCACCCAGGCATTGGCGCAGTCATCGGAAATGATGGATCGGCTTGCTGCCCTGGAGAAGGACCCGGCCAAGCGCGAGCAGGCCTATGCGGCGGCCGAGGAGCGCATCCTGCTGTGCAGCAAGTGCCACGGCAAGGACGGCAACAGCAAGCGCGACTACATCCCCAACCTGGCCGGGCAGAATCCGCAGTACCTCTTCGATGCCTTCGAGAAATACGTCGACGGCCAGCGCACCGACTTCGTGATGAACCAGGCGGCCAAGCTGCTGACCATTAACGAGCGAGTGAACATCGCCTACTACTTCAGCCAGCAGAAGGTCGTGCCACGCTCGGAAGCGGCGCCGGACAAAGTGCTGGTGGAGCAGGGCGCACAGCGTTTCGCTACCGTCTGCGTTACCTGCCATGGCCAGAAGGCCATGGGACATGACGGCTTTCCGCGTATCGCAGGACAGCCCAGGCCTTACCTGACCCATGCGCTGCAGCGCTACCGGGACAAGGATCCCAGCCGGGCCGGCTCACCCATGCTGGCGGTGGCGGAGCTGCTCAGCGATGACGACATCACCGCGCTGACCGCCTACCTGAGTCAACTGCACACCGCCGACTGACCCAGGCCGAGCGCGCGCGAGGGCGGCGCTTCACTCACAGTGGAAGGTGGCGATCACTTCTGCAAACTGCTCGTTGGCGACGTTGCAGGCGGAAATGAGGCGATCCTTGTCGCCTGCGGCCAGCCACTGCTTGCGCGACTGCTCGACGTTCGCGGCATAGATCCGTGCCAGCGAATCCGTGGACTTGGCGGCGCAAGTCTTGGCGCGTGCGATGTAATCCTCGCACTCCTTCGGAAGTGCAGCATTGACGATCGGCGTTGGCTGCTGGAGCAGGGCCTTCTCTGCTGTGGGCGCCGTTGCAGCGGTAGGCGCAGGGGCGGCTGTGGGGGCGGAAGTGTCCTGCTTATCGCAGGCGGTGAGCAGAGCACAGGCGGTGAGGAGCAGGCAGAGTCTTTTCATGGGTTGGCTCGAGCGCGTGATGAACGTGAAACGGGCGTCGTGGAAGCGCCCGGTGAGCTCGGCAGTGTTTTCTCCTTTCGCCAGCACAAATACTCGGAAAGCTCTGAACTGATAGCTGAATTCTCTGTAAGCAATGCGTTCCTGAGGCAGCCTGCGGATACCAGGCTGCCTCAGGACGTGACGTCGATCAGAACGCCATCTGCCATTGGGCGATCAGTGCGTGGTTCTGCGCGTTGCTGCCCATCTGGCCGCTATAGCCAATGCCGAGGGTGTTGCGTGCCGACACACCGACATCGAAGCCGACGTCCAGCAGCAGGCTGTTGCGGTCCAGCGCGGTGCCCTGGACGCTGAAGGCATTACCGCCAGCGAGGAAGGACTGGCGGGTGTCACTGTCGATATCGCCGAAGGTGTGGCGCCAGCCCAGACCCAGGCGCGGGGTGAAGCTCATGCCGTTGCCCAGGGTATCCAGGCGGGCGATGCGCAGGCCGAGGGTGCTGGCCAGGTTGTCCTGATCCTGGGAGTCGACGTGCAGTGCGGCGGCCCCGCCTTTCTCGTCATAGGCGTCGCGCTCGTAACGCTGGTAGTCCAGGCGCGCGTAGGGTTCGGCGCTCAGGCGGCCGCTGCCCATGGCGTAGCCGGTCTCGGCGAAGGCCTGCCAGCTGTCGGCGTCGTAGTCGCCCTTGGGGCGATCGCTGAAGCCGTCGAACTCGACCCGGCGTTTGCTCTCGCCGTCGTGGCTGCTGTAGGCCGCGCCCAGGCGCACCGCCAGCGGGCCGCTCTGGTGTAGCGCGTAGGCGCCCAGGTGCCAGCTGTCGATGTCGCCGGAGACACCGCCGCTGCCGTCCAGGTCGGTGTGCGAGTAACCGCCGAGCACGCCCAGGCGCCAGTCCGGGGTCAGCGCCCAGTCGGCGCCGAGCAGGGTGCCGCCGGTGTTCTGTTGCAGGTCGCCGTTGTTGTCGTGTTCATCGAGCTTGCCGTGGCTGCCGATGCCCTGCACCCACAGGCGGCCGGCGGCGTTCGGGTCGTTGAGGTTGCGCGCTGCGCTGGGCACGCCGGTGGCGGCGAGCATCGGCGCATCGCTGCGCTCGGTGGCCGCCAGCAGGCTGTTGCTGCCCAGTTGCCGCACGGCGTTGAGCATGGCGCTGCCGACCTGCTGGCTGCCGGCGATGGTCGCGGCGGCCAGGCTGGCGTTGCTGGCTCCGGCCAGTTGTTCCAGGGCGGAAGTGGCGTTGTTTGAGTCGCTGGTAATCAGCGCGTTGTACAGCGCGCCGCCGTTCTGGCTCTGCAGGGCGGAGGCGGCGTTGCGGCCGTTGCTGCTGCTGGCGAGGTCGCCGAACTGTACGTCGTTGCGGGTCAGTTGCAGGTCGACGCTGTTGGCGCTGTAGCCCAAGGTCGGGGTGAGGAAGGCGAAGTTGCTCTTCACATCGGCGAACTGGCCGCTGACGCCGCCGGTGGCGCTGATCACCTGCACGCTGCTCTGCCACGGCCAGTTGCCGCTGCCGGCCTGCACGGCGAGGTGCGAGCCATCGATGCTCGCTCTGCCGTCCACCTGCACGGTGGCGTGGGCGCCGCTGGGCTCCACACCGAAGGACAGGGTCGAGCCGCTCTGCAGGCTCAGGTTGCCAGTGACATGGGCCGCGCCGCTTGCCGGCGAGGCGACCAGGGTGCCGGCGACGTTCAGCCCGCCGACGCTGCCGCTTCCCGAGTACGTCGCGCCCTGGTCGATCTGCAGGGTGCCGAGGAGGCTGCCGGTGTTGCTCAGGCTGGCGCCGCTGAAGACTTCGCCGCCTTCGCTGAAATCGTTGGTGCTGGAGAGCGTCCAGTTGCCCTGTTTTACAGCCAGCCATTCGAAGTTGG
This sequence comes from Pseudomonas sp. NY15435, assembly GCF_048068295.1. Lineage (NCBI taxonomy): Bacteria > Pseudomonadati > Pseudomonadota > Gammaproteobacteria > Pseudomonadales > Pseudomonadaceae > Pseudomonas > Pseudomonas sp. NY15435. The sequence goes on from NZ_JBLUQA010000001.1 coordinate 800,559, forward strand.
CGCTGTTGCCGAAGCTGCCGCCAGCGGCATCGTCGAGGGTCACGCTATCGCGGCCGCTGCCGCCGTCCACCAGGCCTTCGAAGCGGCTGCCGGAGAGCAGCACCAGGCTGTCGTTGCCGCCGCCCATTTCCAGGGCAATGCCGTTGCCGCCGTGGATCAGACCGTCGTTGATCACGGTGTCGTCGAGGTCGCCGGAGAGGGTTACGCCGGAGAGCTTCTCGCCGGAAATCGTGCCGTGGTTTTCCAGGTTGGTGGAACTGAAGCCGCTGTTGCCATTGCCGTCGTCGACCAGGATGCCGCGGTCCACGCTGCGGATGATCGCACCGGCGTAGTTGATGATGGTGCCGCCGCCCATGGCGATGCCTTCGCTGCCGTTGGGCGAGCCGTCCTTGGAACCGGCAGCGCCGGTGCCTTCGATGATGCCGTGGTTCTCGATGTGGCCGGTGTAGTCGATGTCCACGCCATCACCGTCGCCGTCCGGCACCAGGCCGTTGTAGGCGCCGGTGATGCGTCCGTAGTTGATCACGGTGCCGTCGCCGTCGGAACCGAAGCCCGAGCCGTTGCGGCCGATGATCACGCCGTCCGCGTAGTTGATCAGGGTGGCGCCGACGTCGGTGGTGATGCCATGGCGGCCGCCGCTGATCAGGCCGTGGTTCTCCACATGGCCGCCCGCGGCACCCTGGAAGTCGATGCCGTCGTTCTTGGTGTCGGCGGTGATCATGTCCGAGCTGCTGATCTCACCGTAGTTGCTGATCGTCGCATTGCCGCCGGGACGGATGGCGTCGTTGCCGTCACTGTGGATCACGCCGCTGGCGCGGTTGATGATCGTGACGGTGGCCGCGCTCTGCAGTTTGTCGAAGTCCAGCGCCTGGCCGGTGGCAGAGGTGATGCTGCCGGCGTTGTCGATCAGCAGGCTGCCCGCGCTGAACGGGTTGTTCATGCGCATGGCATCGTCGTAGCCGACGATTCGCCCGCCCTCGCGGTTGATGATCTGGTAGAAGCGCGTGGTGCTGTCGCTGCCGGAGGTGTCGACCACGCGGCCGGTGGTGGACTGCATCAGGCCGCTGTTGTCGACGACCACGCCTGTGCCGGTGGCCGCGCCCTTGAGGTCGACGCTCTTGCCGCTGGTGACCAGGCTGCCGGTGCTGGTGACGGTCAGCGTGTCCTGGTTGGCCAGGGTGCGGCTGCTGGTCTGGGCGTTGCTGATGATGGGCGATACCGGAACGGCGTTGGCGGTTTCGGCGGCCAGGCTCGCCCCGAGGCCCGTCACAGAAAGAACAGCAATGCTCAGCGCGAGCGGGGAGGGCTTGTGCAGCATGGCGTGGCGTCCTTTTTCTTATCGAAGAGGCCGCCTGTTATAGCGATGGATTCTTACGCTTTTGTAACGGTGCTGGCTCATTGCCAATGCTCTCGGCGGGCAGGGACGGGATAAACCTTATATACTCTGCGGTCTTTTTACCGTTTCCACTGTGAGAACCGCCGTGAGCCAGCTGCCGCCCTGCCCCAAATGCAACTCCGAATACACCTACGAAGACGGCGCCCAGCTGGTCTGCCCCGAGTGTGCCCACGAGTGGTCCGCTGACGGCTCGAGCGAGGGCGACAGCGATGCCCGCGTGATCAAGGACTCGGTCGGCAACCTGCTGCAGGATGGCGACACCGTTACCGTGATCAAGGACCTCAAGGTCAAGGGCTCGTCCCTGGTGGTGAAGGTCGGTACCAAGGTGAAGAACATTCGCCTGGTGGACGGCGATCACGACATCGACTGCAAGATCGACGGTATCGGCGCGATGAAGCTGAAGTCGGAGTTCGTGCGCAAGGTCTGAGCCTTTTGCGCAGCGATGAAAAAGCCCGGCCAAGTGCCGGGCTTTTTGTTGCCTGCCTGCCGCAATACCTCCGGCTTTTTGTAGGAGCGAGCTTGCTCGCGAACCGCCCAGCTTCGGTGCATGCCTGGAGCCCTGTTCGCGAGCAAGGACTGGGCGTCCCCCTCGCTCCTGCAGGTGACCCATGCCCCTCCGAGAACGGGTCTGAGGCACTTATTCCTTGTAGTAAACGATCTGGTTGCTGGTCGCCAGCAGCTCGCCGGACTGGCTCCACAGCTGCGCGCTCTGGTCGAAGAAGCCGTTGCGGAATTCCTGGGCGCGGGCGTCACCCAGCAGGTAGCCGCTGCCCACTTCGGCCATCTGCGCGGCGTCGGTGTGGAAGTAGGTGGTGATCGACACGGTGCCGGCCGGCACTGGAGTGGCGCGGCGCAGCCACACGCGCGGGTAGAAGATATCGCTCATCGCCGCCAGGGACAGGAAGTCCAGCGGGCGGTCCTGGGCGTCACGCAGCCAGAGCTGGCTGCGGCTGGTCTCGCCGCTGCCGTCCCATTTCGTCGGGAAGGCGCCGGACACCGGACGCATCTCGTACTGCTTGGGCCAGGCCACGCCCTTGGCGGCCGGGCTCATCGGTTCGAAGTCGCTGGGCGGGGCGAAATCCGGCGCGGGGATATCGGTCAGGCTCCAGGTTTCTCGGCGCAGCGCGGTGACCAGGGTGGCGGTGGTGGTGACCTGCTGTTCACCGGTTTCATCGGCCTGGGTCAATTGCAACAGCCAGTGCTGGGTGGAACGGTTGGTGCGCACCGGGATGGCTTCGACCTGGAAGGCGCCGGCCACGACTGCAGCGGCGTAGTTCACCGTCAGCGACACCGGGCTGCCGAGCAGCTGCGGATGGCGCAGCGCGCCTTGCAGCAGGACCGCGGCGGTCACGCCGCCGAAGGGGCCGACCATGTTCCAGTAGTCCTGGCTGGTGTGGCCCTCGTAGAGGTTGGGCTGGCCGGCCACGGGTTGCAGGGCCACGGCGCGGTCGAACGGGTGCAAGGCAGTATCGGTCATGACTCTCTCGGCGCTTTTTGTTCTCGGAAGAGGGTCTTTTAGGGGAAAGCGCCGAGGCTGGTCAAGCGAACCGGAGGGTCAGGGCGTGACCTCGAACCGGAGCGTGCCGATGACTTGGCCGGCCTCCGTCAGCACCTGTACCTGCCATTTCCCGCTCGGGTCGTTGGGGAAATTCTGCTTGTGCGTCCAGGCGCGGTAGCCGGCTTCGCGGCCGCCCTTGATGTCCAGGGCGATGCGGTCGACTTCCTGGCCGTCCTTGCGCCAGGCGTGATAGATGCGCTCGTTCAGCCCGCGCGGTGCGTTGATCGCGGTGTAGGCATAGAGACCTTGGGCCTTGATCTGCGCGACGCTGACCGTCTCCAGGCTGTCGCCGGGGGTGCGCTGGGCGTTGTCGAAGCTCTCGGTCACCGCCATCTCGGTCATCCACAGGGTCGACGGCGGCACCCAGGCGCGGGCGAACCAGCCCACTGCGCCGATGGAGAGGGTCAGGCCGACCAGGGCGAACCAGCGCCACCATTTGTGGATCTTCACCGTCACCGCCAGGCTCGGGAACGACAGCAGCACAGCAATGCCCAGTGCCGCCTGGTAGCTCTGCGGGGTGCTCAGGTGGAGGATGATTGGCAGCGCGGTGAGCAGCACCGCAAACAGGGTCAGGGTGTGGTAGCCGAGGAAGGTCCAGCGCCGCACCGATAGCCACTTGTAGTAGACCGGGTCGGTGATCGCCGCGAGCCCCGCCAGCGTCAGCACGCCGGTGAACAGCGCCTGACCGCTGTTCCAGGTGGTGGTGACGAAGAAGAACGGCAGGCAGAAGAACAGGCTTTCCTGGTGGATCAGCTGGGTCGCATAGCGCAGCAGGCCGGGCGGCACTTCCCAGCCGAAGCGACTCTTGAAACGCTTGGTCAGGAGGTTTTCCAGCATCAGCCAGATCCAGCTGACCAGCATGACGATGGCCATGGCGCGGGCAAAACCGGCGCGGTGGCGGTCCACCATGATGAAGCTGAAGACCCCGGAGCAGAAGCCGAACAGGGCGATGACGCGCGGGTAGCGTTGCAGCAGGCCGAGGACGAATGTGATAAGGCGCTGCACGCGCTCTTTCCAGATCAGCATGGGGCGGGGCATTACGAAAACGAAAGGGGGCGAGATTGTAACGCTGGATGTCGGTGAGGGGCACGGGGAGTGACGGGAGGGGCTCGGTGCCTGGGTGTTTCCCTCACCCCAGCCCTGCCTGTGCGCCCCGCTCCGAAGCCAGTGCGCGAGCACGCGCGCCCACAGGATAGCGCCGGTGGTATGCGTTGCGGCCAGGCGGCTCTTTGTAGGAGCGAGCTTGCTCGCGAACAGCACGGTGCCGGGGCGGGAAGTCCCAGGCATGGGCCGCCCCGGCGCGGGCAGTCCTTGCGAGCAAACAGGCCTCGCAGTTGGGCGGGTTCGCGAGCAAGCTCGCTCCTACGAAAAGCGAAAAGCGAAAAGCGAAAAGCGAAAAGCGAAAAGCGAAAAGCGAAAAGCGAAAAGCGAAAAGCGAAAAGCGAAAAACGGCGTCAGTGCTTCCCGCTCAACTCTTCCCGCGCATAGTCGACGAACAGCTGTGCCGGCTTGGTCAGCTGGGCGCGCTTGAGCCAGGCGGCGACCAGGCCGGAGGCGCTGACGTCCTCGGCGATATTCACCATGACCACCTTCTTGCCGTCATAGGTGCACTCCGAGTGCGGGCGGGTCACCAGCACCGAGAAGCCGAAGCCCTGGCCGACCATGCCGCGCACCATCTCGATCGACGGCGAGCTGAAGGCGATGTGCGGGTTCAGCCCCAGTTCCTCGAAGATACGCACGAAGTAGGTACGGCTGGGCTGCACGTCCAGCAGGATCATCGGTTCCAGCACCAGGTCGCGCAGGGAGACCTTGTCCTGCTTGGCGAAGCGGTGGTTCTCCGGCAGCAGCGCGTAGGGGCGCTGGGCGGGCATCAGCGGGTCGGTGGAGATGGTCGCGTCGAGGTCGTGCTCGTAGAGCAGCGCCAGGTCGAAGCGGCCGGCGGTGAGGCCCTGCACCAGTTCCTGCTGCTCGCCGTCGCTGATGCGGATTTCCACGCCCGGATAGCGTTCGCGGAAGCCCGAGATCAGGCGCGGCAGGTAGAGCGGGGCGACGGTCTCGAAGCAGCCAATGTCGATCTGCCCGGCCACCACGTCGTTGTCGGCCAGGGCGTTCTGCTCGAACTCATGGGCCATACGCAGCAGTTCCTGCGCCTTGCGGTAGAAGCGCGCGCCACTGGGGGTGAGCGACACGCCCTGGGCGTGGTGGCGGATGAACAGCTGCACGCCGAAGCTCTCTTCCAGCCCCTTGATCGCCGTGGAGATGGACGGCTGCGCGATATACAGCTTGCGCGACGCTTCGGCCACGCTGCCGCATTCCACGGTCGTCACGAAATACTTCAATTGCCGCAAGGTATAGGAAGCCACTGCACGCCTCGTTGATGCTTTTTTATACAAGATACAGCGTTGGGCCGGCCGGCGGGGGCGGCCCGTGGCGAAGATTTTCCTCGCCGGGGACCACATTTTTCATGGCCTTGGCCGCCTGCTGCGACCCTCCGGGCGCGGGCATACTCCAGCGCAGTCGGTGAAACGACCTGCAAATCCCGTACACGCAGCCTGGAGTAAAGCTCATGCGCATGGCCCTTTGGCAGACCTGCGGCCTCCCCGGCGATGTTGCCGGCAACCTCGACCAATTGGAGCGCCAGGCCGGCGCCGCGGCCGCCGCCGGCGCGCAACTGCTGCTCTGCCCCGAGCTGTGGCTGGGCGGCTACAACGTGCCACAGCGCATGAACGAGCTGGCCGAGGCGGCGGACGGGCCGTCGGCCAGGCGCATCGGCGAACTGGCGCGCAAGCATGGCGTTGCCATCGCCTACGGTTACGCCGAACGCCATCCGCAGGGCGGCAAACCGTACAACTCGGTGCAGGTGATCGGCCCATCCGGCAGCGCCATCGGGCACTACCGCAAGGCGCACCTGTTCGGTGCCATGGAGCGGGAAGTATTCAGCCCCGGCGATGTACTGGAAGCCCCGTTCGACTATGCCGGCTGGCGTATCGGCCTGCTGATCTGCTTCGACGTGGAGTACCCCGAGGCGGTGCGTACCCACGCGCTCAATGGCGCCGGGCTGATCCTGATCCCCACCGCATTGACGCCGGAATACGGCGCGGTGCCGGGCGTGATCGTCCCGGCGCGGGCGGTGGAGAACCAGCTGTTCGTCGCCTACTGCAACCATTGCGGCGTGGAGGACGGACTGGCCTTCCTCGGCGGCTCCTGCATCGTCGCGCCGGATGGTGAGCGCCTGGCTGCCGCCGGGCCCGCGGAGAGTCTGCTGATCGTTGACCTGGATGCGCAGCAGCGTACCCGCCAGGCCGAGACCTTCCCCTACCTGGCGTGCCGTCGCCCCCAGTTGTACGGCGCGCTGACCCGCTGAATACGGGCCCTGCAGCGGTGCGCAGGCGCGCACCGAAATGGCGCGTCATGCTCTGCTCCGGTGCGAGGTTGCCCAGCTTTTTCATATAGGCCGAAGACAAATTTAATAATTTTCCTTGGCAAGGCCTTGGGCGACCATCCAATCCACATTCCAACAACAACGATCCTCTACGGAGTGCCCTGGTGTACGAGCTCAACGATTGGCGGCAGCGTGCTGCCCGGCAGACCTTCATTGACAGCGCGCTGATCGGCGGCCGCCGCGTGGCCGCGCAGGATGGTGCGACCTTCGCGTCCATCGACCCGGCGACCAATCGCCTGCTGGCCAATGTCGCCGCCTGTGGCGCGGCCGAGATCGACGCCGCCGTGCGCATTGCCCGCCAGGCCTTCGAGACCGGCCCCTGGGCGCGCATGGCGCCGCGTGAGCGCAAGGCCGTGCTGCAGAAGCTCGCCGAGCTGATGATGACCCACCGCGACGAGCTGGCCCTGCTCGACACGCTGAACATGGGCAAGCCGGTGATGGACGCCTGGAACATCGACGTGCCTGGCGCCGCTGGCGTGTTCTCCTGGTACGCCGAAAGCCTCGACAAGCTCTACGACCAGGTCGCCCCGACTGCGCAGAACGCCCTGGCCACCATCACCCGCACGCCGCTGGGCGTGATCGGCGCCGTGGTGCCGTGGAACTTCCCCCTCGACATGGCCGCCTGGAAGCTGGCGCCCGCGCTGGCCGCCGGCAACTCCGTGGTGCTCAAGCCCGCCGAGCAGTCGCCGTTCTCCGCCCTGCGCCTGGCCGAGCTGGCGCTGGAAGCCGGCGTCCCCGAAGGCGTGCTGAACGTCGTGCCGGGCCTGGGCGAAGCCGCCGGCAAGGCGCTGGGCCTGCACCCGGACGTGGACGCCCTGGTGTTCACCGGCTCGACCCAGGTCGGCAAGTACTTCATGCAGTATTCCGCGCAGTCCAACCTCAAGCAGGTCTGGCTGGAGTGCGGCGGCAAGAGCCCGAACCTGGTGTTCGCCGACTGCCGCGACCTTGACTTGGCCGCTGAAAAAGCCGCCTTCGGCATCTTCTTCAACCAGGGCGAAGTCTGCTCGGCCAACTCGCGCCTGCTGGTGGAGCGTTCGATCCATGACGAATTCGTCGAGCGCCTGATCGCCAAGGCCCGCGACTGGGCGCCCGGCGACCCGCTGGACCCGGCCAGCCGCGCCGGCTCCATCGTCGACAACAAGCAGACCGCCGGCATCATGGCCTGCATCGACCGCGCCCAGAGCGACGGCGCGCAGCTCGCCTGCGGCGGCCGCCAGCTGAGCTTCAATGGCTCGGACAACTTCATCGAACCGACCATCTTCACCGGCGTGCGCCCGGAACAGTCCCTGGCCCGCGACGAAGTGTTCGGCCCGGTGCTTGCAGTCATCCCCTTCGATAGCGAAGAGGAAGCCGTGCGTATGGCCAACGACAGCATCTACGGCCTCGCCGCTTCGCTGTGGAGCGATGACCTGCACCGCGCTCACCGCGTGGCCCGCAAGCTCAATGCCGGCACCGTGTCGGTGAACACCGTGGACGCGCTGGACCCGGCGATTCCCTTTGGTGGCGGCAAGCAGTCCGGCTTCGGCCGCGACCTCTCGCTGCACTCGTTCGACAAGTACACCCAGTTGAAGACCACCTGGTTCCAGCTGCGCGACTGAAGACAAGACAGGCCGCCGGGGTCGAACCCGGCGCCTGAGCAATACCCCGATTGCTAACCGAACCGTTCGAGACGGCCGGTGAGACTGCCCAGGTAAGTCCGTCGCCCTCGATCCCCTGAAGACCCCTCAGGCCGGCTGCCGGAGCACCGCCGAGGGATAGAGGAGAAAGTCGATGACCGACAACACCCGCGCCCCGCGCGACACCCGTGAATACCAGAAAGCGGATGCGGCCCACCACATCCATGCCTTCCTCGACCAGAAGGCGCTGAACGCCGAAGGCCCGCGCGTGATGGTGCGCGGCGAAGGCCTGCACCTCTGGGACAACGACGGCAACAAGTACATCGACGGCATGTCCGGCCTGTGGTGCACCAACCTGGGCTACGGCCGCAAGGACCTGACCGCCGCCGCCACCGCCCAGCTCGACGAGCTGCCGTACTACAACATGTTCTTCCACACCACCCACCCGGCGGTGATCGAGCTCTCCGAGACCCTTTTCAGCCTGCTGCCCGACCACTACAGCCACGCGATCTACACCAACTCCGGCTCCGAGGCCAACGAGGTGCTGATCCGTACCGTGCGCCGCTTCTGGCAGATCGAAGGCAAGCCGCAGAAGAAGATCATGATCGGCCGCTGGAACGGCTACCACGGCTCCACCCTGGCGGCCACCGCGCTGGGCGGCATGAAGTTCATGCACGAGATGGGCGGCCTGATCCCGGACATCGCGCACATCGACGAACCCTACTTCTTCGCCGCCGGCGGTGACCTGACCCCGGCCGAGTTCGGCCGTCGCTGCGCCCTGCAGCTGGAAGAGAAAATTCTCGAGCTGGGCGCCGACAACGTTGCCGGCTTCATCGCCGAACCCTTCCAGGGCGCCGGCGGCATGATCTTCCCGCCGGAAAGCTACTGGCCGGAAATCCAGCGCATCTGCCGCCAGTACGACGTGCTGCTGTGCGCCGACGAAGTGATCGGTGGCTTCGGCCGTACCGGCGAGTGGTTCGCCCACCAGCACTTCGGCTTCCAGCCCGACACCCTGTCCATCGCCAAGGGATTGACCAGCGGTTACATCCCCATGGGCGGCCTGGTGCTGAGCAAGCGCATCGCTCAGGCGCTGGTGGAAGAGGGTGGCGTGTTCGCCCACGGCCTGACCTACTCCGGCCACCCGGTGGCCGCCGCCATTGCCGTCGCCAACCTGCGCGCGCTGCGTGACGAGGGCTGGGTGAATGCGGTGAAGAACGACACCGGCCCCTACCTGCAGCAGTGCCTGCGCGAGGTCTTCGGCAACCACCCGCTGGTGGGCGACATCCAGGGCACCGGCTTCGTCGCCGCGCTGCAGTTCGTCCAGGACAAGGCCACCCGCAAACGCTTCGACAACGAGAACGACATCGCCTGGCGCTGCCGCACCATCGGCTTCGAGGAAGGCGTGATCATCCGTTCCACCCTCGGCCGCATGATCATGGCCCCGGCGCTGGTCGCCGGCCGTGCCGAGATTGACGAGCTGGTTGACAAGACTCGCCGCGCGGTGGATCGCACGGCCCAGGAAATCGGCGTGCTGTAAGCCGCTTTTCCCTGTAGGAGCGAGCTTGCTCGCGAACCGTGCCTCGGGGGATGGCCCCTCTCCCTAACCCTCTCCCTGAAGGGAGAGGGGACTGGATCGGTGCCGGCTGATGCCGTGGTGTCAGCCGGCTCGGATAGCTCCCTCTCCCTTCAGGGAGAGGGCGGGGGAGAGGGAACCCGCTAGCGCCGATTGTTCGCGAGCAAGCTCGCTCCTACGAAGAACAAGCTCCAGAACAACGCCGCGAGCGCGAAGACGCCCGCGCGATGGAACCCTTTTGCCCGGCTTCTGGCCGGGAGTACTGCCCAGCAACACAACAACGCCAATCCGGCTGTGGGAGTCGTTCCATGAAAGTGTCCTTGCTCACGCGCATCTCCATCACCTGTGCCCTCGCTGCCGCTGTCGGCAGTGTTAACGCGCAGTCCCAAAGCATCACCGTCATCTCCTTCGGCGGCGCCACCAAGGCGGCCCAGGAGCAGGCTTACTTCAAGCCCTTCGAGGCCAGCGGCGCCGGCAAGATCGTCGCCGGCGAATACAACGGCGAGATGGCCAAGGTGAAAGCCATGGTCGACGTCGGCAAGGTCACCTGGGACGTGGTCGAGGTGGAAAGCCCCGAGCTGCTGCGCGGCTGCGAGGAAGGCCTGTTCGAGCGCATCGACCCGGCGGCCATCGGCGAAGAGAAGAATTTCGTTCCCGGCACCCTCAGCGAGTGCGGCGTGGCCACCTACGTCTGGTCCATGGTCATGGCCTACAACGGCACCAAGGTCGCCAAGGCCCCGCAATCCTGGGCCGATTTCTGGAACACCAGCGAATACCCGGGCAAGCGCGGCCTGCGCAAGGGCGCCAAGTACACCCTGGAAATCGCCTTGCTGGCCGACGGCGTGAAACAGGACGACCTCTACAAGGTGCTCGGCACGAAAGAAGGCGTCGACCGTGCCTTCGCCAAGCTCGACCAGCTCAAGGGCAACATCCAGTGGTGGGAAGCCGGTGCGCAACCGCCGCAGTGGCTGGCCGCCGGCGACGTGGTAATGAGCGCCGCCTACAACGGCCGCATTGCCGCCGCGCAGAAGGAAGGTGTGAAGCTGGGCATCGTCTGGCCGGGCAGCCTGTACGACCCGGAATACTGGGCCGTGGTGAAAGGCACCCCGAACAAGGCGCTGGCCGAGAAGTTCATCGCCTTCGCCAGCCAGCCGCAAACCCAGAAGACCTTCTCCGAGAACATCCCCTACGGCCCCGTGCATAAAGGCACGCTGGACCTGCTGCCGGCGGACGTGCGCGACGCGCTGCCCACCGCGCCGGCCAACCTCGAGGGCGCCCGTTCGGTGGACGCGGCCTTCTGGGTCGACCACGGCGAAGAGCTCGAACAGCGCTTCAACGCCTGGGCCGCCCGCTGATCCTTTCCTGATCCAAGCCCGGCGTTTGCGCCGGGCCTGCCTTGCCAACGACGCGTGAGAACCACAATGACAACGACGCAAAACCAGGCGACGACTCTGGAGCTGAGCACCATCCAGCCCATCGCCGCACACGAACGACACGGCCGCGCCCGCGACCTCTTCACCATCTGGTTCGGCAGCAACATCATGCTGCTGACCGTGGTCACCGGCGCCTTGGCGGTCACCGTGTTCAAGCTGCCATTCTTCGCCGCCGTGCTGGCGCTGGTGCTCGGCAACCTGGTAGGTGGCGTGTTCATGGCCCTGCACTCGGCCCAGGGCCCGCAGCTGGGCGTACCGCAGATGGTGCAGACCCGCGGCCAGTTCGGCTCCTTCGGCTCCTTGCTGGTGGTCGCCCTGGTGGTGATCATGTACCTGGGCTTCTTCGCCTCCAACCTGGTGCTCGGCGGCCAGGCGCTGCATGCGCGCTTCGAGGTGATCGGCACCAACACCGGCATCCTGCTGGTGGGCGCGATCAGCGTGATCGCCACGGTGTTCGGCTACCGCCTGATCCACGGCTACACCCGCGTGATGTCCTGGCTGTCCGGCGCGGTGCTGCTGGTCAGCTTCGTCTGGCTGGTGTTCGTCCACGGCCTGCCGGCGGACCTGCTGCAGCGCAACGAGAACAACATCCCCGGCTTCCTCGGCGCGCTGTCCATCGCCGCCCTGTGGCAATTGGCCTATGCGCCCTACGTTTCCGACTACTCGCGCTACATGCCGCAGGGCACTGGTTCGCGCACCGCGTTCTGGTCCAGCTACTGGGGCTGTTGCCTGGGCTCGATCCTGCCGATGCTGCTGGGTGTGCTGGTCGGCCTGTCGGTGGGCGAAGGCGACGTCATTGCCGGCCTGATCGAGATGACCGGCGGCTTCAGCGCCATCATGGTCGCGGTGTTCTCCATCGGCATCGCCGCCACCAACTCGATGAACCTCTACTGCGGCACGCTCTCGGCCATCACCGTCGGCCAGACGCTGATCCCCGCCTGGTCGGCCAAGGCCGGCTGGCGCGCGGTGATCGCCCTGGCGCTGTTCGGCGGCTCTCTGACCATCGCCCTGCTCGGCCAAGACAACTTCATGGCCAACTACACCAACTTCATCCTGCTGCTGCTCTACGTGCTGGTGCCCTGGAGCGCGATCAACCTGGTCGACTACTACCTGATCGCTCACGGTGAGTACGACGTGTTGTCGTTCTTCCGCCGCGACGGCGGCATCTACGGCACCTTCAACTGGACCGCGGTGAACTGCTACATCCTCGGCATCCTGGTGCAGGTTCCGTTCATGTCCACCGCGCTCTACACCGGTGCGGCGGCGCAGGCCATGAACGGCGCGGACATCTCCTGGGTCGTCGGCCTGGGCGTGGTCTCGCCGGTCTACTGGCTGTTCAGCCGCAAGCGCCAGCGTGCCCTGAAGGCGGCCCGCGCATGAGCCGTCGGACCGGGTTCTTCTTCGACGAGCGCTGCTTCTGGCATGCGACCGGGCTGCACGCGCTGATTCTTCCCGTCGGTGGCTGGTTGCAGCCGCCGGTGGGCGGCGGTCATGCCGAGTCGCCGGAGAGCAAGCGCCGGCTGAAAAGCCTGATGGATGTCTCCGGCCTGAGCAACCAGCTGCATCTGTCCAGCGCGCCGCTGGCCAGCGAGGAAGACCTGCTGCGCGTGCACCCGACCAGCTACCTGGAGCGCTTCAAGGCCTACAGCGAAGCCGGCCACGGCGACATGGGCGAAGAGACCATGGTCAGCCATGGCACCTACGACATCGCGCGGCAGTCCGCTGGCCTGACCATCGCCGCGGTGGACGCGGTGCTGCGCGGGGAACTGGACAACGCCTACGCGCTGTCCCGTCCGCCGGGCCACCACTGCCTGCCGGATCGCGGCATGGGCTTCTGCTACCTGGCCAACATCGCCGTGGCGGTGGAGACGGCCAAGGCGCGCCATGGGATCAAGCGCGTGGCGGTGCTCGACTGGGATGTGCACCACGGCAACGGCACCGAGGCGATCTTCTACGGCCGCGACGACGTGCTGACCCTGTCGATCCACCAGGCCGACTGCTACCCCACCGGCACCGGTGCGGTGGGCGATATCGGCGAGGGTGCGGGCAAGGGCTACAACCTCAACGTGCCGCTCTATCCGGGCAGCGGTGACGATGCCTACCGCGTGGCCATGGAGACCATCATCGTGCCGGCGCTGGAGCGCTTCCAGCCGGAGCTGATCGTGGTCGCCAGCGGCTTCGACGCCAACGGCGTGGACCCGCTGGCACGCATGCTCGCCCACAGCGAGACCTTCCGCTTCATGACCGCCGCCGTGCGCGATGCTGCCGAGCGCCTGTGCGCCGGCAAGCTGGTGGTGGTGCACGAGGGCGGTTACGCGGAAGCCTACGTGCCGTTCTGCGGTCATGCGGTGATCGAGGAAATGGCCGGCGTACGTACCGAAGTGGTCGATCCCTTCCTGCCGATGCTCGAAGGCCAGCAGCCCGACGCGGACTTCCGCGCCTTCCAGCGCCAGGCGCTGGAGCGGATGGCGGCGAAGCTGCTGGGCTGAGCTTGCCGCGTGCCTGAGTGGGCGGATCGAACCTGACGGTCGATCCGTCCACCAACGCTGGGCTTCTGTCCCGCGGCTGCCATTGCCGCTTCGGCAGACGCTGGCCGATGAGTGTTCGCAGACCCAGGCCCGGGGCGATCCCGGTGCTTTCCTCGCCTGATGCGAGTGGCCATCGGGTAGTGGACGCCGTTCTCACTCAGCACGAATAGTTCCTTCGAACGTCGCTGGGATGACGGGCGTCGCCCAGAATGCCCGAGTCTCGTTCGCACCGAACGACGCGCCAGTGGATTTCCGATTCAGCGAGGAACAACACCTGTCCTCAGGCGACCTGCCCGCAGGTTCGGTGCGCGCCAGTCCGCGTTTGGCGCCGCGCTGACGACGCCTTTCAGCACCCCCTGAAAAATCGTTACCCATCCTCTACAACAATCAGAACAGGAGGCCAGGTTCATGGACACGGAATACCTCGCGACACTGCCCAGCGCGATTCGCCACTTCGCCCAAGAGCGGGCCGGGGCCATTGCGTATGCCTTCGAAGGCCGCGAAACCACGTTTGCCGATCTGGATCGCCATACCGACCGTGTTGCGCAGGCGCTGCTGGCCGACGGGGTGAAGGCTGGCGACCGAATCGCCTATGTCGGCAAGAACAGCGACCACTATTTCGAACTGTTCTTCGGCGCGGCCAAGATGGGGGCCGTTATCACACCGGTGAGCTGGCGGCTGGCCGGGCCCGAGATCCAGTACATCGTTGCGCACTGCGACGCGACACTGGTCTTCGTCGGCGCCGAATCAGCGGCTTCGGTACGCAACCTGCTCCCGACGCTGCCGCTGGTTCGCCGTGCGGTGGCAATGGAGAGCGGGGAGCCCGACTGGCCGGCTTACAGCCACTGGCGCGACGCCTGCCCGAGTACCCCGCCGGCGCACGAGGCGAAGCCTGCCGACGTGGTGCTCCAGCTCTACACGTCGGGCACGACAGGTCGTCCCAAGGGCGTGATGCTGATGCATCGGAACCTGACCAGCGGAACCCGGATTTCGCTATGCGAGGGCGCGGACTGGTCGCTCTGGAGCGACGACGACGTCTCGCTGGTGGCCATGCCGGTCGCGCATATCGGCGGTTCGGGTTGGGGCGTGCGCGGCATTCTGTCTGGCTGCAAGGGGGTCGTGGCACGCGAGTTCGACCCGAGCAAGGTGCTCGACTACATCGCCCACGATCGGGTCAGCAAACTGTTCATGGTGCCGGCGGCCTTGCAGATCGTGCTGCGCGATCCACGTGTCCGCCAGGTGGACTACTCGCGGCTCAAGCACATGCTCTACGGCTCTTCGCCAATTCCTGCGGCGCTGCTGCGCGAGGGCATGGAGGTCTTCGGTTGTGGTTTCGTCCAGCAATATGGCATGACCGAGACCACGGGCACGATCGTGGCGCTGCCGCCGGAGGACCATACCCCCGCCGATGTTCCGCGCATGCGCGCCGCCGGCAAGGCCATGCCCGGTTGCGAGGTGGCGGTGGTCGGGGTGGACGGCCGCAGGCTGCCGCCCGGAGAGGTCGGCGAAGTGGTGATCCGCTCGCCACAGAACATGGCCGGCTACTGGAAGCAGGACGAAGACACGTCCCGCGTCATCGACGCTGATGGCTGGTTGCGCAGCGGCGACGCCGGCTACCTGGACGCGGATGGGTATCTCTATATCCACGACCGGGTCAAGGACATGATCATCAGCGGTGGGGAGAACATCTACCCGGCCGAGGTGGAGAGCGCCATCTACGGTCATCCGGCCGTTGCCGATGTGGCTGTGATCGGAGTGCCCGATGAGCGGTGGGGCGAGGCGGTCAAGGCGATGGTCGTGCTGCGCGCCGGCGTCGCAGCCGATGCCGACAGTATCCTGGCCTGGGCCCGTGAGCGTATCGCCAGCTTCAAGGTGCCCAAGAGTATCGACTTCATCGACGCCATGCCGCGCAATCCCGCCGGCAAATTGCTGCGCCGGGCGCTACGGGAGCCTTACTGGGTGGGGCGTACGCGTCAGGTCAACTAGGCGACCGGGATCGAGACGGCGTACGCAGTGATCCGGCAGGAGCGGGCCACTGGGTCAGGTCAAGCGGCTAGAGTAGGGGCTTCATCCAGAACAACGGACAGCGTCGCCATGAAGCTCCTGCTACTTCCCCTTGCCCTGCTGGCCCTCTGCGCCTCCGCCCGGGCCGCTTCCGACTGCGCCGGCGCGCAGACCCAGGGTGAGATCAACGCCTGCACCGGTGCGGCCTACAAGGCCAGCGACAAACGCCTCAATGACCTCTACGGGCAGTACCGCCAACGGCTGGATGCCGGGCAGAAGAAGGCCCTGACCGCCGCGCAGAAAGCCTGGCTGAACTACCGTGACCTCAGCTGTAAATTCGAGACCTCCAGCGTCGAGGGCGGCTCCGGCTACCCGATGGCCTACGGCAACTGCCTCAAGGCCATGACCGATCAGCGCATCAAGGAGCTGCAGACGCTCTCGGACTGCCAGGAAGGCGACTTCAACTGTCCCGCGCCCAAGCCCTGACGACTCTTCTGTAGGAGCGAGCTTGCTCGCGAACGGACTTCCCGGTTGCGCCGGCGTTGGGCGGGTTCGCGAGCAAGCTCGCTCCTACACGTCCCAGCCGTGCGGGCAAAAAAAGGGAGCCTTGCGGCTCCCCTGGAGAGACGGCCACGCGGGGGAGCGTGGCCGGGAGCAAGTGCGCCGTCAGGCGGCGCGGAACAGGTTGTGCGGGTCGATGACGAATTTCTTCGGCACGCCGGCATCGAATTCGCCATAGCCCTTGGGCGCCTGGTCCAGGGTGATGACTTCCACCCCGACGACGTCGGCGATCTTGATGCGGTCCCACATGATCGCCTGCATCAGCTGGCGGTTGTACTTCATCACCGGGGTCTGGCCGGTGTGGAAGCTGTGCGACTTGGCCCAGCCCAGGCCGAAGCGGATGCTCAGCGAACCCTGCTTGGCCGCCGCGTCCACCGCGCCCGGATCCTCGGTGACGTAGAGGCCCGGAATGCCGATCTTGCCGGCCACCCGCACCACGCCCATCAGCGAGTTCAGCACGGTGGCCGGAGCCTCGTGCTGCGAGCCCGAATGACCGTGACCGCGGGCCTCGAAGCCCACCGCGTCGACCGCGCAGTCCACCTCCGGCTCGCCCAGCAGATCAGCGATCTGCTCGTGCAGCGGGGTGTCCTTGGACAGGTCGGCGATCTCGAAGCCCTGCGCCTTGGCGTGGGCCAGGCGGGTCGGGTTGACGTCACCGACGATCACCACGGCGGCGCCCAGCAGGCGGGCCGAAGCAGCGGCGGCGAGGCCCACCGGGCCGGCACCGGCGATGTAGACGGTACTACCCGGACCGACGCCGGCAGTCACCGCACCGTGATAGCCGGTGGGGAGAATGTCGGAGAGGCAGGTCAGGTCGCGGATCTTCTCCATCGCCGCGTCGCGGTTGGGCAGGCGCAGCAGGTTGAAGTCGGCGTAAGGGACCATCACGTACTCGGCCTGGCCGCCGACCCAGCCGCCCATGTCGACGTAGCCATAGGCGCCGCCGGCGCGGGACGGGTTGACCGTCAGGCAGACGCCGGTGTGCTGCTCCTTGCAGGTGCGGCAGTGGCCGCAGGCCACGTTGAACGGCACCGAGACCAGGTCGCCGATCTTCATGGTTTCCACGCCACGGCCGATCTCCACCACCTCACCGGTGATCTCGTGGCCCAGCACCAGGCCTTCCGGCGCGGTGGTACGGCCACGGACCATGTGCTGGTCGGAGCCGCAGATGTTGGTGGAAACCACGCGCAGGATCACCCCGTGGTCGATCTGCTTGCCCTGCGGGTCCTGCATCTTCGGATAGGGGATGTTCTGGACCTCGACCTTTCCCGGGCCGAGATAAACCACACCACGATTGCCAGACATACGCATTCCTCATTGTGTTTGTGGGTACAAAGGCGGGCCTTGCGGCGCGCGGTTCTGCACTGGGATGTCGTGTGTTGCGCGACAGGGCCGGTCGGTACTGCAGGCAGCCGGCTGGGCTGTCGGTGTTGCTCGGTGCTTGGGAGCGGGCTTCAAGACCCTCTCCCCAACCCTCTCCCTGAAGGGAGAGGGGGCTGTACGGTGTGGCCGGATGGCACGGAGCCCGGCCCTCGCTCGGATATCCCCTCTCCCTTCAGGGAGAGGGCCAGGAAGAGGGCGCTCTACAGCGCGCGCCGCACTCCGAGGTGACGCGTAGGGCGGATGAGTCCCATCCATCCGCCGTTGCAGGCGTCATGGCGGATAACGCCTGTGGCGTTATGCGCCCTACAGGTACGGGCTGTGCTTACAGCACTACTGTCCTATTGGCATTCAGGAACACGCGTTTCTCGATGTGGTAGCCCACGGCCTTGGCCAGGGTCAGGCACTCCACGTCACGGCCCTTGGCGATCAGGTCCTCGGGGTAGTGGGAGTGGTCCACCGGCTCGACGCCCTGGGCGATGATCGGGCCCTCGTCGAGGTCGTTGTTGATGTAGTGGGCGGTGGCGCCGACCAGCTTCACGCCCTTCTGGTAGGCCTGGTGGTAGGGCTTGGCCCCCTTGAAACCGGGCAGCAGCGAGTGGTGGATGTTGATCGCCCAGCCGTCCAGGCGGCGACACAGCTCGGGGGAGAGCACCTGCATGTAGCGGGCGAGGATCACCAGTTCGGCACCGGTTTCCTCGATCACCTGCCAGACCTTCGCCTCCTGCGCGCCCTTGTCGTTCGGGTCCAGCGGGAAGTGGTGGTAGGGGATGCCATGCCAGCGGGCCAGGGGTTCCAGGTCCGGGTGGTTGGAGACCACCGCCACCACGTCCATCGGCAGTTGGCCGATGCGCTGGCGGTAGAGCAGGTCGTTCAGGCAGTGGTCGGCCTTGGAGACCATGATCACCACCTTGCTGCGATAGCCCGGCGGAGTCAGCTCGACGTTCATCTGGAAGGGCGAGACGCGGTCGGCGAGGCCGGCGCGGAAGGCCGCTTCGTCGAAGCCGTCGCCGGCACGGAACTCGATGCGGATGAAGAAGCGCTGCGCCAGGCGATCATCGAACGAATGGTGCTCGGTGACGTAGCAGCGCTGCTCGAACAGGTAGCGCGTGACCACGTCGACCGTGCCCAGCAGGCTCGGGCTGTCGGCGGTGAGGATCCAGGTATCGGGTGTGCGGCTCATGGTCTGGCTCCGAACAATCGCCCCTCTCCCTTTGGGAGAGGGGCTGGGGGTGAGGGTGGCTCTGGCGCCAGTCCCTCACCGGTCCTCACGTATCACGCCGCCACCTGCAGGCCGTACTCGGCGCAGGCGTCCTGCAGCCACAGCCAGAAGTAGTCGGAGAAGCTGCGGCGAACCACCAGCTCCCAGGTGTGCTCGCCGGTATGACGGATCACCAGCTGGGACTTGGCGAAGATGGTGCCCACCGCCTTGCCCACCGGGAAATTGCTCGGGTGCACGTCGTAGCTGGTGGACTTCATCAGCACTTCGCGGACCTTGGCACCTTCCAGTTCCAGCAGGGTCTGGCCGCCGCTGACGTTGATCACCGAGTAGTGCAGGTCTTCGCCGAGGGCCTTGCGCAGGCTCTGCTCGACGGCGAATTCCTGGCCACCGGGGACGATCAGCAGCCACTCGTCCGGGCCGAGCCACTGCAGCGAGGTGTCGCCCTTGGCCACCAGGGTCAGGGCGACCGGCAGCTCCAGGCCCAGGGCCTTTTTCACGCCGGCGGCGAAGGCCGGGTCGTGGGCGTCGCCACGCAGGGTCAGGTGGCCGAGGAATTTCTTCTCGCGCAGGGTCACGCCGGCATTGGCCACCTTGCGGCTGGCAAGCTTGTCCAGCTCGGCGTGGTGCAGGGGCGATTCGGCCTGGATGCCGGCTTCGGGACGCTGTTCGTAGAGGTTGGCTTTGCTCATGTTCTGTTCACCTTGGGGGCGCTTATCGCCTGTTTCCCCTCACCCCAGCCCTCTCCCGGAGGGGGAGGGGGCCGAGCTGAGTGTGCTGTGAGTGTCGTGCTCGCCGGCGGCTCCAAACTGTCCCCTCTCCCCCTGGGAGAGGGTCAGGGTGAGGGCAGCCGGCGGCTCCGAATCAATCCACGTTCTGCCGTTCCCCTTTCGGGTCGTAGAACACCGAGCTGCAGATTTCCGCCTCGATCACCCGGCCATCGGCCAGCGGGGCGTAGACCTTCTCGCCCATGCGCTTCAAACCACCCTTGACCACCGCCAGGGCAAAGCCGTAGCCGAGGCTGCTGCTCATGTAGCTGGAGGTGACGTGGCCGACCATGTTCATGGGGATCGACTGCTGAGTGTTGAACACCAGCTGCGCACCCTCGGGCAGGACTTCCATGGGGTTGGTAGGTTTCAGCCCGACCAGTTGCTTGCGGTCTTCGCGCTGGCAGTCGGCGCGGTTCATGCCACGCCAGCCGATCCAGGAGAACGGCTTGGTGCGACCCACCGCCCAACCCATGTTCAGGTCGTCCGGGGTGACCGAGGCGTCGGTGTCCTGGCCCACGATGATGAAGCCCTTCTCGGCGCGCAGGACGTGCATGGTCTCGGTGCCGTACGGGGTCAGGTTGTACTTGGCGCCCGCCGCGACGATCGCTTCCAGCACACCCATGGCGTAGTTGGCCTGGATGTTCACCTCGTAGGACAGCTCGCCGGTGAAGGAGATGCGGAACACCCGCGCCGGGACGCCGGCGACCTTGCCTTCCTTCCAGGTCATGAAGGGGAAGGCTTCCTTGTCCAGGTCGATGTCGGTGACTTCGGCCAGCAGCTTGCGGCTGTTGGGGCCGGACAGGGTCAGGGTGGCCCAGTGGTCGGTGACCGAGGTGAAGTACACCTTCAGCTCCGGCCATTCGGTCTGGTGGTACAGCTCCAGCCATTCCATCACGCGGGCGGCGCCGCCGGTGGTGGTGGTCATGACGAAGTGGTTGTCCGCCAGGCACGCCGTGACGCCATCGTCGAAGACCATGCCGTCTTCCTTGCACATCAGGCCGTAGCGGGCCTTGCCCACGTCCAGCTTGGTCCAGGCGTTGGTGTAGACGCGGTTGAGGAACTCGCGGGCGTCCGGGCCCTGGATGTCGATCTTGCCCAGGGTGGAGGCATCGAGCAGGCCGACCGATTCACGCACGGCGCGGCATTCGCGGGCCACGGCGGCGTGCATGTCTTCGCCGCGCTTGGGGAAGTACCACGGGCGCTTCCACTGGCCGACGTCCTCGAACTCGGCGCCGTTCTTCACGTGCCAGGCGTGCAGGGCGGTGAAGCGCACGGGTTCGAACAGGTGACCGCAGTGACGGCCGGCGACGGCGCCGAAGGTCACCGGGGTGTAGTTCGGGCGGAACATGGTGGTGCCGGTGTCGGCGATGCTCTTGCCCTGGGCGCGGGCCGCAATGGCCAGGCCGTTGATGTTGCCCAGCTTGCCCTGGTCGGTGCCGAAGCCCAGCGCGGTGTAGCGCTTGACGTGCTCGATGGACTCGAAGCCCTCGCGGCAGGCCAATTCGATGGCGGCGGCGGTGACGTCGTTCTGGGTGTCGACGAACTGTTTGGGCGCACGGGAGGT
The DNA here is from genome assembly GCF_048068295.1 of Pseudomonas sp. NY15435. Taxonomy (NCBI): domain Bacteria; kingdom Pseudomonadati; phylum Pseudomonadota; class Gammaproteobacteria; order Pseudomonadales; family Pseudomonadaceae; genus Pseudomonas; species Pseudomonas sp. NY15435. Next base: position 821,603 of record NZ_JBLUQA010000001.1, read on the forward strand.
GGACTTCTCGTGGGGCACCTGGAACAGCGCGAGGGTAGCTTCCTCGGTACGCTCGGAAGCAGCCGGCAGGTCGCCTTCCACGGCCTTGAAGCCTGCGTCGACTGCCGCCTGGCTGCCGGCCTGGTAGCCGTCGGCCAGGGCATCGGCGAGGCGGAACACGCCGTTCACCGCGCCGGCGCAGATGCGCTTCTGGAAGGCCAGGCCGGGTACGAAGGCGAGGATGTCTTCACGCCATTCCGGCTTGCCGCCCAGGTGCGAAGCCAGGTGCACCACCGGGCTGTAGCCGCCGGAGCTGGCGATCAGGTCGCAGTCCAGCCAATCGCCCGGGGCGTTGACCTTCATGCGGAAGGTATCGATGGATGCCACCTTGGCGCCGGTCACGCGCTTGCTGCCGCGGGCTTCGATCACCGAGCTGCCGGTGATGACGCGCATGCCGCGCTTGCGTGCTTCCTCGACCCACTGGCCTTGCGGGTTGGGACGCGCATCGGCGATGGCGACCACTTCCAGGCCGGCTTCCTGCCAGTCCAGGGCGACGCGGTAGGCGTAGTCGTTGTTGGTGGACAGCACCAGCTTCTTGCCCGGCGCCACGCCGTAGCGGCGTACATAGGTGGAGACGGCGCCGGCCAGCATGTTGCCCGGCACGTCGTTGTTCGCGTAGACCAGCGGGCGCTCGTGGGCGCCGGCGGCCAGCACCACGCGCTTGGCGCGGACGCGGTGCACGCGCATGCGCACCTGGCCCAGCGGAGCGGTTTCGCCCAGGTGGTCGGTACGGCGCTCGTGGATGGTGAGGAAGTTGTGGTCGTGGTAGCCGTTGACGGTGGAACGCGGCAGCAGGATCACGTCCGGGTTGCCTTCCAGCTCGGCGATGGCCTTGGCCACCCACTCCGCGGCGGGCTTGCCGTCGAGGGTTTCGCGGGTGTCGAGCAGGCTGCCGCCGAACTCTTCCTGTTCATCGGCGAGGATCACCCGCGCGCCGCTGCGCGAGGCAGCCAGGGCGGCGGCGAGACCGGCAGGGCCTGCACCGACGATCAGCACGTCGGCGTGGTGGTTCATCCAGTCGTAGCTGTCCGGGTCCACTTCGGTGGGCGCGCGGCCCAGGCCTGCGGCCTTGCGGATGTACTTCTCGTAGGTCAGCCACATGGACTGCGGGTACATGAAGGTCTTGTAGTAGAAGCCGGGCGGCATCATCTTGCCGCCGACCTTGCCGAAGATCCCCATGAGGTCGTTCTGCACGTTCGGCCAGCCGTTGGTGGCGCTGGCCACCAGGCCGTTGTACAGCGCCTGCTGGGTGGCGCGCACGTTGGGCACCTGGGTCGCTTCACGCGAACCGATCTGCAGGATGGCGTTGGGCTCTTCGGCGCCGGCGGCGACGATGCCGCGCGGGCGGGAGTACTTGAAGCTGCGGCCGAGGATGTCGACGCCGTTGGCCAGCAGCGCGGCGGCCAGGGTGTCACCGGCGAAGCCCTGGTAGGTCTCACCATTGAAGGTGAAGGTCAGGGGCTTGCTGCGGTCGATGCGACCGCCACGGGAAAGGCGATTGATCTGGCTCATTAGGCCTTCTCCACGGCAGGCTGGGAAGCGGCTTTCTTCTCGGAATCAGCGGCGGTCACACTGGGTTTTTCGCCGATCTTGTAGGTTTCGAGAATTTCGTAGGTCACCGTGTGGCGGGTGACGTTGAAGTACTGGCGGCAGCCGGCGGCGTGCACCCACAGCTCGTGGTGGATGCCGCGCGGGTTGTCGCGGAAGAACATGTAGTCGCCCCACTCGGCGTCGGTGCAGGCGGCAGGATCGAGCGGGCGCGGGATGTGCGCCTGGCCCTTGGCGTGGAATTCCTCTTCGGAACGCAGCTCGCCGCAGTGGGGGCAGAAGATATTCAGCATTTTGTAGCCTCCGGAAACTGATCTTGCCGGCTGACCGGCACCCTCTCCCATCAGGGAGAGGGTTGGGGAGAGGGTCGCTCTCCCGTTGTTTCGTTTCAGTCGAGGGTCGGCTCGCGCCTTCAGCACCCTCTCCCGCCCTTCGGGCACCCTCTCCCTGAAGGGAGAGGGTCATCAGATTTCGCCCTTCGGGCGGCTTTTAGTGAGCTACGGCCGCGGCGCCGTGTTCGTCAATCAGCGCGCCGGTGTGGAAGCGTTCGATGGAGAAGGGCGCGGCCAGCGGATGCGGCTCGCCCTTGGCGAGGGTGGCGGCGAAGACGTTGCCCGAACCGGGTGTGGCCTTGAAGCCGCCGGTGCCCCAGCCGCAGTTGAAGAACAGGTTCTTCACCGGGGTCTTGCCGATGATCGGGCAGGCGTCCGGGGTGGTGTCGACGATGCCGCCCCACTGGCGGTTCATGCGTACGCGCGAGAGCACCGGGAACATCTCGACGATGGCCTGCAGGGTGTGTTCGATCACCGGGTAGGAACCGCGCTGGCCATAGCCGTTGTAGCCGTCGATGCCGGCGCCGATGACCAGGTCGCCCTTGTCCGACTGGCTGATGTAGCCGTGCACGGCGTTGGACATGATCACGCTGTCGATGATGGGTTTCAGCGGCTCGGAGACCAGTGCCTGCAGCGGGTGCGATTCGATCGGCAGGCGGAAGCCGGCGAGCATGGCCATGTGGCCGGAGTTGCCGGCGGTGACCACGCCGACGCGCTTGGCGCCGATGAAGCCGCGGTTGGTCTCGACGCCGATCACCGCGCCGTCCTGCTTGCGGAAGCCGATCACTTCGGTCTGCTGGATCAGGTCCACGCCAAGGGCGTCGGCGGCACGGGCGAAGCCCCAGGCCACGGCATCGTGTCGGGCGACGCCGCCACGGCGCTGCACGGTGGAGCCCATGACCGGGTAGCGGGCGCTCTTGGTGCAGTTCAGGTAGGGAATCTCTTCGGCCACCTGCTGGGCGTTGAGCAACTCGCCGTCCACGCCGTTGAGGCGGTTGGCGCTCACGCGGCGCTCGCCGTCGCGCATGTCCTGCAGGGTGTGGCAGAGGTTGTAGACGCCGCGCTGGGAGAACATGACGTTGTAGTTGAGGTCCTGAGACAGGCCTTCCCACAATTTCATGGCGTGTTCGTAGAGCAGCGCCGACTCGTCCCACAGATAGTTGGAACGCACGATGGTGGTGTTGCGCGCGGTATTGCCGCCGCCCAGCCAGCCCTTCTCGATCACCGCGACGTTGGTGATGCCGTGCTCCTTGGCCAGGTAGTAGGCGGTCGCCAGGCCGTGCCCGCCGCCGCCGACGATGACCACGTCATACACCGGCTTGGGCGTGGGCGTGCGCCACATGCGCTGCCAGTTCTCGTGGTGGCTCAGGGAATGCTTGAACAGGCCGAAGCCGGAGTAGCGTTGCATGGGGTGCTCCTGAATATCTCTTGTCGCGGTGCCGCTCTTCGTAGGAGCGAGCTTGCTCGCGAATGGCCTCGCGGCGGGGCTGGTTCGCGAGCAAGGGCTAGGCGCCCCCCTCGTTCCTACAAAAGCGCTGCGATACTTAGCGGTAGACCGGGAAGTCCGCGCACAGCCCGGCGACCTGGGTGGCGACTTTCGCCTCCACGTCGGCGTCGCCCAGGTGGTCCAGCACGTCGCTGATCCAGCCGGCCAGCTCGCGGCACTGTTCTTCCTTCAGCCCACGGGTGGTGACCGCCGGGGTGCCGATGCGGATGCCGGAGGTGACGAACGGGCTCTGCGGGTCGTTCGGCACGGCGTTCTTGTTCACGGTGATGCCGACGCGGCCGAGGGCGGCGTCCGCTTCCTTGCCGGTCAGGCCCTGCTTCACCAGGCTGATCAGCATCAGGTGGTTGTCGGTGCCGCCGGACACCACGTCGTAGCCACGCTCGATGAATACCTTGGCCATGGCCTGGGCGTTCTTGATCACCTGGGCCTGGTAGTCCTTGAAGCCGGGCTCCAGAGCTTCCTTGAAGCACACCGCCTTGGCGGCGATCACGTGCATCAGCGGGCCACCCTGGGCACCGGGGAAGACGGCGGAGTTGAGCTTCTTCTCGATCTCTTCGTTGGATCTGGCCAGGATCAGGCCGCCGCGCGGGCCGCGCAGGGTCTTGTGGGTGGTGGTGGTGACCACGTCGGCGTAGGGCAGCGGGTTCGGGTACAGGCCGGCGGCAACCAGGCCGGCGACGTGGGCCATGTCGACGAACAGCAGCGCCCCGACCTTGTCGGCGATGGCGCGGAAGCGCGGGAAGTCCAGCGTCTTGGAGTAGGCGGAGAAGCCGGCAACGATCATCTTGGGCTTATGTTCCACCGCCAGGCGCTCGACCTCGTCGTAGTCGATCAGCCCGGTGTCGGTGTTCAGGCCGTACTGCACGGCGTTGTACAGCTTGCCGGAGGAGGAGACCTTGGCGCCGTGGGTCAGGTGGCCGCCGTGGGCCAGGCTCATGCCCAGGATGGTGTCGCCGGCGTTGATCAGCGCGAGGTACACGGCGGAGTTGGCCGAGGAGCCGGAGTGCGGCTGGACGTTGGCATAGTCGGCGCCGAACAGCTGCTTGGCGCGGTCGATGGCCAGCTGTTCGACCTTGTCCACATGCTCGCAGCCGCCGTAGTAACGCTTGCCCGGATAACCTTCGGCGTACTTGTTGGTCAGCCCGCTGCCCTGAGCCTGCATGACGCGCTTGCTGGTGTAGTTCTCCGAAGCGATCAGCTCGAGGTGGTCCTCCTGGCGCGCTTCCTCGGCATCCATCGCCGCGAGCAGTTCGTCGTCATAGCCCTGGATCTGATCTTGCTTGCTGAACATCGCTGGTCTCCCTGCGGCGCGCTGGAGCGCCATGGCTGGTGCGAGGCGCAAACTGGCCCCCTTGGCAGCGATGGTATGACTGGCTCATTCGGTCCAGATGCCTGCGCACGTCGCGGGTAGGTGCGTTTGCGACATGCCGTGAAGGGCGTAAAAGCGACCGGGTGCGTGGAATTGCGCGCAGCGGCTGGTCAGAATGCGACATGCCCGCGCCAGGACGGCGCGGCCCGCGGAGCCCTGGCGATGAAACGCTGCTGTCTATCCGGATCGCTGTGCCTTGTCCTGCTGATGCCGCCGGCCTGGGGCATGTCGCGTTTGTTCGACGGCGACGCCAACGTCTGGGTGCGGGGCCGGACCTTGTGCTTCGGCGGCGCGGCGTTCAAATCGCCCGGCCTGTTCTTCAACCGGACGCTGCAGGTGGATGAACGGCAGGTGGCGGTGCAGTACATCGACGTTTCCCGTGAGCCTTACGAGCCGTTCTGGTCGTCCGCCAGCATCGAGCCGACCCAGGGCGCGCCGCTGCGCAGCGACACCTGCTTCGCTTATGGCCAGGCCATCACCGGCTTCCGCGAGAAAGTCCCGGCGCGGCCCCTGGAGCCTGGCCTGTACAACGTCACCCTCGGCGGGCGCGACAGCGCCGGGGATGGTCTGCGTGCGACCTTCATGAAGACCTTCTGCCTGGAAGCGCGCGGCACCGGGGTGGCGGTGCTCGATGCCGGCTATGACGACAAGCAGGGGCGCTGGGTCTGCAAACCCCCGCAATGAAGCTGGCGATAGGAACCATTGGGCCAAGGGACTAAACTGCGCCCCTCACGAAATGCGAGGACGCCATGAACCGTTCCCTGACTCTGCTTTCCGCCCTGCTGCTCACCGCGACGCTGCAGGGCTGTGGTGACGACAGCAAACCCGCCAAGGCCGAGGCGCCTGAAGCCGCCAGCACTGCCGCCGCGGCCACCCCGGCGGGCGACAGCTGCACTGGCCATGTGCTGGAGAAGGCGCTGCCGCCGACCAAGGCCATCTACGGCTACCCCTACCTGTCCCGCGAGTGCGGCTACGACGACGCCACCATCGTCTACGGCAAGGCCGACGGCAGCCAGCACCTGGTCGTGACCCTGACCGACACCGGCCTGCCGGCGCCAGGTGCCGACCAGCAGGGCGAGGCCGCCAAGCAGTACCTGGCCGCCCAGGCCAAGCTGCGCGACACCACCGCCAAGAACGTCTCGCTGCTCAACCAGGCCCGCCAGGCCGCACTGCAGAACGGCACCGCCGCGCAGTTCGGCGGCGAGCAGTACCTGCCGGTGATCGACAGCACGCGCATGGGCGACCCGCTGGCCATCAGCGTGCCGGGCCCGGACGACAAGGCTGGCGAGTCGAGCATGACCGGCCTGATCAAGGGCCGCTACGTGCTCAACATGATCTCGCCGGACAAGCCCAACGGCGGTACCGCCCAGTCCCTGCGTGAGCTGTTCGTGCCGATCTCCGAGCAGATGGCACTGACCAAGCTGCCCTGACAGATAGAGAGATATGTGACAGTAAGTCATTCCAGTTTCTGATCCTCCATCTCACCTAGCTCTTAGGAAAATTCTCGGTATCGCTCATTACCGATCGCCAGAGACAGAGGTGGAGGATCATGAAATTCAAGCTGAGAGGTCTGCCGCTACTGCTGGCGACCGCGCTTTCGCTGGCTGCTCAGGCGGTGCCGGTGCCCGCGACACCCCTGCCTGAGGTCAAGGCCTACAGCGGCGCGGATGGCGTCAAGGTCTGGCTGGAACAGATCGGGCCACGCCGGGCCAACATGTTCCTGGTGCGCATCGGTGGCGTCGACCACGCCTGGAACATGCGCATCCTGCGCATGGATGGGCTCAGTCTGCTGGACGAATCACTGTTCAAGCTGCATTCCCAAACCACTGAACAGCAGATTGCCCTGGTGCTGCGCGGCGATTGCGGCGAGGTGATGTTGCCGGGCGAAGCCCATGGCCGGAAGGTCTGCTACGACCAGGAGCTGTCGGCCACCCAGGACGCCAAGCAGTTCGTGACCGCCTACGTGACCCAGCGTCTGTAAGCTGCCGGGTGCACGAGACGTGGGGTTTTCGCTACGCTGCTGACTGACATTTTTTGTGCAGTGCCGAGGCAGCCCCATGACCGACAACACCCAACAGTTCGCCAGCGACAACTACTCCGGCATCTGCCCCGAAGCCTGGGCGGCGATGGCCGAGGCCAACCACGGCCACGAGCGCGCCTACGGCGACGACCAGTGGACCGCCCGCGCCTCGGACTACTTCCGCGAGCTGTTCGAGACCGACTGCGAAGTCTTCTTCGCCTTCAACGGCACCGCCGCCAACTCCCTGGCCCTGGCGGCGCTGTGCCAGAGCTACCACAGCGTGATCTGCGCCGAGACTGCCCACGTCGAGACCGACGAGTGTGGCGCGCCGGAGTTCTTCTCCAACGGCTCCAAGCTGCTGCTGGCGCGTACCGATGCCCAGGGCAAGCTGACCCCGGAAGCGATCCGCGAGATCGCCCTCAAGCGCCAGGACATCCACTACCCGAAGGCGCGCGTGGTCACCATCACCCAGGCCACCGAGGTCGGCACCGTCTATCGCCCTGACGAGCTGCAGGCGCTCAGCGCCACCTGCCGCGAGCTGGGCCTGCACCTGCACATGGACGGCGCACGCTTCTCCAATGCCTGCGCCTTTCTCGGCGCGACGCCGGCCGAACTGACCTGGAAGGCCGGCGTCGAAGTGCTCTGCTTCGGCGGCACCAAGAACGGCATGGCGGTGGGCGAGGCCATCCTGTTCTTCAATCGCGAACTGGCCGAAGGCTTCGACTACCGCTGCAAGCAGGCCGGCCAGTTGGCCTCGAAGATGCGCTTCCTCGCCGCGCCCTGGGTCGGCGTGCTTCAGGACGACGCGTGGCTGCACTACGCCAGCCATGCCAACCGTTGTGCACAACTGCTGGCCGAGCGCGTCGCCGATGTGCCAGGCGTGCAGCTGATGTTCCCGGTGGAAGCCAACGGGGTGTTCCTGCAGATGTCCGAGCCCGCCCTGGAAGCCCTGCGCCAACTGGGCTGGCGCTTCTACACCTTCATCGGCGCCGGTGGCGCGCGCTTCATGTGCTCCTGGGACACCGAGATCGCCCGTGTCGAGGCGCTGGCGGCGGACATCCGGAAAGTCATGGGTGCCTGAGTTGTCCCCAGGCGCTGGGGAAGGTTGCTCGCGCAACCTGTCTCAAACCTGTGGATGAATGCTTGCAGGCCGCGGGCGGCAAGGCTTGCAAAGGTCTGGTCAATATTTGAGCGTCGTGGGTTTTATTGTAGGAGCGAGCTTGCTCGCGAACCGCATTCCGCCTGATCTCACGGTGTGAAGCGAAGCTACGGAAATTCGCGAGCAAGCTCGCTCCTACAAGTCGGCAACCGGTGTGGTTTCCTCAGATACGCACCGCCGTCCCGCTTACGCTGACCATCAGCATGCTGCCGTTCTGCCCGACCACCTCGTAATCCAGGTCGATGCCGACCACGGCGTTGGCGCCCAGCTCCTGGGCGCGCTCCTGCAGTTCCTCGAAGGCGATCTCCCGCGCCCGGCCCAATTCCTTTTCATACGCACCGGAACGCCCGCCAATGATGTCGCGCAGGCCGGCGAACAGGTCGCGGAACACGTTCGCGCCGAGGATCGCCTCGCCAACCACGATGCCGCGGTATTCCTGGATGGTCTTGCCCTCGATGGTGGGGGTGGTGGTCAGGATCATGGGGCTGGCTCCTCTGCTGGGGAAATCCAGCATAGCCCTGCACTGCACTGAAGGCCGCGCCGGCTATGTTTCAGCGTTTGGCGAAAATCCGCGGCAACCTTGTGATAAAGCTGTGGACAACCTGGTGGAAAATGTCGGCGGCATGACACTTTCATGAACGGCGCGTTTTCATCGTTCATTTTCATGAAATCCCCGTTATTCGTGGCTTACAGGGGTGACGGATGGGGTTGTGAAGATCTCCACAGCCGCTGTGGAGGCAAGCTTGTCCAACCTGTGGAAAAACTGTTGGGAGGTGCCTGCAAAGCTGATGGCGCGTGGCTTGCCGAAAGCTGGCTATTTTCTGATCAAGCCCGTCTTTTCAATCACTTGTGAGCCTGTGTATCGATTGCAGCGATTTTTCTGTGCACGATCCTTTCACCGCTATCCCCGGTTTATGTTGACCCTCCTGTGCGCCTCCTGTGGAAAACATCGCCAGCGTCATGTCCTGCGAGGCTTCCAGAGGGTTGTTCAAGGAGTGATCAGCTTTGTCGGCAAACGACTGATCCACAGCGACTTTTCCCCAGCCGCAGGGGCTGCATGAAACTTTCCACAATGCCTGTTGGCTGAATCTCGCAGAAGGTGTGGACAACCTGTATCCAGATCGCTGGAGGCCATGCGGAGCGCGCCCCTGCTTCTTCTGTGTGTTTTTTGACCAAATGCCGAAAGTCGCGGCGTTACTGGCTTTCAGCGAATTTCCCGACGGTTTTTCCACAGTGGCTGTGCAGCGTTCTGCCAGGAACTTGTGGGCGGGTTGTGGATGGATCGCTGAGAGGCCCGCTAATGTTGGTCTGCGCCAGGGTGATCAATATTTGTCCAGGGCCCCGGGGGCTGCTGCCTATACTCCAGAGAGCCCTGGGGGCGGGAGATTCAGCATGTCCAGTTACTCGGTGGAACAGATCCGCACCGTGGCCCTGGTCGGCCACGGCGACAGCGGCAAGACCCTGCTTGCCGAAGCGCTGCTGCAGCACTGCGGGGCGATTCCCAGCATGGGCTCGCTGGAGCGCGGCGATACCCTCTGCGACTCCGACCCCATGGAGCGCGAATACCACCATTCCCTCGCCGCTGCTCTGGCGTACTTCGAGCATGAAGGCGCGCACATCCGCTTGATCGATACGCCTGGCTATCCCGACTTCATCGGCCACGCGTTGCCGGCCCTGGCGGCGGTGGAAACGGCGCTGGTGGTGGTGAACGCGCAGAACGGCATCGAGCTGAGCACCCGCCGCATGATGGACTGGGCTGGCGAGCGCGGGCTGTGCCGGATGCTGGTGGTGAACAAGATCGACGCCGAGCGCATCGACCTGCCGGGACTTCTGGCGGGTTTGCGCGAGTCGTTCGGCAAGGAGGTATTGCCGATCAATCTACCCGCGGAGGGCGGTACGCGGGTTGTGGATTGTTTCTTCAATCCCGATGGCGAGGCGGATTTCTCCTCGGTGGCCGAGGCGCACCAGGCGCTGGTGGACCAGGTGGTGGAGGTCGACGAAGCGCTGATGGCGCACTATCTGGAAGAGGGCGAAGTGGCGCCCGAGGCGCTGCACGAACCCTTTGAGCGTGCCCTGCGCGAAGGCCACCTGATTCCGCTGTGCTTTGTCTCTGCCCGTACCGGCGCCGGTGTGTCGGAGCTGGCAAACATCCTTGCGCGCCTCGCACCCAATCCCACCGAGGGCAATCCGCCGCTATTCCTGCGCAGCGATGACAAGGGCAGGGAACAGCCGGTGACCTGCCAGCCCGATCCCAAGGCCCATGTGCTGGCCCACGTGTTCAAGGTGGTGATCGACCCCTTTGTCGGCCGCCTGGCCGTGTTCCGCGTGCACCAGGGCACGATCCGCCGGGAAATGCAGCTGTTCGCCGGCGACGGACGCAAACCATTCAAGGTCGGCCACCTGCTACGCCTGCAGGGAAAGAAGCATGAAGAGGCGCCATGGCTGATCCCCGGCGACTTCGGCGCGCTGAGCAAGGTCGACGAGCTGGAGTACGGCGTGGTGCTGCACGACTCCCATGATGAGGACCATATCCACCTCAAACCACTGGACTTCCCGGAGCCGATGCAGGGCCTGGCCATCGAGGCGAGCCGGCGCGGAGACGAGCAGCGCCTGGCGGAGATACTCCAGCGCCTGCAGGCCGAAGACCCCTGTGTACGCCTGGACTACAACGCCTCCACCCAGGAAACCGTGCTGCGCGGCATGGGCGAAATGCACCTGCGCTATCTGCTGGAGCGCATGGCCGGCCAATACAAGCTGGAAGTGCAGACCCGCGCGCCCAGCGTGCCCTACCGCGAGACGGCGACTCGCAGCGCCGAAGGCCACAGCCGGCACAAGAAGCAGACCGGCGGCGCAGGGCAGTTCGGCGAGGTGTTCCTGCGCATCGAGCCGTTGCCGCGCGGCGAAGGCTTTGCGTTCGTCGATGCGATCAAGGGCGGGGTGATTCCCGGCAATTTCATCCCTTCGGTGGAGAAGGGCGTGCGCTCGGCACTGGCGGCCGGACCGCTGGCCGGCTTTCCGGTGGAGGATGTGAAGGTCACGGTGTTCGACGGCAAGAGTCACTCTGTGGATTCCAAGGACATCGCCTTCCAGGCCGCCGGACGCAAGGCCATGCTCGATGCGCTGCGCAATGCCGGTGGCATCGTGCTGGAGCCGGTTATGCAGATCGAGGTGACGACGCCGGATACCCACCTGGGCGACATCACCGCCGACCTGACCGGCCGCCGCGGCCAGGTGCTGGGCACCGAATCGCTGTCGGCCAGCGTCGCGCTGGTGCGTGGGCAGGTGCCGCTGGCGGAGCTGGACGGTTATGCCAATCGGCTGAAATCCATTACGGCCGGCCAGGGCCTCTATAGCCTTTCCTCCAGCCATTACAGCGCCGTCCCACAGGACGTGCAGCAACGCCTGTCCAGTGGTTACAAGGCCGCCCCGGAAGAAGATTGAGCGAATGTGGATATTCGTCGCAGCCGGCGCCTGAAAAGTCCCGTGGCTGGGCACCTGCGCGCGTGCACCGGGCGTGCTCCCGTGCAAGGCGAAAGTCAGGTGGCATGCGGGTTGCAGGCGGGATCGAGGCGGCCAGGTCGTTCGGCCAAAGGTGTCTCCGAGCTTGCCTCGGGACACCTTCTTCCTGTGGATAACTCAGTGGGTAACGTGTGGGACGGATGGGGGCAGGCTGTGATCAGTACTCGATCACCACGTCGCCCTTGGGCACGCTGCAGCAGGACAGGATGTAGCCTTCGGCGACGTCTTCGTCGGTGATCCCGCCGTTGTGCTCCATCTCCACCTCGCCCGAGCGCTTCATCACCTTGCAGGTGCCGCAGATACCCATGCCGCAGGCCTTGGGAATATGCAGGCCGAGTTGGGCGGCGGCGGCGTGGACGGTCTCGCCGGGCGCCACGCGGATGCTCTTGCCGGTCTCGCAGAACTCGACGAGGTTCTGATCGGCCAGCGGCACGGCCGGCGCCTCGGCAGCTTCGGCGGCCAGCTCCTTCACGTCGGCGCGCACTTCCGGCGGGGTCGGGCCGAAGGCTTCCTCGTGGTAGCGCGACATGTCGTAGCCCTCGGCTTCGAGCAGGCGCTTCACCGCGTGCATGTAGGGCGTCGGGCCGCAGCAGAACACCTCGCGCTCGAGGAAGTCAGGCGCCATCAGTTGCAACATCGCCTTGTTCAGGAAGCCCCGGTAGCCGGCCCAGGACTCGCCCATTTCGTACTTCTCGCAGATCAGGTGCAGCTTGAAGTTGTTGATCCGCGAGTTCATGTGCTCCAGCTCGCGGTGGTAGATGATGTCCTTGGGCGTGCGCGCACTGTGCACGAAGACCATGTCGACGTTGCCGTTGGTGTCGAAGAACCAGCGCGACATGGACATCACCGGGGTGATGCCGACGCCGCCGGAGAGGAACAGCACCTTTTCGGCGGGAAAATCGATGGCGTTGAAGTTGCCCACCGGCCCGTGCACCGGGACCTGGTCGCCTTCCTTGAGGTTGTCGTGCAGCCAGTTGGAGACCTTGCCGCCGGGCACGCGCTTGATGGTGATGGAGAAGCTGTAGGGCACCGAGGGCGAGCTGGAGATGGTGTAGGAGCGCATGATCGGCTGGCCTTCGATCTCCAGCTCCAGGGTGACGAACTGCCCCGGCTTGAAGAAGAACATGATCGGCGCGTCGGCCATGAAGCAGAAGGTGCGCACATCCCAGGTTTCCTGGATGGCTTTTACGCAGCGCACCAGGTGGCGGCCGTTGGCCCAGGTCTGGGTGTTGACCGGGTTGAGGAAGGTGTTCGTCGACATGCTGTCTCTCCGCGCACGCGGGCCGTGCTGGGCCTGATGGGGCAGCGCCGGGCCCCGTTCGCCTACGTCGCTTGAGCGTAGAACGCACGGGGCCTTTCGGCATGCCTGATGGGGCGGATTGTGTGCACGACGTCAGCCGCTGCATTTACCTGCCAGCGACATTTGCATGCTTATCGCGACCTGCCGCCTGGCACGTGCCCTTGCGCGTCGGGAAATGATCTGGCCGTGTCGCCCATGGATAAGGGTATTCCCGGCTCGCGGCCCCACACTCAGCTCCATGCCGAGCAACCCCAAACGGTTGAACGAGGACAGCGGGAAAGCGCACTCGGCGCGCTGCGCACCTGCTGCCAATGCCCTGCGTGGCAAACCGTATCAGCCACTTATTTCCGCCGGCAGCCAGCGCGGCTGCGGCATGAGGACTAGCAATGGACGTCACTACTACCCTGAGTCTGGGCGACCCGCTGGAACCGGCCCGCAAGGCCACCGCCGAGATGCTGCGCAGCCGCGACCACAGCTTCTCGCTGCCGCAGCCCTTCTACAACGACGAGCGCCTGTTCCAGCTGGACATGCAGGAGATCTTCCACAAGGAATGGTTGATCGCCGGCATGACCTGCGAGATCCCCGCCAAGGGCAACTTCCTCACCCTGCAGATCGGCGACAACCCGGTGATCGTCCTGCGCGGTGCCGAGGGCAAGATCCACGCCTTCCACAACGTCTGCCGCCACCGTGGCTCGCGCCTGTGCGTCAGCGACAAGGGCAAGGTCGCCAAGCTGGTCTGCCCCTACCACCAGTGGACCTACGAGCTGGACGGCCGCCTGCTGTTCGCCGGCACCGAGATGGGCGCCGACTTCGACATGAAGGACTACAGCCTGAAACCGGTGAACGTGAAGACCGCCGGCGGCTACATCTTCATCTCGCTGTCGGAGAACCCGCCGGCCATCGATGACTTCCTGCGTACGCTCGAGCACTACATGGAGCCGTACGACATGGAGAACACCAAGGTCGCGGTGCAGACCACGCTGATGGAAAAGGCCAACTGGAAGCTGGTGCTGGAGAACAACCGCGAGTGCTACCACTGCAACGGTTCGCACCCGGAGCTGCTGAACACCCTGCTGGAGTGGGACGACGTTACCGACCCGCGCGCCAGCCAGGCGTTCAAGGACCAGGTCGCCGCCTGCACCACCGCCTGGGACGCCGAGAAGATTCCCTACGCCCACGCCAGCTTCGGCCTGCGCAACCGCATCGTGCGCATGCCGCTGCTGCAGGGCACCGTGTCCATGACCATGGACGGCAAGCAGGGCAGCAAGAAGCTCATGGGCCGCATCCAGAACCCGGACCTGGGCTCGATGCGCATCCTGCACCTGCCGCACTCGTGGAACCACTGCATGGGCGACCACCTGATCGTCTTCACCGTGTGGCCGATCAGTGCACAGCAGACCATGGTCACCACCAAGTGGCTGGTGCACAAGGATGCGGTGGAAGGCGTCGACTACGACGTCGCCCGCCTGCGCGAAGTCTGGGATGCCACCAACGACCAGGACCGTCGCCTGGCCGAAGAGAACCAGCGCGGCATCAACTCCACCGCCTACCAGCCGGGGCCGTACTCCAAGACCTACGAGTTCGGCGTGATCAACTTCCTCGACTGGTACAGCGAGCGGATGCTCAACAACCTGGGCGAAGAGTCCGCCCACGCCCGCCTGGTCGCCGAGAAGTAAGCCCCAGCCACCCAGCGCCCCCGTTTCGGGGGCGTTGCCGTTGCGCGCTGTCGTTACTGAGGAATCCACGTGGACGCCATGCTCTTCTACAGCAGCTCCGCTTTCGTAACCGGCCTGGTGGCGTGGAACCTCTTTGCCTGCTGGCGCAAGCGCTGAAGGCGGCTTTCCGTAGGAGCGAGCTTGCTCGCGAACCTCTTCCCGGCGGGCTAGGTACCGCCGCCGTATCACCCTCTCCCCAGCCCTGGCTACGCGCCCCGCTCCGAAGGGAGAGGGAGCCGTCCGGTTTTCGCGGAAAGAGCAGCGTCAGCCGACTAGCACTTAAATGCCCCTATGCACGGACAGTCCCCTCTCCCTTCAGGGAGAGGGTTAGGGAGAGGGCGCTCTCAGCTCTTGCGCCGCGGCCAACAGCGAAGAGCGTTCGCGAGCAAGCTCGCTCCTACAGGGAGTGCGAGCCAAGCCATTCGCGCCCTCCAGCTCCCGCATTCCCCAGCACGACGCAAACGCTGTCGCCCATGTCGCGAGGTTGACGCTTTCGGCACGACCCTGGTCGTTTTCGAACCGGGTCGCCTCCGGGGGCAGGGATATCCTGCCTGCAAAGCGTCGGCACAAGTCCCGTCGCACCAGCCTTGCCTGAATAGAGAGACGCCAAGATGAGCCCAGCCGAACTTCACGCCGACAGCATCGTCATCGACGGCCTGATCATCGCCAAGTGGAACCGCGAGCTGTTCGAAGACATGCGCAAGGGCGGCCTGACCGCCGCGAACTGCACCGTGTCGGTGTGGGAAGGTTTCCAGGCCACGGTGAACAACATCGCCGCCAGCCAGAAGCTGATCCGCGAGAACAGCGACCTGGTGATCCCGGTGCGCACCACCGCCGACATCCGCCGGGCCAAGGAACAGGGCAAGACAGGCATCCTCTTCGGCTTCCAGAACGCCCATGCGTTCGAGGACCAGATCGGCTACGTCGAGGTGTTCAAGCAGCTGGGCGTGGGCATCGTGCAGATGTGCTACAACACCCAGAACCTGGTCGGCACCGGCTGCTACGAGCGCGACGGCGGCCTCTCCGGCTTCGGTCGCGAGATCGTCGCGGAGATGAACCGCGTCGGCATCATGTGCGACCTGTCCCACGTCGGCTCGAAGACGTCCGAGGAAGTCATCCTCGAGTCGAAGAAGCCCGTCACCTATTCCCACTGCCTGCCGTCGGGCCTTAAAGAGCACCCGCGCAACAAGTCCGACGCCGAGCTGAAGTTCATCGCCGACCACGGCGGCTTCGTCGGCGTGACCATGTTCGCGCCCTTCCTCGCCAAGGGCATCGACTCGACCATCGACGACTATGCCGAAGCCATCGAGTACGTGATGAACATCGTCGGCGAGGACGCCATCGGCATTGGCACCGACTTCACCCAGGGCCACGGCCAGGACTTCTTCGAGTGGCTGACCCACGACAAGGGTTACGCCCGTCGCCTCACCAACTTCGGAAAGATCGTCAACCCGCTGGGCATCCGCACCGTGGGCGAATTCCCCAACCTGACCGAAACCCTGCTCAAGCGCGGCATGCCCGAGCGCGTGGTACGCAAGGTCATGGGCGAGAACTGGGTGCGCGTCCTCGGCGAAGTCTGGGGCGAGTGATCCGCTTTTCCCCCTCTCCCTCTGGGAGAGGGCCGGGGTGAGGGCTGCTGCGCTCACCCGTAGAACCCCTCACCCCAACCCTCTCCCCCAGCGAGAGGGAGCCAAAAGAATTGGAGCGAAACCTCATGGCCAAACACGCCCCCGAACTGCCCATCGAAGTCGACAGCGAAACCGGCGTCTGGACCACCGACGCCCTGCCGATGCTCTACGTACCGCGGCACTTCTTCGTCAACAACCACATGGGCATCGAGGAAGAGCTGGGCGCCGAGCGCTATGCCGAAATCCTCTACAAGGCCGGCTACAAGTCCGCCTGGCACTGGTGCGAGAAGGAAGCCGAGTGCCACGGCCTGGTCGGCGTGGAAGTCTTCGAGCACTACATGAAGCGCCTGTCCCAGCGCGGCTGGGGCCTGTTCCAGATCGAGCAGATCGACCTCGATGCGGGCACTGCGCAGGTGCGCCTGAAGCACTCGGCCTTCGTCTACGTCTACGGCAAGGTCAACCGCAAGGTCGACTACATGTTCACCGGCTGGTTCGCCGGCGCCATGGACCAGATTCTCCAGGCCCGCGGCAGCGACATCCGCACCGTGGCCGAGCAGGTCTACAGCGGCGCCGAGGAAGGCCATGACGACGGCCTGTTCGTCGTCAAACCCCTCTGATCCTTCGCCCTTGTAGGAGCGAGCTTGCTCGCGAACAAGCAGCCGCAAGGCCGCCAGACAACAAGAAACCTCTGATCCCGTGAGGATGCCGCAATGGCTTTCGAGTCTATGTTCCAGCCGATCCAGATCGGCAAGCTGACCATCCGCAACCGCGTGCTCTCCACCGCTCACGCCGAGGTCTACGCCACCGACGGCGGGATGACCACCGAGCGCTACGTGAAGTACTACGAGGAGAAGGCCAAGGGCGGCATCGGCCTGGCCATCTGCGGCGGTTCCTCCGTGGTCGCCATCGACAGCCCGCAGGAATGGTGGAGCTCGGTGAACCTCTCCACCGACCGCATCATCCCGCACTTCCAGAACCTGGCTGACGCCATGCACAAGCATGGCGCCAAGATCATGATCCAGATTACCCACATGGGCCGCCGCTCGCGCTGGGACGGTTTCAACTGGCCGACCCTGATGTCGCCGTCGGGCATTCGCGAGCCCGTGCACCGCGCCACCTGCAAGACCATCGAGCCGGAAGAGATCTGGCGGGTGATCGGCAACTACGCGCAGGCCGCACGCCGGGCGAAGGAAGGCGGCCTGGATGGCGTCGAGCTGTCCGCCGTGCACCAGCACATGATCGACCAGTTCTGGAGCCCGCGCGTCAACAAGCGGACCGACGAGTGGGGCGGCACCTTCGAAGGCCGCATGAAGTTCGGCCTGGAAGTGCTCAAGGCCGTGCGCAAGGAAGTCGGCGACGACTTCTGCGTCGGCATGCGCATCTGCGGTGACGAGTTCCACCCGGACGGCCTCACCCACGACGACATGAAGCAGATCGCCAAGTACTACAGCGATACCGGCATGATCGACTTCATCGGCGTGGTCGGTTCGGGCTGCGACACCCACAACACCCTGGCCAACGTCATCCCGAACATGACCTACCCGCCGGAGCCGTTCCTGCACCTGGCGGCCGGCATCAAGGAAGTGGTCAACGTACCGGTGCTGCACGCGCAGAACATCAAGGACCCGAACCAGGCCACGCGCATCCTCGAAGGCGGCTACGTGGACATGGTCGGCATGACCCGCGCGCACATCGCCGACCCGCACCTGATCGCCAAGATCAAGATGGGCCAGATCGACCAGATCAAGCAGTGCGTCGGCGCCAACTATTGCATTGACCGCCAGTACCAGGGCCTGGATGTGCTGTGCATCCAGAACGCCGCCACGTCCCGTGAATACATGGGCGTGCCGCACATCATCGAGAAGACCACCGGCGTGAAGCGCAAGGTCGTGGTCGTCGGCGGTGGCCCGGCCGGCATGGAAGCGGCGCGCGTCGCCGCCGAGCGGGGTCACGACGTCACCCTGTTCGAGAAGAAGGAGCAGCTTGGCGGGCAGATCACCACGGCCTCGAAAGCGCCGCAGCGCGACCAGATCGCCGGCATCACCCGCTGGTACCAGCTGGAGCTGGCGCGATTGAACGTCGATCTGCGCCTGGGCACCGGCGCGGACGCCGACACCATCCTCGACCTGCGCCCCGACGTGGTGGTGCTGGCCAACGGCGGCCATCCGTTCCTCGAGCAGAACGAACACTGGGGCGCCGCCGACGGGCTGGTGGTCAGCAGCTGGGACGTGCTCGACGGCAAGGTCGCGCCGGGCAAGAACGTGCTGGTCTACGACACCATCTGCGAATTCAGCGGCATGTCGGTGGCGGACTTCCTCGCCGACAAGGGCGCCCAGGTCGAGATCGTCACCGACGACATCAAGCCCGGCGTGGCTATCGGCGGCACCACCTTCCCGACCTACTACCGCAGCATGTACCCCAAGGAAGTGATCATGACCGGCGACCTGATGCTGGAAAAGGTCTACCGCGAGGGCGACAAGCTGGTGGCGGTGCTGGAGAACGAATACACCGGCGCCAAAGAGGAGCGGGTGGTCGACCAGATCGTCGTCGAGAACGGCGTGCGCCCGGATGAGAGCCTGTACTACGCGCTCAAGCAGGGCTCGCGCAACAAGGGGCAGATCGACGTCGAGGCGCTGTTCGCGATCAAGCCGCAACCGTGCCTTTCCGAGACAGGCGATGGTTACCTGCTGTTCCGCATCGGCGACTGCGTGGCCCAGCGCAACACCCATGCGGCGATCTATGACGCGCTGCGCCTGTGCAAGGACTTCTAAGACACGCCTTGTGATGTCCGGTAGGCACGGACAGCCCCCTCTCCCTTCAGGGAGAGGGCTGGGGAGAGGGTGGTGGGCCAAGTGACCGAGCCGACCGGAAACACCCTCTCCCCCCGCCCTCTCCCGCAAGCGGGAGAGGGAGCTTGTCCAGCGCCCCCTGAGGTCCCGTAAGGAGACCAGAAATGCTCAACATCATCCTCCCCATCCTGCTCTTCGCCGCCCTCGGCCTCGCCGTGCTGGGCGCCGTGAAGCGCTTCGCGATGTGGCGCCGTGGCCGGCCCGCCCAGGTTGACTGGATCGGCGGCCTGCTGAAGATGCCGCGTCGCTACCTGGTGGACCTGCACCATGTGGTCGAGCGCGACAAGTACATGTCGAAAACCCACGTGGCCACTGCCGGCGGCTTCGTGCTGGCCGCGCTGCTGGCCATCCTGGTGCACGGTTTCGGCCTGCACAGTCGCATTCTCGGCTTCGCCCTGCTGGCCGCCACTGCGCTGATGTTCTGCGGCGCGCTGTTCGTCGCCAAGCGCCGCCTCGACCCGCCGTCACGGCTGTCGAAAGGCCCGTGGATGCGCCTGCCGAAAAGCCTGCTGATGTTCTCGGCGAGCTTCTTCATCGCCACCCTGCCGGTGGCGGGCATCCTGCCGGAAGGTTTCGGCGGGTGGTTCCTCGCAGCCGTCCTCGCCATCGGCGTGGCCTGGGGCGTGTCCGAGCTGTTCTTCGGCATGACCTGGGGCGGCCCGATGAAGCACGCCTTCGCCGGTGCCCTGCACCTGGCCTGGCACCGTCGTTCGGAGCGCTTCGGTGGCGGCCGCTCCACCGGCCTCAAACCGCTGGACCTGCAGGACCCGATGGCGCCGCTGGGCGTCGAGAAGCCCACCGACTTCACCTGGAACCAGTTGCTCGGGTTCGACGCTTGCGTGCAGTGCGGCAAGTGCGAGGCCATGTGCCCGGCCTTCGCCGCCGGCCAGCCGCTGAACCCGAAGAAGCTCATCCAGGACATGGTCATCGGCCTCGCCGGTGGCAACGACGCCAACTTCGCCGGCTCCCCTTACCCATCCCTTGACGGCAGGGGTAAGCCATTGGGCGAACACAGTGGCGGCCCGCACCAGCCGATTGTCGCGCTGGACGGCAAGGCGCTGGTGGACGCTGAGACCCTCTGGTCCTGCACCACCTGCCGCGCCTGCGTCGAAGAGTGCCCGATGATGATCGAGCACGTCGACGCCATCGTCGACATGCGCCGCCATCTCACCCTGGAAAAGGGCGCGACCCCGAACAAGGGTGCCGAGGTGCTGGAAAACCTCATCGCCACCGACAACCCCGGCGGCTTCGCTCCCGGCGGGCGGCTGAACTGGGCGGCGGACCTGAACCTGCCGTTGCTGGCCGACAAGCCGCAGACCGATGTGCTGTTCTGGGTCGGCGACGGCGCCTTCGACATGCGCAACCAGCGCACTCTGCGGTCCTTCGTGAAGATCCTCAAGGCCGCCAACGTCGACTTCGCCGTGCTCGGCCTGGAAGAGCGCGACAGCGGCGACGTGGCCCGTCGCCTGGGTGACGAAGCCACCTTCCAGACCCTGGCCAAGCGCAACATCGCCACCCTGGCCAAGTACCGCTTCAAGCGCATCGTCAGCTGCGACCCGCACAGCTTCCATGTGCTGAAGAACGAGTACGGCGCGCTGGGCGGCAACTACCAGGTGCTGCACCACACGACCTTCATCGATGAACTGGTGCAGAAGGGCTCGCTGAATCTCGGCCAGAGCAAGGCCGGCAGCGTGACCTACCACGACCCGTGCTACCTCGGCCGCTACAACGGCGAGTACGAAGCGCCGCGCGCCGTGCTCAAGGCCATCGGTATCGAGGTCAAGGAAATGCAGCGTTCCGGCTTCCGCTCGCGTTGCTGCGGCGGTGGCGGCGGCGCGCCGATCACCGATATCCCCGGCAAGCAGCGGATTCCCGACATGCGCATGGCCGACATCAAGGAAACCGGCGCTGAGCTGGTGGCCGTCGGTTGCCCGCAATGCACCGCGATGCTCGAAGGCGTGGTCGCGCCGCGCCCGGAGATCAAGGACATCGCCGAACTGGTCGCCGAGGTCCTCATCGAGGCCACCGAGGTGCCGGCAAAAAAGCCCTCGCTGGCGCGCCGTGAAGAAACGGCGGAGGTGCACTGATGACTCTCCAGACTCGTACGCTGCACGAACCTGTAGGAGCGAGCTTGCTCGCGAACCGCCCCAACTTCGGTGCTGATCCGTTCGCGAGCAAGCTCGCTCCTACAATAAAGAACCGCCCTCTGGAGGCCCAGCCATGAGCGACATCATCCGCCGCGACCCGCGCGCCGAGTGGATCGCCCGCAACCGTCTGCACCCACTGCATGCGGCCGTGCAGTCGGCTCAGGGCGGCGAAACCCGCTGGATGGGTCCCAACGGCGTGCTGCGCAAGAACCCCCACGCCGTCGGTTTCATTGGCCCCAATGGCGTCAAACGAATCGATCGCTCCGGTGGTCAGCAGGGCACGGGCGGCAAGCGCAGCAGCGCGCCGGAAGTGGTGCAGCTGCCGCTGGTAACCCTCGAGCAACCGGCCTTCCTGATTGCCGTGGTGCCGGACATGGTCGGCGGCCGCCTTTCCAGCCACGACCGCGACCTGCTGGGCCTGGCTCGCAAGCTCGCCGGCAGCGACGGCGCGGTGCTGGCCGTGATCTTCGGCGAGCACAAGGAAAGCGCCTTCGATACCGCCGGCGTCGACCGTCTGCTGCAGATCGAGGGTAACGAATACGACGGCTATGCGCCGGAGCAACGCGTCCTGGCGCTGCGCTCGGCCAACAGCCAGTTTGCCCCGCGCCACTGGCTGCTGCCCGACAGCCGCAGCGGCGGCGGCGAACTCGGCCGCCGATTGGCCGCGAGCCTGGGCGAACGCCCGGCGACCCGCGTCTGGCAGGCCGAGGGCGAACGCTGCGTCGGCCGCGCGGGCGCCGGCCAGCAGGACCTGCACCGCGAGCTGCCACGCCTGATCCTGGCCGCCGCCGAATGCGCCGAGCCGGTCAGCGAAACCCGTCATGAAGCCCGCGCGGTGGCGTTGGACTCCAGCGTTGCGCGCAATATCCCGCGTATCGAAGACCTCGGCCCGGTGGCTGTGGACCCAGCGCAGATTCCCATGGCCGAAGCGGAATTCATCCTCTCCGGCGGCAATGGGGTGAAGGACTGGGACCTGTTCCACCGCGCCGCCATCGCCCTTGGCGCCACCGAAGGTGCTTCCCGTGTGGCGGTGGACGACGGCCACATGCCGCGCGCGCGCCAGGTCGGCGCCACCGGGACCTGGGTCACCGCGCGGGTCTATCTGGCGGTCGGCATTTCCGGGGCGATCCAGCACCTGCAGGGCATCGGCTCCTGCGACAAGGTGGTGGCGATCAACATGGACCCGGGCTGCGACATGATCAAACGCGCCGATCTCTCGGTGATCGGTGACTCCACGGCGATCCTCAAGGCGCTGATGGCCCTGGCCGACGCCCATCGCAATGGAGCGGCGCGCGATGCGGCCTGAATCCGGAATGCCCTTCGCAGGAGCGAGGGGGACGCCATCGTCATCGCTCGCGAACCTGCCAAGCCCAGAGATTCGCGAGCAAGCTCGCTCCTACACCGCTTCCGAGGTGTCTGATGAATGACCTGAACATCGTCGCCCTGGTTTCCATCGGCGCCCACCCGGCCTCCGGTCGTGCGCGCCGCGCCGACCAGGATGCCCGCGCGGTAGAGCTGGGCATGAGCCTCGCCGGCAAGCGCCTGCGCGTGGTACATGCCGGTGATGCCGCAGAGGAGGCGCTGCGCAGCTACCTCGGCATGGGCCTGGACGAACTGGCCGTGCTCGAGCAACCCGCTGGCGCCGATGCCCTGCCGGCGCTGGCGGCCTACCTGGGCGACAGCGATGCGCAACTGGTGCTCACCGGCACCCAGGCGGAAACCGGCGAAGGCTCCGGCATGTTGCCGTTCCTGCTGGCCGAGCGCCTGGGCTGGCCGCTGGTGGTCGGTCTGGCGGAAGTCGAGAAGGTGGATGGCGGAAGCGCCCAGGTATTGCAGGCACTGCCCCGTGGCCAGCGCCGCCGGCTGAAGGTGCGCCTGCCCTTCGTCGCCAGCGTCGATAACGCCGCGCCGGTAGCTCGCCAGAGCGCTTTCGGTCCGGCTCGCCGTGGCTATCTGGAGGCGCACGAAGTCGAGGTAGTGGAAGATCCGCTGCTCGCCGAGGGCAACCTGCAACCGGCGCGCCCGCGTCCCAAGCGCCTGAAGGTGATCAAGGCCAAGACCGGCGCCGAGCGTATGAAGGCGGCCACCGCCAAGGCTTCCGGCGGTACCGGGCAAGTGCTCAAGGACGTTACGCCGGAGGCGGGCGCGGAGGCGATCTTCAAGCTGCTGCGCGAGGAAGGTGTGATTCGCATCTGACGTTACAGCTTTGGTAGGAGCGAGCTTGCTCGCGAACAATCCCCTCAGCGGGGCAATTCGCGAGCAAGCTCGCTCCTACAAAATCTCTCCTTTGCTTCCGTGCGAGCGGACCTTGTCCGCGAATTTCCTGTCCAAATCGCGGTGGCAGCCGGAAATCGTTGAAATAGCACGAGAATTATCTCGTAAGCTATTGAATTGACAGCATACGGCTTGTCAGAAGATCGCCGTTTCCGCTGGCCCCGCCGCGCCCCTTTCTTTATCCTCCGCACCCTTTGAAAGGCTTTGCGGAGGCTCCCATGCTCGATTCCACCCTCGAACAACTTGAACAGCTGGTCGCCGAACTGCTGCAACAGAATGAAGTGCTGGTGCAGGACAACGCCGCTGTGCGTGAAGAGCTGCTCAAGGCCCGTGAGGAAAACGACACGCTGCAACTGTCGCTCATGGAGCAGGAAGAGAAGCACAACGCGACCGCCGCTCGCCTGCAGGCACTGATCCGCCGCGTCAGCGACAGCCGCGCCAGCGCATGAGTGGCGACGGCGTCCGCGTCCTGCGCATTCTCGGGCGCGAATACAGCGTCCGGGCGCCGGCCGGTGAAGAGCGCCGGCTGCAGGACGCGGCCGCGCTGTTGCAGGCGGAGATCAGCGCCAGCAAGAAGAAATTCCCCTACGTCACCAGCAATGAGCTGATGGTGCTCTCCGCGCTCAACCTCTGCGCCCGCCAACTCGGCGCGCCGGACGAGGAGGGCGACGAGGCGGACGCCGTGGAGCGTATCGCCGCCCTCAATCGGCGGATTCTCGATCACCTGCAACGGCAGGACTGACCGTCTCTTCGTAGGAGCGAGCTTGCTCGCGAACCGCTCTTGCACCGATATCACGGGGTGTGGGGCGTATCGCCGCCCTCAATCGGCGGATTCTCGATCACCTGCAACGGCAGGACTGACCGTCTCTTTGTAGGAGCGAGCTTGCTCGCGAACCGCTCTTGCACCGATATCACGGGGTGTGGGGCGTGTTCGCGAGCAAGCTCGCTCCTACAGGTCTGTGCCCTGCGGTACCGTTCTGAGTCGCTGCCGTCTTCGCCTGGAAATTTGTGCCTACGCTTCCCCTCCCTCAGGAGTGGGGCGCGCAGCCAGGGGGAGCGTGAGAGCCGACCCGTGGCGTAGGAGCGGACTTGCTCCGCGATGCTTTGCGCCAATCCCAAATCCCAGGCAAAAAAATAGGGACACCGGGGTAAGCGGTGTCCCTTCTAAAGGAGAGTGGGCCAAGAGGCCCCTCAACCGGTGAGACGTGGCGCTTCGGGCAGGCCCGCAGCGCCGGGTATAAAAGAAGGGATCGGGGGTAACCAATCCCTGAAAGGTGAGGGAGGAATACTCCCCCTCAACCGGTGAGACGTGCCCGGCTCGCGCCGGGCGGATGATCAGGCGCGCAGCGGAATCAGGCGCGGGGCGATCATGTTTTCCGGCAGCAGGATGTCGGCCAGGGTGGCTTCGTCCAGCAGCTTCTCCTCGCGAACCAGTTCCAGTACGCCGCGGCCGGTTTCCAGCGCGGTCTTGGCGATGCGAGTGGAGTTCTCGTAGCCGATGTACGGGTTCAGCGCGGTAACCAGGCCGATGCTGTGCTCCACCAACTGGTGGCAACGCTCGACGTTGGCGGTGATGCCGGTGATGCAATGCTCGCGCAGCATGTCCATGGCGCGCTGGAGCAGGCGGATCGAGTCGAAGATCTTGTAGGCGATCAGCGGTTCCATCACGTTCAGCTGCAGTTGGCCGCCTTCGGCCGCGATGGTCAGCGCCAGGTCGTTGCCCATGATTTCGAAGGCGCACATGTTCACCGCCTCCGGGATCACCGGGTTGACCTTGCCCGGCATGATCGAGCTGCCCGGCTGGCGCGGCGGCAGGTTGATCTCGTTGATGCCGGTGCGCGGGCCGCTGGACAGCAGGCGCAGGTCGTTGCAGATCTTCGACAGCTTGACCGCGGTGCGCTTGAGCATGCCGGAGAACAGCACGAAGGCGCCCATGTCGGAGGTGGCTTCGATCAGGTCGGCAGCCGGGACGACCGGGTGGCCGCTGATTTCAGCCAGGCGCTCGACGGCGAGCTTCTGGTAGCCGGGGTCGGCGTTGATGCCGGTGCCGATCGCGGTGCCGCCGAGGTTCACTTCGGTCAGCAGTTCCGGCGCCAGGCGACGCAGGCGGTCGAGGTCTTCGCCCAGGGTGGTGGCGAAGGCATGGAATTCCTGGCCGAGGGTCATCGGCACCGCGTCCTGCAGCTGGGTACGGCCCATCTTCAGTACGCCGGCGAACTCGACGCCCTTGGCGGCGAAGGCCTGGATCAGGCTGTCGAGGCTGGCCAGCAGGGTGTCGTGGCCGAGCAGCAGGCCCAGGCGGATGGCGGTCGGGTAGGCGTCGTTGGTCGACTGCGCCATGTTCACGTCGTTGTTCGGGTGCAGGTACTTGTACTCACCCTTGGTGTGGCCCATGGCTTCCAGCGCGATGTTCGCGATCACTTCGTTCGCGTTCATGTTGGTGGAAGTACCGGCGCCACCCTGGATCATGTCCACCACGAACTGGTCGTGGAAGTCACCGCGGATCAGACGGGCACAGGCTTCGCTGATGGCAGCGTGCTTCTCGTTCGACAGGTGGCCAAGTTGGTGGTTGGCATCGGCTGCCGCTTGTTTGACCATCGCCAGGCCTACGACCAGCTTCGGGTAGTGCGACAGCGGCACGCCCGAGAGGCGGAAGTTGTTCACAGCGCGCAGGGTCTGGATGCCGAAGTAGGCGTCAGAAGGTACTTCGAGGGTGCCGAGGAGGTCTTTCTCGATGCGGAACGATGCAACAGGGGACATGACGGGGATTGTCTCAGGGAAACACGGCCAGTGCCGCGATGCCCGGTAGACTAGGGTTTTCGCCTTTCGTCGGCCAATGCTGTTAAAGGCTGCCTCATGCACGAACGGCATAATGTACCCTGTGACGAATTGATGACGGCGAGCGTGTGACTGTGCTACGCGCGCCCGGCTCCTGACCAATCGATCAACGTGTGAATGCGTTGGAGTTGACGTGAACCTCGAGACCAAATGGCTGGAAGACTTCAGCACCCTGGCCACCACCCGCAGTTTTTCCCAGGCCGCTGAAAAGCGTTTCGTTACCCAGCCGGCCTTCAGCCGGCGCATCCGCAGCCTGGAGGATGCCCTCGGCCTGACCCTGGTGAACCGCCAGCGCACGCCCATCGAACTGACCGAAGCGGGGCAACTGTTCCTCGTCACCGCCCGCGCAGTCGTCGAGCAACTTGGCCAGGTGGTGCGCCACCTGCACCACCTGGAAGGCGGGCAGGGCGAGGTGCTGCAGTTCGCCGCCGCGCACTCCCTGGCGCTGGGTTTCTTCCCGGCCTGGATCTCGCGGCTGCGCTCCGAGGGCTTGAACATCGCCAGCCGCCTGGTGGCGACCAACGTCGGCGAGGCGGTACACCTGCTGCGCGAAGGCGGCTGCGACCTGATGATGGCCTTCTATGACCCGGACGCCGCGTTGCAGATGGACCCGGAAGTCTTCCCCTCGCTGCACCTGGGGCGCACCGAGATGCTGCCGGTGTGCGCGGTGAACTCCGCCGGCGTGCCGCTCTACGATCTGGACAGCGGCCAGAGTGTGCCGCTGCTGGCCTACAGTGCCGGCGCCTTCCTCGGTCGCGGGGTCAACCTGCTGCTGCGCCAGCGCAACCTGCGCTACACCACCGTCTATGAAACGGCGATGGCCGACAGCCTGAAGAGCATGGCGCTGCAGGGCATGGGCGTGGCCTGGGTGCCGCGCCTGAGCATGGAGTCGGAGCTGGCGCGCGGCGAGCTGGCCCTGTGCGGCGGCCCGCACTGGATCGTCCCGCAGGAAATCCGCCTGTACCGCTGCGCGCTGGTGCGCAAGGCGCAGATTCGCCTGCTCTGGCGCAAGCTTGAAGGTGGTCTGGGGCTGGACGAAACGCCATGACGGCGAGGCGGACGATCGGGGCTGTTCCGTTTATTTGATAAGCATTATCATTTGCGGCTTTCCAGGGTCTTCCCCTCGCGCCGGCTTCGGTGCGGACCGCTGGCGAGCACGCACCTCCGATGTCTCATTCCGACCGCCCGGCCGAGCCCTGCGCGGCGGACGCCCCGGCGTCCGCCGAATCGCTGCCGCGCGAGGATTTCCTCCGGGTATTCCTCTCCCAGCGTTCGCGTATGGAAGCCCTGGTGCGGCGCCGTGTCGGCTGCCGCGCCACGGCGGCGGACCTGGTGCAGGACTTGTTCCTGCGCTTCTGGAAGCGTCCGCAGGCCCCGGTGGAAGAGCTCGGCAGCTACCTGCTGCGTAGCGCGCGCAATCTCGCCATCGATCACCTGCGTGGTGAAGATTCACGCGGCCGCACGCTGAGCGCGCTGCTGCCCGATGATGATGACGCCCAGCCCTCGCCGGAACAGGCAGTAGAGGCGGGCGCCGAGCTGGACCTTATAGAAGACGCGTTGCGGCAATTGCCCGCGCGCACCCGCCACATCTTCCTGCTCAGTCGCGTACACGGCCGCACTTACGCTGAGATCGCCACCGCCATGGGGCTTTCCCAGAGCGCGGTGGAAAAACATATGATGCGCGCCCTCGATGCCTGCAAGGCGAGTCTTGAACTTGCCGCGCCGACCCATCGCCGTGGAGCCGCCGACCGATGAAATCCGAAATCGCCACCTCTGCCGAGGAAGCCCTGCGCCAGGCGCGCCAGTGGCTGCTACGTCTGAACGACGCCGGTGGTGAAGCGTGGCTGGGCGCTTTCCAGGCTTGGCTGGCGGCCGATCCCAAGCACGCCCGTGCCTATGCCGAGGTCGATGCCTTGTGGCAGGCCAGCGCCGAGCCGGCGAAGCGGCTGGCGGCGGAAGAGGGCGATGCGCTGCACGCCTACCTGACTGCGTTGCACCGGCCCGTCCCACGCCGTGTGCAACGCAACCACCGACGCTGGGCCTACCCCCTGGCTAGCGCCGCCTGCCTGCTGCTGATGCTCTGGGCCGGCGGCTGGTGGAAGCCGGGTAACTGGCTGACGGACCTTTCCGCCGATTACGTCAGCGCGCCGGGCGAAGTGCGCGAGATCACCCTGGACGACGGCTCGCGCCTGACCCTGGATGCGGACAGCGCCGTCGCCGTCTCCCTGGACGGCGAACAACGCCGCGTCGAGCTGCTGCGCGGCGCCGCTTCGTTTGCCGTGAAGCATCTGCCCAAGCCCTTCGTGGTGCGCGCCGGCGAGGGCGAAGCGCGAGTGCTGGGGACTGAGTTCGAAGTGCGTCGCCTGGGCGAGAAGACCCGTGTCACGGTCGCCGAAGGCCGTGTGTCGGTGCGCGGCAGCCATGCGGTCGGCGTGCCGGAAGTGGTGCTGGGCGCGGGCGAACGCGTCAGCATCGATGGCACGAAACTGGGCAACGCACAGCCCGCCGACGCCCAGGCCGCACTGGCCTGGCGCCAGGGTTGGCTGACTTTCTATCGCGCGCCGCTGGGCGAGGTGCTGGAGCGCCTGGGCACCTACTACCCGGGGCGCATCGTGCTGCTCGACCAGGAGCTGGCGCTGCGCCGGGTCAGCGGCAGTTTCCGCAGCGCTGAACCGCAGGCTGCGCTGGATTCGCTGCAGGCGGTGGTGGGCTTCCACCAGCAGCCGTTGCTCGGACGCTTCGTACTGATTCGCTGAGCGCGAAAATATTTTCGAAAAAGGGGTGAGGTACCGAGGCGGCTGCTCCGTGTAGTGGTCATGAATGCGATTTATTCGCATGTGGAATCGACCTTTCGAGCAAGTGAGCCCCCGATGACCCCGCTGCGCCGCGCTGTCCCCGAACTGCCCCTGAAACCGCTCGCTGCCTTCCTGCTCGGCACCGCCCTGGCTGTCGCGCAGGCTCCGGTCGCATTGGCCGAAGATGCTGCCGCCAGTTCCGCCCTGCAGGCGCGCTTCGGATTCGCCATCGCCGCCCAGCCGCTGCCCCAGGCGCTCAGTGAGTTCAGCCGGGTGACTGGCCTGAGCGTGGTCTATACCGACGAGGCGCCCTACGACCTCAAGGCTCCGGCGATTTCCGGCCAGCTCAGTGCCAACGATGCGCTGAACCGCCTGCTCGCCGGTTCAGGCTACCGCTTCCGCGCCCTCGATGGCCGCACTCTGACCCTGGAGCGCGTGCCGGCCGATACCCTGAGCCTCACCGACACCACCGTCACCGGCCAGGCCGCGTCCACCAGCTACCAGCCGGCGCCGGTGGCCTCCATCGGCCGCACTGACACGCCGGTGCTGGAAACCCCGCAGAGCATCGTCACCGTGCCGGCCCAGGCGCTGCGCGACCAGAAGCCACGCAACCTCGACGACGCGCTGGGCAACATCAGTGGTGTGACCCAGGCCAATACCCTCGGTGGCACCCAGGACGCGGTGATGAAGCGTGGCTTCGGTGACAATCGCGACGGTTCGATCATGCGCGATGGGCTGCCCTCGGTGCTGGGCCGCAACCTCACCGCCACTGCCGATCACGTCGAAGTGCTCAAGGGGCCGGCTTCACTGCTCTACGGCATCCAGGACCCGGGTGGCGTGGTCAACGTGGTGAGCAAGAAACCACAGTTGCAGCAGTACAACGCCGTCACCCTGCGTGGCTCGACCTACGCCCATGGCAAGCAAGGCAGCGGCGCGCAGATCGACACCACCGGCGCGCTGGGCGAGAGCAACCTGGCCTACCGGCTGATCGTCGATCACCAGGACGAGAACTACTGGCGCAACTTCGGCCAGCAACGCGAGACCCTGGTCGCGCCTTCGCTGGCCTGGTTCGGCGAGGACACCACGGTCAACCTCAGCTACGAACATCGCGAGTTCAAGACGCCGTTCGACCGTGGCACCGCCATCGACCCGCGCACCAACAAGCCGCTGGATATTCCGCGCACGCGCCGTCTGGACGAGCCATTCAACATCACCGAAGGCCGCTCCGACCTGACCCGACTGGACGTCGAGCACCGCATCGACGATGCCTGGAAAGCGCACTTCGCCTACGGCTGGACCCGCGAGACCTACGACGATAACCAGGCACGGGTGACCAAGGTCAACAGCAACGGCACCGTTACCCGCCGTGTCGACGGCACCCACGGCGCGGTGAGTAGCGACAGCTTCGCCACCGCCGGGCTGAACGGTGACCTGCAGCTGGGCGGTTTTCGCCATGAAGTGACCTTCGGCATCGACGGCGAGAAGCGCAAGATCTACCGCGCCGACCTGATCCGCGACACCAAGAACACCACCTTCAACTACCTCGATCCGGTCTACGGGCAGATTTCTCCCGCCACCAGCGTCAGCGCCAACGACAGCGACCAGACCGACAAGCTGCGCAGCGATTCGCTGTTCCTGCAGGATTCCTGGCACCTGGACGAGCACTGGATTCTGGTGGCCGGCGGGCGCTACCAGATGTATGACCAGTACGCCGGGCGCGGCCGGCCGTTCAAGGCCAACACCGACATCAGCGGACAGAAGTGGGTGCCGCGCGCGGGCGTGATCTACAAGATCAACGACGAGATGTCGCTGTATGGCAGCTACACCCAGTCATTCAAGCCCAACTCCACCATCGCGCCGTTGTCCACCGGCGAGGTGATCGACTCGGCGATCCAGCCGGAAGAGGCGACCTCCTGGGAGATCGGCGGCAAGCTCGACATCCCCGGTCGCGTCACTGCGAACCTGGCGTTCTTCGATATCCGCAAGCGCAACGTGATGGTCACCCAACTCGACGCCAACGGCGACAGCCGCGTCAGCACCGCCGGCAAGGTGCGCTCCTATGGCGCGGAACTGGATGTCACCGGCCAAGTGAGCGAGAACTGGAGCCTGATCGGCAGCTACGCCTGGCTGGATGCCGAGGTGACCGAAGACCCGGAGCTCGAAGGCAACCGCCTGCAGAACGTGGCCAAGGAAACTGCCTCGCTGGCAGCGGTGTATGACGCAGGCTCGATCTTCGGCGGCGACAACCTGCGCCTGGGCGGCGGCCCGCGCTACGTCGGCAAGCGCGCGGGCGACCCGGCCAACTCCTTCGAGCTGCCGTCCTATACCGTCACCGATGCCTTTGCCAGCTATGACATCCAGCTGGGCGGGCACAACGTCGGCTTCCAGTTCAACGTGAAGAACCTGTTCGACCGCGCCTACTACCCGTCGGCGGCGAACAACCTCTACGTCGCCGTTGGCGAGCCGCGGCAGTTCGAGATTTCCACGACAGTGGAGTTCTGAGGCAGGAGTGCTCGTTCGCCTGGCAAATACGCCGAGCCGCTGTTGCTCTTCGTAGGAGCGAGCTTGCTCGCGAACCCTGTGGCAGTGGCGTTACCTTGCAGAAGTGCCGCACGCTTGGTTGTGGACATTGCCTGTTTCCAACGGGATGTATTGATGCAAGGGCCGCCCCTCACCCCAGCCCTCTCCCTGCGGGAGAGGGCGTAGGTCTTGCCAGTTGACGCTGAGGTTTCAGCCGACACCCTAACCCTCTCCCGCAGTCGGGAGAGGGTTAGGGCGAGGGGCTTTTGATCTTCAGCGTGCTCCCGGGAATCCGGTTCGCGAGCAAGCTCGCTCCTACAGGAAAAGAGTCTGGAGATGGGCTACATCTCGACGACGATCCGCCCTTCGATCTGCCCGGCGCGCATGCGGTCGAGGATGGCGTTGATGTCATCCAGCTTGCCGGCGGCGACGGTGGCCTTCACCAGGCCCTCGCCGGCGAAGTCCAGGGCTTCCTGCAGGTCCGCGCGAGTGCCGACGATGGAGCCGGTGATGTGCAGGCCCTTGAGCACCACATCGAAGATCGGCGTGGGGAAATCGCCCGGTGGCAGGCCGACCAGCGACACCGTGCCGCCACGGCGGGCCATGCCGATGCCTTGGCCAAAGGCGCTGTTGGATACGGCGGTGACGACCACGCCGTGGGCGCCGCCGATATCGCGCTGCACCACTTCGACCGGGTCTTCCTTCTTCGCATTGACGGTCAGGCTGGCGCCGAGCTTGCGCGCCAGTTCCAGCTTCGCGTCGTCGACATCCACGGCCACCACATGAAGGCCCATGGCCTTGGCGTACTGCACGGCGACGTGACCCAGGCCACCGATGCCGGAGATCGCCACCCATTGGCCAGGACGTGCCTCGGTTTCCTTCAGTGCCTTGTAGACGGTGACGCCTGCGCAAAGAATCGGCGCAATCTCGGTAAAGCCGACATTCTTCGGCAGGATGCCGACATAGTTCGGGTCCGCCAGCACGTACTCGGCGTAGCCGCCGTTCACCGAGTAGCCGGTGTTCTGCTGGCTCTCGCAGAGGGTTTCCCAGCCGGTCAGGCAGTGCTCGCAGCAGCCGCAGGCAGTGTACAGCCAGGGCACGCCGACGCGGTCGCCTTCCTTCACGCGGGTCACGCCGGCACCGACGGCAGCGACGAAGCCGACGCCTTCATGGCCGGGAATGAACGGCAGGCTCGGCTTCACCGGCCAGTCGCCTTCGGCAGCGTGCAGGTCGGTGTGGCAGACGCCGGAGGCCTCGATCTTCACCAGTATCTGCCCGGGGCCGGGCAGCGGGACTTTGACTTCCTCGATCCGCAGTGGCTCGCCAAAGGCGTGGACGACAGCGGCTTTCATGGTCGTGGGCAGGGTCGTGGACATTGCGCTCGCTCCTTGAAGGGTGAGGGACCTGCCCCGTCCGGGCAGGTTCGTGTCAGACGAGTCTGAGCCTCTGAGCCTAGGCCATCTTGAGCTGCGGCAAGCTTTTCCCTTGTCTCTTGCGAAAGGTCTCGCGCCGTGCCGCTTGAGGTCGCCGTGGGCCTTGTCGCTGCCGGAATGACGAAATCGGGACCAACGGTCATGCCCAGTGCACTCCGGCGTGCCCTTTGCGGTATACTGCGCCGCCTTCAAGCCGGCACTGCCCGCCGGTTTGGCCACGTACAAGCCACGCCCTCACGGAGTCGTGGCTTGTTGGTTTCTGACGCGCCCAAGAGCGCACTTGAGAGAGGCACGACGATGAGCGCACTGGTTGGCGTGATCATGGGTTCGAAATCCGACTGGAGCACCCTGAGCCACACCGCAGACATGCTGGACAAGCTCGGCATTCCGTATGAAGTGAAGGTGGTTTCCGCCCACCGTACTCCGGACCTGCTGTTCCAGTACGCCGAAGAAGCCGATGGCCGCGGCATCGAAGTGATCATCGCCGGCGCCGGCGGTGCCGCCCACCTGCCGGGCATGTGCGCTGCCAAGACCCACCTGCCGGTTCTCGGCGTGCCGGTGCAGTCCTCCATGCTCTCGGGCGTCGATTCGCTGCTGTCCATCGTGCAGATGCCTGCGGGCGTCCCGGTCGCCACCCTGGCCATCGGCAAGGCCGGTGCCATCAACGCAGCCCTGCTGTCCGCCAGTATCCTGGGCGCCAAGTACCCCAAATACCACGATGCGCTGAAGCAGTTCCGCGCCACCCAGACCGAGACGGTGCTGGACAATCCCGACCCGCGCGAGGCCTGAGCAGAACCATGAAGATCGGTGTCATCGGTGGCGGCCAGCTGGGCCGCATGCTGTCCCTGGCGGGCACTCCGCTGGGCATGAACTTCGCCTTCCTCGACCCGGCGCCGGACGCCTGCGCGCAGTCCCTGGGCGAGCACATCCGCGCCGACTACAGCGACCAGGACCACCTGCGCCAGCTGGCCGATGAAGTCGACGTGGTGACCTTCGAGTTCGAGAGCGTGCCGGCCGAAACCGTGGCCTTCCTCTCGCAGTTCGTGCCGGTCTATCCGAACGCCGAGTCGCTGCGCATTGCCCGCGATCGCTGGTTCGAGAAGTCCATGTTCAAGGACCTGGGGATTCCGACCCCGTCCTTCGCCGACGTGCAATCCCAGGCCGACCTCGACGCCGCGGTGGCCAGCATCGGCCTGCCGGCGGTGATGAAGACCCGCACCCTGGGCTACGACGGCAAGGGCCAGAAAGTCCTGCGCAAGGCCGAGGACGTCACTGGCGCCTTTGCCGAACTGGGCAGCGTGCCGTGCATCCTCGAAGGCTTCGTGCCCTTCACCGGCGAAGTCTCGCTGGTGGCGGTACGCGCCCGCGATGGCGAGACCCGTTTCTACCCGCTGGTGCACAACACCCACGAGAACGGCATCCTGCGCCTGTCCGTGGCGAGCACCGACCACCCTCTGCAGGCACTGGCCGAAGACTACGTCGGCCGGGTGCTGGACAAGCTGCAGTACGTGGGCGTGATGGCGTTCGAGTTCTTCGAGGTCGACGGCGGCCTGAAGGCCAACGAGATCGCCCCGCGTGTGCACAACTCCGGCCACTGGACCATCGAAGGTTCCGAGTGCAGCCAGTTCGAGAACCACGTGCGGGCCATCGCCGGCCTGCCGCTGGGCTCGACCGCGAAAGTGGGCGAAAGCGCCATGCTCAACTTCATCGGCGAAGTGCCGCCGGTGGCCGACGTGCTGAACATCGCCGACTGCCACCTGCACCACTACGGCAAGGCCTTCAAGGCCGGGCGCAAGGTTGGCCACGCCACCCTGCGCAGCGCCGACCTGCCGACCCTGAAAGCGCGCATTGCCGAGGTCGAGGCGCTGATCGCCAAGGGCTGACCGTTACGCTGCTCCGAACGAAGCCGCGTCAATCACTGACGCGGCTTTTTTCATGGTGGGCTCACCCATTGCTGTAAGGCCCGCGAAACACGGGTAGTCGCTCTGGATCGCGGCAAAACACGGAACGCTGGCGTTTCCTACACTGTCCCATGACAGGCGCGCACCCACCGCGCTCAACCCACAAGGAGGGACTGTCATGGGATTAATCGGAACCATCGTCATCGGCCTGATCGTAGGACTCATCGCTCGCTTTCTGAAGCCGGGCGACGACAGCATGGGCTGGATCATGACCATCCTGATCGGCATCGGCGGCTCGCTGCTGGCGACCTATGGCGGCCAGGCACTGGGCATCTATTCGGCCGGACAGGCGGCAGGCTTTATCGGCGCGGTGATCGGCGCCATCGTGCTGCTGGTCATTTACGGCCTGATCAAGAAGAATTGACGGTGATTTCCGGCCCTCTCCCGCTAGGGGGGAGGGTGCTGGAGGAATATCCCGCCTGTGCCCGACCGGGCCTTTCGAGTCCACGATGCGCCGATCATTGCTCGCCTGCTGTCTGATAGTGCTGACTTCCCTGGCGTCCGCCGCCGAACTCCCCGAAACCGACTGGCTTTCCCTGATGCCGCCCAGCGACCGCAAGGCGCTGGAAAACATGCCGGAAATTACCCACAACGGCCCCGAGGCCAACGGCACCTTCACCAACAAGGGCGGGCTGAAACAGACCGACAAGAAGCTGCCGCAGGTGATGTATTCGACCAAAACCGTTGCCGCGCTCAACGGCAAGGCGCTGCGCCTGGGCGGCTACCCCGTGCCCCTGGAAAACGACGCCAAGGGCCGCGTGACCGAGTTCTTCCTGGTGCCCTATCCGGGCGCCTGCATCCACGTGCCGCCGCCGCCGCCGAACCAGATCGTGCTGGTGCGCTACCCCAAGGGGATCCAGATCGACGATATCTACAACCCGATCTGGGTCAGCGGCACGCTGAAGGTCGAAACGGTCAGCAATGACCTGGCAGATGCGGCCTACGCCATCGACGACGCCAAGGTGCGGCCGGTGGAGGAGAGCGACCTGTAAGAGCTCTTCGTAGGAGCGAGCTTGCTCGCGAAGGGGTCTCGCAGCGGGGCACGTGTTCGCGAGCAAGCTCGCTCCTACACGCGCAATAAAAAAGCCCGGCGGATGCCGGGCTTTTTTATTGGAGGGCCGCAGGCGGATCAGCCTTACAGCGGCTCGCTCCAGATCTCCACGCTCATGGTTTCGCTGCGCCCTGGCGCGACGCTCAGGGCGTCGTCCATCACCCGTGCGGTCTCGATGCAGAGCATGTCCTTCCACGCGCCGTCGGCCATCTGCGACAGGCGCGCCGCCTTGTCGATCCAGGGGTTCCATACCACCGCCGAGCGCGAGCCACCGGCCTTGACGTGGATGGCCCGCTCCCAGAGCGGATCGCGGATCACCAGGGTCTTCTCCACATCCAGGTAGATGCGGTCGACTTCGCCAGCGAAGCGCACTACGCCGTGCTGCTGGCGCTCCTCCCAGTTCTGCATCGTGTCGATGTAGCGGTTGCCCTGCAGACCATCGATGACCGCCTCGCGGCAATCGCTGACGGCGAAGTAGGTGTGCAGCGCCTGGCTCAGCGGCAATGGGCTGTCGCCCAGGTTGTGAGTAGTCATTTCCAGGGTCAGGTGCTCGCCGAAGCGCATCACCAGTTCCAGCCGCGCCGCGTGTGACCAGCCCGGCAGGCCCTGGCTGGCATCGAAGCTGAAGTGCACGGAAAGCTGCCCCAGCTCGTCGGCGATGTCGTCCAGTTGCCAGTCCACTGCGCGCACCAGGCCGTGGGCCGGTGGCTTGTCGCCCCGGTAGGCGGTGCGGATTTCCACCGGGTTGCGTTCGAAGACGCCGAACCACGGCCAGCACACCGGCGCGCCGCCGCGCACGGATTGCCCGTGCTTGTACTCGGCGGTCTCGCTCAGCCAGACCACCGGCGGTTGCTCGTGGGGCTGATAGCTCAGCAGTTGCGCGCCCTGTTGGGCGATCAGGGCTTCACCATGGGCGGTGTGGATGCGCCAGCAGGACAGTTGGTCGACCTGCACCTGTTCGACGCGGGGCGTCTGGATTTCGCTGCTCATGGGGGTCTCCGGGACTGCGATGCGAAAGTTTCAGTATCACCGATCCTTCGCGCACCGGGCAGTTCCCGGAGAATGAAAAGATCAGCGCTGGCGCAGGTCTTCGAGGCGTTCCCGTTGCTGACCGTCGGCATCCAGGTTCGCGGCGTCCAGCCAGCGTTCGAAGGCCTGCTGGCAACGCGGCCATTCGCTGTCGATGATGGAGAACCAGGCAGTGTCACGATTGCGGTCCTTCACTACGGTGGCCTGGCGGAAGGTCCCCTCGAAAGTGAAGCCCAGGCGTGCAGCGGCGCGCATCGAGCGGGCGTTGAGCGCATTGCACTTCCATTCCAGGCGCCGGTAGCCCATCTCGAAGGCCCAGCGCGCCAGCAGGTAGACCGCCTCGGTGGAGGCCGGCGAGCGCTGCATCACGCGGCCGTAGGCGATGTGGCCGATCTCGATGCTGCCGTCCTTGGGGAAGATCCGCAGGTAGCTGAGCAGGCCCACCGCGCGGCCGCTCGCGCGGTCGATCACGGCGAAGAACAGCGGGTCATTGCTGGCCGCGTTGCCTGCCAGCCAGGCATCGAAGGGCGCGCGCTCGGCGAAGGGGCCATAGGGCAGGTAGTCCCACAGGACCGGATCGGAGTCCGGGCCTTGCAGCGCCTGCCACAGGTCATCGCCGTGGAGGGCGACGTCCAGTGGGACGAGGTTGATATGGCGGCCGGTCAGGGTGCGGCGCTCGGGGCTGGCGGCGGGGCGCCAGTTCAGCAGGGGTTGGTCGTTCATGGGCGCTCCGGCTCAGAGGACTTTGCGGTACTGGACGAACCCGGAGCGGTCGGCGATCCGGTCGTAGAGGAACATGGCGTCGGTGTTGCTCTCGTGGGTCAGCCAGTGCACCCGCGAGGCGCCATTGGCGCGGGCATCGGCGTAGACGTGCTCGATCAGCGCCGCACCGATGCCGCCACCGCGCTGGCCTTCGGCGACGTACAGGTCCTGCAGATAGACGTAGTCGCCCTGGGTCCAGCAGGAGCGGTGGTAGATGAAGTGCACCAGGCCGATGGCCTCGCCATCGCGCCAGGCGAGGGCGGCATGCATCGGTTCGGCCTCATCGAGAAAGCGCTGCCAGGTGACGGCTGTGGTGGCGTCGTCGATGGTGGTCTTGTAGAAGCGCTGATAACCCTGCCAGAGCGGCAACCAGGCGGCGTGATCATCGGCAGTGATCGGACGGATCTCGACAGCGGAAGACATGGTAAGGACCTTGTGTGCGTTGGGATGCTTCCAGCCTAGGCGCGTAATTGGTTCTGCTAAAGAGCCATTCATGATCAAATAAAAGGAACCATTGCCGCTGTCCTGGATGCTGTCCCATGAGTGTTCCACTGCCTTTCAACCCGTCCGGCATCCGCCTCGATCCCGCTCGCCCGCTGGGGCTGCAACTGTTCCAGGCGCTGCGCGAGCGCATCCTCGACGGCCGCCTGGCTGCCCGCTCGCGGCTCCCGGCCAGTCGGGACCTGGCGGCGTCGCTTAACGTCTCGCGCAATACCGTAGTGCGCGCCTACGAGCAGCTCTACGCCGAGGGCTATATCGAGGGCCGCACTGGCGATGGCACCTATGTGGCCAAGCGCGTGCAGCCCTCGGTCGATGCGCTACGCAACCAGGCGCGCAGCCCGGATGCGCCGTCCCTGGAGCGACTGGCGCGGCATCACCTGCCCATGCCGCCCACCGGCGCGCCACGGGCGTTCCGGGTCGGCGTACCGGCTTTCGACCTCTTTCCCTTCGATACCTGGGCGCGGCTGCAGGCGCGCTTCTGGCGCGACCCGCCGCTGGATTGCCTGGGCTACGGTGACCCGGCCGGCGAGCAGCGCCTGCGCGAACTGGTCGCCGCCTACCTGCGGACTACGCGCGGCCTGCACTGCGACGCCGGGCAGATCATCATCACCAGCGGCGCCCAGCAGGGCATTGCGCTGTGCGCCCAGGTGCTGCTGGCCCCTGGCGATGGTGCGGCCATCGAGAACCCCGGCTACCGCGCCGCCGGCCATGCCTTTGCCACGGCGGGGGCGTGCCTGCACGGCGTACCGGTGGATGCCGATGGCCTCTGTACCGAGCAGTTGGCGCAGTTACCCGATTGCCGGCTGGTCTACGTCACGCCGTCGCACCAGTACCCCACCGGTGTGACCCTTTCGCTGGCGCGGCGCCTGGAGTTGCTGGAGTGGGCCGAGCGCAGCAATGGCTGGATCGTCGAGGATGACTACGACGGTGAGTACCGCTACAGCGGAACGCCACTGATGCCGCTGGCCGCGCTGGATCGCCATGATCGCGTGCTGTACGTGGGCACCTTCTGCAAGATTGCCTTCCCGGCGCTGCGCCTGGGTTACCTCGTCGTACCGCCGGCGCTGGCGCAGGCCTTCGCCCGGCGGCGTGCGCTGGATGTGCGCCATTCCGAGGTAGGCACCCAGCGAGTGATGGCCGACTTCATCGCCGAAGGGCATTTCCAGCGCCACGTCCGGCGCATGCGCCGGGCCGCGCGCAGCCGTCGCGACGCGTTGCTGCGCGGCTGGCCGGAAGTAACAGGCTGCGCGCCGATGCCGACTGTGGAGGCGGGCTTGCACTTGTGCGTGCGGGTCGACAGCCGCGAGCGTGAGCTGGCGTTGGTGCAGCGCGCGGCGGCCGTTGGCGTGGAAGTGAATGCGCTGAGTGATTACTGGCTGCCGGAGTCCGTCGAGCCAGCGGATCAGCGTGCCGGACTGGTGCTGGGCTTCGCGGCGGTGCCGGAGGCGCGGATCGCCGAGGCGCTCAAGGCGTTGCGCAAGGCCTGGGCCTGATTCGGGCATTTGCAAGGCCGAAGAGCCCCTCTCCCCAGCCCTCTCCCTGAAGGGAGACGGAGCGATTCGGCGTGTGCGGAGACCACCAATCTCGCCGGTGTCGCAACAGGGTGCGCTTGATACGGATATCCCCTCTCCCTTCAGGGAGAGGGTTAGGGAGAGGGTTAGGAGCCAAGCCCACAACTCGAAGTTGAACCGAGTTCCCCGTACCTTGTAACCCCGAGCTATTTCCTTAGCTGCCTTACGAAGTTGGCGAGAGCCACTACGCTCCCTAGAATATCGCCCCTCTCGAAAATACCCCGGAGCCGCCATGAGCCTAGCCCTGTCCACCGTCCCCGAGCGCAAGTCGCCTGCGCCCTGGGTCGCCTTCCTCCTGCTGCTGGTGGGCGCACTGTTCCTCGCCCAGCTGGTGAGCGGCCGGCAGGCCCTGCTGTTCCTGGTCGGTGGCGCGCTGGGGCTGACGCTCTACCACGCCGCCTTCGGCTTCACGTCCGCCTGGCGCGTGTTCATCCGTGAGCGCCGCGGTGCGGGCCTGCGCGCGCAGATGGTGATGCTGGCGATCGCGGTGCTGCTGTTCTTTCCAGCACTGGCCGCTGGCACGCTGTTCGGCGAGCCGGTGAAAGGGCTGGTGTCGCCGGCTGGCACGTCGGTCATCGTCGGCGCCTTCATCTTCGGCATCGGCATGCAGTTGGGCGGCGGCTGCGCCTCCGGCACGCTGTTCACCGTGGGCGGCGGCAACGCGCGGATGCTGGTGACGCTGCTGTTCTTCATCATCGGCTCGGTGGTCGCCACCCATCACATCGGCTGGTGGTTCGCGCTGCCATCGTTGCCGCCGACCTCCATCGTGCAGACGCTGGGCCTGTTCCCGGCACTGGCGCTGAGCCTGGCGCTGTTCGCCGGCATCGCGGCCATCAGCGTCGTGCTGGAGCGCCGCCGCCATGGCGTGCTGGAGCTGATCGCCAGCAACGGTGAGCAGGGTGCCGGTCGGCTCTTCCGCGGCCCCTGGCCATTGGTGTGGGGCGCTGTGGCGCTGGCGTTGCTGAACTTCGCCACCCTGGCGCTGGCCGGGCGTCCGTGGGGCGTCACCTCGGCCTTTGCCCTGTGGGGCGCAAAGGCGTTCGAGAGCGTCGGTATCGCCGTCGACCAGTGGGCCTTCTGGCAGGTCGAAGCCAACGCCAAGGCGCTGGCCGCACCGGTCTGGCAGGACGTCACCAGCGTGATGGACTTCGGCATCATGATCGGCGCGCTGCTGGCCGCTGGCCTCGCCGGGCGTTTCGCGCCGAGCCTGAAGATCCCCGCGCGCTCGCTGATTGCGGCGGTGATCGGCGGCCTGCTGCTGGGCTACGGCGCGCGCCTGGCCTACGGCTGCAACATCGGCGCGTACTTCAGCGGCATCGCCTCCGGCAGCCTGCACGGCTGGTTGTGGCTGGTGGCGGCGTTCTTCGGCAACGCGGTGGGCGTGCGCCTGCGGCCGATCTTCTTCCCCGCCGAGCGCGTGGAAGAGCGCCTGACCGGCTGCTGAGTCAGGCCGGGCGGGGCGTCTCGCACTCCGCCCAGTAGGTCTGCTTGTGGCCGCGGGCCTGGTAGTCCCGCGCCAGGGCTTCGGCCTCGGCGCGGGTCAACTGGCGGCGCATGACGAAGCGGTTGCCGTTGTCGTCCAGGCGCAGCAGGCACCAGTCCCGCTGCTCAGGCATTGAAGGTCGAAGTCTTGCGCAGGCGCAGCGCGAGCAGGATCAGCAGGACACCGAAGAACACCGAGTAGGCGCCGATCACCCAGGCCACGGCAATCGCCCCGGCGCCGGGGTTACCGATCATCAGCACGCCGAACAGCACTGACACCGCGCCGGAAAGCCCCAGCCACCACTCGTTCCGCAGCGCCTTGCGCAGGCGGATCGCCGCGATGATCTGCAGTACGCCCATCACCAGCGCCCAGCCGGCGATCAGCATCAGCAGGCCCAATGCGGTCAGCTGCGGCCAGAGGAAGGCGACCAGCCCGGCCGCGATCCCCAGCAATCCCACCAGCACCAGTGGCCACAAGGGCCGGCCGGATTCGCGCATCTGCGCGGCGGCGATCAGGGTGAACAGGCCGTCGACGAAGGCGTATGCGCCGAAGAACAGCACCATCACAGTCAGCACGATGCCCGGCCAGACCATGGCCAGGATGCCGAACAGCAGGGCGGCGACGCCGCGCAGGGCGATCCATTTCCAGTGGCGGCCCAGGGCCTGCCAGAGCGGGTGTTGCGACATGGTGCGATCCTCGCGAGGGGTATGGCTCAAACCATAGTCCCTCGCGTTCTCGATCGCTTGCGCCAAGTCACGCCGTGATCTGTAGGAGCGAGCTTGCTCGCGAACCGAGTTCACCGGCAGCGCCATCGCTGGGCGGTTCGCGAGCAAGCTCGCTCCTACAACGAGAACCCAAAAAAGAAAGCCCGGCACGGGCCGGGCTGTGGAAGGCCCGTCGCAACGGGCAGGTGCCGTCAGGCGACGTCACCGGGGAGAGCGGCTGCGACACATCCGGCGCGGATTCTGCGATCCTTGCGGGTTGGAGTGTGGCGTAGCGATGAACGGTACGGGCCCCGCCATGCGGGCGCCTCGGAGATGTTGATGCAGCGCAGCATATTCTTAGTTGATTGAGCGTTCAATAAAAAACGAATAGACTGGCCCACATTATCGCCGGACGGCACAGGTACGCCCGGCGAAGAGGAGATTGAAAAATGCCCAAGGTCGGTATGCAGCCGATTCGCCGCTCCCAGCTGATCCACGCGACCCTCGAGGCGGTGGACCAGGTGGGCATGAGCGACGCCAGCATCGCCCTGATCGCCCGCCTCGCGGGGGTCTCCAACGGCATCATCAGCCACTACTTCCAGGACAAGAACGGGCTGCTGGAAGCGACGATGCGACATTTGATGTCGGCATTGAGCAAGGCTGTCGCCGAGCGCCGCGCTACCTTGCGCAACGACGAACCGCGCTCGCACCTGCGGGCCATCATCGCCGGCAACTTCGACAGCTCCCAGGTCAACGGCCCGGCCATGAAGACCTGGCTGGCGTTCTGGGCGACCAGCATGCACCAGCCGGCGTTGCGCCGATTGCAGCGGATCAACGACCACCGGCTGTATTCGAACCTGTGCAGCCAGTTCCGCCGCGAACTGCCGCTGGCCCAGGCCCGCAGCGCCGCTCGCGGGCTGGCCGCGCTGATCGACGGCCTCTGGCTGCGGGGCGCGCTCTCGGGCGACGCCTTCGACACCGAGCAGGCGTTGGCGATTGCCTACGACTACCTCGACCAACAACTGGCCAAGCGCCCCGGATAGTGGGCGCAGCCTTGCGCTGACACCGACAAGAGAGGACCACCGCACCATGGCTCGATTCGAAGTACAGAAGCTCTACATTGGCGGTCGCTACGTGGAAGCCACCAGCGGCGCCACCTTCGAGACCATCAATCCGGCCAACGGTGAAGTCCTCGCCCAGGTACAACGCGCCTCGAAGGAAGACGTCGAGCGCGCCGCGCAGGCAGCGGTGGAAGGGCAGAAAGTCTGGGCGGCGATGACCGCCATGCAGCGCTCGCGCATTCTGCGCCGCGCCGTGGACATCCTCCGCGAGCGCAACGACGAACTGGCGGAACTGGAAACCCTCGACACCGGCAAGCCGTTGGCCGAAACCCGTTTCGTCGACATCGTCACTGGTGCAGACGTGCTCGAGTACTACGCCGGCCTGGTGCCTGCCATCGAAGGCGAGCAGATCCCGCTGCGCGACACCAGCTTCGTCTACACCCGCCGCG
The DNA here is from genome assembly GCF_048068295.1 of Pseudomonas sp. NY15435. Taxonomy (NCBI): domain Bacteria; kingdom Pseudomonadati; phylum Pseudomonadota; class Gammaproteobacteria; order Pseudomonadales; family Pseudomonadaceae; genus Pseudomonas; species Pseudomonas sp. NY15435. Next base: position 865,167 of record NZ_JBLUQA010000001.1, read on the forward strand.
AGCCGCTGGGTGTGGTTGCCGGCATCGGCGCCTGGAACTACCCGATCCAGATCGCCCTGTGGAAATCTGCCCCGGCCCTGGCCGCTGGCAACGCGATGATCTTCAAGCCCAGCGAAGTCACCCCGCTGACCGCGCTGAAACTCGCCGAGGTCTATACCGAAGCCGGCCTGCCCGATGGCGTGTTCAACGTGCTGACCGGCAGTGGCCGCGAAGTTGGCCAGTGGCTGACTGAGCATCCGGTGATCGAGAAGATTTCCTTCACCGGCGGCACCTCCACCGGCAAGAAGGTCATGGCCAGCGCCTCCAGTTCCTCGCTCAAGGAAGTCACCATGGAGCTGGGCGGCAAGTCGCCGCTGATCATCTTCGAAGACGCCAACCTCGACCGCGCCGCCGACATCGCCGTCATGGCCAACTTCTTCAGCTCCGGCCAGGTCTGCACCAACGGCACCCGCGTGTTCATCCCGCGGAACCTGCAGGCGCGCTTCGAAGCCAAGGTGCTGGAGCGCGTGAAGCGCATCCGCCTGGGCAACCCGCAGGACGAAAACACCAACTTCGGTCCGCTGGTGAGCTTCCCGCACATGGAGAGCGTTCTCTCCTATATCGAGTCCGGCAAGGAACAGAAGGCCCGCCTGCTGTGCGGTGGCGAGCGTGTCACCCATGGCGAGTTCGGCCAGGGCGCGTACGTCGCCCCGACCGTGTTCACCGATTGCCGTGACGACATGACCATCGTCCGCGAGGAAATCTTCGGGCCGGTCATGAGCATCCTCGTCTACGACACCGAAGACGAGGCCATCCGCCGCGCCAACGACACCGAGTACGGTCTCGCCGCCGGCGTCGTCACCCAGGACCTGGCCCGCGCGCACCGGGCGATCCATCGCCTGGAAGCGGGCATCTGCTGGATCAACACCTGGGGCGAGTCGCCGGCCGAGATGCCGGTTGGCGGATACAAGCAATCGGGTGTCGGTCGTGAGAACGGCCTGACCACCCTGGCTCATTACACTCGCATCAAATCCGTACAGGTAGAGCTGGGCGACTACACCTCGGTGTTCTGATCGCCGCGATCGAGCCATGAAAGGCCGGTCGCAGGCATGACTCCCTGACCACCGGCCATCCCTAACACGCAGACACCGGCGCGCACGCGTCGCGGGCGGTGTCGTGCCTGAAAAAGAGGAAGGCCTGCATGTCCCAGGAATACGACTACATCATCATCGGCGCCGGTTCCGCCGGTAACGTACTGGCTACCCGCCTGACCGAAGACGCCGATGTCAGCGTCCTGCTGCTCGAAGCCGGCGGCCCGGACTACCGTGCCGACTTCCGCACGCAGATGCCCGCCGCGCTGGCGTACCCGCTGCAGGGTCGCCGCTACAATTGGGCCTACCTGACCGACCCGGAACCGCACATGAACAACCGCCGCATGGAGTGCGGGCGCGGCAAGGGCCTGGGCGGCTCCTCGCTGATCAACGGCATGTGCTACATCCGCGGCAACGCCATGGACTTCGACGGCTGGGCGCAGGAGAAGGGCCTGGAGGACTGGACCTACCTCGACTGCCTGCCGTACTTCCGCAAGGCCGAGACCCGCGACATCGGCCCCAACGACTACCACGGCGGCAGCGGCCCGGTGAGCGTCACCACGCCCAAGGCTGGCAACAACCCGCTGTTCCACGCCATGGTCGAGGCGGGCGTGCAGGCGGGTTATCCGCGTACCGAGGACCTCAACGGTTATCAGCAGGAAGGCTTCGGTCCGATGGACCGCACCGTCACCCCACAGGGCCGCCGCGCCAGTACCGCCCGTGGCTACCTGGACCAGGCCCGCGAGCGCCCGAACCTGACCATCGTCACCCACGCCCTGACCGACCGCATCCTGTTCAGCGGCAAGCGCGCCATCGGCGCGACCTATCTGCATGGTGATGACAACGCGCTGAAGGAGGTCCGCGCACGTCGCGAAGTGCTGGTTTGCTCCGGCGCCATTGCTTCTCCGCAGTTGCTGCAGCGCTCCGGCGTCGGTCCGGCCGCCTTGCTACGCGACCTGGGCATCGAGGTTGTGCATGACCTGCCCGGAGTCGGCCAGAACCTCCAGGACCACCTGGAGATGTACCTGCAGTACGCCTGCAAGCAGCCGGTGTCGCTGTACCCGGCCTTGCAATGGTGGAACCAGCCGCAGATCGGTGCGGAATGGATGTTCCTCGGCACGGGGCTGGGTGCGAGTAACCAGTTCGAGGCCGGCGGCTTCATCCGCAGCCGCCCGGAATTCGAGTGGCCGAACATCCAGTACCACTTCCTGCCGGTCGCCATTAACTACAACGGCAGCAACGCGGTGAGCGAGCACGGTTTCCAGGCCCACGTCGGCTCCATGCGCTCTCCCAGCCGTGGGCGGATCAATCTGGCATCTCGCGATCCGCGCAAGCACCCGAGCATCCTGTTCAACTACATGTCCTGCGAGCAGGACTGGCAGGAATTCCGCGACGGCATCCGTCTCACCCGCGAGATCATGAACCAGCCGGCGCTGGATCCGTACCGTGGTCGCGAGATCAGTCCGGGCCTGGACAAGCAGAGCGATGCCGACCTGGATGCATTCATCCGCGAGCATGCGGAAACGGCCTTCCACCCGTCGTGCTCCTGCAAGATGGGCGAAGACGACATGGCGGTGGTCGATGGCGAGGGCCGCGTGCACGGTATGCAGGGGCTGCGCGTGATCGATGCGTCGATCATGCCGCTGATCATCACCGGCAACCTCAACGCCACCACCATCATGATGGCCGAGAAGCTCGCCGATAAGGTGCGCGGTCGCCCGTCGCTGCCGCGCAGCACCGCCGACTACTACAAGGCCAACGGCGCGCCGGTGCGCGGAAAACCGCAGCGCTGACTCTGAAAGAAAGAAACGAAGGCAGAGACGAAAACGCCGGCAAGAGAGCCGGCGTTTTCAGTTATCAGCCACGACGCGGAGGAACCGGGCGGGTACGACCGCTGCCGTCGATGGCGACGAAGACGAACACCGCCTCGGTGACCTTGCGCCATTCGCTGGATAGCGGATCGTCGCTCCAAACTTCGACCAGCATGCGGATCGAGCTGCGGCCCACTTCCAGGGTCTGGGTATAGAAGGAGAGCTGCGCGCCGACAGCGACCGGAACCAGGAAGGCCATGCGGTCGATGGCTACCGTGGCCACGCGGCCTCCGGCAATGCGGCTGGACATGGCGGTTCCGGCGAGATCCATCTGCGCCACCAGCCAGCCACCGAAGATGTCGCCAAAGCCGTTGGTCTCGCGCGGCAGGGCGGTGATCTGCAGGGCAAGGTCGCCCTGCGGGATGGGATCTTCTTGTTCAAGCTCGATCATAGGTAAGGGCCTCTTGCCCCCGGCGTACTCATGGTGAGGTTATGGAAAAACTCTCCCAAGACACCTGCCGGCGCAAGGCCTTGGGACAGCTTTTGATCGGCCTGCCAGCATTATATAGAAGCAGGGGCCTGTGCGACGACCGCGGAAATTCGAGAAATTCCCGCGGGCGCGGCCGCTGTGTCGCCTCCGCGCAATTTGCTATGGTGCGGCACCTGCGGCTGCCGGCCGCAGCCTCCTTGCCTGCAGAGATAACAAGCACCATGCCTTCTGTGAACGCTCCTGCCGCGCCCGCGTCACGTCCGTTGACCCGCAGCGACTACAAGACTCTTTCGTTGTCCGCCCTGGGCGGCGCCCTGGAGTTTTACGACTTCATCATCTTCGTGTTCTTCGCCACCGTGGTCGGCAAGCTGTTCTTCCCCGCCGACATGCCCGACTGGCTGCGTCAGTTGCAGACTTTCGGACTGTTCGCCGCCGGCTACCTGGCCCGCCCATTGGGCGGTGTGGTGATGGCGCACTTCGGCGACCTGCTGGGCCGCAAGAAGATGTTCACCCTGAGCATCTTCCTGATGGCTGTCCCGACGCTGATCATGGGCCTGCTGCCGACCTACGCACAGATTGGTATCTGGGCGCCGCTGGCGCTCCTGCTCCTGCGCGTCATCCAGGGTGCGGCCATTGGTGGTGAAGTGCCGGGCGCCTGGGTGTTCGTGGCCGAGCACGTCCCACATCGCCATGTGGGCTATGCCTGCGGCACGCTCACGTCGGGTCTGACCGCGGGCATCCTTATCGGTTCGCTGGTGGCGACCCTGATCAACAGCGTCTACAGCGCCGAGGAGGTTCAAGGCTACGCCTGGCGTATCCCGTTCCTGCTGGGCGGCATCTTCGGCCTGTTCTCTGTCTACCTGCGCCGCTGGCTGCACGAGACGCCGGTGTTCGCCGAACTGCAGCTGCGCAAACAACTGGCCGAGGAAGTCCCGCTGGGCGTGGTGGTGCGTGAGCACCGTCCGGCCATCGTGCTGTCCATGCTGCTGACCTGGGTGCTTTCCGCTGGCATCGTGGTGGTGATCCTGATGACCCCATCGGTACTGCAGACCGTCTACGGCTTCGACGCGGCGACTTCGCTGAAGGCCAACAGCGTGGCGATCGTCTGCCTGAGCGTGGGCTGTATCCTTTCCGGCCGTCTGGCCGATCGCTTCGGCGCAGGTCGCACCTTTATATATGGAAGCATTCTGCTGGGCGTTGTCTCCTGGACTTTCTATACCAGCTTGAAGGTACACCCGGACTGGTTGTTCCCGCTGTATGCGGTCACCGGCCTGTGCGTCGGCGTCATCGGCGCGGTGCCTTACGTGATGGTCAACGCCTTCCCGGCGGTAGTGCGCTTCACCGGCCTGTCCTTCTCCTACAACCTGGCATACGCCATCTTCGGTGGCCTGACGCCCATGGTTGTCGCCCTTCTTATGAAAGAAGACCCGCTGGGTCCGGCCTACTACGTGGTCGCCCTGTGCGTGGTTGGCTTGCTGGTGGGTACCTATCTGCTGCGCCAGGAGCGTCGACTGGTAGGGCAGGGGATGGCGGCAAACTGATCGAGCGGACAGTTTTTTGAAGAAAGTTTAAATTAGTCGTTGACGGCCCATTTAAACTCCCTATAATGCGCACCACTCCCAGCGACGAAGCGCTGAAAGAACTTGAAAATCAAGTACTTACAGAGATT